>JBAWBR010000001.1:0-18598 GCA_049589875.1 Terriglobales bacterium
GGATATGCGCGAAGAGGAGTCCGGCCATCGTGCCGCGCTGATCGCAACCTATCGCGCGCGTTTCGGCGAGCACATTCCGCTCATTCGCCGCCAGGACGTGAAGGGCTTCGTGCAGCGCCGTCCGCCCTGGCTGATGCGTCCACTCAAAATCGCCGACGCGCGAAAGCAAGCCGAGGTCATGGAACTGGAGACGCGCCGCTTCTATCAAAAGGCGATGACGCAGGTGACTGATGCCGGCATTCGTAAATTGCTCGGCGACCTCGAAGAAGCCGAACGCAAACACCAGATGACGGCCGAAGCGCTGCAGGAAAATATCATCACCCAAGACGTTGCGAAGGCAGAAGATGAAGCGCAGCGGCGGCTCTTTGTCCTGCAGATTATTCAACCCGGTCTGGCCGGCCTTATGGATGGCTCGGTGTCGACGCTTGCTCCAGTTTTCGCCGCCGCCTTCGCCACCCGAAGCAGCAAAGACGCCTTTCTGGTCGGCCTCGCTGCATCCATTGGCGCAGGTATTTCAATGGCCTTCGCGGAGGCGCTCTCCGACGACGGCTCGCTCACCGGCCGCGGCAGACCCGTGCTGCGCGGCGCGGTCACCGGACTGATGACCGCTGCCGGCGGCATCGGACATACGCTGCCTTTTCTGCTCTCTAACTTCCACATGGCTTTCGTCGCCGCCGTCATCGTCGTCGCCTTCGAGCTGGGGGTTATCGCCTGGATCCGCAACAAATATATGGACACACCCCTGCTCTCGGCTGCCTTTCAAGTCGTGGTGGGCGGAGTGCTGGTCTTCATTGCCGGGATCGCCATTGGCAGCTCATAGCAATTGGCAGTTTGTAATTTGTAATCGGTAACTCAGAGGACGCTTCTGGCACGAATTCGGCCCGCAATTGCCATTGACCACAGGTCAATAATCAACTAGATTGTTCCGCAGAATTTAACCGCGGCCCTGGGAATGTCTTAACCAACCAGTTTTTTTCTGAGGTCACAGGTTTGCCTTGCGACTGACCCGGGGTCAAACGTCCGAGGGGGCGTTATGGGCATAGCAAGCAATTTAGCGAAGACGCCATTATTCAGAAGCGATGAGAAACCGCGTCCAAGGTCGGAAGTTAAGCGTGGCCGGATTGTAGAGGTGGCGATCCGCTATTTTGCCGAGCGCGGATATAACGCGGCGCGCGTCGAAGATATTGCGGCGCAACTCGGCATCGCCAAAGGATCGGTTTTTCAGCACTTCAAAAGCAAAGACGGATTGTTTTTCGAAGCCTACAAAAAAGCGGTGCAATCCTTTCCGCGCTACATGCAGGCTCCGGAGGACGCGCAGGCCGGCGGATTCTTTGAAGTCCTGCGCTACTGGCTGGCCCGCACGGAAAACATGGTCCGCGACAATTGGGCCTCCTATCGAATCTATCTGGTCGGAAATTACGGCACCGACCTCGCCCTCCGCCGCGAGATCAACCGCTTTCTCACTCAAGAGGATCCCTACGGCTGGCGCGAGTTTTTGCGCTTCGGCGTCAACCGCGGCGATCTGCGATCCGACTTGGATCTGGATATGACCGGCTCCATTCTGGAGTGGACCATGGACCGGTTTCAGGATGCGCTGCTGACGGAAGAACTCGATCCCGGCCTATTCCGCAAAACCGGACCAGTCCCCGAGAAAAAAGAGGCTCGCATCGAGCAGTTTGTGGACCTGTTACGACGCGCGGTTGGATCGGAAAAAGTTCAGCTCCCAGAGAAAGTAGCATGAGAAACGGCATGACCGTGAAAGAGATCGTTGCCAGCTACGACGCGAAAGCGCCGCTGGCGGAGGCTGCGACCATCTCCGCCCCATGGTATGTGGACGAGCGAATCGCCGAACTGGAGCGGCAAACCGTATTCTCTCGCACCTGGCAAGTGCTGGGCAGAACCGATCAGGTAGAGGAGCCGGGACAGTTTGTGACCGCAACTGTTGCGGGTGAGCCCATTGTCGCGGTGCGCGGGAATGATGGCGTCCTGCGCGCGTTTTATAACGTATGCCGCCATCATGCCGCCGCCGTAATGACCGAGAAGTGCGGACAGGCCTCGATTCTGCATTGTCCCTACCACGGCTGGAATTACGGCCTCGATGGATCGCTCAAGGGCATGCCCGAGTTCGAGGGAGTAAAAAATTTTGAGCGCAAAGACAACGGGCTGGTTCCAGTCAAAGTAGATACATGGGAAAAATTTGTTTTCGTCAACCTTGATCCCCACGCGGCATCGCTGAACGAATTTCTCGGCGGCCTGGTGAAACGCGCGGCGCCCCTCGGCATTAGTAAGCTGCATTACTTCTCGACCAAGGTCTACGACATTCACTGTAACTGGAAAGTATTTGTCGATAATTACCTGGATGGCGGCTATCACGTGCCCCATCTACATAAAGGCCTAAATTCGGTTCTGGATTACAAGCAGTACACCATCGAAAATGAAGACCGTTACTCGCTGCAGTCGAGCCCTCTGGTCTTTTCGGACGAAGATCAGGCAAAAGCAAGCACGCGCAAAGGTGGCCGGGCTTGGTATTTCTGGCTCTACCCAAATTTCATGTTCAACTGCTATGAAGGCTACATGGATACAAACCTCGTCATCCCGATTGACGTCGATCATTGCCGCGTCGTGTTCGAGTTCTGCTTCGGCGATGTGAGTGAGGCAAATCGCGAGTTCAACGAGCGCAGCGTTGCGGCGGGAAGCGGCGTGCAGGATGAAGATCTCGATATCTGCGAAGCGGTGCAACGCGGGCTTAAATCACGGGCGTATGGCGCGGGCCGGCTTTCGGTCCGCCGCGAAGCAGGCGAGCACTTATTCCATCAATTACTGGCGGCTGATTTAAAGAGTGGCCTGGCCAATGAGGCAGCCGCCGCGGATTAAGCTTTCCAAATTATGTAGCCTCAGTAAGCCGTTAGCGCGCCGACATCTTCGCAGTAAGTCATTACTGATGATCCCGCGGCACCGTCTCCTCCCAGGTTTTTTCCTTCAGCAGCTTGCCATCCTGGTATAACTCGCGGACGTATTTGTAATAAAAGTTCTTGGCGTCGCTGGTCAGCGTGAGATGGCCTCGCCACGACAAAGTCCGGTCTTTCAGCGCCATCGCAATCTCGGCCTCTCCATGGACAGCACTTACATCGGGATGATTGTCATCCGCGTCATAAGTCAGGGCTTCCAGATCCGTTTCTTTTCCCCACGGATAGGTCTCTTCCGACTTACCATTCCAACTAACCTTCGTCTTACCCGCTAACTCGTCGCGCTCGGTTCTCCATTCCCCGGGCCATGGGAACCCCGCCGCCTGTATATCCTTGCGTTCTTCACTTGGCTGCGGAGCCGAGAACTCCGGCGCAGCATAGAGCGAGGACGCGACCAGCGGCAGCACCACGCGCGATCCGTTTTCCGTGCCCAGTTGCAGCGACGTCGTCATCGCTTGTGGCGTTGGCCACACCATCGGCCAGAGCGCATTTGAAACCGCCAAACGAATGCGATGGCCTTTCGGGAAAGTCCACGTCGTCAGGTGCATCGCAATATCGAGCGAGTACGTTTGATTCGCTTCCAGGTCCTTCGGTTCTGACGCCGAGTCGCGCTGCGCGCCGCTTATGCCTCCACCAGTCACCAGCGTCACTGAACCGTCGGGCGCAACATCGCTGAGCCGCGCAAACCAATCCGCCAGCGGCGCGGTGGAACTGGCGCGCAGCATGGTATGCGGCATTCCGAGAATACTCAGCTCTTCCGTCAATGGAGCCGAGTCGTAAGTCAGGCTAAAGGCATCGATTGGCCGCTGATCCGGAGTCAAATCGCCCCACCAGAACCCCGCCTCCACTCCAATCGAAGGAACATTGCGAAGCTGTTGCTCGCCCGGCTTCGCCGGAGTGGTGGAAAGCATGCGCGCGTCGTAAAAATAAAGCGGCGTGTTTTTCACGCCCTGCACCGGCCATGTCGGCTCGGTGCGCCACTTTCCCGGCACTTCCTTGAGGTGTGGATCGGGCGCGTGCCAGCCCTGCATATAAATAGCCAGCGCGCCTCCATCCATGATTCCTGTGTTGCGATTCTTCAGCCAATAATCCCACCAGCGCACCGCCTGATCGCGCCACTCGATCTGCGGACCGAAATCGGCGTCGTTGGAGAACCCATGATTCCACGGGCCGATAATCGCCTTGATCGGCGCCTTGACCTGCTCAAACATCCGCGGAATCGAGTCGCGATAGCCATCCGCCAGGCCGCCAATCAGAAAGCACGGAATCTTAATCTCGCTGAGCGCGCGCTCCGGCGCGTGCCAGAAATCGCCATCCCGCTGATGCTTGAGATAAAGCAGCGACCAGGGCGTCGACTCAAAACGTGGGCCCAGTACTTTCTCATCGAGCGTGTAGTCGGGCGCGCCCGTCATTGCGGGCGCAAGGTCCATGTTGAGTTCGAACTCATCGAAATGTATCAGGCCGTCGATGTAGTGAATGTCGTCATGGAAAAGTGCTTCGGTCGCGTCGACGGCAAGAATGGCCTTAAGCGCGGGAGGATGCCGCATGGCCATCTGAATAGAATTAAAACCCCCCCAGGAAATTCCAAACATGCCAACCTTGCCATTCGACCACGTCTGCCCGGCCAGCCACGCGATCACCTGCTCGCAGTCGAGTTGCTCCTGCTGTGAATATTCACGGTCCGTAGGTGCGCCTTCGCTCGCGCCAAAGCCGCGTATATCCACCCGCGCGCTGACGTATCCTCGCGCCGCAAAATAAGTGTGAATCGGGTAGTCGCGCGCCGCCGTGGCGTCATCCTTGCGATAGGGAAGATATTCAAGCAGGGCAGGGAATTTCTCGCCCGGTTTGGCATTGTCTGGCATGTAGAGCGTGGCCGAAAGGCGAACGCCATCCGCCATCGGAATCCATGCCTGCACCAGATGAACCGTGTATTTAGCCCGAGAAACCGGAGACGTCGCCGCGCCACACAAGCTCGCACAGGCAACGGTAAACATACCAACATTGAGGAACAGCCGCGCAACTTTCTGAGAAAAGTGCATAACGGCGAATCATAACACCAAGGCTTCAGCTCCACCCTCCGGCATTTGCTGAGTTTGCCAGGATGAATCGACGCGTGCAACAGGCCGATAGGGGATAACGTATCACCGAGAAGCGCATGCCCGGCCCGCCGCCAGGTGGCGGCAATGGGGTCGTGGGGTTGGGCCGGGCAAGCTTTTACTTCCCGTTAGTTCTATTAATTATTTTTGTTTTACAAAAGAGCGTCCCGGCCGGCTGTGACGCCGGTCACTAACCCTTGTGATCCATCGGCCACACGGCGTTGTGATCATGGTCACGGCGCGAGGTTCTTCTCCGTCTTAAGTTGAAGATGAAGCTAAGGAAAGGATCCAGAAGAATATGGCATACGCAATCACTGATAGCTGCACCAAAGATCACCTCTGCGTGGACGTTTGTCCGACAGACTGCATTCATCCCAAGACTGACGAACCAAAGGTCGAAGAAGTGGCGCAGCTCTTCGTCGATCCCGCTGGCTGCATCGACTGTGGCGCTTGCGTACCAGTCTGCCCGTCGGAAGCAATCTTCGCGGTAGAAGATATTCCCGAAGACAAAAAAGAGTTCGTGGAAAAGAACGCAGCCTACTACAACTAGGCCTCTTTTTAACCATTGCTTGTCGCACCCGTGTCTCGTCAAGGAGGCGCGGGTGTTCTATTGCCTGATTCAACTCACTCCCAGTTCTCAGATCCAACCGCCGATTTGTCAAAAGCCAGGAAACCAGAAAACCAGACCAATGAGAATTAGGAAGAGATAAAATTGCTTGCCCGGACCACTCTTTCCGTGGCAATGATTAGACTCTTCTGAGCACTGGGAACCGAGAGCTAAAGAACTGGCAACCGGCAACTGCAAACTGGCAACTGACACCCATGAATATCCTGAAGGCCACAAGAAAATACGAGGAATGGCTTGCCCAGCACATCGAAATCGTGGAGAAGGATCTCAAGCTCAAACATGAGCGGATGGCGGAGTCCACATTTTCGTTCTTGCGGGCGACATTTTACCGCTGGATGCAAGTCTGGGAAGAACTGTGCCCCGGTCTCCAGCATGTCCCGCGCATCCTCTCCGTCGGCGATCTCCACGTGGAAAACTTTGGCACCTGGCGCGACGCCGATGGCCGCCTGGTTTGGGGAATCAACGATTTTGATGAAGCCTCCGTTTTCCCCTACACCTTGGATTTGATCCGTCTCGCCACCAGCGCATTATTAGCCGCGCGGGAAGACCGGCTGGCGATGAAGGCAAAGGATTCATCGGACGCGATCCTGACCGGCTACAGCCACGGGATCGAACAGGGCGGCAAGCCATTTGTTCTGGAAGAAGACCACGCCTGGCTGCGAGCGATTGCGGAGAGCAAGCTGCGCGATCCTGTCCAATTCTGGCAGAAGCTGCAAAAGTTGCCGCCCGAGCGCGGGAAAGTCGCCGAGAGCGCCCGCGACGCACTGGAGCATTCGCTGCCGGAGCCGGGCATCGAATACCGCCTGTTGCATCGGATCGCGGGCATGGGCAGCCTCGGCCGGGTTCGGATTGTCTCTCTGGCCGAATGGAAGGGTGGATTCATCGCCCGCGAAGCCAAGGCGCTCGCTCCTTCCGCGGCTAACTGGGCTGACCCGCACGCGGCTCGCGAAATTTTGTATGGCGCGATTCTCCGCCGCTCCGTGCGCTGCCCCGATCCTTATGTGCAATTGCGCGGACCATGGATTGTCCGCAGACTTTCTCCCCATTGTTCCCGCATCGAACTGGAAGCGCTCGGGTCGGCCCGTGGAGAATTGCGCCTGTTGCAGGCCATGGGACAGGAAACGGCCAACATCCATGCGGGGACCGAAGAGAAGCGGCATGCCATCCTGAAGGATCTGCGCAAACGCAAAGCAAACTGGCTGGTCAACGCGGCGGAGGCCATGGCTGAAAAAATGGATAGAGATTGGCGCGTGTGGAAGGAGCGCTGGCAGGGCCGAACGTTGTAACTTGCCCGGCTCGGACTTGCCAGCGCCTAGTGAAGGAAGAGCCGGTAAGAGCGCTCTTGAGGAGGTTGAAAAATTCGAACGCCTGGCGCTGCCGCTGAATCCGCTTCGCCTCCAGGAAGCAGCGAATCGATAATTTCCTGCAATGCCGCAGCAGAGCCCGTCCACGTGCGCGTGCCAGCCTCCCGGTAGACTGACAATTCCCCAACCAGGCGCCCGGCATTGGCCGCGCTAGCGTCGATCTCTTCGAGCGAGGAGTCGCTCCCCAGCGGCAAGGGTCCAAGCGTCGGAGATATCAGCCGAAGGTCGGCTTGATCCAGCCAGTAGGCGACCAGGACTTTAAGATGTTCTTGGCTGCAGGCGCTTTTGAAGCCGCGTTGCGAAGCCAGCGAACGGTGCCAGGTAAAGATCTTCAGCCGGTCGCGCCACCGGTTCTCCGCCACCAGAAACCAGCCGTTGCGCCAGTGTGAGTCCAATCCGCAAACCGAGCACGGCAAACGTTTTGTGATCCTCAAATCCATGGGCTTTCTCTCACGCAGTCCTCGCGTATGCGGGCCGCAATAGCGGTGGCCGCCGGGCTACCCCTGTGCTGATGGGTACGGTTAGCATTCCCTGAGAGGCATCAAAGTGAAGAGTGAGATGAATCGAGCAGGGGCCGCAAAGCCAGAAATGTTCGCGCTTTCGTGCCCTTCGCCGGTTACCATCAAATGCGTCTTCGGTATCGGGTACGAGGGTTTCCGCCAGAAAGAGCTTGCCTTCATGGAGCGATCGGAATGGGGCGGTACATTCGGGGTTCGCGCATTTTTGCAGCATGGCTGTGTCCAGTCTTCTCCGCACGGGATTTTGTCTTAGGGAGATACACTAGCCCTTGCACTCCTCTGGCCCATCTATTCCCGAAAGCGTTCAATACTCTCTGGGTTGCGGGCACAGCGAGTTAGCTCGCGCTCACCGGCTCTTCTCCTGAATAGAGAGACAACGCAATGACGGAGAATGGGCGAACCTGCCGGTAGAGGCGCATTCGGCCCGATTGGTTGTGATCAACCTCACCCCGTATCGGGAATCGCAACGCGAAATTCACTGTCGCAAGAAATTCGGAATTCCGACCCGCCCAGTCCCTCAAGAGCGCCGATTTCCAAGTTGCGGTAGCCATGCGGCAATCCTCTCCTCCGAATCGAGCGCCTCGGCCACTACCCCACCGATGCGCAAGCTCGCGCCTGGCAGTCGGAACACAGCACTGCTTCTTTCAAATCGATCCACTCCACCGCATGCGACGGCGCCATGGCGCAGGAATAATCGTTGCAATGTGTCAGATCGAACGTGTGTCCGACTTCATGCACCGATTCTTTAATCAGCCGTGTCAGCAGCAGATCGGAATCCTGCGGCAACCCATAGAAGGGCTGCGCCAGCCTGTGAAGTGACACAATCGCGCAAGGCCCGCCCACCTGCGCCTCCCCAAAAACAAAGGTCAAAATTGGGATGTAGAGGTCGACTGCGGTTACGCCCAGCACTCTCCACGCGGCCCGCCCATGGGGTTGCATCGCCTGCAAAAGCTCAGAGGAGTGGTACTGCCCCCGCTCCGGATGAAAAGCCAGCTTCGGATCGAGGTTCTCCTCCAGAATGCGGCAGGGCACGCGGTAGGAATCGGCGAGCGCGGAAGCCAGTGGCAGAAGGAGCCGCGCATCGAGATCCCCGATCGGCAGCAGATCGAGCATTTTCATCGCGCTTCGACAGGTCGGCTCCAACCGTATTTTTTCAGCTTGTGATGCAATGTGACCCGGTCGATCTCCAGCATGTCCGCCGCACGGGTCTGGTTCCAGCTGCATTGTTCAAGCACACGCAGGATGTGGCTCTTCTCCATTTCCTCCAGCGACTTGTTGGCGCTTCCATTCGCCGCCGCGCTGTTATTGTGTGCCTTGAAAGCGAAATCCTGCTCCTTGATTTCCGGCTCCTGCGCCACCACCATGGCACGCTCCACCGAGTTTTCCAGCTCGCGTATGTTTCCCGGCCACGGCTGCTGCTGCAGCAGGTCCATGGCCGCCGCATTCACGCGGTTGATTCTCTTGTTCATCTGTAGAGAGAACTTGCGCACGAAATGATTCACCAACTGGGGAATGTCTTCCCGCCGCTCGCGCAGAGGCGGCAACTCAATATGGAAGACGTTGAGGCGGTAAAACAGATCCGGCCGGAATTTCCCCTCTTCAATCAGTTGCTCCAGATTCTTGTTAGTGGCGGCCACGCAGCGGAAATCAACCTTGATCTGCTGCGTGCTGCCCACGCGAACAATCTCATGTTCCTGCAAAACCCGCAGAAGATCGGTCTGCGTCTTCAGACTGATATCGCCAATTTCATCGAGAAAGACTGTTCCGCCCTCTGCGATTTCAAATTTGCCTTTCTTGCGATATTGCGCGCCAGTGAACGCTCCTTTTTCGTGGCCGAAGAGTTCGCTTTCCAGCAGCGTCTCCGTGAGCGCGCCGCAGTGGATCACCACAAGAGGATGAAATCGCCGCGTGCTGGCATGGTGAATCGCCCTCGTCACCAGCTCCTTGCCAGTGCCGCTCTCTCCGGTTACGAGCACGGTGGCATCAGTGGGCGCGACCGTCTCGATCGCGTGATAGACCTTCTGCATCGCCTCGCTCTCACCAATAATTTCTTCAGGCCGCGCCACCTCGGCGACTGTCTCCCGCAGGCGCACGTTTTCTTCCTCCGTCCGCTTGTGGGCCAGTGCCTTTTTTACAAGATGCGCGATTTCGTCGGGATCAAGCGGCTTGGTCACGTAATCGTATGCGCCATTCTTCAGCGCGGTCACCGCGGTTTCCACCGAAGCATATCCCGTCATCATGATCACAATGAGATTAGGATCCACCTCGTGCATGCGCCGCTGCAGTTCGATCCCATCCGTGCCGTGCATCTTGATATCGACCAGGGCTGCGTCCCATGGATGATCGGCCAGCCGTGTCAGCGCGCCATTGGCGTCCTCGGCTGTCCCGATCTCGTATCCTTCTTCGTGAAACCACTTGGCGAGCGAATCCCGCACGCTTAGTTCGTCGTCCACGATCAGCAGTTTGGCTTGTGGCGTCAAAGCATTCACCTCGTTCTCGTTTCCGCGCCGGCCAGGGCTGGCTCAGGCGGTGGGCCCGCGCGCCCCGGTACGGGCAATGTGATCGTTACCGTTGTTCCTCTTCCAACCTCGGAGTCGATCGAAATCCGGCCGCTATGGCGTTCAACAATGCCGCGGCTCACCGCCAGGCCCAGGCCCGTCCCATGATTCAAATCCTTGGTCGTAACGAAGGGCTCGAAAATCTTTGGCAGAATGTCGGGTGGAATGCCCGAGCCGTCGTCCCGAACCGACAGTGCAACCTCGTCGCCCTCTTCCGTCAATCGCGATTCAACCCACACATTGCCGCCCCGCGGCATCGCATCGGCGGCATTGACGATCAGCGCCAGCAGCACCTGCTCAATCTGCGAGGGATCGCCTTGCAGGCGCGGCAAGTCCGAAGCGAGCATGGGATGCGCCTCTACGCCCGCATTCTCCAGGTTGTGCCGCACCAGCATCAGGCATTGCTCCACCACCCGATTCACATCCATCGCTTGCACGTTCATGGGCGACTGCCGGGAGAAGCTCAGTAGATTCTTCACCAGCTCGCCGCAGCGCCGGCTTTCCGAGGTAATCAGATCCAGACATTGCTGCGCATCCGCCTTCTTCTCATTACTCACCTGGCCGCTGTCCACCCATTTCTTCAAGAGCTTCGAATAAGTCAGAATTCCAGAGAGCGGGTTGTTGATCTCATGAGCGACCACGGCGGCCATTTTTCCCACCGATGCCATCGTCTCGCTATGCAGCACCTCGTTGTGCGCGCGGCGCAGTTCGCTCGTCTTTTCATCCACTCGTTCCTCCAAGTGGTGCGCCCAGGAAACGAGCTGCTCATTCGCGCCGCGCAGTTGCAGGCTCATGGTGTTGAATGACCGCGCCAGATATCCGATCTCGTCTTTGGATTTCAGATCGATCTGGTATCCCAGCGCCCCCGCGCTCAGCTTGTGTGTTCCCGCGTGAAGCTGGCGCAGCGGCCGCTCCACCACGCGAAAAATGAACAGCCAGCTCAGAAATGCAATCGCCACCATGGCGGCGACATCGCAGGCAATCATCTTGTAGGAGACTTCGGCTAACTGCTGGTCGGTGCGGGCAAGCGAGAGATGCGTGTCCAGCACTCCAAGAATCGGCTGGCTCGCCGGATGCTCGTGGCAGGCCGCGTTCGCGCACTCGGGCTGGTTTTCAATCGGCGTGATGATCGCCAGCACCCGCTCTCCCTGTGCCTTGTAAACACGAAAGCGGTCGGGCCGGTTCAGCCGCGTCAGCGTCTGTCCATGGGCGTGGCAGCCGTAACAGGCCTCTGCGTCCTTATCCAGCGTGCGGTCGATCTCGGAGCGGTCGGTCGAATAGCTGACATGGCCTTCGCGGTCGAAGACGCGCACTCGCACCACACCCGGTTCCGTCGCCATTGCGGACATCGCCCGGTGCAGGCCTTCACGATCGTTGCGCAGCATGTAATCGGATGTATTGCGGCGGATGATGTCGCTGATCCGCTCCGCGCTCAGCAGCGTGGTTGCTTCCAGATCCTGCCGTTGCAGGCGGACCGTCAGGTATCCCAGCAGCAGGAAGATGACCGTCATGGCGCCAAGCAGCATGATGATCAGCTTGGTGCTCAATCCGTAACAGGCGCGATGCCAGATGCGAATCGCCGGCTTTTGTTCAGTCTCCCGCATGGCTCAAAACCCCGGCCCTGACGTCTATGCCTTCGGGTTCTTCGAGCTCGTGTTTGGTTTCAGATTCGAAAATCGGCAGATACTGCACCGCCAGTCCGAACAGCGCGAATCCAATCGCAATGATCATCAGCGTGATGCTGAATTCGGTCCACTTCGGCATGTAGTGCTTCCCCACATATGTCTCAAATCCAATAAGCGCGATATTCAGGCGGTTGGTGATGAATCCCAGCACCGTCGAAATGGACGCCAGGTAGAGCAATTGCGGCGACAGTCTCGCCTTCTTGAAACTCAGTATGCCGATCGGAATGACAAATGTGAGCGTGAGTTCCAGCCACAGAAAATATGCTTCATAGCTCGGCTTGAAGATCATGCCAATCACGCCGCGATGGAAGTAATCTTCAAAGCGCAGCAGCAGGTTGACCCAGAGTGCCACCAGCAACGCCCCGCCCAGCGTGACCAGTACCGGAAGCTCCAGTTGTCTGCCAAAGGCCTTCGCGCTCTGCGTGGATTCAAAAATGGTCATCGCTAATCCCACCGCCACCGCCGAGCCAAAGAAAAAGAACGGCAGCGCCGGTGTATACCAGAACGGATGCAGCTTGCTCGGCATAATCAAATACAGCGATCCCAGCGAGCTCTGGTGCAGGGTCGAGAGCAAAATCCCCGCCACGATCAGAATCGGATAAACCTTGTTGATCAACTTGATCGGCGTCTTCCACTTCAACCGTTCAAACACGTTGGGCAGAAATTCGAAGAACAGCACAGTGGTGTAAAACATCACGCACATGCCCACTTCGAACATCACCGAGTGCAGGTTCCTGTAGATCATCTGGTGCCAGATGAACCATGGACGGCCCAGGTCAAACAACAGCCCCACAATGAAGAGCAGATATCCAAGAAAGGCAGTCAGCACCGCCGGCCTCACAACCGGATGCAGGCGCTCAACATTAAATAGATACACCGCCCCCACCATGCAAAAGCCGCCGGCAGCCAGCATCACGCCACACAGGCAATCGAAGCCGATCCACAGTCCCCATGGAAACTGGTCCGTCATGTTGGAGACCGCGCCGAGCCCACGGAAATAGCGCACAAACGATGAGTAGAGGCCCAGCACCATGATCACGATGAAGATCGCTCTCCAAAGAGTCAGTTTGAATTTCATTGCCCGCCCCCATTCTTGTGTTGTGCCTCAGCGGCAGCGACTTCATCGCGCCGGTGGGAAACCCAATAAATCCCGCCCAGAACCATCGTCCACAAAGGAATGAAGTCCGGAATCCTCTCCATCACCCGGCCCGTGTATTCAGGCAGCGGCGTCTCGCCGATTTTCTCCGGCGACGGATACCCATAGTCTTCAACATTGGCGGAGGAAATAAGAAGGACCGACGTTCCGCCCACCTCGTTAATGCCGTAAATATGAGGCTGATAGTTCGAAGGATTCTGCCGTATGCGGTCTTTCGCCTCTGCAATCAGCTCGTCGCGCTCGCCGAACTTCGTCGCCCCTGTCGGGCAAATCTCTGCGCAAGCGGTCTGCTTGCCGGCAGCAACGCGGTCCGGGCACATTACGCATTTGCGTACTCGCGGATTCAGCGCTCCCCATTCATACTTCGGCTGATTAAACGCGCAAGCCACCATGCAATAACGGCATCCAATGCACTTCCAGACGTCATAGACGACCGGGCCCGCTGCCGTCTTATGAAGCGCGCCCACCGGGCAGACTGACGCGCACGCTGGTTTCTCGCAATGCATGCACAGGCGGCGCATGAACTTGTCGTTCTTGGTAAGGACGACTGTATACTTGTGCGCCGATTGCACCGGCTCCGCTGCCACCGCATCGTTATACGTGAGCTGATTTTGCTGCGCGCAGGCGCCCTCGCACTGCTTGCAACCGATACACATGGTCGCGTCGTACAGGATGGCTTTACTCATAAGTTGATCTCCGGGCCGCTCCGGAACAGGCGGGTCCGCGCGCTGGCGCAGAAGGCGTCGGCTGTGCCGAAGAGCCAAATAGGAACCAGCACACTGGCGTGCCGGCTCGTATGCCAAACAATTGCCCGGGCTTTACGCTTGTCGGGAGGGTCGCCCGAATGGCCCGTCGCCATTCTGGGTGAAAACCCGGGCTGGCTGTTCCTTTTCCTTGCGGAGGCATCTCGCCGCTCTCCCTGTTTCAAAGAGCGGCTGGCGGTTCTGGCTGCGCGCCCTATTTTCCAGGACACTGTCACCATGCACCTCCGCGGTTGTCCGCCGCCGGCGTGGGAGGAAATTGCCGGCGCGGACACCCTGAGCGGAACAGCAATCCTCGACTACTTTAAGCCCTTCACATACGTGGCGATCGCTTTCGCGTCGTCTGCTGACAGGCTCTTTACTCCAGCCGGATGCTTCGCAGTCTCCGTGATCGCCTTCGTCACATCGGCTTCGGACTTTCCAGCCACTGCCGGAATCTTGGCTGCCGGTTTTCCGGCTCCATCCGCACCATGACACGCAGCGCATTTCGACTTGTACAGGGCGGCGCCGTCATCGGCCCAGGACAGACTCGGAATCAGAATGAACAGAGCAACCGCGATCGTCAGTACAAGCGCCGCGATTTTGGTGGTTTTCATGATTGCTATTCCTCTCAAGAGTTAAGTTGGCGGTCTGAGTTGACTGGCGAAGCCAAGTGGTGGGGGAGGGCGCTCGTTAGTAATGTCACCATCGCGTAACCTCCAGAATCCACTTACTTGCCAATCGCGTGCTCGTGCCGCGCTGATGAGAGTTTCAACAATGTTGCGATATGCTGCGGTGACCGGGGTCACTCCGAAACGTGACCCGTCTGTATGCCCCTATGTTTGTACGGCACACCTTTTTCCTGCACTTCCACCCGTGCCAGAGGCATTTCGCCTCCACCTGATGCAATTCGCCCTCACCCTTCCGCTTTTGCACTCAAACCGTTTCAATTTCTACACCGCTTCGCTGCAAAGTGCGCCGTTTCACTCAAATCTGCCCCTTCCCGCTCGCCACCGCAAAATCACAGCAGAGTTTTTTCGCCATCCCGCTCGATTCCGCCCAATCACTTGATAGAATCAAAACAGCATGCTCCTCCCGTTCGTCCGCGAAATTTTCGCGGATGTGCAAGAACTTCCAGCCTTCCGCCGTGCGACCTCCCATCTGCGCGAGAGCACGGGGCGGATTCGTGTCACTGGACTTTCCCCTTCCGCCAAAGCCCTCATCCTCGCTTTAGTTCAGCGCCAAATCGAGCGCCCTTTGATTGTGGTGGTTCCTGACAATCGCGCCGCCGAAGATCTGCTCCCCGTTCTCACTGCCTTCGCCGAGATTACCGGTGCCCTCGATCCCGATGCCATCGTCAGCGTCCCTGCGCGCGACGTTCTCCCCTTCCAGAACCTCTCCCCGCATCCTGAGATTCAGGAGGAACGTGCCACCGCGCTCTGGAGAATTGCCACCGGCCGCGCCTCCATCGTGATCTCGCCCGTGACCGCCACCACCATTCTTCTTCGCGCTCCCGAGTACTACGCCGATCTCGCGCGTCCTCTGCGGCGCGGCGAAACTTTCGATGTCGAGAAGCTCCTCCAGCACCTCAACACCGTCGGCTACACGCCCACCGACGTCGTCGAAATGCCCGGCCAGTACGCCGCTCGCGGAGGCATCCTCGATGTCTATTCGCCCGAGGCCGATCGCCCCGTGCGTATCGAGTTCTTCGGCGATGAGATCGAATCGATGCGCAAATTCGATCCCGCCAGCCAGCGCTCCTCCAATGCCGTCGATGAAGTCGTGCTGCTCCCGCTCACCGAAACGCCGGTCAATGAAGAATTATTGGGCGCAATCAACGCCCGCCTCTCCGGCAAGCGCATCGAAGGCTCCGCCGAGGCCATTCAACAGGCCGCCCGCGATTCCGGGGCCGGCGTTTTTCCGGGCTGGGAGTTTTACGCCCCCGTCGCTGGAGCCGACCGCACGATCTTCTCCATGCTCCCGCAGGCCCGCGTGATTCTCGATGAGCCGGAAATGCTGGCGCAGGAGCTTGACAAAATTTGGGCACGAATTGAAGAAGCCCACGAGCGCAGCGGAGTCGGCAACCTCGTCCGCCCCAGCGATCTCTACCTCACCCCCGAAGCCTGGCGCGAAGCGGTATCAAAGCTTCCCGGCGCCGACCTCGAATATCTAGCCATCGCCCGCCCCAGCGATTCTTCTTCCCCTGTCATCCTGAGCGCCGCCGATGTGAGCGAAGCGAGCAGCGGCAAGTCGAAGGACCCCTACCCCCTCAACGATGCCGGCCACACTCCCGATGCGTCGCGCGAAATTGAAGCCGCCTTCCTCTCCCAGCCCGCAACCCGCTTCCACGGCAACGTCCCCAGCATGATTGAAGAAGTAAAGAAGCTCACCAGCGGCGGAAACCGCGTCATCCTCGCCGCGCCCAATACCGGAGAAGTCGAACGCCTTGCCGACATTTTCACCGAATACAACGCCAGCTATCGCCTCGGAAGCCGCACCCGTGGCGGCGAAAGCTATGCCGACGAAACCGCCTATTTCGCCGGAGAAATCTTCACCACCACGCTGCTCAAGGCCTACATCCCCGACGGCTTCATCCTCCCCGATGCTCACGTCGCCGTCTTCGGAGCCCGCGATCTATTCGACGAATCCGATCTCGTCGCCTCGCGTCCCGGACGCCAAAAATCCAAAGTCTCCGCGTTTCTCTCCGATTTCCGCGATCTCCAGGTCGGCGATTACGTCGTTCACGTCGAGCACGGCATCGGCCAATATCAAGGACTAAAGGAAATCAATCAGGGCGATGGCACCGCCGAGTTCATGCTCCTCGAATACGCCGAAGCCGCGCGTCTCTACGTCCCGCTCACGCGCCTCGATCTGGTCCAGAAATATCGTTCGCAGGAAGGCGTCAGGCCCACCCTCAATCGCCTCGGCACCGGGCAATGGGAAAAAACCAAAGCCCGTGTCAAGAAGGCCATGAAAGATATGACCGACGAACTGCTCAAGCTCTACGCGCAGCGTCAGTCCGCTCAGGGCCACGTCTTTCCCGCCGATACCGAATGGATGAAGGAATTCGAGGATGCTTTCGAATACAACGAAACCGAAGATCAGGCGCAGGCCATCGCCGACGTCAAGCGCGACATGGAAAGCCATCTTCCCATGGATCGCCTCCTCTGCGGCGATGTCGGCTACGGCAAGACCGAAGTCGCCATGCGCGCGGCTTTCAAGGCGCTCAGCGATAACAAGCAGGTCGCCGTGCTCGCGCCCACCACGGTCCTCGCCTTTCAGCACTACGAAACTTTCAAGCAGCGCTTCGCGGCGTTTCCCGTCAAGGTCGAAATGATCAGCCGCTTTCGTACGCCCAAACAAGTCAAAGAAATTCTCGAACGCGTCGCCGTCGGCAAAGTCGATGTCCTGATCGGCACACACCGCCTGCTCTCAAAAGACGTAAAGTTTTCCGACCTCGGTCTGCTCGTCGTCGACGAAGAGCAGCGCTTCGGAGTGCGCCACAAAGAACGCATCAAGCAGATTCGCACCCAGGTCGACGTGCTCACCATGTCGGCCACGCCCATTCCGCGCACCCTCCACATGTCGCTCGTTGGACTGCGCGACATGAGCGTCATCGAAACTCCGCCCAAAGATCGCATGGCGATTCAAACCGTAGTTGCCAACTGGGATGAGAAGCTGATCCAATCGGCCATCGAGCAGGAACTCGAACGCGGTGGCCAGGTTTATTTCGTGCACAATCGCATCGAAACCATCTGGGAGATTGCCGCCAAGCTGCAAGGGATGGCGCCCAACGCGCGCATCGCCGTTGGCCATGGACAGATGGGCGAAGGCGAACTGGAAAAAGTGATGCTCAAATTCATGCATCACGAAGCCGACATTCTGGTCTCGACCACCATCATCGAAAACGGACTCGATATTCCGCTCTGCAACACCATCATCATCAATCGCGCCGACCGCATGGGCTTGTCTGAGCTCTATCAACTAAGAGGCCGCGTCGGACGCTCGAATCGCCGCGCCTATGCCTATCTCTTGCTGCCCTCGGAAATCGAGCTCACGCCCGTCGCGCGCCGCCGTCTCGCCGCGCTCAAAGAATTTTCCGATCTCGGCGCAGGCTTCAAAATCGCCGCCCTCGATCTGGAACTACGAGGCGCAGGCAACTTGCTCGGCGGAGAGCAATCTGGCCATATCGAAGCCATCGGCTTCGAACTCTATACCCAGATGCTCGAGCGCGCCGTCCGGGAAATGAAGGGCGAGCAAGGAGTCGAGGTCACCGAGATTCAGCTCAACCTCGGCCTCAACATCCGCATTTCCAGCGACTATATAAAGGAAGAAAATCAGCGCCTTCGCATGTACAAGCGCGTCGCCGGAGTGGAAACCGAATCGCAGTTGAAAGATGTAACCGCCGAATTAACCGACCGCTACGGCCCCCCGCCCTCCGCCGTTCGCAATCTGCTCGCCTACGCTGCGTTAAAACTGCAATCCATGCGCGTAGGAGCGACAACCATCGAGCGCAAGCGCGAAATCGTCAACATCAAATTCAGCCAGAGCGCCTCCATCGACCCCGGCAAACTGGCCCGCTTCGTCGCCAGCCAGCCTAAAGCTCAATTCACTCCCGATGGAACCCTGAAATTCACCATCAAAATCGCCAGCGCCGAAGCCATCATGGAAACCCTGCGCGACTTGCTGGAAGAACTGGAAGCGAAAGAAGCTCCCGTACTCTAGCCGGCTGCTGGAAATCTCGGCAGTGGTGCAGTTAACTGCACCACTACCGAAATCTCGGTCTGGTGTTGATTTTGGGTGGCGCAGCGCTTTCAGCGCTGCGATAACTCTCTTGCACGACCGAGGGCTTCAGCCCCTGGGGGACATTTACTTCCCTTCAAGGAA
>JBAWBR010000002.1:0-4076 GCA_049589875.1 Terriglobales bacterium
GGATCGACGCGCCAGCGGATGACGAGAACGGTGAAGTCGCCCGATACGAGATTGTATGCCTCGGGCGGCGACGCTTGTTCACCCGTCTGCGTCGACCATTCGCCGGGGAAATAGCTGGCGAAAAACAGGGGCCCCGCGGCTTCCACCGTGAAGGTGTTTCCGGCCCGCGTGCCGCGCGAGATTTGTCCGCGCTTGCCGATGCGGCGCCATATTTGAAAGTCCGGGCCGAACCAAAGATCGGTTCCATCGAAACATGTTCGTCCGCGCGCGAAGGTCGTCACTTGCTCGCCCGCTTCGAGCTTTAGGCGGGTATCACGCCAGGGCGGCCGATTGGCCGGCATGTCGAAGAACGAATGGTCGCGGATCATTCCAGGCGGAACGGCGCGCAGCAGCGCCCCGAAGCGTGATTTGAATTCCGCCTCGGAAAGGATTGGAATAACGCGCATCTGAGAAATTCTCCTGTCGTCGCGGATGTTGAGCTGGCCAAGCATGGAATCGAGATTGTCTCTGTTGGGCGGAGCTTATGTGGAAATGCTCTCAGAGACTTCGGATGTTTCCCCGGCAGCGCTTGGGCAAATTGCCCTCAGCTCGAGGCGCGCCGCATATTTCGCGGATGCGTGAGATACATCGCGGAATTCATTCGGCCTGAGCGCACATCAACATCGAGTCCAAAGTAAAGCTCCCGTCCGATTCAATTCCGAAATGGCGAGCAACATCTGCGCTGGCCCGCGTCTGCATGGAACGGATCGCGAGGACATGCGCTTCTGGGGTCTTCATCCTTTGTACCCAAGCTGCAAACTCCAAGTGTACCCGGAACAGGGATGTGCCGCCGGGAAGGAAGCCCGCCGCCTTGGCCGCCTGCGACCATTGATCCACCGAATAGTTACGCACATGAGACGGGTCGCGCAGTAATTCCAGCGTCTGAAGCCAGCTATCGAGTAGCGATGAATCGGGAGAGATCACATCTACCCATACGGCGAGCCCATCGGGTTTCAACACCCGACGGGCCTCGGCCAAACCTGCTTCGAAATCTCGCCAATGATGCGCGCTGTAGCGGCTGGCCACCACGTCGAACGAGGCGTCCGGAAAGGGCAGAGCCTCGACGAAGCCCTGCCGCGTGGTGAGATTGTTGAGGCCTCGCCGCGTCGCCTCCGCGGCGACGACCTCGAGCATGGCGTCGGAAAGATCAAAGGCCACCACCTCCCCGACCAGCGCCGACAGTCGAAATCCGACATGGCCGCCGCCGCATCCCAAATCCAGCACGCGAGCCCCAGGCCGCGGGCCAATGGCGCGAACCATGCGCTCGAGGTCCTCGCCTTGGGCGTGCACGGCGCTCTCGAGGTAAACCTGCGCCTGCGGTCCGAATTGCCCTTGGACGATGGTCTCGTGTGATTTTTCCGGCATGGTCTGCTCCGATTTCGTGCGGGAGAGCAGGAATGCTAATTTTTTAAAACTGGTACAAGAGTCATTGTTATCCTGGTATAAATTCTGCCATGGGTGATTCCTACACAGAACCCCGCCGCGCTCTCGGCGCATTCCTGCGCGCCCGTCGCGAACTCCTGCCTGCGCCTTCCTCATTCACGATTCGACGTCGCCGCACTCCGGGCCTGCGTCGGGAAGAAGTGGCGGAGGCCTGCGGCGTTAGCGCCACGTGGTACACTTGGCTCGAACAAGGACGCGACGTTTCCGCTTCACCCGCAGCCTTGGCGCGAATGGCCGAGGTCTTACGTCTCACTCGAGCTGAGCGGGCGTACATGTTCGATTTGGCTGGCAAACGCGACCCCGCCGAGGCGCAGGAATTCGATGACGACATCCCGCTGCCGGTGCTGGCTTTGCCGGAGCAAATGGCCGTTCCCGCCTATCTGCTCGACCGCACCTGGACGGCGCGAGCGTGGAATGCCGCCGCGGCCGATCTCTTCGCTGGCTGGCTGGACGCGGAGGCTGACCGTAATCTGCTGCGCTTCATCTTTCTTTCGCCCGCGTCGCGCTGCCTTATCGCCGACTGGGAGGAACGCGGCCGGCGTGTGGTCGCGGAATTCCGCGCCGATTATAGCCGTTGTTTGCATGACCCGGCCATGCGGGGACTTATCGACGAGCTTTCCGAACAGAGCCCAGTGTTTCTGCGTCATTGGAAAGAGCAGGCGGTCCTGGGCCGCGAAGGCGGCGAGAGGCAGTTCAACAGAGAGGGCGATCGCCCACTGCGCTTTTACCAAAACAGCTTTGCGCTCGTTTCCCATCCAGAGATTAAGCTGGTCACCTTGGCTCCCCTGGACGAGTGAAAAATCAGCTCGCGTGGGCGACGAGAGCGCCGACAGAGAGAAAGCGGTCAACCGTTCCGCAAGTCCTTGCAGGTCGTCGCCGATCCTTGGAAAAACTCGCGGCTACGACACCGGCTCGGGCGTAAGGCTCGCCCGCATCGCCGCTCCGTCGCGTCCCGGCGATACGCCAAACAGGCGACGATAATCCCGGGTGACCTGCGATGGACTTTCATATCCTATCGCATACCCTACGGAAGCTACAGCTCCTTCCGCAAGCAACAGCCGACGCGCCTCCTGCAAGCGAATCTGTTTTTGGAACTGGACGGGCGTGAGCGTCGTCGCCGCCTTGAAGTGACGGTGGAAGCTTGGGACGCTCATATGCGCGAGCGCCGCCAAATCGGCGACCCGAAGAGGCTCGGCGAACCGATTGCGAATCCAGGCGGTGGCGCGGCCTATGCGCGCCGAATGGCTTTCCGCAAGACCGAGTTGCCGCAAGGTCGCACCCAATCTTCCACAGAGCAGTCGCCAGACGATCTCGCGCCGGATCAGCGGCGCGAGAACGGGAAGATCGCGCGGCCCGTCGAGCAGCGCCAACAATCGCAAGAGGGGATCGCAGAGATCTGCGTCGAGGTCCGTCGTGGTCAGCGCCGAAACGGTGGAGGCTCCGGCGAGCGCTTGCGACTGTTCGACGAGAAGTTCGGCGACCATTACCGGATCTATGGCGAGGCTCAAAGCCAGATAGGGCCTGTCCGGCGACGCCTCGGATATCCGAGCGGTGACGGGGACGTCGATTGAGGCGAGCAGGCCCTGATCTGCACGATAACGAAAGGATTGATCGCCGAGCATGCTGACCTTTGCGCCCTGCAACACAACGCAGAAAGATGGGCGATAGACCGAGCGGATGAGCCCGCTCGGCGCCTCGGCGCGATTGAGCAGCAGGCCGTCCAACGGCGTCTCCCGACCGAAGCGCTGAGATTGGCGATCGACAAGCGGGATTAAGGCGTCGAATTTCGTCTCCATGGCTTCGACCCTATCGGATCAGTGGCTCCGATGCACCCGCCCGAGGCACGTGTTGATAGGATCGTGCAAGAGTCTGAGAGGATCGGCGTCGCGGATGAAACGCGGTATCGGACGTCAACCGCCACCCGAACGAAGGAGTTTCCCCATGCGAATGCGCCAACTTGGCCAGAGCGGCTTGTTCGTGTCCGAGCTTTGCCTCGGCACGGTGACCTTCGGCGGCAGCGAAGGCATGTGGGGCGAGATCGGGCGACTTCAGCAAGAAGAGGCCGATGCGCTAATCAAGACCGCGATCGACGCGGGCGTCAATTTCATCGACACCGCCAATATTTATGCCGGCGGCGAAAGCGAGCGCATCTTGGGCCGATCTTTGAAAAACCTTGGCGTCCCGCGCGATGACGTCGTAATCGCCACCAAGGTGCTGGGTCCGATGGGCGAGGGACCCAACGCGCGCGGCGCGTCTCGCCGCCATGTTCTCAGTCAGTGCCAGGCGAGTCTCCAGCGGCTCGGGCTCGACTACATCGACCTCTATCAAATTCACGGTTTCGATGCAGCGACGCCGATCGTCGAAACTCTGGAAGCGCTCGATACGCTCGTTCGCCAAGGTCACGTCCGCTACATCGGCCTTTCCAACTGGGCGGCGTGGCAGGTGATGAAGGCGGTCGGCGTAACGCAAGCGCGCCAGCTCGCGCCAGCCCTGTCGCTGCAAGCCTATTATACGCTGGTGGGCCGCGATCTCGAACGCGAGATCGCCCCGATGCTGAGGTCCGAAAAAGTCGGGCTGATGGTCTGGAGTCCGTT
>JBAWBR010000003.1:0-6174 GCA_049589875.1 Terriglobales bacterium
GCATACCGCTCCTGGAATGGGTTTTACGGTATGGACGACGGTATGGATGGCACTTAACTCGTTGAAAACAAAGAACTGGCGGAGAGAGTGGGATTCGAACCCACGTTAGAGTTTCCCCTAAACACGCTTTCCAAGCGTGCGCCTTCAGCCACTCGGCCATCTCTCCGCGCTCCGCAGGAAGGCGGCTGTTTTGATTTTAGCAGCAGGAGCGAGACTAGCTTTCTTCGCCTTCACCTAATTGCTGCGCCAGGTAGTTCTCGTAGGTCATCTCTTTGATCATGTGGAGCTGACCTTCCAGCCAGTCAATGTGGTGCTCTTCATCGAGGAGGATTTTCTCCATTAGTTCGCGAGATCCGTTATCGCCAGCAGCCACGGCGGCCTTGATGCCATCGTTTAGGCGTTTCACGGCGTTGTATTCCAAATCCAGATCGTTTTGCAACTGCTGCTTTACGGTGTGGCCGATATTGATTTTGAAGTAGTCCGTCATGTTGGGCGCGCCATCGAGCAACAGGATGCGCTCCATCAACTTTTCGGCATGCTGCATTTCCTCGATCGATTCTTTCCGAGTGTGCTTCGCCATCCTTTGATAACCCCAGTTTTCGCACATCTCGGCATGGAGGAAATATTGATTGATGGCCGTTAATTCGGCCTTTAAGACTTCGTTCAAAATCGCAATGATTTTCGCGTCACCCTTCATGAACGTCCTTTCGAAGCCCGGCGCACAGAGTCGTGAGCTTCCGCCGTCGCTGAGCGCATCCCGGCCAGAGAGGAATCCGGCCAGATGCCGAGTGCGACAGAGAATTGTACTAGAAGAAGTGAATCAGGCGCGGGTGCCAGCTGTGGCCGCCGAGGCATTCGGCGCTGGGACAGCCTGCGGAGTTGGCCCATTTTGGGACGAAACGTTTTTGGTGGAGCCGTCGTCGCTCTTATCCTTGTCTTTATCGGAGGCGCGATGGTTGAGGCAATAGAGCGCTAGTTCGAGGCGGTCAGCCACGCCCAGCTTGTCGTACACTTTGCGCAAATAGTTCTTTACAACCTGCTCCGTAGTCCCAACGCGCAAAGCGATCTCTTTGTTTTTCATGCCCTGTGTGACGCAGGAGACGATCAAAGATTCTTTAGGAGTAAGCTGCACTCTGGGCCGTGCCCCCGCCGGCCCTGCACCTTGCGTACGATAGGCGTCGAGGACCCAGGCAATGGCGTGAGGTTCAAGCCATGGATCGCCCTGCGCAACTTTTCGCAGGCATTCGACCAGCAATTCGGGCTGCACTTCTTTTGAGACGACGGCATGGGCGCCGCGCCGGAACAACTGTAAGGTCATCTCTTGCTCCGGTTCCTGCAATACGACCACCATGCGGCATCCGGTAGCCTGTTTTATAAGATCGGAGACGGTGTCGAGAGGATCGGCATTCAGCGCTGCCTCAAAGATCACGATGTCGGCGGAAAATTTTTGAATTGCGGCCACGGTCTGCGCCAGATTCTCGGCCTGGCCAACCACGCGAATGTCGTCTTCGAGCGCAAAAACCTTGCGGAGACCGGCCCGGAAAATGGCCTGCGTATCCGCAACGATTACGCGGATCGCGCCTTTTCCGTCGTCGATCTGAATGCCTTCGCCGGGATCTAGATTGACCGAAGTACTCGACATCTGTCCTCTTTTTTGCGCCCTACCTGCGCTCAAATCTGTACTCGTCGATCACAACGCCTACACCGCGCTGGCCCCCATCGGAGAAACACCGTACGACGCGGCCCCGGCAATCGACTTGTACATCGGCTTGCGCGCCGACGACCTGGGCCGGGAGCGAGATCGTGAAATCCACCGCGGAGCCCACTGGTATATCGGCATCCATACGGAAAAGCACACCGTTCGCAGAAATATTTTCGGTTTCGATAGTGCTAGCCCTCAAGCCTGACTTCATCGCAACCGGCAGTTTGATGGGGAATCTTGGCGCGCTTTGTACATCGGCGTACCCTTTGCGGCAGGCGCCTATTCCAGTTGTCGAGTTCTTACCAACTTCCGACAGAGAGGACACGATGATTTCCTTCCCGTTCCTATGCACCCGCAAAAAGTGCGAGTGCACCACTTCAGGCCGAGATTACACCTCGCTCCCAGTCATGCAAAGGTTACGTAAGTCATGAATCAAGCGCCGCGAAGTCCCTAGAGTATAGGGACTTACGGGTAGTGATGCTGCTCAAGCCGAGCACCTTTTCAACTGACCGTCGGTATCGCGCACGCGATTTTCCCGGCACGTCCGGCTCGCGTTTTTCGCCGCTCTCAACTCGTGAAAAGAGAATTGAGACCGCCGCCGATTAGACCGAGATTAAAATGACCCTCGTGAACAAGCTTGTTCGCATCGGCATCCTTGGCGACTTCAATCCGGAATTTCGATCTCACCATGCGACCAATAACTCCCTTCAGCACGCGGCAAGAAAGCTTGGGATCAAGATTGAGTCGACGTGGGCACCGACCACTTCGCTATTGGAAGGTACCGCGAACGCGGTTCTCGACTCCTGCGACGGTCTGTTGGCATCGGCGGGCAGCCCTTATAAGAGCTTTGACGGCATGCTCAAAGGCATTGAGTCTGCGCGAGTTAATGACCGGCCATTTCTTGGCACCTGCGGCGGATTCCAGTACATGCTGATCGAATATGCCCGCAATGTTCTCGGCATCAGCGATGCCACCACAGCGGAAGAAGATCCCAACGGTAGGAACATCATCATTTTTCCAGTCGCATGCGCGGTTCCCAAGCGTGCGGCAGGCTCGCCCAAGCTCTCCGGCATAGTGCCGCACATTCGCCTGCGGCCCGGCTCCGCTCTGGCCTCTTACTATGACAAGGAAGTGGTTGAAGAAGAGTTCTTCTGTAATTTTGAGGTGAACCCAGAATTCCAATTAACTGCAATGGAGGCTGGGCTTCCTGTGGTGGGGCGCGGCGAGCATGGAGAATGCCGCGCCGTCGAATCGCCGTCGCACCGCTTCTTTATAGGGACGCTATTCCAGCCGCAACTTACTTCACGGGAAGATGCGCCACACCCACTGATGGTTGGTTTTGTCGAGGCCGCCGCGGACTTTTACAGCAAGCGGCGCCATCGTCATTGCTGAGATCACCAAGCCAGCCCCGATCCGAGCACACTGTAGAGCAGGATTGCCAGGACAATCATGGTGAACGAAATGTAAAGACGGTCGCGTTCAAAGGCGAACCCAACGATGCAGAAGACAACGCGCGCAATTGGAGTTGCGATCAGGAAAAGCAAGCCAAGTTGAATCCAGCCTCGGCCGCGGCCATTGAGCACGCTCTCGACCACTCCGGGTATCGTCCGGAAGTCGGAGGGTTCGCCGCGAAAAATCTTATAATCGGCGGGCTCATGAGCGTGGCGGAAGATATAAATACAGGCTCCCCATAAAACGACGGTCGCCGAGATGATGACTCCCGTGCGAAGCAGGTGGCCGACGATCACTTCAATGCGGTGATCGTCCCAGCCCCCTTTACTGAGTTCGGACTGCGAAGAACCATGCGGCGTAGCCGAGGTGCGGTCGCTCGTCAAAGGATCAGTCGTTGAATGATTAGTCGCTAAACGATCCGTCATCAAATATGCCCCGAGATACCCTTGTAAAGCATTTGGATCCCCAGCACTAAGATCACGAGGCTGAAAACCAGGCGCAGCGATTTCGTCTCGGCCTTCACCAGAATTCGGCTGCCGAACAGAGATCCGGTAAGCACTCCCAGCATCACGGGCATGGAAAGTCCGGGATCCACATAACCGCGGCTGAGATAAACTCCCGCACTGGCAGCGGCCGTGACGCCGATCATGAAGTTGCTGGTCGTGGTCGATACCTTGAACGGTATCCGCATCGCCTGATCCATGGCGAGTACCTTGACCGCTCCCGAGCCGATGCCCAGCAATCCAGAGAGCGCGCCGGCTCCAAACATCAGGCTGAATCCGGTGGGCACATGTTGCACGTTATAACTGCGGCTGCCTCCATGCTCGGGGAAGCTGCCGTTCAATCGCAATCGCGTAGCCAGCGGATCGGGCGGCAGATCACGCTGTTCGGGGGGACGCACCCGGCGCGAGATGACGGCCGAGTACAGCAGCACAATTCCAAAAATGATGGCGATGGCGGCCGTGGGAATCCAGTTCGCGAGGTATGCGCCGGTCAGCGCGCCTATTGTGGTTGCGATCTCCAGGAACATGCCGATTCTTATGTTGGAAAATCCCTCTCGCACGTATGCGGCTGCCGCGCCCGAGGAAGTTGCAATCACGGAAACAAGGGAGGCTCCGATGGCATAGCGGATGTCGACGTGAAAAAAAATAGTGAGGAGCGGCACCAGGACAACTCCGCCGCCCAATCCTGTGAGCGCCCCAAGCAGTCCCGCTACGAATGAAACCATCGCCACCGCGATCGTAAAGGTAAGAATGGTCATTCAGACTCTTTAGAGTAACATTTCACTACAGTTGGTATGATCCGGGAGGCTAGGGGTGGGAGGAAAAAATCGCGAAGGCGGGGTTCGAAATTTAGATTACAGCGTTCAAAAGAATGGCGGCTCGCGCTGGCGCTAATGCTGACTATTTGCGCTCAGGCCGCCGCCAAAGGTGAGTAAGGGGATCCTAGTTGATCCAGACGATGCGGGCTTTCTTCACAAGTTCGTGCTGCTTCCTTAGTTCGCGAGCTACATCTCCTAGTGAGGCTTGCGGGCGCTGCGGGAAGTCTGACGCGGGTCTGTCTCCTTGAGCCATGGCATAAGAGGTGCCACCAACAATGCTCTGCTCGGACGACATCGGCGCGTAGGAGGCATGCGCGGGATGATCCGGAGGCTGATAGAACTGTATCTGCGAGTTGAGTGTGCCACCGTATTGACCGAAAGCGGCGGGCGCCAGGAACAGACAGAGACAGAAAATGAGAAGTGTCGTTTTCATCGCGGTGCCTCCAACGGAAGAGCCGGTAGTGAATCTGGAGCCGGTTTCGAAATCTGGTCTCTTCCACCCTGGAGTAATGCAAGCCCCATACCACATTTATGGCGGGTAAACTACAGATTCCACATGCCTCTAGCATGGCGTAAGCAATTCTTTGCACATTTGCGATCGGGTTAGAGAAACAAAATTCCCGACACGGCGCGGTGTAAAATCCGTGCGAAGCGGAGAAGATTTCATGCGCAAAGCATTCTGCATTTCGTTCATCGTTCTCACTCTGGCTGTCGCGGCCGCAAGCGCGCCCGGTGGGGACTATCGGGTTGTCAAAACCTGGAGGCTCGGCGGCGACGGCGGCTGGGATTATCTGACGATCGATTCCGAAGGACATCGATTGTTTATCGCGCGTGCCACGCGCGTCATGGTGGTCGATACGACTTCCGGCAAACAGATCGGCGAAATTCCCGATACTCCGGGCGTTCATGGCATTGCGCTAGCCCACGATCTTGGCCGCGGCTTTACCAGCAACGGCCGCGAAGATAGCGTGAGCGTTTTCAATTTGAAGACGCTGGCGGTGGAAAAGAAGATCAAGGTCGGCAGCGGACCGGACGCCATCCTCTACGACCCATATTCTAAGCGCGTGTTCACCTTCAATGGGAAAGGTAGCGAGACCACAGCGACGGCTGTGGATGCGTCCAAGAACGAAGTAATCGGGAAGATAGACCTGGGCGGCAAGCCCGAATTTGCTGTAACAGACGAAAAAGGGACCGTGTTCGTGAATATCGAAGATAAATCCGAAATCGTGGCCTTCGATCCCGAGAATCTGAGGGTAAAAAACCGCTGGAAGCTGACCGATTGCGAAGAACCAACCGGCCTCTCGATTGATCGAAAGAACCGCCGTTTATTTGCCGGTTGCGGCGGAAACAAGAAGATGGCCATTGTCGACGCCGACAGCGGAAGGACACTCGCGATGCCGGCCATTGGAGAAGGTTGCGATGCCACCGCTTTCGACTCAGGCCTGGGCTTGGCGTTCGCGTCGGCAGGCGATGGCACAATCACCGTCGTGCATGAGGAGAACCCCGACAAGTTCAGGGTGATTCAAACCGTCTCCACGCAAAAGAGCGCACGAACTATGACCCTGGACGAAAAAACGCATCAGCTTTTTACGGTTACGGCAAACGTATCGGGAACACGAGAGAATAGAAAAATCGAGGCGGATTCTTTTGTGATATTGGTCGCGGAAATGAGCCGGTAGAATCTTAAAGTGGTGTCCCG
>JBAWBR010000004.1:0-95007 GCA_049589875.1 Terriglobales bacterium
GGCCTACAAAGGCGGCCCCAACAGCGGAGTGTTTTTGCAGATTACCTGCGATGATGCCGCCGACTTGCCCGTGCCGCAGCAGAAATATACTTTCGGCGTGGTCAAAGCCGCGCAGGCTCGCGGAGACTTCGCGGTACTGGCGGAACGCAACCGGCGCGCATTGCGCGTGCATATTGGCACTGACGTAAATGCCGGATTAAAGAAGCTAGCGGAAATTGTGCAGCAATCGTAGCCTCGTGTAGCAGGAAAAAATGTCGAGCGACTGTGGACGGGTTGTTCGAAAACCCAAAGCTCAGAGTTCAGAGCTCGTAATCACAGTTCATGATCGAAACTCGTAACTCTAAAGATCGCAGCTTTCCAGTTAAAGGAGCAGCAATGCAGCTAGGAATGGTAGGGCTGGGGCGCATGGGCGCCAACATGACCCGGCGGCTGATGCGCGGCGGTCATCAACTGGTCGTCTCCGACCTGAGCCCGGACGCCGTCAAACAAATTGCCGGCGAAGGCGCCACTGGATCTTCTTCGCTTGACGATCTGGTCGCGAAGCTCACACCACCACGGGCGGCATGGGTTATGGTTCCCTCCGGGGATGCCACGGAAAAGACCGTTCAGAGCCTGCTTTCGCGCATGCAGCCTGGAGACACCATCATCGACGGCGGCAACTCCTATTTCAAGGATGATGTCCGGCGCTCGCAAATCTGTGCCGCCAAGGGCGTGCACTATGTCGACGTCGGAACGAGCGGCGGGGTCTGGGGCCTGGAGCGCGGATACTGCATGATGATCGGCGGGCCGCAAGAGGCCGTCCAGCGCCTCGATCCCATTTTCAAAACGCTCGCGCCGGGACGCGGCGACATCCCCCGCACTCCCGGATTCGACAAACTCGGCGGCACGGCCGAGAACGGCTACATCCATTGCGGCCCCAGCGGCTCCGGCCATTTCGTCAAAATGGTGCACAACGGCATCGAGTACGGAATCATGCAGGCCTACGCTGAGGGCTTCGACATTTTCAAGAATGCCACCAGCAAGGAACTGCCAGCCGACATACGCTATGACCTCAACCTCCCGGAGATTGCCGAGGTATGGCGGCGTGGCAGCGTGATCAGTTCATGGCTGCTCGATCTGACCGCGATGGCGCTCGTCGAGAATCCGACGCTTGCCGAATATAGCGGCTTCGTGCAGGATTCCGGCGAAGGCCGCTGGACGATTCAGGCGGCGATTGAAGAAGCAGTGCCAGCCGAGGTGCTGACGGCCGCGCTCTATGCGCGTTTCCGCTCGCGCCAGGAGCACACCTTCGCCGATAAGATGCTTTCCGCCATGCGCCAGAAGTTTGGCGGGCACGTGGAACCGAAAGGCGCGGCAGCGAAACCTTAAGCCAGTCGCCGCAACACTGCAACAGCCGCTGCGAGGGACGAGTTTTGAGCGATGAGATTGGAGCCTCGAGCGGTCAGATTGCCCGGTTTAGCTGGAAGCTCACAGTTCTCGACAAGTAACCGCAGTTCGCAACTCTTAGTTCGCAAACTCGTAGTTCGCAAAATCGTAGTTCGCAAAATCAAGAGGTACGCATGGCTCAAACCGAAGTGCTGCCCACTCCGCCGAAACCCCGCGTCGGCCGCGTTGCCGATCCCTGCGTCATGGTCATCTTCGGCTTCTCCGGAGACCTCACGCGGCGCAAGCTGATTCCCGCGCTCTATAACCTCGCCAGTCAGGGCCTGCTGTCACGCGAGTTTGCCATCGTCGGCTTGGGCCGTAGTCCCATGTCGAGCGACGACGCGCGCAAGAAAATGACGGAAGACTTTAAACAGTTTGCCAGCGGCCCCATCGACAACGATCTGTGGGAATGGTTCAGCCGCCGCATCTACTACATCAGCGGCGATTTCGACGACCCGCACACCTATGAACAGCTGAAAGACACTGTCGCCCACGCCGACAAGGAGCACGGCGCGAAAGGCAATTATTTTTTCTATCTCGCCACGGCGCCGAATTTCTTCGGAGATATCGTCGAGCGCATTGCAAAGGTTGGCCTGATGCATCAGGAAAACGGTTACTGGCGGCGCGTCATTATTGAAAAGCCATTTGGCCACGATCTCGATTCAGCGAAGGCGCTCAATCAGCAATTGCTGAAAGTTGCAGGTGAGCACCAGATTTACCGCATCGACCACTATCTGGGCAAAGAAACCGTTCAGAATATTTTGGCGCTTCGCTTTGCCAATGGAATCTTCGAGCCCATCTGGAATCGCCGCTACATCGACCATGTGCAGATTTCGGTGGTGGAAACCGTGGGTGTTGAAAAACGCGGCGGCTACTATGACGGCGCGGGAGCGCTCCGCGACATGGTGCCGAATCACATCATGCAGCTCATCACGCTGACCGCCATGGAGCCGCCGGTTTCATTTGAAGCCAACGCGGTGCGCGACGAGCAGGCGAAAATCCTGCATGCCATTCAGCCCTTCAGCTCGGAAGATGTGCTCAGCAAGACCGTGCGCGGGCAATATGGCGAGGGCATCGTGGATGGCGAGCGTGTGCCCGCCTATCGCGAAGAAGATGGCGTGCCACCCGATTCGCGCACTGAAACCTTCGTGGCCATGCGACTGCTCATCGATAACTGGCGCTGGGCGGGAGTTCCCTTCTATCTCCGCACGGGAAAGCGGCTGCCGGGCCGCAACACGCACGTCGTGATTCAATTCCGGCGCGCGCCCTTTATGCTGTTTCGCGACACGCCGGTCGAAAACCTGATGCCCAACCAGCTCGTGCTGCACATTCAGCCGGAGGAGGGCATCTCCCTGCGCTTTGCCGCCAAGACTCCCGGACCGGCCATGCAGCTCGGTGAAGTCAACATGGATTTTGCCTATGCCGATTATTTCGGGCTGACTCCTTCAACCGGCTACGAGCGCCTGCTGCACGACTGCATGATTGGCGACGCCACCCTGTTCCAGCGCGCCGATATGGTCGAAGCGGGATGGAGCATCGTGAACCCCGCACTCGATGTGTGGAAGGCGCTGCCGCCACGCAATTTTCCCAACTATCCATCCGGGACGTGGGGGCCGAAAGAAGCCGAGGACCTCATGGAGCGCGACGGCCGGCGCTGGAGAAACTTTGAAAAATGAGATGAAGAATTTGTGATTTCCAATTTGTAATTGCAATTTTATCTGGGAGGGCCGTCTAGCCGGACCGCCAAATTCAAATTACCAATCACAAATTACAAATGCCGATGCCTTCCGCTCGCAAAATCGAAATTCTGCCTACTGCGGCCGATCTCTTCCATGCCGCTGCTGAAGAATTTGTGCGCGTCGGACGGCACGCCATTGGCGCCGACGGTCGCTTCACAGTCGCGCTCTCGGGAGGCTCGACCCCGAAAAGTCTCTATTCCCTGCTCGCGGCGAGCTTCGCCGACTTCCCTTGGGCCCGCACTTACTTCTTTTTCGGCGACGAGCGCCACGTGCCGCCTGCGGACGCCGACAGCAACTACCGCATGGTGAACGAATCCTTGCTCTCGAAGATCGCGATGCCGGCGCAAAATGTCTTCCGAGTCAGAGGCGAGATTTCTGACGCTTCCGCCGCCGCGGCAGACTACGAAATCGCGTTAAAGAACTTCTTTGCGCTCACACCCAGCCAATTTCCCCGCTTCGATCTCATCCTCCTCGGCATGGGGCCCGACGGCCACACTGCATCTTTGTTTCCGGGATCGGAGGGATTGAAAGAACGCCGCAAACTCGTGATCGCCAACTGGGTGGAGAAATTCAAAACTCACCGCATCAGCTTCACCTTCCCCGTTCTAAACCACGCCGCCGAAGTGATGTTCCTGGTCAGCGGCATGGACAAAGCAGAAATGATTGGCCAGATCCTCGAAGCCAAGAACCCCTCGCTTTTTCCAGCACAACAAGTTCAACCGGTTGATGGAAAGCTGCTATGGATGTTGGATGAAGCAGCCGCCGCAAAACTTCGCCGTTCTCCAGCGGCCGCAGAATGGGCTACCCGTTCTCAGGCTTGAACATGCGTCATTGCAGCGCCTGATTCGCAGTCGCATGTCGTTGCTCAACATCTCTTCTCTTGTTTTCAGTTGCCGTTCGCGGTCGTAAGCAGGATGGTTAAGGGTGGGACATGTTCCGGCTTGACGTAGCGGTTTACCAGGAAACGCTTCCCATCTTTGGCGACGTCATAAGTGAAAATGTCAGTGGAAGAGATCGGAGCGCGGCCGTGAATCTGGAACAGCGCTGCGGGCGTCCCGGTTGCAAAAATGCTTTCGCCGTTGACTGGCACCGCCATCAACATGCCGTTAGGCGCAATATAGAAAAGTTCTTTGCCATCGCCTCGCCAGCGAGGCTCGGTTCCGCCGCCGCGCGAGACCTGCCATTTTCCGGCCGCGCCGGGAAACGACGTTACATAAATCTCCCAATTGCCGGATTCATCCGAAGCATAGGCCACCCATTTTCCGTCGGGAGAAATTTGCCCGTTTGCCTGGCTGCCAATGCCGGTCAAGAACCGGGTAGGCTCGCCGCCAGAAACCGGCAATAACTCCAAATGTTCACCGGACGCACCCTGGCGTGTAAACAGAATCTGCCGGTCATCCGACGACCATGAATTGGGAACGATGTCGTCCATCGAGGAAGCGGGGATTGCGAATCGCGACCGTTCATGCTCCAAGCCGCTTGAGGACTTCAAGTAGAGATTCGGGCCGGTGGCGTCACTGCGATACGCAATCGTCGATCCGTCGCGCGACCACACGCCCGCAACTTCTTCGGAGGGATCAAAGGTGAAACGCGAGTTGCCGGCCCCGGTGGTGCTCTCGATCCAGACATCCACATTATTCGCCTTCTGGTCGCTGATATCGACAGCGACCCGCGTGCCGTCTGGCGAAAGCGTGGGGTTGAACATAATAGCGGGATCGCCGATGTGGCCCACTTCCTTGCCCGAGCGATCGACCCAGGTAAGCGCCGACTGGGCAGCCCCCACACCCGTGTTGTAGATCACCGTTCCATTCCGCGCGACCGCAAAGGCCGACCACATGGTCGACGGTTGAAATCCCACTTCACCGGAAACCACTGCCGGGCTGCCCGAAGTCGTGCCGGAGGACGCATCGAAGCCAATGCTCACCAATTGCCTTTGGTCGTCCATATAAAACAGGTTGTGAGCATCGTAGCCAAAACTGGAATGACAGAGAACGACCAGTTTTCTTTCCTTGCCGGCGAGAGAAGTTAAGTAGATGCCGCTCGATTGGTCATTCTTAAGATTTCCCCAGCTGCCAGCCCAGAACAAAAAATGGTCGCCGTCGGGAAGAAACAGTGCCCATCGGTGGGTTTCATCCTTTTCGGTCCGGATACCTTGAGTCACCGGAGACATACCAGTACCGTCGGCATTGATGCGCTGAATGGGACTCTCGGCGTCCGGAGTATAGATGATCACGCCCTTGCTGCCCCAACTACCGCCGCGACCCGCCAACGCAGTGGCAAGCACTTGCGGCGTTCCGCCCGAGATCGCTATCTTCTGAAGCTTGCCGCCGGCGAAAAAGGCGATGTATTGACCATCCGGCGACCAGAAGGGATAACTTGCACCTTCTGTGCCGGGCAGCGGCGTCACATTCGGCGATCCCACGCGCTGAATAAAGAGCATTGGCATCGCCGAGTTCTCCTCTGGCGAAACGAAAGTCAGCATCGTGCCGTCGTGCGACAGCGCCATGTGGCTGATGCTCATCTCATCTGGGACAGCAAGCGCGAACTGCATGCGCGTGGTCGCTTGAGGACGCCGCGCTATGAACCACGTTGCGGCAGCAACCGCGACCACCGCCAGCGCAAACGCAAGCCATGGAAGAAGTGCGGGCCGCCGGGATGCAACCGCCGCAGCGGCCCGCGCCGCGCCGCTTGTCTCCGTTCCCGAGAGCGCGCTTAGAGCAAAAGACAGATCCCGCGCCGATTGGAACCGCTGCTCTGGACTCTTCTCAAGGCAGCGCCGCACGATGCGTTCGAGCGTGGAAGAGACGCCACGGCCGGGATCGGACAATTCCGGCGGGTCGTCCTTCAGAACAGCAGTCATGGTTTCAGCCGCGGTATCGCGGCGGAACGCACGCACGCCCGTCAGCATTTCGTAGAGCACAGCGCCAAAGGCAAAAATATCCGTCCGAGCATCGGAAAGCTCGCCACGCACCTGTTCCGGCGCCATGTAGCTGGCCGTGCCCATCACAACTCCCATCGCGGTATGCTGTGCGCTGGTAAGAGTCATTTCATCGGGCCGTGCGGCCGATTTCTGCGCCAGCTTTGCCAATCCGAAATCCAGAATCTTGATGCGCCCGTCTTTGGTGACAAAAATGTTTTCCGGCTTCAGGTCGCGGTGAACAATTCCCTTTTCATGAGCCGCCGCCAGCCCATGCGCAATCTGCACTCCATATTCGATCGTCTTGCGCTGCGGCAGGGGGCCGCGGTCGAGCACGTCGCGCAGGCTCTCGCCTTCAAGCAGCTCCGAAACCAGAAACGGCGATCCGCTATGCTGGCCGAGGTCAAACACCGCAAGAATATTCGGGTGATTGAGTGCGGCCACGGCGCGCGCCTCCTGCTCGAAGCGGCGGAGGCGGTCTGCATCCGGGGCAAAGGACTCCGGAAGAATCTTTAGAGCAACGTCGCGCCCCAGGCGGGCGTCGCGGGCGCGATACACTTCGCCCATGCCACCGGCGCCGATCGGAGACACGATTTCATACGGGCCGAGTTTCGTTCCAGCAGTGAGAGCCATCCGTGGGCGCAATTATAGCCCGGGGCACGTTCACCGATTGCGGCAAATCTTCGAGGATTTTTCTACAGGCGGATTTGTGCAGGTAAACCTTGCAGACCGATTTTCTTACGCGGCGAAGCCTCTCGTGTCGCTGATCTCGCGCAAACCTTCGCCGAGTGCGTGTTCGAAGAGTCTTACGCGATGGCGCAGATGTTCGAATTCATGAATGTCGGCCCACACTTCTCCCTGCCATTTCAATTCGTGGGCGGCCGACTCTCCGCAGGTCGCGCAACGCGTATGAAAGGTGACGCCCTGACGCGGCCCGTATGGTTGTTCAGCTTGCAGCTCAACAAACACGCAACGCACTTCTTCAATCTGTTCGTTGGGACCAACCACGTGCTCGTAGCGCAGCAGGTATCCGAAGCCAAGCTTACGGGCTTCCGCCTCGGCTTCCTCGCGCGTATGGAACGGGCCATACTCCGCGCGCAATGATTCTGTGGAATCGCAGGCCATCCAGAAAATGTCTTTGTAAGCCATGCTGTCGCCGAGCCCTCGCGGAGCCTTCGAACCAAATCGAGCAATTTGATTACCGCGATGGGGCCTGCCGCAGCGGTCGAAGGAATCAACAAACTCTTGCACGCAGGCATGATAACTTCATGAAAAAAGGACTTTTAACTCAAGGCAGTTTCGTCGATGGAGCTCAACCAACAGCTGAAAGGACTTTTTCCGGTGTGAAATTCGTTGCCGCCGCGTCAAAACAGTAGCGGCATACATCCAGCCAATCAGCCGTGGCTCCGGCCTACTTCATGCGATTCCGATACAGGGTGCCATCCACCTGTTCAACCATCGCTTTAGTATCCAGCCGCACGCCCAGAAATACCCCCACTTCTTCCGCGACGGTCTGGGGCTCGCGCAGCACGCGGTGATAATGAACGCGCAACACCGTCACACCCGCTTTCGCCGCCAGCCACTTGTTCACCTCAATCAGGTGACGCTGAAATGCCTGCTCAATCGCGGAGGTGTTACCGCCGGGCTCATGCGTTCCGCGCCGCTTCAGCATTGCCTCCTGCGACTTGAGCACCTCAGGCAAGGGCCGCTGCATGAACACAATCTTGTACTCATACCCGTCGGGTAGCGACAAAATCAGCTGCGAAATTACTTTTACGACCTTCCCCTCCGCCTCGGCAATCAGGGCGGGCTCTTTGGGAAGTTGCTTTATGCGCTCCCACTCGAGATAACCCTTGGGATTGTCGGTATCGGCTTTACGCTCGCCATCTGAAAGCGTGGGCATTCCTCCCGCAGCGAGCATTTGCATCATGAGTGAGGTCCCAGACCGCGGCAGCCCCGAAACGATCGTGATCATCCGTCCCCTTTTGCCGCTCAACTGCCGCGGAAATTCCGCAGGCGCCCAGAAATCATAGTGGCAGGGTTGCGATAGAGCAAAGCGCCCGCTTTCTGCATGCTCAAGTCGGCAGTCAAATGGCGTATATGCGTCCCCGGTCACATTTACGCAACCTTTTCCCTGTTTTCGCGTCTATGAATGGTAGTAGCGTATAGATGTGTTTGCCGGATTGCAGTCTCAGGTTTCCAGCGGTCGCTCCTGGCTTCGCCGACGCGGAGCTGTAGCTGCGTCCGTCGCTGCCCATCTGGCGGTCCTGTCCTGGATCGTGTTCCATAATCCCACGGCCATCGAACTCGGTCCAACATGGCTTGCCTACGGAGATTCTACTCACACCTACCACCTCACTTACCTGCCCGCGGCTAACGAGGATAATCCCCCCGATGAAGCGAAGCTGAGATTGCCTACGGCGAAACAAAAGCCCGAAGCACGGCCGCATCCTCAAAAGCGAAAACCAGAACCAGCGGCCGAGCATCGCCCGCCCGAACCTGGGGCCATAGAGGCCAGCCTGAACTCGAAGGCCGGGTCGGCGCTCGGTACGGTAGTGGATGGGCCGGTTTCCGGCCATGAAGTGCACGTCGCTTATCCAGTCGTATACCCCGATCCGCCAGTCAATCGCGCGGAATTGCCACAGGATCTGGCCGGTGACGTGGTCATTGAGGTCACCATCGACTCCCAAGGCAATGTGGTCGAGACAAAAGTTGTACAGGCCATCGGCCACGGCATCGACGAAAAAATTGAAGCCACCTTGCGCCGTTGGCATTACCAGCCGGCTACGTTAGATGGCACGCCCGTCGCATCCCATCACGACGTTCACTTTCATTTCCCGTCGTAGCGCCCAGCAAGAGAGTCGCTCATTAAAGCTGCTAAAGAAAACTGCTCAAGAAAACTAAAGACACGCGCCGATTAAATCTCCACGCCGCAGGCACGCCATCCGCCATTTACCCGGTCCCAAACAACTCAACTCGCCCGTTCACTATCTTCGGTAACTAACTGCCGGTTACGGGTTATTCGTAAAATGTTTTCGATGTACGACGACGTCCAGCGCTACTCCCGCACCAAGATGGTTCTGCCACTGCGCGTCTGGCTGGACGACCGCGCCACCGAGTCTTCTCCTGCTCTGTGGGCTCATACAATTGACACATCGGAAAGCGGCTGCCGCATCGGCGGCCTGCGCACCGAACTCGCTCCCGGCCAGATCATCACCCTGCAACGAGGCAAGCATAAGGCCGCGTTCCGGGTGATCTGGAGCAAGCAACTCGAACCCCACGAAAATCAGGCTGGAGTTGAGGCTCTGGAGAACGGCATACCGATCTGGCTGGCCAATTCTGTGGCGACTTCAGCAGCAGCCGAGCCGGTGAATCCTTCATCGAGATTGCATCCCACATCCGCCACCGCATCAAGCGCGGGTTCCGCTCTAAAAACCACGCACGCGACGGCACAACCCCGGCTACAGCCGAAGCATTCCCATCCACAATCCAAGACGCTGCAAAAATCGGCGCTGGCCCCCAATGAGCTACTTTATTTTGGGTTGGTCGCTGCCCTGGCCATATTCAGTCTCGGGATTGGGTTGTATCTCTCCTTACACGTATTCTCCGGATCGAACCTGGCCGAATTCAAGGCGCCTGTGCCGGCTCCGCCGACCGCCGAGGATCTGGCGCGGCTCACGCCTAAGCCGCACTTGATGCCGGTTTCACTCAGCAAGCCTCTGGATCTGTCGCCTGCACGCGTCGAAGTAGCTGAAGCTCCTACCGGACACATCGTGTATCCAGTAGCGCCGGATGACTTGACCACGGGCAAGGTTCACCTGCAAATTGTGGTCGCAGCCAATGGACTGGTGAAGCAGATTCATGTACTCAGCGGCAAACAACCGCTGGCCGAAGCCGCCGCCCAAGCGATCCGGATGTGGCACTACGCTTCGCTCGCGGGGACCGGTCCGTTCAGAGAGCGCGAGACGACCGTGACAGTGAGCTTCGTCGGACCCGATGCCGTCTCGCTGCAATTTCCGCGCGCGCAATCCCTTGCGCAATCGTCCAGAGACAATTAAACAGCTGTTGAGCTGCTCCACAGTTCAGCGAACCCTTCGATCACTGGGCAAGTATCCAATGGGCGATTTTTTCCATGGCAACGGGAGACATTGTCTCTTCTATCTGGGCGTATTCGGTGGGAGCCCCGCTCTTGGCCGTCTGAAAAAGATGGTTCAAGCCCATCATCTCCTCCACTTCGAAGTGCTTGTTGCCGCCCGCTTCCAGAGCGGCGCGGATGGCGGGCAGATTCTCTTTGGGTGGAACCTGCGTATCTTTCTCCCCGACGATTGCCAGCACCGGACAGGTAACTTTCCGCAGGGCGGCGGCTGGATCGTAGCTGATAAAGTAGCGGAACCATGGAGTCGTGATCTGGTCGATTGCAAATCCGGTTTGAGCCTCCGGAAGATTGGACGACAATTCCTCCTTTAATGCCTGCTTCAGTTTCGTTTCATCCTTTTCTGTCTCAATCAGTGTCAGGATTTCGCGCTCCCGGGCAGCTTCTTTTTCCGCTTGTGCGTGAGTCTTGCCGCTGGCCTCACTAATCGCTTCGACTTGTTCCACCAGGATTTCATCACCGCGAACACCTGGTCCCGCCATCATTACGATGAAATCGACGTTGGAATTTCGCGCCGCCACCATCGGTGCGATAATGCCTCCCTCACTGTGGCCTATGAGCCCAATCTTGCGGGAGTTCACCTCAGGACAACTTTTCAGAAAATCGACGCCTGCTTCCACATCGGTGGCAAAATCTGCTGTCGTGGCATCGGCAAATACGCCCGTGGACTTGCCCACTCCTCGGTCGTCAGCCCGCAGCACGACAATGCCCCTGCGCGTCAGGTAATCGGAGAGAACCAGAAAGGGCTTATGTCCAAGCAGCGTCTCATCGCGGTCCTGCGGACCAGACCCGGTAATCAGCAAAACCGCTGGAAAAGGCCCATTGCCGGCGGGAACAGTCAATGTTCCGGCGAGCTTCACATTCTCCACTTTGTTTTCGTAGGCAACTTCTTCCTCGCGGTAAGGATAAGGCCTGGATGGGTTCTGCGGACGCTTTGGTTCCAACGGACGTTTTGGTTCCAACTCGGATTCGGTTTTTACTCGTTTCAATAGTAGCGGCAGAGTGCCTCCACCCTGAGTCCAGGTTCCATCAATGGAAGACCGGTCCGCCGCGACTTTTCCTTCGAAGCCCCCTCCAATCTGCTTGGCTTCCAGCTTCAAAGAGTCGCCGGTGCGCGTAGCCGCTGTCAAAGGCAGACCTTTCATGCCCTGGTCAGGACTGTCGAGCGTGGCCGTGAGGCCGGCTTCCGTGTTCACGATGTGGAACACGACCCGCAACTGCACTGCGCCCGCATCCAGCGTCCCCGCCCACGTCCCATCAATGTCGGATGGCTTGAGAGCGGGCTTATGTTCGGTTTTAAGGGGCGCAGCCGCACGCGTGAACTCGAGCGGCAATGATTGAAGCTGAGACCATGTTCCCGTAATCGATTTCTGGTCACTCGCCAGCTTTCCTTCATACGTTCCGTGAACGGCACCCACGGTCAACTTGAGTTGAGAGTCTTTCAAAGTAATCACGTCGACCGGGATACCATTCGCGCCCTGGTCCACACTATCAAGCGTCGCTTTCAGGCTACCATCGGCGCTCTTGGTGATATGCAAAACCAGCCGCAGCTCTGCGCCGCCAGTTTTAAGTGTTCCCTGCCAGTCCCCGGTCAGATCCTGCGCTCGGCAGGGTCCCACTGCCGCCAGAATTATTAGTAACGGGGTCAGAAACATAATCAGGAGCTTGCCGCTCCGCTTGACACGGGTTCCATTTCGCACCGGTTGCCTCCTCGTTGATGCATCGGCTGATGGATCGAAAGTTGATTCGCTGAATTTTAAACGACGCCGGCAAGTTTAGTTATGAACCCGCGAACTCCCTCCGGCGTGGCTGGCGCATCATCGCAAATGCGTTATCATGGTGCACCTTCAAAGAGTAAAATTGCCGTCGTCGTCGCAGGAGACTGGTTTGCCTTCCTTTGGCGAAAAACTCAAGCTCGAACGCGAGAAGCGCAAAATAACCCTCGAGCAGATTTCCTCTTCTACAAAGATCGGCACCCGCCTGCTTCAGGCGCTGGAAGATGAGAAATTCAATCAGCTGCCCGGTGGCATCTTCAACAAAGGGTTCGTCCGCGCCTACGCGCGGACGCTGGGCCTCGACGAAGATCAGATCATCGCCGATTATCTTGAAGCCTCAGGCGAAGCTCCGCCCCCACGCGTGGATTTGCCGCGCGAGAATCGTGACAGCGCTCAGCAGCAAAATACTCATCCTCACAGCGCCCGCGAAACGGAAAACGGCCGCCTCGAGATCCGCGCCGAGATCGCCTCTCACCAGCTGCCCTGGGGTGTGTTTGCCGTCATTCTGCTGATCATTGCACTCTGCCTCTCGCTCTGGACCCATCGACGCCGCGAGCAGGAACGGCTTTCGCATCAGACACAAACATCACAGCGCTTGGCATCCCCGGGATCTGGTCAAAGCGCTCCCGGATTGAATTCTCCCGGCTCCGCTCCGGCTGCTTCGCCAGTCAGCGAGTCCGCGACAAACTCACCCGCGGCGTTAGGATCTGCGCCCCCCGCATCGTCACCGGCCGTCTCGACGGCGGACAAACCAGCCGGCGCGTCTTCATCACAGCAGGAACCGAATACCGCGCCGGCCACTCCGGCGTCCGGCGAATTTGTGCTCGCGATACGGGCGCGCGACGAGAGCTGGCTGGCAGTTACAGTGGACGATAAACCCATTGCCGTTCAGACCCTCGAATCCGGCGATGAACGCACTTTCCACGGCCACCAGCACATTGTCATTAAGGCCGGCAATGCCGGCGCGCTCGACTTCCGCCTCAACGGAAAAGAGCTTCCCGTGGGGGGCGACATCGGCGAGGTGAAAACGGTCACCATCGGCGCGTCGGGCGTCCTCGCCAATGCTTCAGCTCCCCTATCCCCGTAATCGGTACCACTGCTTCACCGACCTTTCTTTTCTTTCATTTACTGCTCTATCGATCCATTCAATGCGCCATCTTTCCGCTCAATGAACATGTCCCTCTGAGGCGTCCAATGTCGTTGCGTTCCCACCACCGCTCTGGTACCGTTTTAGAGACACACAAGCCTAACCCCGGTCAAAAGCCGCGGAGCTTTAAGCCCTCCTTATTGCACCCGGCTATCGACGTCACCTTTTGAGGAGAGAACCAGCTTGCCAGCAAAGAATCGTTTTCTGTTTACGTCCGAATCTGTTACCGAAGGCCATCCTGACAAGATCGCCGATCAGATTTCCGATGCTATTCTTGACGCCTGCTTGCGTGAAGATCCAAGCAGCCGCGTCGCCTGCGAAACCCTCACCTGCACCGGCTTGGTTGTCATCGCCGGCGAAATCACCACCAAAGCTTACGTTGACTTCCAAAACACTGTCCGTGGCGTGGTGCAATCGATTGGCTACGACAATGCCGTTTACGGCTTCGACTCCAACACCTGCGCCGTGATTTCCAGCATCAACAAGCAGTCGGGCGACATCGCCATGGGCGTGGATACCGGCGGCGCCGGCGATCAGGGCATGATGTTCGGCTATGCCTGCGACGAGACTGCCGAGCTGATGCCGATGCCAATTTCACTGGCTCACAAGCTCACGCAAAAGCTCTCCGAAGTCCGCAAGAACGGCACCTGTCCTTACCTCCGCCCCGATGGCAAATCCCAGGTCACAGTTGAATATTCGGCGCCCGGCAAGGTGAAGCGCATCGATGCGATCGTGGTTTCGACGCAGCATTCCGAAAGTGTTAGCAATGATGAGTTACGCGCCGACATTTTGAAGCATGTCATCCAGGCCGTGATTCCCGCCGATCTGCTCGATGAGGACACGAAGTATCACATCAATCCCACAGGGCGCTTTGTCATCGGCGGCCCCATGGGCGACTCGGGCCTTACGGGACGTAAGATCATCGTCGATACTTACGGCGGCATGGGCCGTCATGGCGGCGGCGCATTCAGCGGTAAGGATCCGACCAAGGTCGACCGCTCGGCGGCCTACATGGCGCGCTACATCGCAAAGAACATTGTCGCGGCGGGGCTGGCGGAACGCTGTGAGGTCCAGCTTGCTTACGCGATTGGCGTTGCCGATCCGGTTAGCGTTCTGGTCGATACCTTCGGCACGGAAAAAGTGGACGCTTCGGTGATTCCCGATGTGGTGCGAAAGAACTTCCAGCTCACGCCCCGCGGGATTATGGATTCGCTCAACCTGCGCCGCCCGATCTATCGAAAGACCGCGGCCTACGGCCACTTCGGCCGCAACGATCCAGACTTCACATGGGAGAAGACCGACAAAGCCGCCAAACTCGCCAGCGATGCGGGCTTAAAGCAGCAGGAGCCCGTAGGGGCGAGGAAGTAAACAATTGGTAATTGTGCAGTTCTAATTTGGCAATTTGAGGGCGTTCCACGACTTTCAAATTGCCAAATTATCCGATTTCCAAATTACAAAATCGCAAAGCAATCATCCGGGGATAGGAGATTATGGCGACATCTACGATTACCAGCGACGTGAAGAGTTTTGAACTAGCCGATCTGGGCAAAAAGCGCATCGAGTGGGCGAACCAGTCGATGAAAGTCCTGCAAATCATCCGCAAGGAGTTCATCAAGAATCAGCCACTCAAGGGCATTCGCGTTTCCGCCTGCCTGCACGTCACGGCTGAGACCGCAAATTTAATGATCTGCCTGCGCGACGGTGGCGCCGATGTGGCGCTCTGCGCCTCCAATCCGCTCTCCACCCAGGATGACGTGGCCGCAAGCCTGGTGCGCGATTACAGCATTCCGGTTTTCGCCATTAAGGGCGAGGACAACGATTCCTACTACGCGCACATCATGGCCGCGCTCGATCATAAACCGCAGATCACCATGGATGATGGCGCTGACCTTGTCGGGGTATTGCACACCAAGCGCAAAGCCGAACTGGCGGGCGTAATTGGCGGCACCGAAGAGACGACTACCGGCGTGATTCGCCTGCGCGCCATGGCCAAGGAAGGCGTTCTCCAGTATCCCATCGTCGCCGTCAATGATGCCGACACCAAACACCTGTTCGACAACCGCTATGGCACCGGACAATCGACGATTGACGGCATTATTCGCGCCACAAATTTCCTGCTTGCGGGATCGAAGTTCGTCGTCGCTGGCTACGGCTGGTGCGGACGCGGACTGGCATCGCGCGCCCGCGGCGCTGGAGCCGAAGTGATCGTCACCGAAATCGACCCCACAAAAGCGCTCGAAGCCGTAATGGACGGTTTCCGCGTCATGTCCATGGAAGAAGCCGCCAAACTCGGCGATGTCTTCTGCACTGTCACCGGCAACAAGAACGTGCTCGCCAAGCAGCACTTTGAGGCCATGAAAGACGGCGCGATCATCTCGAACTCTGGACACTTCAACGTCGAGATCGACATCCCATCGCTTGAAAAGATGTCGAGTTCAAAGCGCACCACGCGCAACTTTGTCGAAGAGTTCACCATGAAAGACGGCCGCCGCATCAACTTGCTTGGCGATGGACGACTTATCAATCTGGCCGCAGCCGAGGGCCATCCGGCATCGGTGATGGATATGAGCTTCGCCGACCAGGCTCTGTGCTGCGAATATATGGTGAAGAACCACGCCTCGCTCGAAAAGAAGGTCTACACAGTTCCAGTCGATCTGGACAAGCGAGTCGCCAAGCTGAAGCTGGAATCGATGGGCATCAAGATCGACCGCCTAACCCCCGAGCAGGAAGAGTATCTGGCCAGCTGGAACGAAGGAACTTAGAGCACACTCAGCGGGAAAAGCAGTTGGTGGAATTCACAGCTGCTAGGGCGTCGGATTAGGAAGCGGCTTTAGCCTTGGAGGGACGGGCATTTTGCCCGTCCCTTTTGTTTGTGCAGCGCGGACTCTCCTGCCCGGCGGCTCTTGACTTTCACCCGGGCGAACGCCTGGGCCTTCGATACCATCCTGTTCCGCTGTAAGGTTATTGAGTACGATTGACAGATGAGGAGCATTTCACTGTAGCAAGGACAGTCCGCTTACGAATACCTTACGGTCGTCGTTGAAACCAAGAAGCCGCAACAGAGATTTTCGCTGACGTGATAACTCGGTTCGCGCGGTGGCGTTTCACGAAATTCCTTGACTTACTCCACGAAGAGGTGAACATAGATGTATAGCGCATAAAGCGCTCAGTCACGAACGTCGTCTTTGAAAAGAGAATGGGCTTGGAAGGAGTGAAAAGTGCAATCTCCGACAGGCGTCCGGGACTGTGCCTGTAAGTCTCTATTCCCGAATACTTTGGCAGCGCTCAAGGCAGGAAACGGCAAAAGCGGACTTAAACATAGTCCAGCAAAGGACTTACGGGCAATAAGTCCAACTCCAATTCTTTGAATACTTTGCAACCCAACTACTCTAACTGACTGATTCTAAGATACCGACGTAGGAGAGGGTAGGGAGGGGGGGCCTTCGGATATTTGGATAGTGCAGCCCGAAACCAGCTTTTTTACGGCTCGTATCCCGCGCCTCGCAATACTTTCCCCGGCAGGGCCCCAGTCATCTTTCCACCTTCAATCACCGGAGTTCCGTTGACCAATACAAAATCCATCCCCTCCGAAAACTGGTTGGGGGCGTCAAATGTCGCTAGGTCTCGCACCTTCTCCGGATCGAAAACCACCACATCCGCCCACATGCCCTGCTTGAGGACTCCGCGATCGGTGAGCCGCATACGCTGCGCGGGAAGCGCGGAAAATTTGCGGATCGCGTCTTCCAAGGTCAACTTCTTCTCTTCGCGAACATACTTGCGCAGAATCCGCGGAAAGGTTCCATAGGCCCGGGGATGCGGGTGCTCCTCGCCAAGAATGCCTTCGGGCGAAGTGCCGGAAGAATCGTTGTCAATCGAAACCCAGGGCTGCTCCAGGGCCAGAGCGACATCGGGCTCCGACATGCCGAAGACAGCGCACTCCGTGAAGCCTTTGTCTGCGATCAGCAGGTCAAAAAGTGCGTCCATCGCATCTTCGTGCATCGTTTGCCCAACTTCCGAAAGACGCTTGCCTTGAAATTTCCTTAACTCGGGATTCTGTACCACGCTGATCATCACCGCTTCCGGTCCTGGAATCTCCTGCCATTCGTTGTCCCAGCTTCCCGAGGGAGTTCCCATTTCCTTGCGAATGCGGGCGCGGATCGCCGGATCTTTCAGCCGTTCCACCAGCTTTGCGTCGCCTCCATCGTGCACCCACGGCGGAACGAAGGCCGACATGCTGTTGAACCATGCTGTATACGCATAAGTATTGGCTGAAACATCGCTTCCCTGCGCCCGAGCCTGGTTGATCTTGGCAACCACTTGCGGCATGCGTCCCCAATTGTTCTTCCCGGCCACTTTGATATGCCAGATCTCAACCGGAATATGCGCCTCCCGTCCGATGCGCAGAGCTTCATCGATGGCATCGAGCACGCTGTCGCTCTCATCACGCATATGGGTGGCGTAAATTCCGCCGGCCTTTGACGCTTCGGAAGCGAGCGCGATTATCTCCTCCGTCTTAGCGTAAGGCGCGGGCGCATATTCGAGGGCTGTCGAAACGCCAACCGCTCCGTCGCGCATGGCATCGCGGACGAGCATCTTCATCTTTTCAAGTTGCTCGGGAGTGGGCTCAACGTCGGCGTCGCCCAGCACAACACGTCTCACTTGCGTGGCTCCTACATAGCTGGCGAGATTGATTCCGATTCCCTGCTTTTCCAGCCGCGCGAAATACTGGCGAAACGTCTGCCAGTCGGCGTCTATCTTGTAATGTGCGTAAACGGGGCGATCGGCTTCGACAATTGCTTTCGTTAGCGGCGCTGCCGATCCGCCTTCGCCGGTGATTTCGGTTGTAATGCCCTGATAGATCTTCGAGGGCAGCCGCGGATCGACCAGGATGGTCATTTCCGACTGGCCCAGCATGTCAATAAAGCCAGGAGCTACAACCTTGCCCGCTGCCTCGATCGTGCGCTTGCGCGTAGCAGCTGAGAGCTCGCCGATAGCCGCGATTCGGCCGTCCCGGATACCGACGTCGCCCGAATACCAAGGAGAGCCGGTTCCATCCACGATATGTCCATTTGTAATGACGACATCGAACGTAGGCTCGCCGGCATAGCCGAGCGTGGAGGCGAGCAGGAACAGGGCGACAAGTAAATAGCGGGTCATGGTCATAGGTTGAGTTCGCAAAGGATGAGTTGCCAAAGATCGAGTTCGCAATTCCTAAGCCTTGCCATGGATTTTCGCCCACCACCAGCGTACTCCTACAAACAGGAAGCGCCAGTCGTGAAAGAACTCCGGAGGCTTGCCTTCGAAGGCGTGGCCTATGAACTGGAAGATCCAGCCGATGAGGAACAGCGCGAGTGCAAAGAGCAGCAGGCGGTGAACGAAAATGCCGAACACAAACACCGGCAGCGATAACAGGATGGTTGGAATCCCCAGCGTGTGACACAGGCGGTTCACCGGATGCTGATGGCTTGAGCTATATTGCGAGATCCATTCGTTGTTGCTGCGTCCGCCGAGCACGCGAGGGATGATATCACGATCAGAACAGAGGAGGGTGTTGAAAGGAACTCCCCGCGTGGAAAATCTGCGGAGGGAGCGAGACTTTGCGTGATAACCCTCTCTGGATGCTGGGTCCGTGTGAAAACCAGACTGCTGGAATCCTTATCTGCACAGTTTCTAGTAGAAGGCATCTTCAAGGGATCAATGGCCATCTCAAGTGGGCCTGATGGAAGGGCGAACGTCCTGGGTAGGATGTTCAACATTAATCAAAAGGAGTTTTGGATTATGCCAGACACAAAGAATCAGGGTAATCAAGGAAATCAAGGTTCGATGGGACAGAGTTCAACTGGTCAAGGCGCAACCGGGGAAGATCAGAAAAATCAGCAGGGTAACAAACAGAACAATCCGTTCAGCGAGCAGGAAAAGCACCGTGAGCATTCTCAGCACCAAAAGCCGCAAAATCAGCAGCAACAGCAGGGCGGCGGGACGCAATCGGTTCCACGGCGCGGACCTGGCAACGAGAACAGCGGCAACGAAGACGACACGCAGGAAAACGAGAAGACCCGCAAGAGCGCATAGGGCGGCTCACCTTCCCCAAACAGAGACGACTCCAGTGCCCCATTCTAGCCAAAAAGAAGGCTGGAATGGGGCGCTTACAGTTTGGGGTTCGAACATTAAAAAAAAGGGCCGACAGCATCGCTGCCAGCCCTTCTCTCTGCCGTATTTCCGTTACGCCATCACTTAGCGACCGTGGCCACCTCCACCGTGGAAGCCGCCTGCGCTGCGGAAACCGCCGCCACTGCGGGCGATTGCGTGGCCTCCGCCACCGCGAGGGACGACTCCATGGCCGTTATATCCCCGACCGACCAGGCCACCGCGTCCGTAGAAGCCGGGGCGATAAACGCCGTGATCAAAGTAGGGACGACCCCAACCGTGATACCACGGGCCCGCGCCGATGAAGACTCCACCGGAGAACCACTCCGGCCCATAGTACCCGTAGGGCGCGCAAGCATACGGATAATCGGGATAGTAGCCGTACGGACAGACGGGGGCCACGCCCACGCCGACTCCCACGGGACCGATACCAACGCCAATTCTGACTTGTGCCTGCGCACATGCGAGCGGCAACAGCATCAACGCAGCGAACATCGTCACATATCTCAGGTATTTCATATTGAACCTCCTTCATTCCTTTCCGGTGGTTCGCCGAGGCGACGTCGCCGGGTTCGAGGTCCTTCAGTTCCTTCTCTGAAGCGCCTACTCATTTGAACGCGGATGGGCGGAAAAAGTTTCGCGAATCGGAGTGGTTGATTTCAGCCATCTTGATTTAAATCAACCACTTGCAGGAAGTATCGTTGAAATTGCTTGGATCCGTTGGAATCCCGACCCTGTAACGTTACCTTCGATTATGGGCGTTGTTAAGTCAGGCTCGGGAATCCCTGATAATGAGAGCACGAATTCTCGAGGTATCGCTATGGGGTCGTCAGCCAAAGTATTATTGGTGGAAGACAGCAAGTTCCTACGGCTTGCGAACGAGCGTGTGCTTGCGAAGGCGGGCTACGATGTGTCAACGGCCGGGGACGGCGAAGAAGCGTTACGCGTGGCCAAAGAAAAACTGCCCGACGTGATCTTGCTCGACATGCTGATTCCAAAACTCAGTGGGCCAGAGGTATTGAAAGCGCTCAAGGAAAATCCAACGACGGTTCACATTCCGGTCATCGTGGTGAGCGCTCTTTCGCAACGTAACGAAGAGAAACTCTTAAAGGAAGGGGCCGCGGCTTATTTTGAGAAAGGGCAATTGGATCTGGAGAAGAACTCAGACCGCCTAGTGTCGGCTGTAGAAAGCGTGCTTCGTGAGGCGAACCGGTGATGCTGCGTGCTTTCCCGAATCCTCGGCGTATTACGCTAGGATTCCTCGTTTCACCGCATTCTACACGATAGTTTTTAGCGGCAGGCCTTGATTTACCGCAAACAAGGCTAGTTCCAGGCGTGTAGAGACGCCGAGCTTATCGAAGATATTGCTGAGGTGGTGCTTCACCGTATCCTCGCTGATTTTGAAATACTCGGCGATTTCGCGATTCGCATACCCGGCAACCACGGCAGAAACGATTTCCAGTTCGCGCGGCGTCAATCCAAATTTCTTTTGCTTCGTTTCCTCATTCGTGCTCTGCATGAGGTTGCGCAGATATTGCACAAGATTCGAAACGCTGTCCCGGCCAACCCAGTACTCTCCACCCATAACCGCGTGAATGGCTTTCAGCAGGAGCTGGGTTGCCGAGTCCTTCAGCACCACGCCACGTGCCCCTAACTGCAGAGCCTCGACGATCTGCTTTTTCTCGACTGCGGCGGTCAGCAGAATAATCCGCACCGACCCGGCCGATCCGGTGCGATTGCTCAGATCGCGCAGCGCGTCCAGGCCTGTATGGTGCGGCATGGCGAGATCGAGCAGCAGGATATCGGGCTTAAGTTCGGTAGCTAGATTGACCGCCTCATGACCGTCACAGGCCTCGCCAATCACCTTCATGTCGCCTTCGGATTCAAGCAGCCGGCGCAACCCATCGCGAAAGATGGGATGATCGTCGGCGATCACAATGCGAATAGGGCTCACTCGTCTGTCCATGACTTAGTCGGTTATATAACGTTCGTCTTCCCGATGGGAGGAATTCTAACTTCTAACCGTGCTCCGTGCCCGGGAGTTGATTCTATCGCGAGTTCGCCCGCCAGCAAGCGAACACGTTCCCGGATAACCAATGGCCCCTTGCCTGACGCTGCCAACTCGACCTCTGACATTCTGCCTGAAAATGGAAAACCGCGCCCGTCGTCCTCCACCGTGAGTTGCAGATTGCCCGATCGCTGCGCCAGACGCACGAGAACATTGCGCGCGCCACTATGCTTGCGAACGTTCACCAGGCTCTCCTGCACAATGCGGGCAAGTTCGCGGCAGACCTTCTGGGGCAACTCGACCCGTTCCAGTTCGCACACAAAGACGGCGGAGACCCCGGTCTCGCGTTTGAATCGCTCGACTGTATCGGAGATGAAGCCAAGCAACCGTTCCGCGTTCACCTCAAACGATTTCATCTCCTGCATCAGTTCGCGCAACTTGAGCACCTCCTCGCGCAACAGCTTTTGGATGCGCCCAAGTTCCGCGTTCACAACCGGAGCCTGCGTCCCGGACTGGCGGCGCAGCACATCGAGCTGCATCTCCACGCCGATCAGAGATTGAATCGCGCCATCGTGTAGTTCGCGGGCAAAACGGGCACGCTCCACCGCGCCCGCCCGCTCGCGAAGCCGTCGCATGAGGTAAACGTTGTAAACGGCAGGGCCGACCTGTTGCGCGAATTCTTTTAGAAAACGCAGCTCTTCCTCCGGATCCCCGATCATCTCGGGATCGAAAAGAAAAATACGGCCAGACCACTCTTTGCCGAACAGGAACGAAACTGATACCACATCATGGAACGTCTCTATCTTGGCGAGAGAGTCGAGAAATTTGGTTTCTGCATCACGCAGGCGCTCTCCATGATGATCGAGCAGCACAGTATGAAAACCGTTCGCCATTTGAGCGGCATAAATTGCTTCAGCCGGAGTCGAAAAAAGATAGGTCCCTTTGCTTTCCGGATCGGCTTCGTGCCAGCGCAATTCATGGTTGCCATTCGTGGTTCGGTTAATCTCCGCCAAATATATACGGTAGCTATTTGCTTCCTGTGATGCGCTGAGCACGCGGCGTGCCCCGTAAATGCTCATCACTTCGCCGAGAATTTGCTGTAAGGTTCCCGTCAGTCCGGCTTCCACGCGTGTGGAGCTGAGCGCGCGCGTGATGACGGCGCGTTCGGCGCGGATCTTCTTCTGGTTTTCCGCCATCGAGCCGAGAAGAAACCCGAGCACCAGCAGATAAAAAGAACTCATCACCAATTGCTGCGGCTCCAGTTCGCGAATGCTCAATCCGAAACCGGAGATGTATGTAACCGACGGAGGGCCGGCAGTACGCTCCAGAAATGCACCGACCGTAAACGCTTCCACCCATAGGAGTGCAACGGCTGCGGCCGCTGTACTCACCGTTTCCCACAGTCCCCATCGGTAGGCGGCGGCCGCCATTACAAAAACAAAGAAAAGGAAGAACGGACCTCCCTGCGCCGGGGCGAACATTGCAATCAAGACTGGCCATACGATATCGATGCCATGCACCACCAAACGGAAAGCCAGCGTAGAGCGGGGACGCACTCGCAGAAGCAGCATCACAACCACGGAATGCGCCAGGTATACGATGAGGAGCCAGTAAAGTACGCGCGAATAGGGAAACTGCCGCACCGGCTCCATCGACAGAGTCACGAGGGCCACAATCGTAAGGGCGACGCGCGCGGTCGCCAGCCAGCGCTCTGTGCGTCGGATTTCATCGGCGCTGAGCGGCGCGCGAAAGCGCCACAGATCTCGTCTTTGAGGAACCAACCAAGCCAAGGGAATGCCCTTAATTTGTGACGGCTTATTTTAAAGTCTATCCTCCAAGAACTCCATCGGGGTACACCGACAGTTACGCATGGGTCTGCAGCACTACATCGCAATGGCGGCGGTTTTTTTTGAGACAAAGCGCTTTCAGACGAACCTTCATTACTTTAGTCACAACCGCCGTAGGACTTTCCCACCCTAGAATGTAGCGGGAGACCCGGCGTGGCGGTGCGTCAACTAGTCTGGAAATTGTTGCTGATTTCGCTCACGCTGGCACAAGTCGCAGCTTCCTTGCTGCTGCCGAGAGGCACAACTCTAACCATTGTCAGCGACCTGATTCAGGGAGCGCTGCTGCTGATCGCAACCATCAGCTTTCTGCCCTGGACATTCCCGTCCGATTCCAAAGCCGCGCATACCCGTCTATTCTGGACGCTGATGACCGCTGGAATTGCCCTTTGGCTGGCCTATCAGGCCATGTGGAATTACTTCGAGGTCATTCGGCGACAAGACGTACCGGACCCCTTCGTCGGCGATATAGTCCTGTTCCTTCACTTGGTGCCGATGATTGCAGCCCTGGCCCTGCTCCCTCACCTGCGCGAGGATGAGCGCGATGTGCGCATTCGCATGTTCGACTTTCTCCTCCTCTTCACCTGGTGGCTCTTCGTCTATGTATATCTCGTTATCCCCTGGCAAATGATCAGTATCGATGAGCCGACCTATAGCACCAACTTCAACTTGGCCTACATGGTCGAGAAAATCGTGTTGCTCGGGGGGCTGGCCCTGCTTGCGACATCCGCGCAGGGGGGCTGGCGCCGCCTCTATGGACATCTGCTAGGCGGCAGCGCTCTGTACGCGTCGAGTTCTTACGTCGCCAACTTTGCCATTGGCCATAAGATGTACTACAGCGGAAGCATCTACGACATTCCGCTGACAGCCTCAATAGCATGGATCGCAGCCATTCCGTCGCTAGCCGAACGTTTCGATCTCACCGAGTCGAATTCCGAAAAACCCGTACTTGACCTTTGGATCACACATCTCAGCATGTTCGCGCTTTTGAGCCTGCCTTGGGTAGCGCTGCGCTCGGAGATCGATTCCGCCCTGCCCGTCCGCGTTAAGACGTTCCGCATCACTGTGACCCTAGCGACAACGATGGTGATGGGTGTAATGGTTTTCTGGCGGCAGCGTCTGCTGGGCGCTGAATTTTCTGTTCTTCTGGACAAGTCGCGGCGTTCGCTCGAAGAGCTGAAAGCGCTGCAAAGGCAACTGATCCAATCGGAAAAAATGGCTTCTCTTGGGCGCTTGGTGGGAGGAGCGGCCCACGAACTGAATAATCCTCTTACCGCGATGCTGGGATATTCCGATCTTCTCAGCGCGTCCAGCCTGCCCGCTGGGGAACAACAACAGGCCGCGAGCATTGGAGAACAAGTTCGGCGTACCCGTTCGCTTGTGGCAAGCCTGCTTACCTTCGCCCGGCCCTCACCGCTAAGGATGATCCCGCTCGACCTTAACTCCGTACTCCAAACCGGACTGCGGCCCCTGACTCCGCGGCTTGAGACGCAAGGCATCAGTATCCATCTTCAATTCGAGTCTCCTTTGCCGCCTGTCGTAGCTGACTCGAATCAGATTCTCCATGTTTGCCTGCACCTGGCCAGCCAGATCGCGGCGCAGATTGAATCCGGCACACATTCGGCAATGTATGTCCGCACCCATCATCGGGATATTTCCGTTTTAGTGGATTTTTTTGCCGACACTCCGTTTCAGGGGCCGCCGTCGTTCGACATTCTGTTGAATACGGAGGGAGGAAAGCGACCATCGACGCTCTCGCTGAGCGCTTGCTGTCGCATTGTTGAGGAGCATGGCGGGAGCCTGGCGCAGCCCTCGGACAATACAATTCCGGCGTTCCGCATGGAATTACCGGTTGCATCAAGATCCGCGGTACCGCCCGCCCGGACCGCTGCAAAGGTTGCCACGTAGAACATCCGGCGTTTTTAGATTGCAACTTCCGGCGCGGATGCGATTTCGATTGTCCTTTTAAGTTGTCCGCAAGCCGCGAATATGTCGCGCCCGCGCGGACGACGCACAAACGTTGGAATTCCCCCTGACACAAGAATCCTCTGGAATGCCACCACACGTTTCTGCGCGGGAGTTTGGTAGGGAAGCTCAAGCCCTGGGTTCAGCGCAATGAGGTTCACTTTTGCGCGCATGCCACGAATCAGCTCCGCCACTTGGCGCGCATCTTCGGGTGAGTCATTAACGCCCGCCAGCAGCACATATTCGAATGTGAGCCGCTCACGCGGGCGCAGCGGAAATTCGCGCGCCGCATTCATCAGCGCTTCAAGATTCCATTTGCGATTGAGTGGCATCACTTCGCTGCGCAGCGCGTCGTTCGATCCGTTCAGCGATATGGCCAGCTTAGGACGCACTGGCTCCTGTCCGAAATCATGAATGCGAGGAACGATTCCGGCGGTCGAGACGGTCATTCGTGATTCTGGAATCCCGACGCCCTCCACCAGCAGGCGCGCCGCCTTCATGAAATTTTCATAGTTAAGGAAAGGCTCGCCCATGCCCATGAAGACAACATTGACACGCTCCATAGGCGGCGTCACGCCCCGATCGCGAAGCACGGCAGTAATCTGGCCGACGATCTCGCCAGCTTCGAGGTTGCGCTTCACTCCGAGCAAAGCCGTAAGACAGAACTTGCAATTCACGGCGCAGCCCACCTGGCTGGAGACACAGATGGTCGCGCGATTGAAATTGCCGGTTTTCACTGCGTGGATGATCTCCATCGGCTCGCCAGCCTCGCTGCCATCTCCAGTTTCTCCGCCATCGCCGTCCGGCATCCAGACGGTCTCAACGGTTTCTCCGTCACCCAGTTCGATCAGATAGCGAATGGTCCCATCGCTCGATACGAATCTGCGCCCAATCACAGGCACGCCAACGCGCCAGCCCTGCTCCGCCAGTTCCTTCACATAGCTCGCCGGGAGGGTGGAAATCTGCTCCAAAAACTCAATCTTTTGCCGGTAAATGGCATCAAAGATTTGTTGACCACGATAAGCGGGCTCCGCGGATTTAAGGGCCAGATCGGCTAGTTCCTCGAGTTTCATGCCTAGAAGCGAGTTGAGAGCCTGGGCAGCCATATGGAGTTCCCAGTTTATCTTGTTTCGCGAGCCGGTTTTAAACCCTAGTTTCACAAACTGGTTTCAGGAACGGCGATTCCGGCGCTGCCCATGGTTTTCCGTAACTATAAGATAATAAAGGGTGTAAGCCCTGTCCTCGCTGACCTCTATTTTATGGGACAATAAAGACGTGGCCCCGCCCCTCCAGTGGTCCGATTAGCCGGAAAAACGAGAGCATGGTAAAGGAAACAAGAAATATTCGTCGTCAAGTGCTGCCCAACGGCCTGACCGTGATTACGGAGCAGATGTCGCACATCCGCTCGGTTTCGATCGGTATATGGCTAAAGACTGGATCACGCGACGAAGATTCCGAATGGAACGGCATCTCGCATTTCATTGAACATATGGTGTTCAAGGGCACCGAAACCCGCTCCGCCGAGGTAATTGCCCGGCAGGTTGACTCGATCGGCGGCAACATGGACGCCTTTACCGCCAAGGAGTGCATCTGCTTCAACATCAAGGTGCTCGATGAGCACCTGCCTATCGCCATGGATGTGCTGAGCGATCTGGTGCTGCATCCGGTATTCGATGTCAGCGATATTGCGCGGGAGCGCGGCGTTATCCTGGAAGAAATCAAGATGGACCAGGACAATCCCGATTATCTGGTCCACGAAATCTTCATGCAGAGCTTCTGGAAGGATCACGCTCTCGGTCTGCCAATTCTTGGCACGCGCGAAACCGTAAAAAAATTCGAGCGCCCCGTTGTCTCCCGTTTTTACGGCCATCATTTTGCGCCGGCGAACCTGATCGTGTGCGCCGCCGGCAACCTGTCCCACGAAGATTTTGTGGAGCTGACGGCGAAGCATTTCGAGCGTGTGAAGCCGGCGAAAAATGGCCTGTCTTCGCCTCGGCCGAAAACCTCGTTTCGCATCAATTTGCGCAACAAGAAATCGCTGGAGCAGGTGCAGATCTGCATTGGCGTTCCTTCACTTCCGATGGCACACGAACGCCGATACGCCTCCTACATTTTAAATACGCTGCTCGGAGGCGGAATGAGTTCGCGATTGTTTCAGAATATCCGCGAGCGGCAGGGACTGGCCTATTCCATTTACAGCGACTTGAACCCCTATCGCGATACAGGCGCAATGTGCGTGTACGCCGGCACATCGCGTGAATCGGCCGTCAAGGTGGTGGAAAGCGTGGTTGCCGAATTTCGCAACCTGAAGTCAATTCCCGTGCCTGAAGAGGAGTTGCGCCGCTCTAAGGACCAGCTTAAAGGCAGCATGATGCTGTCACTTGAGTCTTCGACGGCGCGTATGTCGAACCTTGCCCGCCAGGAAATGTATTACGACCGCTTCCACGGTCTTGACGAACTGATTGAGCGCATTGAGGCCGTTACCGAAGAGGATATCCGCCAAACTGCCGAGGAATTCTTCCAGACCGATCAGATCGCCGTCACCATTCTCGGCAACTTGAATGGATTGAAGTTGTCCCGCGACCAGCTAGCCTGTTAGTGGGTGAACGTCAATTCTGCTCCAACAGTTTGCCGCACTTCCTGTTTCGCGAATTGCAAAATGTAGCCTGTGTTTGGCTCTCACTAAACCGGCCGCTCCTCTTGTAGAATTGCCCAAAAGGCCGATCCGATGCAAATGATCATCGATGTTTTCGCGCAGATTTTTCGCACTCTATGGGCGAACAAGCTGCGCTCGTTTCTGACCATGTTCGGTATCGCGTGGGGCGTCGGTTCGCTGCTCTTGCTTGTCGGATTGGGTGAAGGTTTCAGAACCGGCAACCAGCGCGGACTTTCGGAATATGGCGAGAACATCATGTTTCTTTTTCCCGGACGCGCGCCCGCCTTCGCTGGCAGTCTGAACTCCGCCCGGGAATACAGACTCACTTATCAGGACTATCTCGATATTCGCAGCCAAGCTCCTCACATTCGCGCCATCACGCCCGTGATTGCCACCAACGACGTGCACGCGGTGAGCGAGTTCGCCAATGCCAGCGGACAACTTACCGGTGCGGAACCGCAATATAGCGGCATTCGATTTCTCCCGATCAAATTGGGGCGCTGGCTCAACGATTTGGATGAAACACAGAAGCGCCGCGTGGTCGTGCTGGGGGATGAGATGACCCGCAATCTGTTCCTCGGTCGGCCGGCTATTGGTGCGTTCATTTTGCTCAATGGTTATCGCTTTGAAGTAATCGGCACACTGAAACGCGTGGGCCGGGGAGACGATAACTCGACGAACATGCGCTGTTATATCCCCTTTCAGGTAATGCGCAGCGACTTCCCCTTGAAAGGGGACGAGGCTTACGATGCGATCTCGTTCATAAACTATCAGCCTCGCACCCCGGACGATCACATACTGGCTCGTGATGAAGCTCGCCGCGTGGTCGCCCGCAACCATGGCTTCGATCCCAACGATGAAGATGCCTTTGAAGGATGGGATACGGTCGAGCAGGCCAAACAAATGGGAACCATCTTCGATGCGATGAATGAGTTCTTGGGCACGGTGGGCATGGTCACGCTGGCGCTCGGCGCCATCGGCGTTGTTAACATCATGCTAGTGGCAGTCAGTGAGCGCACACGCGAAATCGGATTGCGTAAAGCACTAGGCGCCACGAATCGCAGTATCATGCTGCAGTTCTTCACCGAAGGCGTGTTGATAACATTGGTCAGCGGACTTATCGGCATGGGCCTGGCATGCGGCTTGATGGCGGCACTTCCCGACCCGCATGGACAGGGTGGATTTGATCCACCCCGCCTGGTTCCGAAGACCGCCGCGTTAGCGATCGTCAGCCTTATGCTCGCGGGCGTGGGAGCCGGGCTCTATCCCGCCCGCAAGGCCGCGCGGCTCGAACCAGTGGAAGCGCTGAGGCAAGAATAAAGACACTTGCGATAGTGAATTGTAATTTGCCAATCGCGTGAGGCCTTCGCGATTACAAATTTCAAATCACATACCAGAAATCACAAATCGAGCTTTCTATGCTTCGCGACCTGCTATCCGAATCTTACAACGCGATGCGCCACAACCGGCGCCGCACCATGCTGACCATGCTGGGCATGGCTTGGGGAATTGCTACCGTCGTCATGCTGCTCGCCTATGGAGATGGCTTCGGCCGCGCCTGCGCCAATATCTTCGCCAACTTCGGAACTAAACTTTTTATCGTGATTCCAGGCCGCTCCACGATGCAGGCTGGAGGCCAAAAAGCGGGCGAAAAGGTTCGCCTCACACTGGACGACATTGATCTGCTGACGACGAATATCCCCCAGATCACTCACATCACACCCAGTTGCGAGGAACAGGCGACCTTGCAGTACGATACTCGCTCTTACACCATGAGCGTCAATGGCGAGTACCCGAATACGTTCAACATTCGCGCTCTGGATCTGGAACAGGGTCGCTTTTACAACGCCACCGATCAGATACAACGCGCGCGCGTCGCCGTCATCGGCTCCGAAACGAAACAGAAGCTTTTCTCCGGCCGCAATCCCTTGGGCGAACATATGCGGGTCGATGGAGTCAGCTTTGAAGTCATTGGCGTGCTCAAACCAAAAATGCAAGCCGGCGACGACAACATTAATCGCGTCGTCTACATTCCGTTCACCACAATGGGAGATCTGAAAGACACTCACTATCTCGATACCATCTGGTTCAATTACGAGACCAACGACTACGGCAGAATCGAGCAATCGACACGCTTCGTTCTGGCTACACAGCATCGCTTTAACCCTCTCGACCGGCGCGCCGTCACCATCGTTAATCTAATGGATCAGGTCCACCAGCTTGAGCTTGTCACCATCGGGTTGAAAATCCTGCTTGCCTTTATAGGGACGCTCACGCTTGGAATCGGCGGGGTGGGGCTGATGAACATCATGCTCGTCTCGGTGACGCAGCGCACGCGCGAAATCGGCGTTGAAAAGGCGTTGGGCGCGCGCCGGAAACACATCTTCATGCAATTCCTGGCAGAAGCTCTCACCATTACGTTCATTGGCGGCATATTTGGAATTCTCCTTTCTTACATCGTCGCGCTTTCCGTTGGACGGCTCACCCTCTATAGCGCCATGGCCAAACATGCCGAGGCCGGCGACATTACGCTTATTATTAATCCCATGACGCTCGTGATCGCGGTGCTGATTCTGGCGGCAGTTGGACTGGTAAGCGGAATGATTCCCGCCATTCGCGCCTCACGCCTCGATCCCATCGAGGCATTGCGCTACGAATAGCCGCGAGCTAACACATCATTTCAAACATAAGCCCCATCCGCCCGGCAACATTTGGCCGCCAAGCGGATGGGACATTTGAGAAAGACCGGATTATGCGCCGATTACTGTTGATCCGGTTTCTGATCGTTTGGTTTCTGCTCGTCTGATTTTTGATCTGCGTTCTTCTGATCAGTCTTATCTTCCTGCTTTTCCGCAGCGGGCTTTTCCTGATCTTTCTTAGGCTCAATCGAAAGTAGTTCGACTTCAAACACCAGCGTGGAATTCGGCAGGATATCTCCACCTACACCCTGCTCCCCATAGGCAAGGTTGGGGGGAATGAACAGCTGCCATTTGGAGCCGACCGGCATAAGCTGCAATGCTTCCGTCCAACCCTTGATTACGCCGGTTACCGGGAACGTCGCCGGCTTGTTCCGCTTAAAAGAGCTGTCGAACTCTTTGCCATCAATCAGCGTGCCACGATAGTTGCAAACGACGGTATCGCTCGCCGTCGGCTTCGGCCCGGTGCCCTCGGTCAGAATCTTGTATTGCAAACCGCTGGGCAAGGCCACTACGCCTTCTTTATTTTTGTTGGCCGCAAGGAAAGCCTCGCCTTCAGTCTTGTTCTTGTCCGCAGCCTCGTGCATCTTCTCCTGCTGCTCTTTCTGCATCGCCATCTGGACTTCCTTGAGCACGGCCTGGGCTTCGTCCTGTGTGAGGAGCGTTTTGCTGTCGGTTAACGCATCTTTCATGCCCTGTAACACGAGCTTCGGATCGAACTCGACGGACTGCTTCTTCAGATTGGCTCCGAGGCCGGAACCGATGTTCATACCCAGCGCATAGCTGAATTTTTCCTTGCGCGATTTAAAGGGAGATTCCGCGGTTTTCGCCTGCGCTGAGGTGGCCGACGAAGCTTTCGCTCCGGCCGGCGCTTCTTGAGTCTTTGTTGTCGTCGCTGCCGGAGTTTGTTGGGCAGCAGCATTGGCCACCAACATCGTCCCGGCGGCCAATAGGACCGCTGCGAAGAAAGGTTTACGCATACCTTCTATTTTCACATCGCCGGGCGATCTGCGCTAGCTCATTGGGTCATTCTCCCTAGGCTCGATCACCACGAGGGTTGCAACTTGTCTATAATCCGCTTATTAAAGCTTTGGCAATGCGAATCAATGATCAACGGAGCCCACATCATCGTCTATAGCGCGGACCCGGAAGCGGACCGACAATTCCTTCGCGACGTTCTTAAATTCTCATCCGTAGATGCGGGCCACGGCTGGCTGATTTTCGCGCTGCCTCCTGCGGAAGTTGCGATTCATCCTTCCGAAAAGAAAAACGTACACGAACTGTACTTCATGTGCGACGACTTGAAAGCAACCATGCGGATGCTGCAGGAAGAGAACGTACAGTGCAGCGCGGTGAAAAAAGAGCGCTGGGGCAATCTCACGGAGATCATCCTCCCCGGCGGCGGCCGAATCGGGCTCTACGAGCCCAAACACCCGACCGCGATTAGCCATTGACCTGACAAAAACGGCTACGAGAAAAGCGCCCTTGCGCCAGTCAGCTTCTATTTCCCTTCAGGCACATAAATTGCCGGAATATTCATTTTCTTTACCATCTCATTCAGTGCCGGCAGATCCTTTGTCATCAATTCATGCGCCTGCGCGACCAGCGGTTGCGCCTGCTTCTCAAGATCGGCGAAGACTTCATACTGCTGTGCGGTGGGCGCGGCATCCGCTAAATCTACGCTGGAGAGCAGCGAATGGAGCCTCTCGTCGATGAGCACGGGATAGTTGAGCGTCGACTCCGAACTCTTCGCGTTGACCTGCACTAGCTGCGACTCGACATCGAAGCTCGTCTTGTCGAAGTCTCTTGTCGCCGCGATGAGCTGGGCATAACGTGGATCGCCGCCGAGACGGTTATTCAGTATGCGCGTCTGCACGCGAACCTCACGCATCTTTTCCACCGCTTCGTGAATCTTCGAAACCTCGGCCACTATTTTGCCACCTAATTCAACCTGCTTTTGTACATCCTCAAGCGTGGCCTTCACTCGCATATCCATCTTCAGTTCCACGGGCGCGGTGTAGGACTTGCCCTCTGACGTCAGCCGCACCTGGTAAACGCCGGGAGCAACCATTGCCCCGCGGTTGCGGAACTCGGCCCCCGGTTCGCCCGCCAACGGAGTCGCGCCTTGCGCCCTCAAATCCCACGCAAATCTGTTCAAGCCGGCATTTGTTGGAATTTTTTCTTCCGGAGGAGTCTGGTCGGGCCATTCTGGCGGCGTTTCGGCTTCTTTCTTATCTTCGTTCGAGAAGTGCCGGACCACTTTACCCTGCGCGTCGAGAAAATCGAGACTCACCACACCTTTCGCCGCAGTCGGCAAGTAGTAATACACAATTGCGCCCGTCGGCGGATTTTCGCCCACAGGCTGCCGTCTCTCAAAAAAATCCGGCCAGCGCAGGCGATAGGTCACTCGCGGCTTGTAAAGAACTGGCTGGTTCGCGGCCTGCGTCGTTGCGGACCGCAGAGGCGTCAGGTCGTCGAGAATCCAGAATGACCGCCCGTGCGTCGCAACAACCAAATCGTCATTTTTTACGATCAGATCGTGAATCGGCGAATTCGGAAGATTCAGTTGCAGAGATTGCCAATTCGCGCCGCCATCGAACGACACATAAACACCAGTCTCCGTGCCCGTGTATAAGAGATCCTTGCGCACGGGATCTTCGCGCACGGCATGCGTATACGCGCCGTCGGGAATACCATTCGTGATCTTCGTCCACGACTTGCCAAAGTCAGTCGTCTTGAAGATATAGGGGCGGAAATCGTCGAGTTTGTGCGTATCAACCGCTGCGTAGGCGGTGCCCGCGTCGTGCGGCGACGCCTCGATAATACTCACCAGGCTCCAATCCGGGATTCCCTTCGGTGTAACGTTCGCCCAACTCTTGCCGCCGTCACGCGAGACGTGGATCAAGCCGTCATCCGTGCCCGCCCAGAGCAGATCCTTCTGCACCGGCGATTCAGCGATGGTAAACACGGTATCGTAAAACTCGACCGAAGTATTGTCCTTGGTCAGCGGGCCGCCGGAAGAAACCTGTTTGCTCTTGTCGTTTCGCGTCAGGTCTGGACTGATTGCAGTCCAACTCTTGCCCTCGTCGGTAGTTTTGAAGACGCGTTCGCCGGTGGTATAAATCACATGCCGGTCATGCGGAGAAATCAGAATCGGCTGCGTCCATCCGAGACGCACTTTCAAATCGCCGACCCCGTGCCCCGAGGTGTCCTCCGGCCACACCGTAATGTCCTGCTCCTGATCGCTGCGCCGGTCAAGTCGCGTCACCTGTCCGCCCCCCGAGCCCGCGTAAATAATATTCGCATCCGCCGGATCGGGTTGCAGGTAGCCGCTCTCGCCGCCGCCCGCGTCAAACCAATGCTGCCGGCCGATGTAGCCATCATCGGCGCGGCTGGCAATGCCCACCGTCGTGTTGTCCTGCTGCGCTCCGTAGACGTAATAGAGAAATTGATTGTCCGCGGCCACGTGATAAAACTGCGCCGTTGGCTGGTTATATTGCGTCGACCAGTTCCCGCCGCCATCCACCGAAATCGTCGCCCCACCGTCGTCGCCATTAATCATGCGATTCGGATTCTGTGGATCGATCCAAAGTCCATGATGATCACCGTGCGGCGCGGGAAGCAACGCTATAGTCTTACCGCCATCGGACGAGCGGAACATGCCCGTGTTCAGCATATACACGGTCTCGGGGTTCTTCGGATCGGCGAAAATATGTGTGAAATACCACGCACGCTGCGTCAACCGCTGGTCGTCATTCACGCGCGACCAATGCGAGCCGCCATCATCGGATCGATACAACCCGCTCTCTTTCGACTCGATCAGCGCATATACCCGATTCGAATCTGCGCCAGAAACGCTGATGCCAATGCGCCCCAGAATGCCCTCAGGCAGGCCATTGCCCTCCAGATGCTGCCAGGTATTTCCGCCATCGGTTGAACGATACAATCCGCTGCCCGGGCCGCCGCTGTCCATGCTCCAGGGCGAGCGCCGTATTTGATAAAGCGCGGCAAACATCACGTTCGAATTATGAGGATCGACGGCGAGATCGATTGCGCCGGTGTTGTCATCCTTGAAAAGAACTTTGTCCCATGTCTTGCCGCCGTCGTTGGTGCGAAAAACTCCGCGCTCAGAGTTGGGGCCATAAGCATGTCCCAGCGCCGCGACCAGAACATGGTCGGGGTTTCGCGGATCGATCCACAGACGCGCGATATGCTGCGTATCTTTCAGGCCGATATGGGTCCAGGTCTTCCCACCGTCCGTGGTCCGGTACATTCCATCGCCGTATGAAATGTTGCCGCGCAGGCAGGATTCTCCCGTCCCCACATAAAGCACGTTCGGATTCGATTCAGAGACTGCGATTGCCCCGATCGATGAGATGACACTGCCGTCGGAGATCGGCTGCCAGTTCACGCCGCCGTCCGTGGTGCGCCAGACGCCGCCGGAGACGGCGCCAAAATAATAAGTAAATGGACTTCCCACTACCCCGGTGACGGCCAGCACGCGTCCGCCGCGATAAGGGCCGATGCCGCGCCATTGCATCCCTTTGAACTGCGCCTCGTTATACGGCTGCGCCGCGGCGAAACAAACTGTCAGCACCGTAAAAAGGGCTGCAAGGAATACAGACCAAGAAGACCTGCGTAAATTCATCAACGACCCCCTGTCGTGAAAAACCTTATCTTAAACCCGGGGACGCGGCGGCCGCGACCCTGGCCGCGAGCCACTAGTCGAACAAGGGGTGGCCGGTGTATCGGAATACAGAAATTCCAACGCCTCTGGAAAGCGCGCAGCCCAGGCGGCCTCTGTGTGCCCCGCGCCTTCTTCAATCCGCACCCGCAGCTCTTTTTCGCCCAGACCCGCTCGCGCTAGCGTCGCGGCCAGCTCGCGGATGTCGGCTAAAAGTTTCGCATCTTTCTCCAAATTGCCGATTTCTTTAGTTCCCATCCCAAGATACACACGCTCGGGCCAGGCTCGAAAGCTCAGACTCTCTTCCAGGATTTTCCTATTGGCCACAAAAAGCGAGGGACTTTCGATAAGCGCGCGTCCAAAAATTCCCGGCGCCGCCATCAGCGTGTAGAGCGTAATCAGGCCTCCCAGCGAAGAGCCGCCCAGCCCGGTGTTTTCAGGCCCTCTGAGGATGGGATATCGCGCTTCGATCAGCGGCATCACTTCACTTTGAAGAAAGTCCGGATAGCAATTTCCGGCGGGAAGCAACACTCTGGGCTCGCGCGACTTGTAGGGGATATATTCGCGTACACGGCTCCTGCCCGTGTTATCGATCCCCACAATGATGAGCGGACGAATCTTTTTTTCCGCAAGCAGCCGTGTCGCCGTCTCGCCCGCCTGCCAATGGACGCCGGCAAACGACGTTGCCGCCTCAAACAGATTCTGACCGTCATTGAGATAGAGAACCGGATAGCGTGTCGCGCCCCATCCATCGTAGTCGGGAGGCAGCCAAACCCGCACCATACGCCTGTTTCCGAAAACGCTGCTTTGCAGTTCGTGCAACCATAAATTTCCGCGCGCAACTGGCACGCTAAGATCGGGCGGGCGTTTCGTAGTCGGCTTTCGAGGCAGGCGTGGGGGCATGAGATAAGGATTACAGAACGCGGAAATACTGAATCGCAGCTAGCGGCGCAACCATATCACTCCGGAAAACAAAGTAGTCATGGCAATCAAAGCAAGTGAACTCAAACAGAGGATGCACCATACTCCCAGAATGCGCGCCTCGACATATGTCAAATACAGGGCAAACGCCAACCCCGCGGCCGCTCCACCGAATAGCAGTACTGGCGTCTCCCGCCTTTTGCGATAGACCGTCGCGAGTGCTAGCAAGGCCAGATAGCCCAGCATTCCAATCAAAGCGACAGGGACACCAAGGATCGCAGAGTACTCGCTCCGATTGACAATATCGCAGTTGAACGCTTCCCCAAGGTCGCAATACGCCGTCTTCGATTTGGCAAAGTGATGCTGCAGCGAGACCGCCGAAATTACCGCGCCGCAAACGGCAAGAACGGCTACCATGCTCATCATTCGCATCGCAAACTGGGTCACGGCAGCTCGCACCCGGTCCTGTCGCTCAATTCTTCCAGGCTAAATACACGCTCTTGCCGCTCTCCAGTCGGGGGAAATTGCCATGTCGGATAATGAGTGATGTTTGCGTCCTTACAAACCTGAGCCTGCTTATGTATGTCGCCAAGCACGCCACATTCCACATAAGGAACATACGTGAACGACTTCAGGAATTCTTCTTTCTGCTCCCGGCAATGCGGACACCACCAGGCTCCATACATTTTCACGCCACGATCAGTCAAGCAATGCGCGAACCTGTCGTATTTGTGCTGCGTGCGCTCTCCGAGATAGTACGCAAGCCCGAATGCGGCCAGGATCACCACCGCATCAATTGCGCGCCGCCCCCAACGGCTCGAGCTTCGCCTGCTTCCCGGTCCCTGTTTTTCCTCTTTATTTTCTTGCGACATATTATTCGCGCCAAGCGACGCACATTGAGATGCTCATTGACATGAATATCCCGTATCGATTTCTTATATCACGACTGGTTCAGTCTGCCGCTCAAACTACAACTCGCAGCGCCGACGGCAAGACTCCAATCGCCTGGCACTCTAGGGTCAAAACTTCTCCGTCAATCATCACGTCCACTGGGCCATCCAGTTGAAACTCGATTTTCTTCGTTGCATACCGCTCTGCCAGCGGATGCCGCGTGTGCGTGCCATCGTAGAGCGTCGGCAGATTCTTGATGAGTCCCAGCCTCCCGATCGGTCCCCAACGGACATATTCGATCAATCCGTCGTCCGTGCAGGCCTCGGGTGCGATCATCATAGTGCCGCCGGTAAATTTGCTGTTGTTGAAGGTCAGGAACAGGCAGCGGCGCCGCTCAAATTCGCCGTCGCCGTTCACTCGCACCGGAAATGGCCGACGCTTCAATCGCGCCAGGCTGAGAAAAATCGACAGCAAATATCCAGCGTGCCCCAATCCCATGAAGCGCCGATGCCGCAACGCCGCCACATCCGCGGCAAAACCCACACTAAGAAGGTTGATAAAGTAAAGCTCGCCTCCTTTGTGCGTCAGCCGCAACACATCGCAGGGCCGCGATTGCCGCGCCTCGATCGCGCGCATGGCATATTCCATGCCATGATCGGTAGCTTTGGGATCGCTGAAATCGCGCAGAAAGGAATTGCCGGTGCCGAGAGGCAAAAATCCGAGAGTGGGAGTTCCCTCGGAAGCATTTGGAGTGTCACTCAGACAATCCGGAAACAATCCATTGACGACTTCATAAGACGTCCCGTCGCCGCCCACCGCGAGGAACCTGCGAAAGCCGCGCTGGTAGCCATCCCGCGCCAACCGCGTGGCCTCTCCTCGATGGCTGGTCTCCGCTGTTTCGATCCCAATCCCGGCCGAACGCAGCCGCGCAAGCGCTGGCAACACCAGTTCGCGGCAATGCCCGCCGCCCGCAGCCGGATTAATGATGGCAAGAAAACTTTCGCGCATTCGCAGTTTTGGAGACGCGGACTATATCTCCGTCACACCCCCTCGCGTCGCGTGCGACCCAACCTCACTCGCCAATTCGCCGCGCTTAATCTTCAAGGACGCTGTCCGCGGAAAATCCTTCTCCCACACAAAATATCCGCCCACCCGCTTGAAATCAGGCAACCGCCGGTTCCGTGCCGCGATCTCGTCGCGCAGGCGATCATCGAACCGCTGATTCTGCTCGAGTCTTAAGACCAGAACCAGCCTCTCTTTTTCCCTGCCCAGGTTTTTTTGCGGCCACAGATAATTCGCCGCAAATACGCAATATTCCTTTACCGCCAAACCGTCGAACGCCGACTCAACGTCCTCAGGATAAATATTCTTCCCGCCCTCGGTGACGATCATGTTCTTCTTGCGCCCGAAAAGCTGGAGGTGACCGTGCTTTTCAAGGCGCCCCTGATCGCCGGTCATCAGCCACCCGTCGACAATGACCTGCGCGGTCAATTCGGGGTCATCGAGATAATGGGACATCACGGCACGGCTCTTCACCGCAACTTCGCCTATGCCATCCGCATCCGGATTCAAGATGCGCACTTCGCTTCCCGGCAGCGGCTTCCCCACTGTATCCGGGCGAAACGGCTTCAGATCGTTAAGCGTCACCGCCGTACAAGCCTCCGTCAGACCGTACCCGCACGTGACCGGAATTCCCAGATCGTAGAAGAATTGCATGGTCGCGGGGTCGGTAAAGGCTCCGCCAACAATCAGCGCCAGCAACTCTCCGCCAAAAGCTTCGTGCACTTGCGGCAGCAAACGACGGCTCAGCGCGACTCGTGGGCGGCTGCGCGTTAATAGCCGATTCAATCCAATTAATCGATCCAACATCCAGCGCTTTTTCGAGGGCAGTTCGTCGAACTTCGCCCGCAGCCCGCGCTCTAGATTTTTTAACACCATCGGCACCAGGCTTACATAGGTAATGCAATAACGGACAAAAGCATCGCGCACGAACTCGGGACGTAGCGTGCGCAAATGCACCACGCATGCCCCGCACACGAACGGCCCAATGAAGCCAACCATAAAGTCGATCGCGTGATTCGTGGGCAAAATGCTCAAGTAACGCACGCCGGGCCAGAATGGATACCACGCGGTCAGCGCCGCGCATTGTTCAAGATATGCATCGTGGGTGAGCACGCATCCCTTCGGTCGTCCACCCGTTCCCGACGAATACACGATGCATGCCGTATCTTCGCGCTGCCGCGCCACAAACTTGGGATCGCCCTTGCCCCGGAATTCTTCCCATCGACACGCGCCGTGTAAATCGGCACTGGGCGGCGCTTCCGTCACCAAGACCATACGCGCCGCCAGCGTAGAGAATTTAGGCGACTGCGCCATCGCTCGCCATAAGTAATACTCGACCACCAGAAAATGCGCCTTCGAATGCCCCAGCAATTGCAAATGTTCGGCGGCCGATAACTTGTAATCGAGCGGTACCAGCACCCCGCCGCAAAAGAAAATCGAATATGCCGAGATCAGCCACTTCGACTGATTCGTCATAATGATCGCCGTCCGGTCGCCGGACTTGAATCCCGCTTCTTCAAGCGCACAGCACAGGGGTCGCGCCATCTCCTTAAAATCGGAATATGTGAGCCGGGCCTTTTCGCGATCGCGATCGGCTTCAATCAGGCAGGTTTCGTTGGGCCAGCGCTCCAGCGCAGCCGTCAGAGCCGCGCCCAGACTGGCATATTGGCGAAGATCGAGCATTCAGCGTTATCTCACCGGGGAGACACTGAGGCACGGAGAATAGCAGAGTGTATCAAACTGCGCGTGAAACGAAAGAACTGGGCGCGGCGGGCTGAAGAAGATCGCCGGTTTTTCGCCGGGCAGAGCCCCTAAGCGCATCCGAAGCGTACCTCCGTGGTGGAGTCATGCTACAGTCGCGACTGAATCCTTTGCGCGAGCGTGCGAAAATCCGACACGCCCTGCAATTCGTAATCCGGCAATTCAATGCGGAAGTGCTGCTCGATGCGCGTAAGCAAATCGAGCGCCTGAAGGCTGTCAATGCCGAGGGTTTTGAAGAAGTCGTCGTCCGGAGCGAGCTTTTGTCGCGGCACCTTAAAATGTGTTGCAGCAAGATTCAGAATCTCATCCAACGTTTGATCGGCAGTTTGCATATCTTCGTCCAAATCCTCTTCAATCACAAATTACCAATTACAAATTCACGGCAGATACGGTTGCGCGCTTTCATTCTCCACAAACTTGCGCAGTCCCTCTTCGACGGCCAACCGCGTATATAAGTCGCAAAAAATGTCGATTTCCTGTTTCAAGTCATCATAGGGGATCGGCTTCACAAACTTTTTGGCCGCAGCGGCGGTGGCACGATCGAATTTGCCCACCTGACTGGCAGTTGCGCGCGCCACCCGCAACGCCTCGCCTTCGGCTGCAATCTGGCTGACCAGTCCGATCTGCTGCGCCTTCATCACGTTAAAACTCCGGCCAGTCAGCAGCAGATCGCGCACCACGGCATTTCCCAGATCCCGCTTCAGGCGCGGGATTCCGCCGAACCCCGGGATCAATCCCAGCCGCAACTCGGGAAAGCAAAACCGCGCCATGCGGTCGGCAATAATAATGTCGCACACCAGCGACATCTCGAATCCTCCACCAAATGTGACGCCATGCACGGCCGCAATCGTCGTCAGCGGCAGAGCATCCAGCGTATTCATCACCGCATGAATGCGCTCCAGAAAATCCCGCACACCGCGCGCTGCGTCTCCCTTCTTCATCCCCTGCGACCGTCGATACAGCTCGCGCAAGTCGGCGCCAGCAGAAAAGCCCGCGGCCTGAGCCGAATGCATAATCAGCGCGTGCGCCTCTTGAGTAAGCTCAGGAAGCGCCCGCGTGAATTCCTCCAACTCCTCGAGCATCAGCGAACCGATTTCGTTGCACGGCTCGCGGTGCAGAGTCAACTCAATCGCGCCATTCACCACCTGCCACGAAAGAGTTTGCCCTTTGCGCTCGCTCATGCCGTCTTCGCCGCCGGGTTTACTGTTTCGTACATCGCATCGATCTCGTCTTTGAACGTCTGCGCAATTATGTCGCGCTTGAGTTTTCCGTTTGCTGTCAGCAGGCCGCTTTCAACCGTGAAAGGCTCCTCCACCAAATGGAAAGCGCGAACCTGCTTGTAATGCGGCAGCGCCGAATTCACCAGATCGAGCGCCTGTTGCGCCTTTTCGCCGTTCACCTTGCCCGTAATCAGCGCCGATAAATATCCGCGCGCGTTACCCATAAGCACGACTTGACTTGCGTCGGACAACTGCTCCAGAATTTTGCCCTCAATCGGCTCCGGCGCAATATTGTGGCCCGATCCCAAAATAACTAGATTCTTGATGCGCCCGACAATTTTCCAATTCCCCGCTGCATCCACTTCTCCCTGATCGCCAGTATGAAACCAGCCGTGGCGCAACACCTTTGCCGTTTCGCCCGAGCGCTGCCAATACCCAGGAAAAATATTAGGTCCGCGCACCACGATCTCGTCATTTTCCGCGAGCCTCATTTCAATGCCCGCAATCGCAGGGCCGACGCGGCCTGGGATCACTTTTCCGTCGGGATCGTCCATGGTGCAGATCGCCGTCGTCTCTGTCAGTCCATACACTTGCAATACGGGGATACCGAGCATCATAAAAAATAACTGTGTTTCGATATTCAGCGGAGCCGATCCGCAAATCAGCGCGCGCAGCTGCTCGCCGATCATTTTCTTGCGAATCGTGGGAAACACCAGCCGAGTTGCTAACCTCATCCAAATGGCATCTCCCATCCGCCTTTTGCCCTCATGGCGTCGAGCCCACGCGCCCTTTGCTTTGCCGTAAATCTTCAACGCAACGCCGCCCGTCTTCCAAAGCTGCTCGTCTACCGCCTTGCGCATGCGCTCAAGCAAGGCGGGAACATTCAGGAAATAATCGGGCGCCGCCGCTCTCATGTCGGTGGAAATCCTTGCAAGATCGGTATTCAAACTCAACTTCGATCCGCGCAGCAAACAGGTCAGCAACAAAATCCACGACCCGGCAAAACAAAACGGCAAGTAATGAAACACCGCTTCCTGCGCGGCAAATGGCTTAATCACCCCACCTTTCATGAGGTGGGTCAGCCGGCTCGAAGTGCAGCCCAACATGTGAGTCACATTCCCGGCGTTCAGCATCACACCCTTTGCTTCGCCAGAAGTGCCCGACGTATAAATGATGGTGACCACATTCTGTTCCGCCGCAGCATGCGCGCGACCAGCGACCGCTTCACGTCCCTCCGCGAAAACATTGTCGAATAGAATGCACGGCGGAGCTTCCGGCCATTCGCGCATAACCGCATCGGCGAGCGATTGGTCTCCGCAGGCGACCACCGAGGGCCAACAGTCTTTCATCATGGCGACCAGTTCCGCCGGCGACTGCCGTGCGTAAAGCGGCACAGCAATCAGCCCTTCGGCCATCATGGCCAGATCCATCGCGACCCAGCGAACGGAATTGTGCGCCAGCAGCGCGCAGCGGTCGCCGTTTTTCAGCCGCAAACGATGCAGATAAGCCCGCGCCCCCTCCACTTGCGCAAGTAACTGACGCGCCGTGACGGCCACAGGCGCCCCCTCGCGCAACTCCTGAAGCACAACCGCGTCGGCGTGTGTTTCCAGGCTTAGAAATATTTGGTCGAGAAATGACATGAATTTCGTTCTCGCCGCTTAGCATGCTAATAACTTAACCGGCTACTCGCGACTTCTGTTAGCCGTATACATTCACCAATGCCTGCAGCCCTTCGCTCATCGGGGGGAGATAATCTTCCCATCCCCATTCCCCGCGCCGCGTCGGGAACTCGGGATAACGTCGCTGTACTTCCTCCTCAAAATACACGCCCATGCGCGCCATTAATTTCAAATTGCGCACTACAGTACGCCCGATTCCGTCGGCGATGCGCTCGCCCTCGCGATCCAGAACCTCCAACGCTGCCAGCGTCCGCGCCTCCAAATCCGGGTCGTCCACATGCATCAGCAATTCCGTGTGGCCGCGTTCGCTCAGCAGATTCCGTATGCGCTCGTCCATCGTGATTCCTGCCGATGGTACCAGCGCCGGCATCGACGTCACGATTCCATGATAACGAGAGGAAACCATCAACCGGCATACACGAAGAATACTTACCAATTCGTACATATTGTAATTTTCCGAAGTAAGCACCGGCACGCCGCCCAGCATTTCCGAAATCCGCCGGCAAGGACGCGCATCCAGCCGTTCGGTCGCAACCATGATTACAAAAACATTTTTCTTCTGCCGGAAAGATGCCACGGCATGCGCAATCGAGATCAAATAATGCTCGTATGCTTTATCTGCCTCCGGGCCGGCATTATGGAAGTAGGGCCCTCGATAATGGCTCGCTTTGTAAGCGCCCGTAAGACTGTGAAGAGCGGCCTTGCCGATCGAGGCCTTGACTGGCCATTCAAATGGATTGATGGGACACACAACCAGCACCGGAGTCGTTCCATCCCAACCTACATCGCGCAATGCCTTCTGCCCATACTCTGCTCCGAGCGGTTCAAACGTCCAAGCCGTATCGGTGCCGAGTTCGGTGGGCACGCCCAGTTCACGCAAAATAGTCCGCGACTCCTCATTGCGTGTTATTACAAGAGAGTTCTTACAGAAACGTGCGCACATCTTCGCGACGAGCGGATCCATGTGTCCCGCTTCCGCGCCGTAACCCACCGAAAGCTTGTTCTCCGCTGCGGCAATGCCCAAAGACCCGATCATCATCGTGGCCAGCGCATTTGCGAATTTCGACTTGAACATCGATCCTTCGCACGCCACCACCCCGTGATGCTTCGGCACTTCCTTCGCCAGAAAGGGAGGGAAAATATCCGGCAATCGCACCTGCGACGTTCCTTCGAAATACCCACGCGAACGGTCGAAGTTGAACGTCATCATCGTCAGATCGACGCGTTCCGCGCCCAGAATGCGCCGCACTTGCCGCAGCATCTCTTCCACCCGCACATCGGAACCCGTGTTGCGCGTTCCGTTGTACCCCGCAAAAAGCAATTTAAGTTTTTCGCCCGGCTTCCACGGTTCGCCACGGCCCAACATCCATTGCAGCTTTTTCGTCTCGACAATTCCGGAAACCCAGCCTTCCAGCATCAGATCCATCATGCGGCTGAACCTCCCGCCGATCCGCCGGACTGGGCCTTCGTCGCCGCGGGCCACTCCTGATAAGGATATGTGAACTTATTCTCGCGACTGAAGCGCAGCAGCGGAAAGCTGTACTTGGAAAACGGCACCGGCTTTCGTCCAAGTTCGGCCGTGACGCGCGTGTTATCGAACACCGTGTTCCAGATCAGATAGGGCAGGAACACCTTCATTAACGCCGCACCGTGTCCTACCCGACCCTTTCGTTCGGCCAGTAAATGCACGGCGGAACTGAAGGGCCTCTCCAAAATAGGCACAAACAGCGGGTTGCGCGTGTTCTGCTCCCTAGCAAGCGCCCAAGTCAATTCGCGAAACGTCTGCGAATCGTTGCCTGAGGAAAGATGATAGATGTCATGTGCCGGATTCTCTTTCATATGCAAATCCGCAATCGCGCTCGCAACAAAGTCCACATTCACGATGTCGATCTTGTCATGGGAACGAAATGGTAGCACCGGCAATCCCGCCAGAAACACAAATGACCGCACCATGTCGAACTGCGTAGTCTGCCCGTAGCGGCTGTCCCCGAGCACGATGCTGGGCCGGAAAATTGTCAGTGGCACGTCCGGTAAAAGCTCGCGCACCATGTGTTCGCAAAACTTTTTCGTACGCGCATATGGATCGTAGTCGGAGCGTTCCCACTCAATCGAACGCTCCTCAGTCACAATCTCATGCGAACGCTTGCCCGCAACCGCCACCGTGCTCACATTTGAGAACCGGCGCAGCCCGTGATAATACTGCGACTGCCGCGCCAACTGGATCACTTCCAGCGTCCCGCGCAGGTTTACATTCATGCAAGCTTTTTCTGATTTGCGATTCAGCGAGGCCGCGCAATGAATCACGGAATCGGTGGTGTGCACCAGTCGGTCATAATCCGCGCGCTCCAGCCCGAATTGAGGTGCGGTGAGATCGCCGCGAAAAATCCGTATCTTCGCCTGCAAGTATTCGAAAAACGCGGGAAACGGCAGATGCAGTTGGAGCGCATCCCAGAGCCGCACCTCCGCTTCGCGAGCGTCGCGGCCGCGCACCAGCAGGTTCAAACTCGTATCGTGCTGGGTGAGCAGATTGGCCGCGACGTGCGCGCCGATGTAGCCGGTTGATCCCGTCAGGAATATCGCCACGTGACTCCGTTCGTCCCCGTTTTTACGCGGTCCGCGCTTTCATCGGCGCCGGCGTGCTCGCGCCGCACTTCCGGCATCTTCAGCACACGCGGTTCGCGCGCCTCCAGCGGCCGCCCTTCAATTAGGGGATAAGTCCACCGACGGAGCGCCGGAATATGAATGTCAATCCAGTATTCCCACCAGTCGAGCCCCGCAGTGTCATAGCCAAATGTCTTACGCTCCTCCGGCACCAGCGCCTGGGAGAGCTTCTCGACATTATCAGCCACAAAATCGTGCTCATTGTGCAGAATGAAAGGCTCGAAGAGCTGAATCAATTTCTCTACGCGCTCCAGGCTGCGCTCGGCCTTGGCCAGCCGCTTACCCACCGGCAGGGGAGCCATGATCGCCTGAATCCTTCTGATCATCATGCGCTGCGCCGGCGCCGACATCCGGTTGTAGCGCGCCTTCGAAACCGAAATCGCGTCCATGCGAAGGCGCAACCAGTATTCCAGACCCTCCTGCGCTCGGTAATGCCGCCGATGCCCTAACGTAGTCAGCTCAATCGAGCGGCCCATATCGCACGGGTTCGTAACCGACGTGGCCAGCTGATAAAGCGGATCGTGACGCCGCTCCACCAGCGCCGCCGCAATCAGCGTCATACCTGCGCAAACCGAATCCACGGGAATAATGTCCAGCCGCTTGCGTTCGTTCGAGGGCAACTGCCGAAACGCCGTGCCCAGCAGATACGACAGCGATGCCGAAGTGTTGATGCCCTCATTCCAGCCGCGAAACGGCTTCGCGACGGATGTTTCGACGATCGCGGGCCGAACGACGGCAATCGGCTGACCGGCGCCGTGAATCGCAATCAGCGATTCCGCCAGACTCTTCGTATACGTATAAGTATTCGGCCAGCCCAGTTCCAGTGCGCGTTTCTTGCCTTCGTCGGTCAAATAATTTTTCAGCCAGCGCACGCGGTTCTTACGAATCTGATTTTCCAGTGCGGCCCCGCTCAGATCCTTGGCCGCGTGCTCTTTTTCCAGCGCCTGCCTCGTAAGTTCTTCCGTGACCTCGGCGCCGTGGGCGCGCGCCGCCGCCGATTCCACTAGTTCGTGCAGTTGCCGCCATTCCTGCTCCGCGTCGAAACCCTGCACGCCCGCCGGCGTGTAGTTCGCACGCACGCGCTCGCCCACGCGACCGTCGCGCTGACCAGCGACGTAGCAAGTTGAAAGATGCAACAACGTGGCATGATCGGAACTGCGGATGAACTCCACAAGATGAAGCGCCGAGTCCACATTCACCGCCAGCGCTTCCCGCAGGTCGGGATTAAAATCCGTGAGCCCCGAACTGTTGATGATCAGATCGAGTTCCCTGCCCAACTGTGCCGCCACATCCTGCTCCAACCCAATCACGGGCTGCGTTACATCGCCTTCCACAACTTCGATTTTCTCCGTCAGCAGCGCTCCCAGCTGATCGCCGTACTTCTCAAATAGCGGATCAAAGACCGGAGAGTCCTCCATCATTTTCTCGAAGCGCTTCTGTGCCGGGTGCGATTTCTGCCGCCGGATGAGCAGATATAACTTTCCAATCTCGGGCAAGTCCATCAGCAGATTTGCGAGCCATACTTTGCCGATGAAGCCGGTTACGCCGATCAGCAGAACTCGCTTCCCGGCGAGAGCCTTACGCACAGAAAACCGCTCCGGAGGGCGTGTTTCGTCGAAATAAACAATCGGCCGCAAGCGCGGCACTTCCACCCGCACTGCAGGAACAATTGCCGAAGCCAATTCTTTCGGCCCGCGCAACCCGAGAGCACGTACCCATCGCGCCGGACTCTGCTGCCCATCCGGTCCCGCCTCGCGAATGCGCGCGAAGATTCCGCGGGGTCGGATCACAGGACTCAGTAGCCGCCCCGTGGCCACCCCGTTGCGAAAGTCCAGGCGGTTGGCGATGATCCATTTGACGCCCAAATGCCTAGCCAGCGGTCGCATTATGTGGTCCAGCCCCTGACTCACCAGCACCACGTTGGCCCCGGTTGCCTGCAAGGCTTTCAGCCGGCGAACACCCTCTTCTTTGAGTAGAGGCTTAAGTTTGTATTCGAATTCCTCTTCGCCCAGCAAATCGAGCCGGTCGCGCGTAATGCCGCGCAGCACCGCGTGGACGATCCGTGTGGCCGCCACACGGTTCATTGCATAGAGAAATGGCCGCAGCACTGCCATCAAAAGCACCAGGGTCCGCCGAACCACGCGGGCAATAAACGTCTGGCTGTTCCAGGTGAAAAATGCGATGGGCCGGATCGTCGTTAACTCCAGCAGGCTGCCCTCTACCCTCCAATACACGGGATTCGCGGGCCGCGGCCGCAATGAAGACGATGATGGTGATTCCGCTTTCAAGTTATTGTCTGAAAATATACCCGACGCCGCACGCGGAGCGTCGAGCGTATCGGAGGCAGCCCTTGACGAATTGGCGATGGGTTCCAAAACAGTCGTCCTTGTTGCACTCCGCTAAGGAGTGAGCGCGCCTTGCACAGCGGGCATAAGCCTCCATAACGGAGTCTCTTATTTTAACCTGTCCTTCATGAAGGGCGAAATACAAGACTTGGGGCCGGATATCCGTCGGTAGTGTCCTAAATCAACGCAAGTTTAGGACACTACCTATCCGTCCCTTTCCCCCACTGAAGCCAGAGTTTGCTGATAAAATTGACAAGCTAGAACGACTAAGTTTGCGATGTGTACTTTGTAATTGGACTTTCTGGAATCAGCATTGACTCCACACCGTCCAACAATTTCTTCTTCTAATCATTACAAACAAACCATTATCGCCCTCATGGGAGAACTCATCCGATGTCTGTTAAAGATAGCCTACTTCCCGAATTCGACATGGAAATGGATAATACGCGCCGCACTCTGGAGCGCGTCCCCGATGACAAGTTCGCGTGGAAGCCGAACGAGAAATCCGGCACCCTCGGTTGGATGGCTACCCATATCGCCATCATTCCCTCCTGGGCCAAGATGACCATGGAACAGGATTCGGTCGACATTTCTCCCGCCGGAGGAGCTCCCTCTTTCGTGCCGCCCCAACCCGCCAACCGTAAAGAACTGCTTGAGGTCTTCGACAAGAACCGCACCGAGGCCCGCGCCGCCCTGGCCGCGGCCGGTGACGACGCCTACGGCAGATCGTGGACATTGCTGATGAGCGGGGAGGAACTGTTCCGCGAGCCGCGCGCCGCCGTCTTGCGCCGCATGGTGCTCAATCACATGATTCACCATCGCGGGCAATTGACCATGTATTTCCGTCTGCTCGAAGTTCCTGTACCCGCGCTTTACGGCCCATCAGCCGACGAGCAGCAATTCTGAGCGGCAGCTTTGTCTGTTCTGAGTGTGTTCTGACGATTCGCGAATCGTCTGTCGCTCACAAACAGAACGCTAGCCTCTCGACCCAGCAAACATCCCAATACTTGCCAAACTTGCGCCCGTTCTCGGTGAAGATGCCAACGACCTTGAATCCAAACCGCTCATGCAGTGCCGCCGTTGCCGGATTGGGTAGCGCATATCCGGCGACGAAGCGGTGAATATCCTCCGCACGCAACGCTTCGAATAGCGCGCTATATAGCCGTCGGCCAGTTCCCTTTCCGATCGCATCCGGCGCGCAATAAACCGTTGTCTCCACCGTTGTCTCGTAAGCAGCCTTGGGACGAAAACGCGTTGTCCCCGCATAGCCGGCGACACCCACATCGTTCTCAGCCACCAGCAGTCGATGTCTTCCTGTTTCTCCAAACTGCCCAAACCACGCTTCCCGCCGTTCCACCGTGTATTGCTCAACGTCGAATGTCACAGGAGTATTCACGACATAGTAGTTATAGATTTCGACTAGCCGCGGCAAATCGCCACGCACGGCGGAACGAATCCGCATCTCGCTCATTGTTACTCTCCGCATCGAGGTCGGCCGCGCCACCATCGCGCCGCTTGGTGCTCTCACCCCATCGCAAGCCCGACGAACGCAGCCGCCGCAATCAGCCAGGCCGAGTTTACTCGAAACCGCAACAGAGCAATCAACCCCACTCCAAAGATGAAGAGAGCCGGCCAGCTCAAAATCGAAGCCCTCCCCAGTTGCCAGGTCACCACTGCGATTAATGCCAGTGAACCCGCAACCACACCGTCCAATGCAGCCGAAAATACAGGCGATCGTCGCAGCCGCGGAATCACCGGCCCACTGATTGCCCCCAAAATGAATCCAGGAAGAAAAATTCCCAGAGTCGCCACGATCGCGCCCAGCCAGCCTGCGACGATATATCCGATAAATGTCGCGGTTGTGAACAGAGGTCCCGGCGTGAATTGTCCAACCGCGATTGCATCAAGCAGCTGTTGATCGGTCAACCAGCGCAGATGCTCCACGAACTCTGTTTGCAGGAACGCCAGCAAAACATATCCGCTTCCAAACACAACTGATCCGATTTTCAGAAACGAAAGAAAGAGCCGCAACAATCCGACCGGTACCGCAGCCACGGTCGTAACACCGAACAGTCCGGCTGCCAAAAATTTTGGCGCGATAAGCGTTGCCGCCCCCAGCCGATCCTTCATTCCAAACATGGCAGCCGATAACAATCCCGCAAAGAGCAATACGAAAATCGGGCTCACTCCCATCAAATTCAGCACAGCCGCCAGAATCCCGATCACGGCCAGCAGCGGCGTCCGCACCCCAGTTCGGGTGAGCTTTCCGAGTGCCTTGATGACGATTGCCACCACGACCGGCTTAATCGCATACAGCGCGCCATGCGCGCGCGGCAACGAACCGAACCGTGCATACGCCCATGCAATCGCCGAAACAATAAGCGCCGCCGGAATAATGAAGCAGCAGCCTGCCACAATCAAACCGCGCCAGCCGCGTTTCAGTTGTCCGATAAAAATTGCTACCTCTGTCGAACTTGGCCCCGGTATCAGGTTTGCGGTCGCTAGCCGGTCCAGGAATTCAGCGTGAGTAATCCATTGCCTCCGCCGCACAAACTCTTCTTCCATCATCGCCAGATGCGCGGCGGGTCCGCCAAACGCGATGGTTCCCAGCTTAAGGAACACAAGCGCGATTTCACCCAGCGATGCCTCGCGAATTTGTTGCACTTCCGCCATACTCGGAAAATCGGAAAGTTCTTTTCAGACCATGCAAACTCGACTGCCCAAACGTGAGAATTGTAAGGCATGCTACATTGCGACCGTCCGTCGACTAGCGGCGTCGATCTAACACATCAGAGAAACTACAGAATGAACCCGCTCACCCTATTCGGATTGTTTGCCGTCACCGCCATGCTGGTCACCTATGCGCTCGAAAGCCATAGCCGTTGGTTCATCCTCGCCTTCGCCGTTTCCTGCGCGCTGGGATCTGTCTATGGATTTCTGCAAGGTGCGTGGCCATTCGGCCTGGTGGAGGCGATATGGTCTGCCGTAGCCGCGCGCCGCTGGTATCAATGGACCCGCCGCAAACCTCCACACTGAACCGCCTCCCCGGCGAAAAAAAGGCCGCTCATGAAGAGCGGCCAAATGTTTTCTGGAAGTTCACAACCTGTAAGTTCACACCTAAAAACTAGTCTCCCGCGACCGGCTCCGCCATCTCTTCGGTTTGCTTCGCCGGTTGAATCTCGTGCAAGCCGTTCCCGTTATTCCCTTTACCATTCGCCGTCGCAATCGCGCCCAAAGGGATGAAACCGGCTTCGTTCGATGTAGCCGGCTTTTCTTTCAACACAACCTCACGATAGAGCTGCGCCATGCGCGCGTCATAGGCGGCATCGTTCTTTTCTGGCCCTCGTTTTTCAGAATTCGCTGCCGCCAGTTTCGCATCACGCGCCCGGGTCTTTTCTTCACGTGCCGTTTTCGCGATGCCAAGCTTGTCGAGATCGTGCTGCACTTCGTTAGTCACGATATTCTCGCGCAGATAAAGGGCGTGTGTCTTGTCTTCGAGGTTAACTTTCTTGTTGCCAGCGAAGATCTCGTGTCGCCCATGCTCTTCATACCACTTGGTGAGTGTGGCCGTCATGTGCATCTTCTCGATAATGTTGCGCCAGCCCACACCCGTGTTGTAGGCGCAGAAGCTGATCTCGCCCTCCTGCGTTGCATACGGAATGATGCACTGCTCGGTGCGGCGGAAGTCGTAATTGAAGAGATCCTGGAACCACATTCCTGCGATGAACAGGAAGTTCCAGCGATCCTGACGGCGCTTCATCACATCGTCAATCGTTCGATCCGGGCCAACCTTGCCGTAGTTCTTGCCAGTCGCATTGAAGTTCTTGTCGAACTTCTTGAGCAGATCCGTCATCTTGAAATGCGTCGGCGACTTAAACGGATCGTAGTTTTTCATCAGCACCAGCGCCATGCCGACGACCGTCCAGAACTTGCTGCGCGCCGCATCGTTCACCTTGGCGATATCTTTGCCAAGCTGATCGCCCTTCAGGAACGCCGTGACCGGCACCGCTTCCTTGGTTTCTTTGTCGATCATCACCGCCATGCCGGTTCCGCAGTTCGGATGGCATCCGCAGGAAAGCTGACCCCAGTTGTTGTTCGCGTCCTCGGAATGCATCAGGTCCGCCCAATCGCTGAACGTGGACATGAAGCTGATCGGGAACCAGTCGCGCGCCGGTTCGCCCATGCCGGTCTGGTTCTTCACATCGTGCGCCAGGTGAGCCAGCGTGTAGCGCTGCGCCACACGGCGGTCGTCGGTGATCGCTTCGTCGCGGCCAGTAAATGACACCGGTTGGAAGGACAGGAATCCGATCTTCTTCGGATTGTCGAGCGCGAACTGAATGATGCGTCCCACCTGCTCATTGTTAATGCCGTTGATAATCGTGATCACCGGCACAATCTCGCAGCCTGCCTTGTGCAAGTTGTCGATCGCCTTCAGCTTCACGTCGAACAAATTGCCGACCGCGCGGTGCGAATTGGCCGCATTGCCGATACCATCAAACTGCAGATACGCATAACGCATGCCGGCTTCAACCGCCTGCTGGCAGAACTCGAAGCTCTTGGCGAATTCAATTCCATTGGTCGCCGCCTGCACGCTGTTATAGCCAACCTTGCGCGCATATCGAACGGCGTCCAGGAAGTACGGTGAAAGCGTGGGCTCGCCGCCGGAGAACTGAACCGACATCTGGCGCCGCGGCTTGATCGTGATTGCGTTGTCAAGCATCGTCTTGATTTCTTCCCAGGTCAATTCGTGCACGAAGCCGACCTGGTTCGCGTCCATAAAACAGGGATCGCACATCATGTTGCAGCGGTTGGTGAGGTCAACCGTCAACACCGCGCCGCGGCCATACTTCACGGTCGAGGAACCATGATGGTGCAGGTGCTCATCTTTATGCGCGCGGATGTCGCGGCCCGGAAAAACTTCTTCGAGATGCCGCGAAAATTCCGTGTCAATCGACATTAGATCTTCGAAGTGCCCGTGCTTGGGGCAGTCCTTGACCATCCAAATCTTGCCGTCGCGCTCAATGATCTGCGCCTTCACCTCACCGACTTTTTCGTTCATCAGAATGTCGACTGGCAGATGGCCATCCAGAATCTGCTGGCGAATTTCTGGCACGCACTTGGGGCAAAGCGAATCGGTCGAGCGCGGCCAGCCCAGCGGCGGCTTCGACTTCTCCCACGATTTAAGCAGCGGCTTTTCGGACCACTTCGGAGTCGGCGATGCGTTGGGAGCAACGCGGTTCAAGCGCTCAAAGACGGCCCAGGCGCCAGTGGCAGCCACCGTTACGGCCTTCTCAACATATTTGATCGGCTTATGCATTCTGCTCTCGCTTTCCTCAACTCTCAGTTAGTACTTTCCCGTTGCTGGCTCTCCGCGCTCGTGCGCGAACCCGCTTTGAGGGATTCCACGAAGAAACCTGGAAGCTTCGATGCGTGGAATGATTCAAGGTTATCCTATTGACTCCTTGATCTCTTAGGCACGCAGAAGGCAGGGAAAGGATGAAAATGCCAGCTAAACGGGGAAATAGGGCGGGTGAGCGGGTCGTAAGTTATTGAAAAATATGGCAGTGGTGGTGCACCGAGGCTTCATTCGGCCCGGCTTGCCTTTCATCTCATCGAATACCGAGCAACATCCCCCCGGTGGTTCGGACCGCAATGGTTCGGCAAATCATAATTGTGACCCTAGGCGAAGGATGGGGCCACAAATGGGGTCTTGTACTTTTGCGCAGTTCGGCAGAGTATAGCCATCGCTCCTGAACTTAGCCCCGTTCGGTCACCTTTTAAACTGTTTGAGGCAAGATCGAGAACTGGGAGAACACAACGCGCAAAAGCATTAGCGGAAGAGTAAACTACTACCGCGAACCGTTGCTGGACGTGGCCGGAACACCGATCTCTCCGGTGCTTCGTGTCAAACAAAGCTGGCGAGAGAGCGGTTCCAGTTTCATCGACTTTAATTTCTAAAGAGTGCGTAGACATCGCACCATAAATCTCGCATTAATGAGCCGCGGCTTTCAGCTGCTGCCAGACACCGGGAAACCCCAATGACTGTTTCCGCAACCGATGAAATGGTTGCGCAGGGACTTAATCATGACGTCACAGGCTCGGGAGGGTGCGTCCGCCTCCTTTCTGGAACTCCTTCAACAATCACGCTCGACTCAAGAAGAATCTATCGGGCGCAAGGAGTCTGGTCCCCATCTGCTCGCGCATCTTCGCCAATTGCGGTGCAAGCACGATCTCGACGGGCGTTTGTTGTCAGTGGATGCGGTTTCCGCCGGCCTCCTTGGCTTTCCGCCTGAAGAAATCCTGCGCACTCAACTCCGGGAAATGGTTAACCCCAGATTCCGCAATCAGGTCGAGACATACCTGCGCGAAGTTCGGTCCAAGGGCGAATTGAGGGGCATCGTCGCGCTCGTCACACGAACCGGTGAGCGCCGTTACTGGCAATATCACAGCTCCTTGAGAGCCGAGGGAATCAACACACAAGTTGTACGCTGCATCGCTCACGATGTCACCGGCCGCGTGCATGCTCGAAAGGCGCTGCTTGAAGAAAACGCCAGGCTGGAGCAGATTACCCGCGAAAAAGAGTTAATGATCCATGAATTGAAACTCTTTCGCACTTTACTCGACGAATCGACAGACGCGATCGAAGTTATTGAACTTGGGTCTCTGCGCTTTCTCGACGTAAATCAAAGCTCATGCGTCCAACTTGGTTACACCCGCGAAGAACTCCTGAGCATGACAGTTTTTGACATCGATCCGAACATCACTCCCGCCTCCGTCGCGCGGACACTCGACCAGTTGCAACAGTCCGCATCCCTGGCCCTAGAAGGCGTGCACCGAAGAAAGGACGGAACCACATTCCCGGTTGAGGTGAGCTTGAAACGCGTGGTCCTGGATCGCGAGTACGTCGTTGGCGTATCCCGCGACATTACCGAGCGCAAGCTACGCGAGGGACGGGTCCAGGAATACGAAAGGGTGGTCGAGAGCCTGGACGAAATGATTGCCGTAGTAGATCGCGACCATCGCTTTGTAATCGCCAACCGCGCCCTAATGGCCTACCGCGGCATGACTAGGCAACAAATCGTTGGGCACTCGATAAAGGAAGTGCTCGGCGAGGAGGTCTACGAATCGAAGATTAAACACAAGCTGGAGGAGTGTTTCCGCGGAAAGGTCGTTGAGTTCGAGCTAAGGTATTCGTCTCCAAATCTCGGCGAGAGGGATTTATCTCTCACATATTTGCCAATCGAAAGGGCGAAAGGCATTGATCGAATAGCCGCCGTGGCACGCGATATCACACATCAGAAACGAGCCGGGGCAATGCTCCAGGAAAGCGAACGGCAATTTCGCGCCGTGCATGAACGGGCGCCTGTTGGACTCGCACTCGTCGACTCGCGCAGCGGGGAGTTCCAGCGGGTCAATCCTAAATTCTGCGAGATCGCCGGACGAACCGAAGAGGAAATGACCCGCCTGCGCTTTCAGGACATCACCCACCCCGAGGACAGGGACGAAAGCTCCCGCCAGTTATCGGCGATGCTGGAAGAGAAAGGGCGCGGCTGTGATTTCGAAAAACGGTATGTGCGGCCCAATGGCGCTGTGGTACGAGTGAATCTTTCTATCGTCCCGATGTGGGAGCCGGGAGAGCAAGCAAGATGTCACATGGTGATCGTGCAGGACATTACTGAGCGCCGGCTGGCTGAGGAGGCGCTCCGGCAAAGTGAAGCCGAACTTCGCGAAGCTCAGCGCCTGGGCCGAATCGGCAGCTGGTATCGGGACCTCAAGACCGACATGTTCACAGGATCCGAGCAAATGTACCGCATCCTACGTCTCGACCCCAAGACGCCGCCCGGAACTTTCAGCGACATGGAGCGTTTCTTCGCTCCGGAAAGCTGGCAGCGGCTCAATCAAGCTAACCAAACATTCCTTGCCACCAGAGAGAGCGATGAACTGGAAGTCGAGTTCCGTTACCCGGACGGAACCAGGGGATGGGCAGTCATGCAGCGTGAAGCCGCTCGCGCCGCGTCTGGCGAGGTCATAGGAATTCGGGGTGTCGTCCTCGATATCAGCGAGCGCAAACGAACCGAAGAGGCTCTGCGCGAGAGCGAAGAGCGGTTGCGCCTGACTCAAGACGTAGCTCGGATCGGCAGCTTTGATCAGAATCTGATAACCGGAGAAACCAGCTGCTCGCACAACCTCCAAGCCATGTACGGGCGGCGTCCTGATCAGGTTTCAAAGTCGGTTCAGGATTTCATCGATATGATTCATCCCGAGGACCGGCCGCGCGTCGCCCTCCTGGTCGCCCACTCCTTGGAATCGGGCGAGGGACACGGAGAATGGCGCACCATATGGAATGACGGCACCGTGCGTTGGATCTTAAGCCGCTGGCGCGTCCTCAAGGATGCCACTGGTGATCCAGTTCGCGTCATCGGCGTCGACTGCGACATCACCGACCGCAAACAAGCCGAAGAGGCGCTTCGCCAAAGTGAAGAGCGCCTACGCCTGGCGCAGGACGTCGCAAAGATCGGGACCTTTGACCGGAATTTGCTGACCGGGGAATCCCGCTGGACGACGCAACAGGAGGCCATCTACGGCCTGCTGCCGGGCGATTTTCCACGGACAATTGAGCAATTCTTGGAGTTGGTACATCCTTATGACCGCAAGCAGGTCGTCGCGCTCGTCGCGCAATCCATGGAATCGGGCGAGGCGAGTGGCGAATGGCGCATCATCTGGCCCGACGGGACTGTCCGCTGGATAGCGGGCTGCTGGCGAGTCTTCCGCGACCCTCAGGGAAAACCTGTTCGCGTGATTGGCTGCGACTACGACATCACCGACCGCAAAGCCTCCGAGGAGGCGCTTCGTCAGAGCGAAGAGCGTTTCCGCATTGCTCTCACGGGTTCACCGATCAAGGTATACAACCAGAATCGCGACCTCCGCTACACCTGGGTTTATAACCCTCCAGAAGGTTGGACGGCCGAAGATTATATGGGCAAGACCGATGAAGAGATTTTCGGTGCCGAGGATGGCGCCCGCATGCGCGCCATCAAGCAGCGAGTTCTCGATAGTGGCGAGAGTGAGCGTCAGGAGTTCCCGCTTGTCGCGCGCGGCAAGGAGTATTACTGCGATGTAACCATTGAACCTCTGCGCGACGCCAAAGGCAACATTGTCGGCGTGAATAGCGCGTGCGTCGATATCACTCATATTCATCAAATCACAGAACAACTTCGTCTGGCGAAGGAAAAACTGACTGAAGAGAAGCTCTACCTTGAGCAGACTATCGACACGGAAATGGGCTTCGAGGAAATCATTGGCCGTAGCTCGGCGCTGCGGAATGTCATGGAAAGCGCCGGCCGCGTCGCCGCGAGCACCGCAACCGTTCTGCTGCTAGGCGAAACGGGGACCGGTAAGGAATTGGTCGCGCGCGCTATTCATCGTCTCAGTCAGCGCCGCAACAACAGCTTCATCAAGATGAATTGCGCCGCGATTCCCTCCGGCCTGCTCGAGAGCGAATTATTCGGAGCCGAGCGCGGAGCGTTCACGGGCTCCGTGAGCCGTAAGGTTGGACGCCTCGAACTCGCCGACAAAGGCACCATCTTTCTCGATGAAATCGGCGAAATCGCGCTCGGCCTTCAGCCCAAATTACTGCGTGTTTTGCAGGACCAGGAGTTCGAGCGCCTCGGCGGAACACAGACATTGAAAGTTGATTTCCGGCTCATCGCCGCCACGAATCGCGACCTTGCCGACGACGTGCAGCGCAACCAGTTCCGTCGCGACCTCTACTATCGTCTGAATGTCTTTCCCATTCTCATTCCGCCCCTGCGCGAGCGCCGCGAAGATATCCCTTTGCTTGTGGAACACTTCTTAAAGAAATGCGCCCGCCGCATGAATAAACCGATTGCCAGCGTGCCCAGCAAAACCATGGCCGCGCTGGTTGCGTGGGACTGGCCGGGCAATGTGCGCGAACTGGAAAACTTCATCGAGCGTTCGATCATTCTCAGCACCGGCTCGGTCCTCGCCGCACCCCTCACTGAATTGCAGGCGCGAACACCAATCGCCGACGGCGGGAATGAGACCCTGAGAGCCGCCGAGCGCAAGCATATCCTCGAAGCGCTGCGCCTTTCGAATGGCCGCATTAGTGGCGAAAACGGCGCCGCCGCCCGCCTCGGATTAAAACGCACCACGCTGCAATCCAAATTAAAGCAGATGGGAATCGATCCCCGCACCCCGCCGTACAGTTAGATCGCAACTCATGCGTTGTCATTCCGGACAAGCAGTTCTCGGGCCGGCGATTAATCGGGACGTACCGCGTGGGGATCCAACACACCCGGGTTCGCCGGCGATGGGGACGCGTACATCCTTTGCGACGCATAAATCGCGCCTTTGGCAGCTCATTTTCCAAAACCCAACTTCGACTGGCTTTCGCCACAGATGCTCGCCAGCCCGCCTTTCGGGTACAATCCTCGGGCGCATGCACCGCGAATTCTTCAAGCATTACAGTCATGAGCTCGGCCGCGACATGGAATCGCTCATCTTCGGTCATGCCGGCCAGCCCATTCTCGTTTTCCCCACCTCTATGGGGCGATTCTTCGAATACGAAGATGCAGGCATGATCCGCGCTCTCGCCGGAAAAATTGACCAGGGCGCCATCCAGATCTTTTGCGTCGACGGCGTCGACGGCGAAAGTTGGTACAACAAGAGCGTTCACCCCGGGGCCCGCATCTGGCGCCATGTCCAATACGAGCGCTACATCGTCCACGAATTCTTTCCATTCCTGAAGTGGAAGAACTGGGCACCGCAGATCGCCGTCACCGGCTGCAGCTTCGGGGGTTATCACGCTCTTAATTTTTCTATGCGCCATCCGGATATCGTCTCCGCCTGCGTGACCATGAGCGGCTCGTTCGATATCAAAAGCTTTCTCGACGGCTACTATGACGATAATGTCTATTTCAATAATCCGCCCGATTATCTTGCTAACACAGGAGATGACTGGTTCTTGAGCCGGTACCGGCAGATGAAGATCGTTCTCGGGTCATCCGATTGGGATATGTGCCTGGACGCGAACGTGACCATGGCAGGCATTCTGCACGCCAAAAGCGTTCCCCACTGGCTCGATATCTACGGCGATAACAGTAAGCACGACTGGCCGCTATGGCAGCGCATGGGGCAAAAATACTTTTAGTTAAGTGCACGAAGCAAGATATTAACCGTAGTGCCGGCACATCGTCGGCGGTTCCAGTTTGACACAACTAGGTGAAGGAGCATCCCGTGAGCCCTAAGACAATCGCCATCCTTTTCGGCATGGAAACCACTTTCCCTCCAGCTCTGGTCGAGAAAATCAACTCCATGAAAGTTCCCGGCGTCACCGCCGAGTTCGTCAGCATCGGCGGCATTCGCATGGACGAACCGAAAAAATACGACGTCATCATCGACCGCATCTCGCAGGACATCCCGTTCTATCGTGCCTATCTCAAGAACGCCATGCTGCATGGCACCATCGTCATCAACAATCCTTTTTGGTGGACCGCCGACGACAAGTTTTTCAACTATGCCATGGCCCATAAAATGGGTGTCGCCATTCCGCCTACAGTGATTTTGCCGCATCAAAAGCACCCGCCCGACACAACCGATAAGTCGATGCGTAATCTCATCTACCCCCTTAACTGGGATGAAATTTTCGCCTATGTCGGCTTTCCCGCATTTCTCAAGCCTTACGCCGGCGGCGGATGGAAGCATGTCTACAAGGTAGATACTCCCGAAGATTTTTTTCGCGCTTACAACCAGACCGGTGACTTATGTATGACTCTTCAACACGGCGTTGAGTTCGAGGACTATTACCGCTGCTATGTCGTGGGCCAGGAGAATGTCCACATGATGAAGTACGATCCTAAAGCGCCCCACCATGAGCGCTATGTGAAGGGTAATCCTCCTCCTCCACCAAAATTAAAAGAGCGCATCGAGAAAGACGCGATCGCCCTTTGCCGCGCGCTTGGCTACGATCTGAACACCGTCGAATTCGCTGTCGAAGGCGGCGTACCTTATGCGATCGACTTCATGAATCCCGCGCCCGATGCCGAGATCACTTCGGTAGGCCAGCAGAATTTCAACTGGGTGGTCGCTGCGGTTGCCGAAATGGCCATAAAAAAAGCACAGAGCAATGAGAAGCCCTACGAAGAAATGCGCTGGGCAGCATTTCTGGCCGGTCAAAGAACTCCCGAGACAGCAATTCCGAAGGCGAAGAAAAAAGCGGGAGCATAGTGAAATCAGAAGAATAGTCGAGCATTCTAAAATTCGTCCTGAGCGTAGTAGCTGTTTCGCGAGAGCGAAACAACTACGGAGTCGAACAATCCCTACTCCTCATAGTTCGTAGCTTGGAGCTCTCTATGTATGCCCGACAAATCCCGGTATACTAATGAAACTCTCGCCACGGCCGTTCCTCGCCTGGCGGCCCCGGGGCGCCTATGAAACCGACTTTCACACTCGGAATTGAAGAGGAATACCAGACCGTCGACCCGGAAACCCGTGATCTGCGCTCGCACATCCATGCCGAAATTATCGAGAAGGGCAAACTGGTTCTGCAAGAGCGCGTCAAAGCGGAAATGCACCAGTCGGTCGTCGAGGTTGGCACATCTGTCTGCGCCAATATTAAAGAAGCAAAAATCGAACTCAAGAATCTTCGACGGCACATGATCCACTTGGCGCGCGAAAACGGTCTCCGGCTGGCGTCCGCCGCTACGCACCCTTTCGCCGACTGGAGAATGCAGGAAGTGACGGTCGACGAGCGCTACAAAAATATCGTCGAAGATATGCAACTGGTTGCGCGCGCCAACCTGATCTTCGGGCTGCACGTGCACGTGGGCATTGAGGATCGCGAAACTGCGATCCACATGATGAATCATGCGCGCTACTTTCTCCCTCACCTGCTCGCACTCTCTACGAACTCCCCCTTTTGGCTGGGCATGAACACCGGCCTCAAATCGTACCGATGCAAGGTATTCGATAAATTTCCCCGCACCAACATGCCGGATTTCTTCCCCAGTTGGAGCGAATATGAAAACTACGTGAAGCTGCTTATCAAGACCAACTCCATCGACAACGCAAAGAAAATCTGGTGGGATCTTCGCCCTCATCCGTTTTTCAATACCCTGGAATTCCGCGTCTGCGACATTCCCATGCGCGTTGATGAAACTATCGCGCTGGCGGCGCTCATCCAAGCGACAGTTGCCAAACTTTACAAGCTCTACGAGGCGAATCAGGGCTTCCGCCTCTATCGCCGCTCGCTGCTCATGGAAAACAAGTGGCGCGCAGCGCGTTACGGTCTCGGCGGTAAGCTCATCGACTTCGGCAAGCAGATGGAGGTTCCGGAAGCTGAACTCATCGAAGAATATCTCGCCTTCGTTGACGACGTCGTTGATGAACTCGATTCGCGCGAAGAAGTCGAATACATCCGTGAGATCATGAAAATGGGCTCCGGCGCCGATCGCCAATTACAGGTATTTCGCGAAGCCGGCGACATGAAAGCGGTGGTGGATTACATCATCGAAGAGACGCAAGTAAACGTGGAAGAAGAAGCCGACGATTTGACCGAAGCCAGGGCAATGTGACACCTTGGAAATCCAATTCGACTCCCGTGACTTCGAGCCACGTTGCTTTTGGGTGGCGCAGCGGTTCACGGCTGCGTTTAAGAGCTACACAAACAATGTGACTTCAGCCGCTGCGGGAACTTTGACTTAAAGCATAAGGTTTCACCGATTGCTTTGTCGCGTTAAAACAGCATCTAACTCATCGCAAATGGGATTACTACTCTAATGAGTCCTAACACTACTCAACAATCTACTCGCCAATTAAACAACCTTCCCTTCGATCCTCAACTAACTCTCGGGGCCCGCAACGCCGTCCGCGTCTGCCTGCGTATTGAGCCCACCGAGAAGGTAACCGTCATCACCGACGAAGTTACTCTTGAGATAGCGGCCGCGCTAGTGCGTGAATTGGAAGACTTAGGCTGTGTTTATCGCTCATGGGTGCTGGAGGACCTCGCAACCCGTCCGTTGATCGACCTGCCGCAAGCCATCGCCGACGATCTAGCCACAAGCCAGGTCAGCATATTTGCGGTTCAGGCGCAGACCAACGAACTCAAGTCGCGCATGCAGATGACTGACATCGTCAACCACCACAGGATCCGGCACGCCCACATGGTCAACATCAACAAGCAGATCATGCTCGAAGGCATGCGCGCCGATTTTCAGAAAGTCGACCGGCTGAGCACCAAAGTCGTTGAACGTGTGCGCACCGCAAAGCAGATTCGCGCGACAACCGCGGCCGGCACCGATCTTGTCGCCGACATGAATCCGAATTACCGCTGGATCAAAACCAGCGGCATCATCAGCGTTGAGAAGTGGGGCAATCTCCCCGGCGGCGAAGTCTTCACCACCCCCGGAGAAGTAAATGGCACATTCGTCATTGACGGAGTGGTCGGCGACTATCTCTGTGCGAAGTTCGGCGACCTGAAAGCCAACCCTCTTACGATTCAGGTAAAGGCCAATCGCGTTGTGCAAGCGCACTCCAACAATCGCGAACTCGAAAACGATTTCTGGAACTATACTCACACCGACGAGAACAGCGACCGTGTCGGCGAATTCGCCATCGGCACCAACATCGAACTGAAAGATGTGATCGGCCAGATCCTGCAGGATGAAAAGTATCCGGGAATCCATATAGCTTTCGGCAATCCCTACGGCGCTCACACCGGCGCCGACTGGTACTCGGCGACGCACATCGACGTTGTCGGCCGCAAGTTCAACATCTGGATCGACGGCGAGCAAATCATGCAAGCAGGCCAGTTCTTGATTGAAGCGTAGCTAACCGGCTGAAAAAAGTAAAATAATTGCAAGTGCTAGGCGAACCCATGCGGGGAAGTCGAGGTTTTGCTTTTCTCCGTTTTCCCCAAGGTACTCGTGGTTATAAGGCCTCCAGCGCGTACTCTGTGTTCTCTGTGGTCATTTGTTTTGTAAGCTCGTACACTAACCTGCGGTCCACACAGTTGCTATGATCCCTGCCTACCGAGAATCCTTTAACGCGAACTTCGCGCAGGAAAAATATGAGCGTCTGCGCCGCGAAATCACTGTGCGCTGCGGCGTGGAAGTTCAATTCCCCATGTGCGAGACGCCATGCTTTTTCCCGCGCGCGCTCGTCGAGCGCCTGGGAGAAGATGGCAAGGCGCTAATCCGCCAGCTTGTCGGCAATCCTGAATACCACGCGATTTCTGAGGCTTCGATTCCTCCGCGCTTCCGCGTGCCAAATGAGGCGAAGCACCCTATGTTCATCCAAGTGGACTTCGGACTGGTGCGCGATGCGGTCGGTGAGTTACAACCGAAGTTAGTCGAGCTGCAAGCGTTCCCTTCTCTATATGCTTACCAGCCTGTACTGGCACAGGCATACATAGACGTCTTCGATCTTGATCCGCAGCTTTATTATTTTCTGAGCGGACTCACCGCATCGTCGTACAAGCAATTGCTGCGCGACGCCATCGTTGCCGGTCACGACCCGGCTCACGTCGTTCTGATGGAGGTTCATCCGGAGGAGCAGAAGACGCGCCCCGATTTTTTGCTGACCGAAAAGATGCTTGGTATTCGGACGGTTTGCATCACGAAGATCCGCAAGCAGGGCCGACAGCTTTTCTATGAAGACGGTGCTAAGCAGGTTCCCGTCGAGCGCATCTATAACCGCACTATCGTGGATGAACTGGAGCGCAAGGGAGTCGAGTTGCCCTTCGACTTTCGCGATGATCTGGATGTGGAGTGGGCCGGCCATCCCAACTGGTACTTCCGCATTAGTAAGTACTCGATCCCATATCTCAAGCATCCATCGGTGCCGCGAACATGGTTTCTCGACCAACTGCCCGAAGTCCCCACCGATCTTGAAAACTTTGTCCTGAAGCCGCTTTACTCGTTTGCCGGGCTGGGAGTAGTAATCGCCCCTTCGCGCAAGGACATTGAAGCGATCCCTCCGGTCAAGCTGGGCGAGTACATCCTGCAGGAGCGGCTGAACTTTACGCCGGTTGTAGACACCCCGCACGGGATGACGAAAGTTGAGCTGCGCTTCATGTATGTGTGGCTGGATGAGCTGAGGCCCGTGTTGATCATTATCCGCATGGGGCGCGGGCAGATGATGGGGGTCGATCAAAACAAGGGGATGGCGTGGGTGGGATCCTCGGCTGCGCTGATCGCGGGTTAGTTGCCGAAAATATAAGCCGAGTTCTCGATCCATTAATTAGCTATCGCCACAATCTGATTTTTGGCAATCTAACTCCATGGCTTATACCTGGTTCGCTCTTCTTTTGGTTGTGTCGGGCACCGCGATCATGCTGCTGCTTGTGCACGGCACGGGTCTCGGCGACTTGCTGCACGACCGGATTCCCGACCGCCCGCGGCGACGGCTCTTTGTGGCTACGGTCAGCTTCTTCCTGACATTCGCGGGGGTGCGAGGCGTAGTGTATTGCATCACGCATCAGATTCCTCCGTTTCACTTCGTCGTCATGCATGGACGCCACGTTCACCACCTGGTATTCGGCATCCTTATTTTGCTGGCGGTTGGTTATGCGTGGCTGGCGGAAATTGGAGTTGGGGCGGGCTCTTCGTCACTGCTGGCAAGCCGGCTGCTTGCGATTCTTTACGGAGTGGGAGCGGCACTCACCCTCGATGAATTTGCGCTGTGGCTGAATCTACGTGATGTTTATTGGTCTCCCGAGGGACGGACCAGTATTGATGTCGTGATTCTGTTCGGAGCGTTTTTGGCCGCCGGCGCATGGGGGGCACCGCTGTTTTCCACTAAACGACGAAAGACGAGGCCGTAGTTCCGTTAATTGTTCCCTAAAACAGACCAGGAATCGAGTTTGCCGAATTCCCCGATCTTCTCGGTGCCGTAAGTCGAGTACCATTTGCGCCATGTGGCGGGGTCGTTGGGCAAGTTTACATTGGTGATTTCTCTGAGCGCCTGATAAACCCAGGTGCGAGTGGTTGCATCGAGCGAGGAATCCCCGGCGAGGTCGATGAGGCCGGGAACGGCCTTCATGCGCTGCCCGCGCGTCAGCATACCGGATTTTGCGAGGCTACAGCCGGCGCGCTCGCGCACTTCGAGCGACGGGTCGTTGCGAAACACGTCGAGGAAGTTCGGGATGGTGTCGTCGGAACCGATGTGAGCCAACCCTTCGACCGCCCAGAAACGCGTCTGCTGGTTGGAGTCGTGTGTCCAGTCGGCAAGCAGTTCGTGAATAACTTCGGTCCGAACGCCGCGATTGGCAAGCATGCCCAGTTCCCATGCAAAGTATGGCCGACTTGACGAAAGCTTGTGCGCAGTCTCGATCAGCTGGTTGGCGGCCTCGTCCGTCTTCGCAATATTTCGAACCGCAAGATTGATTTCGATTGCGGCAGCGCGCACGCGCAGATCGTTGGAATAGAGGGCCGTATCCTGCAAGGTCTCCCAGCGCGGAGTTGCTTGAAGTTTCCCATGCCAGTCCTCGACCATTCCCGCGATTAGATTCGTCGCATAGACATCGTGATTGACAGCGGCTCCAAGTAAGAACTCCATTTGTGTTTGCGGGGGTTGCGTCCGCAGCCATTCCATGTTGTGCTCGGATAACTTGCCGAAATCGGCGGGAACCGAGCGCCCTGGAACGGGCAGATTCCCTCCGGATTGCGACCTGGCATTTGGTGCCGCTGCGAGCACGACTGAAACTAAGAATGGCACGAGGAAGACGTAGTCGCGACAACGCCGGGCAGGCACTTGCCTTGGACAAGCCGGGAACTTACTGTTCATGTGCATGAGTGTAAGTCGACTTAGTGCAAGAGCAAGTTACCACAGTTCAGTGCGCCGAAGACTAAGGACCTTCAGCTCGAAATGATATCCCTTGGCCAATCGCCGAGTCCCTCAGCTTCGCGCTGTTACGGGCAACTCCTCGGGTTCCAGGCGAGCGGTGAAGTGGCGCAGAAATGGGGCTTCATAGGCCAGGCTCAGACCGTGAATCCTTTTGCGGTTTTCCCAGACTTCCAGAATTATTTCAACCACGTAGTCGATGTGACTTTGCGTGTAAACGCGGCGGGGAATGGCGAGGCGGACTAAGTCCATTTTGGCGGATTTACCAAACATCAGGGTACCGATTTCAACCGAGCGGATTCCGCCTTCGAGATAGAGTTCATTAGCCAGCGCGACTGCGGGAAAATGATCGGGAGCAATGTGCGGAAGAAAGGCGCGGGCATCGATATAAATGGCATGGCCGCCGGGTGGCTGCACGATAGGAACGCCCTCGGCGGAGATATGATTTCCCAGGTAGGCAGTTGAGGCGATGCGGTATTGGAGATAGTCTTCATGCAGGGCTTCCTGTACGCCGACGGCGATCGCTTCCAGGTCGCGTCCGGCAAGGCCGCCATAAGTGGGGTAGCCCTCGGTTAAGATGAGTAAGTTTTTTTCCTGCTGCGCTAGTAAGTCGTCATTAGTACAGAGAAATCCACCTATGTTTACCATGCCGTCTTTCTTGGCGGACATGGTGCAGCCGTCGCCGTGACTGAACATCTCCTGCGCGATCGCTTTGGGAGTTTTTTCCTCATAACCCTTCTCGCGGAGTTTGATAAAGTAGGCGTTCTCAGCGAAGCGGCAGGCGTCGAAGTAGAGCGGAATTTTGTGGCGGCGGCAGACGGCGCTCACAGCTTTGGCATTTTCCATGGAGACGGGCTGGCCGCCCCCGGAATTATTAGTAACTGTCAACATGACGAGCGGGATGCGGTCGCGCCCTATCTTTGCGATTAGCGATTCGAGTGCGGCCACGTCCATGTTGCCCTTGAAAGGATGATGAAGGCTGGGCTGGCGGCCCTCGGGGATGACGAGGTCGACGGCTTCGGCACCTACAAATTCAACGTTGGCCCGCGTGGTATCGAAGTGCGTGTTGTTGGGAACGACGTCGCCCTTCTTGCACGCGCAACTGAATAAGATTCGCTCCGCGGCGCGGCCCTGGTGAGTGGGGATCACGTGGGTATAGCCGAAAATGTCGCGGACGGAGGAACGGAAGCGGGCGAAGCTGGGACTGCCCGCATAACTCTCGTCGCCTTCCATGATGGCGGCCCATTGGTGCGTGGACATGGCGCCCGTGCCAGAGTCGGTGAGGAGATCAATCAAGACGTCCTCGGCCTGAAGAACAAAAAGATTGTAGTGGGCGTCGCAAAGGAATTGTTCGCGTTGGGCGCGGGTGGTCCAGCGAATCGGCTCGACGCTCTTGATGCGGAATGGTTCAATGATTGTGCGCGGCATAGGAATCGAAGGGATCGTAGCAGAACGAGCAGTGCTGGGATGTGATCTATGCACTGGCTTGCAGGTTGCTGCGTCCTTGCCGGATTTGGGTTTGGCGGTTTTGGCTGGCATCAACTACCATGCCTAGTTGATTACTAAGAGCTGGGGCACTTTCATTCCGTCGGACGGCTGCATCTGATCCCTTCCCACCGGACCACCGTTCTGTACGAACGGATGAATATTTTTAGCTTTGGGATTAAAAATCATGGGCATTGGGTATTCGACAGTTTTGTTTTTGGCGGCGGCCGTGGTTTTGGGATGCGCCGCTGTTCTTAGTATTATCAGCCGCACGAAACATAGGGCCAAAGCTTGCGCGCAGTGCGGGAAGCGCTCATCGCATGGTTATTCGCGGGCCGCGCAAGATGGGGGCAGGGAGAAGGACCGGAGCGACAGTGTGCCGCTATGCGTGGATTGCCTGCTGAAGCGGTTGGACGAAGACTACTCCAGTTTCGGCGGGCGCGCCGTGGTGGTGCAGCCAGTTGCGGAACTTCCATGCTACGTCTTCCGTCCCCAGCAGGATTGGGGCGAGGCGGTGAAGAACGACGCAGAATCGATTCTCGCGGAGATGGAGATCCGCTGCAGCTCCTGTGGAAACGAGTCACGGTATGCTTGGGTGAATGCGCTCGAACCGGGCCCAGTGGCGAAGCTGCGGACGGAGGGAATCAGAAATGCTCTGTTGAACGCTGCTCGGGCGCACCCGGTGGCGCTGTGCCCGCGCTGCACGCTGCGGCGAATCGAGCACAGCCTGAGGGCGCAGGAGGGCGGCTACCTGGAAATCTGTGGGCCGCATGGAAGGAAGGATGGCGTCGTTAGCGGGATGGGCTATTAGACTCTCAGAACAAAAGTACGCGAAATCTGTCGCTCCTAGACCTTCACCGAATCCCGGCGTTCGGCGGGAACGTATTTTACGGCGGCGGTGCGGTCGAGCTTATCCCACGCAAAGGGGCGGCCTGTGATAGCGCGTTTCAACGTACGGAAGAGCACAAGCGAAAAAACCTGCCGATAGGCGAAGCGCTGCAGCCAGACCTGGCTGAGGAGCCAGCCGTCTTCGCGGGCCTCGGGCTGGCGGCGCTCGAGTGCAAAGGCGATAGCCGAGGCGATGAAATCGATCACCAGAAAAACCACAAAGAACAGGACCAGGCGCTGGAAGCTGGCGGGGTCGGTGGAATCGGGGTGGTAATAGCGCTGGATGAAATACCAGATTGCGCCGACGGCAAACATCAGATCGATGAAGGGCGAAACCAGCGGCAACAGAATCTGAAAGATGAGGATGTTGGGGATTGCGACCCAGCCAAGCGCGCCTTTGCGCGCGACCACATCGATATGTTTGAAGACAGCCTGCAGGATTCCAAACGACCACCGGAAGCGCTGACGCATAAGCGCGTTGGCGTTGGTGGGCGCTTCCGTGAAGGCAAGCGCCAGGTCTTCATATTCGACGCGGTATCCATTGCGCAGCAGAGCCATGGTGAGATCGGCATCCTCCGCGACCGTATCTGTGTGATAGCCACCGGCCTCGCTGACCGCGGAGACACGCCAGGCGCCAATCGCGCCGGGAACAACGCTGACGGCTCCCAGGGTATTGAGGGCACGACGCTCGAAATTCTGGCTGGTAATGTATTCAAGCGCCTGCCAGCGCGTCCAAAGATTAACTCGGTTACCGACTTTCGCGTTGCCGGCAATTGCGGCAACTTTGGGATTGAGAAAATGCGGCACCATGCGGGAGATAGCGTCGGGAGCAATGATGGTGTCGGCATCGATGCCAACGAATAATTCGGCGTCGCCGATATGCTCCAGCCCGTAGGTAAGAGCTTCGGCTTTTCCACCATTGGGCTTGGTGAGGATGACAACTTTGCCCGCGGCTTCCTCCGCGGCGAAAGTGCGGCGGACGATTTCAAGGGTCCGATCCTTGGACCCATCGTCGATGACAATAACCCGCAGGTTTGGATAGTCGGAATCGAGCGCACCGTGAACTGTGCGTTCAATGACTTTCTCCTCATTGTAAGCGGGGATGAGAACCGCAACTTTCGGACGATAGGCGGCGATCTGTTCGGGCGTTCCGAAAACGTGTGAGCGGAGACGGTCGTAGATGGCGAGCACACCGACGAAGATCAGACGGCCCGTCATCAGGATATCGCCGAGGAAAAAAATGACGGTGATGGCGGTCATGGTGGCGCCGAACAGCCAGAAGCCAATCCAGTTGAGGCGCGCCGCCCATCGCTGATCGGTGGGCAACGGGGGCATCACGTCGGCTTTCGTTTTGCCCAGCAGTTGGTGAACCGGCACGAATTCAAATCCGCGGGCGCGTGCTCCCTTAATGATGAGCGGGAGAGCCAGCACGGTGCGCTCGCGATTGCCTCCGCCGTCGTGCATAAGAATGATGTTGCCGCAACGCTGCTCGTCGTTGGGCTTGCAGGGCGGAAGGTGATCGAGAACCTCAGTGGCGATCTGCTGCGGCGTGAGCGGCGGAAGATCGTTCCAATCCTTGGTATCGAGTTTATTGCCGATCGTGAGGTAGCCCATACTCTGCGTGAGTTCCAGGGGCTTAACCTGATCTTCGGTGTCGGGCTCGGCATCAACGGAGTAGGGCGGGCGAAACAGGATTGTGCGAATGCCAAGACGGCTCGCGAAGAGCTGTTCGGTGAGGTTGAGCTCGACCTTCATGTACCGCGATCCGATGTTGCTGATATCGGGATGCGTGAAGGTATGATTGCCGATCTCATGGCCTTCGCGGTACACACGCTGTGCGATATCGGGGAATTTTTCAGCCTGAATTCCGATGAGGAAGAATGCGGCGGGAACGTGCTCGCCCTTAAGAATGTCGAGAATCGCCGGCGTCCACTCCGGGTCCGGTCCATCGTCAAAAGTTAAGGCGAGCTCATTCTTGCTCGCGCCATAACGCGCCACGCGATAGGGCTCGGGCAGAGTCCGGAAAGACTCATCGTCGATGAGACCCGTATCCTTATCGATCTCAATTTCGCGCTCGCCATCGGCGGGCTTGGCCTCGATATGCAGAATTTCGCCATCGCCTTCCATATCGACATCCTGGCCGGGCGGCACATCTTTGAGAAGGCCGGGAGCGTTAGCTTCGCCCGGGACATCCCACACACGCCAGAGCGAGCGGTCTTCCGAGCCGAGCCGCCATAATGCGAAAGTCTGGATGCCCGCAGTTTGTGCAGCGCGCATCTGGTTGAGGGCGGTAACCGCATCGAGAAACCAGACGTCGTGGCGCCGATTGTCGTCGTCGCGATAGCTGAAGTGAGGATTCAGCGCGTCGCCGTCAAAGTCGATGTCTTCCTCGGAATCGCGCGAACCAATCCATGCCTCCTGCACGGACACGCTGTGGTCGCCAGTACCGGGAAAGAGCTTGCCTTTCTTGTCGCGCTCAATCCAGTCGTAACCATAGTTGCCGATGGCGCAAATTAGCTTTTCCTTCGGAATCGTTTTAATGGCGAAGTCCAGATTGGAGGCAAACCAATCCTGGGAAGCGACCGCCCCGGGCTTGCCGCCGGGAAAGTGCTCGTCGTAATTCATGATGACGACGCCATCGACGGCCGCTGAAATCGCCTTGTAATTGTAGTCCGAGTTGCGGACTTGAACGCTGACGTAGAGCTTCATGCCCTTGGCATGCAAGTCGGAGCCCACCTCATTCAGCAATGCGACATATCCGCTTTGCCCTCTCCTTGGAAAGGATTCGAAATCGATCATCAGACCGTGATAGCGGTCGGAAGCGAGAAAAAGCGCAATCTCGCGGCGGAAGCGGGCGCGGGCATTGGGATCGTTCAGGAAGTCCGCGACGGATGGGCTGAAGTCACTGCCATCGAAATTCTGGACGACCGGAAAGACTTCCATGTTGGTGTCTTCCGTGTGGAGGAAGGGCATGACTCTGTCGTCGACGGGATGGACCTTCTGATTCTGGATGACGTCGAACATCGCATTCGTTTCCGAATCGACGCCTTGCAAGCGCCCGTCGGCGCTCAGGATCTGCAGCCAGGTGGGAAACAAAAGATCGATCTGGCGCGCGTATTCACGAAGCGAAGAATAGCTGGCGGGATCCCACGGAACGTAGAACGCGGCACGTACGCCTTCTTCGGAGTTGAGTACAATTTGTGACGCAGGCTTGCGATGCTGCCGCGCGCGTCCGATTCGGGCGATCGTGGCCAGCCGCCGCTTTTCACGGGCCTTTTCTTTTTCGTCTTCTTTCAGTGCGTGATAGGGACGCTTTTCAGCGCCCCAGGGCAGATCGGGGAGCGGGTCGCTTCGCAGCGCGCTATAGAAAAAGAAAATAACGAGCAAGGTAAAGGCCACGGCCGCTGCATCGAAGATGCGGCGAATGCGCTTCCAGCGCGCCTGTAAGGGATCGTAAAAGACCTGTTTGGCCATCGTTAGGTTGAATTCATCCTAAGGGGCGCGGGGCGCGGGGTCAAACCCCTCATGGTCCATCGCTTCATGAGGCAAGTGGGTGACCGGGTGATCGAACCGATTGCGCAGGAATCGATAGCCAGATCACCCGATGGCCCGATCATCCGATCTCTTGCGTTATATTTGCAACGTGCCTGGAATGCTTGGGGAACACCGGCGGTCCTTGCTTTGGGCCGCTCTGGCGGGGCTGGCGCTGCGACTGTTCTTTCTTACGTATGCGCCAGCGGTGACCGACGACTCGCACGGATACATTGATCTAGCCAATAATTGGCTGCAGCATGGGATCTACGGGCAAACGGAGTCCGGAGAGATTGTGCCGAGCGACGGGCGCCTCCCAGGGTACCCTGCGTTTCTCGCGGCCATCTTTTGGATTTTTGGTCCGGGGAATATCCGTGCCGCCCTGGTCGCGCAAATCCTGCTGGATCTAGTCACATGTGGGGTGATTGCGGACCTGGCGCGACGAATGGTGCCCAGGCGAATAGCGGGCCCGGTGGCGTTCGCGCTGGCAACGACGTGTCCTTTCCTGGCTAACTATGCGGCAGCGGGACTGACCGAATCCCTTGAGACTTTATTCACCGCTGTCGCGCTCGATTGTGTTGTGGCGGGGCTTAGTCGCATCGATGAAAACGTCGGCGAATATACGCGACTTTGGCCTTTCTGGGTGGCTACAGGCGTGGCCATTGGCGCATGCATTCTATTGCGCCCGGATGGCGGAATTGTTTTAGCGGCGGTGGGGGTTTACTTCGGCGTGGTGATGATGAGGGGGGCGAGCAACTCGCCCATCGCAAAAGGTTTAATGATCCGGACACGCGCAAGTGCGCGGACTATGCGGAGCTCCATCGCGTGGGCGGGGATTACGGTTGCGGTGGTCGCGCTGGCTCCGCTGGTTCCTTGGACGATCCGGAATTTTCGCACCTTCCACCATTTTGAGCCCCTGGCGCCGCGCTATGCGAGCGAATCCGATGAACTCACGCCGCGAGGCTTTAATGCCTGGGTGAAAACCTGGATGGCCGAGTATGCGTCGGTGCAGGAAATTTATTGGAACGTTCAAGGCGATGTGAAAGGCGACAAAATTGAGCCGAATAAACTGCCCTCGCGCGCGCTGGATGAACCGGGACGCAATGAAACGCTGGCTCTGATTGCAGAATATAACCAGACACAGACACTGACGCCGGAGAGCGATGCGCGCTTTGCGGCGCTGGCAGCGGAGAGGATCCGCGCGCATCCGCTGCGCTACTACGTGGAATTGCCCGTGCTCCGGGTTGCGGACATGTGGCTGCGGCCCCGCACGGAACTCTTGCCTCCCGATCCGCGCTGGTGGGAATTCAACGACGAACGGCGGGAGTCGGCGTTGGCCGTAGGATTTGGACTGTTGAATCTAATCTACGTAGGGTCGGCGCTATTCGCGATTGCGCGAAAATCGTCGTGCCTTAGGTATGCGGGATTGCTGGGCGGATTCCTTGTGCTGCGCTCGGCGTTTCTGGGGACGATTGAAAATCCGGAGCCGCGTTACACGCTGGAATGCTATCCGGTGGTCATTGTCTGGGCAGCGGCCTTCTGGGCGGCAAAGTTCGAACCCTCATCCTCAGCTCTGCGCCGAACATGATCTGAACTCCACTCGGGCACTCCGATTTATTGGAGGGCCATCCCGAATATTGGAGAAGCAGGATTTGGAGCGGGCGCTCCCCGGAATGCAGAGAATATTTCTGAATACTCAAATAGCGGAAGAATAAGCTGGAAAGAACATCATCCCAGGGAGTTAGCTTTTCACGCGTTAGTCACTCAAGGCCGATGTAGGCCTTGTTTTCATGGCGCTTGACGTGCAATAGTTATGCCCACATTTAGAGGCCCCGACACATGAACCCTGTCTACCTCCGCCGAACCTGCTCCAGTCTTATCCTCTCGCTCGTCGCTTTGACGTCGTTCGCAGCATTGATTTTGGCGGGCGCCGAGCCGGCATCCGCACAACAGGCCACAGCCCAGATTACCGGCACCATTCGTGATGCATCGCATGCGGTCGTGGTCGGGGCGAAGGTGACGCTGCGAAACACCGACACGAACATCGCCAAGGTGGCAACCTCAAACAAAGACGGCGATTACCTATTTACTTTAATTCCGATTGGAAACTACGAGCTGTCAGTCGAGCAGAAGGGATTCAGCAAGTACGTGCGTACGGGCATCACCCTGGTGATCAACCAGAATGCCAAGCAGGATGTCGACCTGACAGTTGGAACCAGCAGCCAGGTGGTGGAAGTCAACGGTAACGTGACGCAAGTAGACACGATCAGCGCGACGCTGGGAAAAGTGGAAACGACGCAGCGAATCGAAACGCTGCCTCTTGCCGCGCGCGACACACTGCAGTTGGGACTTTTGCAGGCCGGGGTCTTCGCGCCAGACCAGGATGACGGATCGGGAAATCCTTTCTCGGTTAGCGGGCAGCGCTCGGAATCCATGACGTTCCTGCTCGATGGGGCGGATAACACCGACTTCCTGGGAAACAACATCGTTGTCGATCCCAGTCCGGACGCGGTTGCCGAGTTCAAGATCATTACCAACAACTACGAAGCAGAATATGGACGAACATCAGGTGGCATCGTTAACCAGGTGATTAAGTCCGGGACGAATGCCCTGCACGGCTCGTTGTTTGATTACTTCCGCAACACCGCGCTGGATGCCAAAGACTTTATTGTTGGGCAGGTGCCGGTTTTCAAATACAACATTTTCGGGGGAACTGCGGGCTTTCCGATTTTCAAGGACAAGATGTTTATGTTCGCTTCCTATCAGGGAGGGCGTAAGCAGGTCGGCCAGGATCAAATTCTGACGGTGCTCAGCCCAGCCGAAAGAACGGGGGATTTCAGCGAGCTTGGATTTCAGCTGACCAATCCCGTGAACGATGAGCCATTTAAGTGCAAAGGAAAGCCCTGCGATCAGGTCCCGGTGGATACGGTGATGCAGAATTACATCAATGATTTCGTGCCCCTGCCGAACGCTCCTTTCAATCAGTTTGTGGAAGACCCGATTGCGCGATTGCAGGAGGACCAATTCATTTTTCGCTATGACTACACTATCTCTCCCAAGGACACGCTTTCGGCGACCTATATTTTTGATGACGACCCGGACAACTATCCCGTCGGACCTCTCGGAGGAAACGTTCCAGTGGGTTCCGGGTACAGAGACAATAACCGTTTCCAAAACGGCTCGATCCAGTGGATACGGACGATTTCTCCAACCATGTTGAACGAGTTTCGGGCTACGGCAAACCGCAGCGCTTCTCTTGGGTCAATTCCGACTGATAGAACACCGCCGTCCGCGCTGGGCTTTACGACCGTTATACCCGATGACCCGACGGGCGCCGCGCCGCCGTATGTAAGCGTCGCGGGCGCGTTCGCTCTGGGGCCATCCCCCTATGGTCCGACAAAAACCCATGACGCGGCATTTCAGTACATGGACACATTTTCATGGACACACGGACAGCACGCCATGAAGTTCGGGGCAGACGTTCATTTTGTTCGTGACAACTTCAATTACGACTTCTTCAACAACGGGTCATTCGATTACGGAACGTACTACACGAACACGGGCAATGCATTGGCGGATTTTGTCGGCGGTTATACAGATAACTACTTCCAGTTCTCGAACGCCACCTACAACATCCGAACGCATCAATTGGACTTTTTTGCGCAGGATGCGTGGAAGATCACAAGAAGGCTAAGCCTGGATTATGGGTTACGCTACGAATACAATTCTCCTCAGGAAGACGTCCACAACGAGATCTTAGGCTGGTTCCCCGGTCAACAGTCCACCGTCTATCCCGATGCACCGGCAAACATTCTTTATCCCGGTGATCCCGGAACACCGAACCGCGGATTAGCCTACCCCGACCGAAACAACTTCGCGCCGCGTTTCGGCTTCGCGTGGGACATGCTGGGTAATGCAAAACTGGTGATGCGGGGTGGTTACGGTGTTTTCTACGACATCGAAGATGGAGCCTTGAACCTGCAGTTTGGCGGCGAACCGCCCTTTGGTTATGGGGCGAACAACTACCCGTGCTTTACCACGAAAGGTAATGGAGCCGCGACCGGATGCCTTGAGCCGATAAACGGCTCCTACACTGCGGATCCATTTCAGACGGCGAACACCGGATATTCGGACCCCTACCCATTCATCGCCGGCGGTCATCTTGGACAATTTTTCAATCCCGCGATTCCGTTTGCTTATGTCGTCACACCGCACTTCCGAACGCCCTATGCCGAACATGTGAATTACGGCTTTCAATATCAGGTCACAAAAGACACGATGATCGAAGCTGTGTATGTGGGAAGTTTCAGCCGCAAAGCGATTGCGGGGCAGAACTATAACTACCCCACGCTTGGCGGCCCGAACGGATTGACGGCGCAGTATCAGTACTACGTAAGCCAGGGAATTGACCCTTATTCTGCTATCAGTGCCGACTGTGCGAGGCCTCTGGCAGCTTGCAACGGCAGTCCGGCTTTTACCGGCAATCCCACGGGAGCGACGCAGATTCTCACCAACGTGAGCGAAGGGAGCTCTTCGAGCAATGAGTTGCAGGTAACAGTGGATCGAGAGATGTCGCATGGACTGCAGTTCCGAGTGGCCTATACCTATGGTAAAACGATAGACCAAACCTCAGGCTTCCGGACGCGGTCATCGGTGTACACCAATCCGCTCGATCCCGCCTTTGACCGCGGTCTGGCTGATTTTGACGCGCCGCATCGGTTGGTGCTGAGCCCCATTTGGGAAATTCCCTTCGGAAACCACGGAAGTGGACTGAGCAAAAACCTGATGGGAGGGTGGGAGGTGTCCGCAATCACGAGCTTCCAGTCGGGAAATCCTTTCACGCTCTATTCAGAAAACAACGCCAGCTTTTCGAACGGAGGGCTGGACCGTCCAGATGTGATCGGACCGGTTCAGATATTCCACAATCCGCGGCAATTGCGGACGTTTACACTTCCTAATCCGGCGGTTGATCCTCTCCATTTAAGCTGCGTGTCGGCCAATGGAACCGACGGATCAGGAAATCCAACCGTGACGGGCTATTACTATTTCGATCCAACCAATCTGGTTTGTGCTGCCGGGCCGCCAGTTGGTCAGACGGTCCCAGCCGGAAGCAGTCTGGTGCAAGGGGGAGTTCCGCTTTTCTCGTATGGAAACATGGGCAGAAATGTTCTTCGCGGACCGGGAATTAATAACTGGGATATCTCTCTGATGAAGAATTTTCGTTTCACTGAAAACAAGTCTCTTCAATTTCAGTCCAACTTCTTTAACGCCTTTAACCACACGCAGTTCTTCAGCCCGACCTTGGGCGCAGGTACGGTCGGCGGGACTTCGACCTTCGGACAAGTGACCTTGGATAATACTCCTGCGACCTCCACTTACTACAGGGGACCGCGCATCATCCAATTTGCGCTGAGGTTCACTTTCTGAGGCAAACTCTTTGGAAGGAAGACGAGCAGAATTGTGCTGGCGACTGCTGGCCAGGCAAACTACGATTTCGCTAGGCAGCTTACGCAGGAGCATTCGAACCGGCCCAGATCAGCTCAACGGCGAGTCGGTCATGCGGAAGCGGGTGCGGACGTGTTCGGAGAGAAGTTCGATGGCCTCGCGATTCGCAACCGGATCGGCCTTGGCCAGGTATTTCAAGGCTTCCACTAACACCTTCTGACCGTCTACGTAGCGAGGATCGGAGGTGCGCTCGCGGCGTCTGCGGGCGAGATCGGGCGGGACGGGAATGGTGAAAACTTTTGCCATTTGGATTTGGTTTTTTTAGGCTTCGAGCAGTATATCGTCTCGGCGACGGTTTTTCAGCTTGTTTCTGCTGGTACGGATTTTGCGGTATGAACCGAAGATCCGGAGGCACTGTCGATCGCTGCCGAGGCCGTACGCTTTAACCCTCCCAGGATCACCCCTATAAAATTCAAAATCGGCTGCCGGGTGGAGCGGGTTCTTGGCCAGCAAGCATTTGCTGGCGCTGCACAAAACTGGCGTCTAGCCAGGGGGCGGGATGACTTTGGTCTTTGCGGTGGTCTTCAGTTTGAAGGCGCTATCGGGCAGCTTCTGGTTGACCTGGATATCGGAATATTTCGCCATGCGGTAATCGCCGCCGGGAAAAAACATTTGCTGCTGCAGGGAGATGCCACCCGCCGGGTCAATCCAAAGGATAATTTTGGAGATGCTGTTGCTCAGCGCCTTGGATTTGGGCGTCAGCTCCAGCTTTTCGGCGTTGATGCCGTTCACCTTTTCCGTTCCCTGATATTGGACATCGTAAGTGGAGAGCAGGTCGTGCCCTCCGCCGCCAAAGCCAAGCAGAACGAAAGCCTCCACTTGAGCGCGGTTCTTGTCGGCTTGATATACGTTCACCGTGTCGATTCGGGGATTGTAGAGCTGCGCTTTGCCATTCGAATAAATAACGTACTGCTGGGGCACGGAAAAATCGGCGGCCATTTCCACGTCCTTACCCTGCCGGCGAAAGTAGAGCTTGCCCTTTTGGGTATCGGTGTCGTTCACCACTTTTGTGTATTGGTCGAAAGTGAAGTTGGCCTCGGCAGTGTGAAAACTCTTCGCGGACGCATCCATCGCGGAGAGCACATGCTCAAGGGCCGGCACCGTAGATTGCGCAAAAGCGAATGCGGCGAACAGCAGACTAGCGGCGAGTATGAATGAACGTCTCATTTTTGACTCTCTGTTCCTTTTCCTCAGCGACTGGCCCGCGAGAGGACAAAGTTGCGCCCCTACCACCATCATAGACATGCCTATCATAGACTCGCTCACCCAACAATCATCCCGCCAGTGAGATCGGCGAGCCGCTCAATTTGATGATCGCGGCAATACTCCGTCAATTCCTGAACCAGCTTCTCCGTCGCCACCGGATCGAAGTAACTCGCCGTGCCCACCTGCACCGCGCTCGCACCTGCCAAAACAAATTCCACTATGTCCACCGGCGTGGTGATCCCGCCCATGCCGATCACAGGAATTTTGACCGCGCGCGCCGCGTCATAAACCATGCGCAGCGCAATGGGCTTGATGGCCGGCCCGGAGAGCCCGGCCGTCACATTGGCAATCCGCGGACGCCGCGTCTCGGCATCAATCGCCATCGCCAAAAATGTATTCACCAGAGAGATCGCGTCCGCGCCGGCTTCTTCGGCCACGCGCGCCATCTGGGCAATCGAGGTGACGTTGGGCGACAGCTTCACAATCAGGGGCCGAGTCGCTACGCGCTTCGCCGTGCGGACTAATTCATCCAGCAACTGGGGGTCGCTGCCAAACTGAATGCCTCCATGCGCCGTATTCGGGCACGACACATTCAGCTCAAAAGCCGCGATGCCCTCGCCCCGATTGAGGATTTCAATCGTGCGCTCATAATCCGTGCGCGTGTAACCGAACACGTTTGCGAAGACGACCACATTTTTCTTCGCATGGAGTTTGGGCAGCTTCTCCGCAATGAACGCCTGCGCTCCTATATTCTGCAACCCGATCGCATTCAGCATTCCGGCCGCAGTTTCATACAGCCGCGGCGGCGGATTTCCAGTCATCGGTTCAACCGACAGCCCCTTCACCACCAGCCCGCCCAGCCGGTCCAGGTGTACGATGTCTTCGAATTCCACTCCATATCCGAACGTGCCGGAAGCGGCGATGATCGGGTTCTTCAGCTCGATGCCAGCGACGGAAACTCGCAGGTCGGGCGCGCCTGAAAATTTGCTGGCGCCGTTGCGGGCACTATTTTGGCGGCCGCCGGCGCTATTGTTGTTGACGCCTTTGCCGACGCTGTTGCTAGAGGAAGACGGGCTCATCGCTTGCTCTCCGCAGGCCCGCTTGTGTGATCTCCCGCCGGCGGTGCCACTGTGTGATCGGCTCCGGTCGCAGTTCGATGCGGCGGCGCCAGCGCTTCCGTCAGCACTCTTCCCGTAGCTTTCACCGGAGGGTTAATGCCAAGCAGTGAGGCCAGCGTCACCGCAAGATCGGTGGGTTCGGCATGAGTCCTGTAGACTCCCGGCTGAAATGCGAGACCATAAAATGCAAGCGGCACATGAGTATCGTAGGAAAATGGCGTGGCGTGATCCGTGCCCGCAGTTGTTCCCACCTGAAACGGTTTGGGCACGCCCAGTACATACCAGCCGCCTTCGGGAGAATAACTGTGGGCATAGCGGCGGCCAATCTCGGTGTTGGGAACTTGTCCGTGCGTTAACTCAGACTTGGCGAAGTAACCAGCGAACCCGGACTGCATGAGCGCTTCGCCCGCGTCGGTCTCGGCCGCAGCCTCTGTGCGCGCGGCCGCAAGGAATGCTTCTTCGTTCAACCATGCGTCGGGATAATCCACATCAAGCACGTAGTTGCCAGCTTTGTTGTACTTCTTCGAGAGCGCGGAATTCACCAGCTCTTGCATCGCTTTTGTATCGAGGTTGGCCGAGGGCAGGCGCAGCGCCTTCGCATACTCGGGCAGCGGAGCGATGCCATGATCGGCCGAGAGCGCCAGCCAAACATTTGCCAGCCCAATCTGGTGGCCAAGGAATCCAAAAAACTCTGCCAGTCCGCGATCCAGTTCAAGCGCCATGCTGCGCATCTGCGGCGAATCCGGCCCGACGCGATGCCCAAGAATGTCATTCGCCGAAAGGCTGATGACGAGCAAGTCGGTCACCGGGCCCGTCCCCAGCTTTTCGTAAAGTACTAACTCTTTCGCGAATTCAAACTGATAGTCATTGGCAAAGGGCGTCGCGCCCACGACCTCATAAAATCCGGCCGGCTTTCCATCCCGGCCACTTCGCGGAGCCGTCGAGCCAAGCGCCTTTCCATCGGCATCTTTCCATTCGCGATTCCAATATTTTTCCGCGCGATGGCTGCTATTAAAATTGCGCACCCACTCCGGGAGATCCTGCTCGTAGTAAGTCGAAGTAATCCACGCGCCGCTCTTTGGATCGATCCAGTAAGCGCCATCGCCCGCAAAACCCGCGGGCAGCACGGCGGCGCGGTCCTTCAGTGAAATCGCGAATACGCGCGCCTTGCCGCCGGTCGCAAGCTTCAACTCGTCACCCAGCGTATCGCTAAGCAAGTTATGTGGAGACGCACCCGGACCGTTCGCAGCGCCGGCGCCTTCCAAGCCAATCAGTTTGACTGCGTCGTCCTCTACCGAAGTCACGCTTTTTTTCTTCAGCGGGTCCCACCATTCATTTGCAACAATGCCGTGCCCGCTGGTGTAACTACCCGTGAAAAGCGTGGCGTGCCCGGGAGCTGTACGCGTGTTGGCGTAGTCATAGTTGCAGTCGGTGAAATACGCTCCGCGATCGAGAAAAACGCGAAACCCTCCCTCGACGAATTGATCGTGGTAGCGCTCAAGATAATCCCCGCGAAACTGATCGATCACGATCACGACGATGAGTTTGGGATGAGCGTTGTAAGCAGATGCGACCGCGAAAGGCGCGCATAGAGCGGCAAGAAGACCAACCAGGCTCAAGACGCGAAGCAACAGCGCCGCCGCACAATAAATTCGGGGGAGTCTCATTGCGGCTAGTTTACAGGAAGGAATGAGCCGCAGAGAACACAGAGGCAAACTGGTCGGACGGGCGCGGGGAAACTGGAGATTTCATGGTTCATTCTTCTCGGCGCGCTTTGCGTACTCCGCGGTTGAAGACTTTGACTGTTCCCTGCACGAAACTCCGTTTTTCAGATAAAGTTATAAGCAATGCTTGATTTAAATTTCGTTCGCGATAATCTTGCACTGGTAGAAGAAAAACTTTCTCAGCGAGGAATGAATCCCGCCGAGGTTCTCAAAAACTTCCGCACTATCGACGCCGAACGGCGTCAGGCCATCACCCAGACCGAAACGCTGCAAGCGCGCCGCAACAAGGCTTCCGAAGAAATTGCCAAGCTCAAAAAGAATAAGGAAGACGCGAGCGCGCTGATCAAAGAAACTCAGGAACTCCGCGGTCAAATTCAGGAATGCGAAACGAAGGCTGCCGACGCCGATGCGCGGCTGCGCGAAATTCTGACCGCGCTGCCCAATCTTCCGCACGCCAGCGTGCCCGTCGGCACCAGCGAACATGCCAACCTGGAAGCGCGCCGCTGGGGCACTCCGCCCACATTCGATTTCACTCCCAAGCCGCATTGGGAGCTTGGCGAGCAGCTCGGCGTGCTCGATCTGGAGCGCGCCGCCAAACTCTCCGGTGCGCGCTTCGCCGTCTACTGGGCGCTAGGCGCGCGCCTTGAGCGAGCCATCGCCAACTTTATGCTCGACCTGCACACACGCGCGCACGGCTATACCGAGGTGCTTCCGCCATATTTGGTCAATTCCGAATCGATGTATGGCACCGGTCAATTGCCAAAATTTGCGCAGGATTTGTTTCGGGTTCCGCATGGAGATAAAGATCTCTGGCTCATCCCTACTGCCGAAGTCCCGGTCACCAATCTTTACCGCGACGAGACCATCGACGCGGCCAAGCTTCCAATTTGCCTGACCGCTTACACGCCATGCTTTCGCAGCGAAGCCGGCTCCTACGGCAAAGACGTTCGCGGCATCATTCGCCAGCATCAGTTTCAAAAAGTGGAGCTGGTGAAATTCGCGCGCCCGGAAACTTCCTACGAAGAACTGGAAAAGTTAACCAACAACGCGGAAACCGTGCTCCAGAAGCTCGGTTTGCATTATCGCGTCATGACGCTCTGCACCGGAGATATGGGATTTTCCTCGGCCAAGACGTACGACATTGAAGTCTGGCTGCCGGGTCAAAACCTTTTCCGAGAGATTTCTTCTTGCTCGAACTTCGAAAGTTTCCAGGCGCGCCGCGCTAATATCCGCTATCGCCCGGAAGGCAAAACGAAGACTGAACTGGTGCACACGCTCAACGGCAGCGGATTGGCAGTGGGCCGCACCTGGGTCGCGATCATGGAAAATTACCAGCAGGCCGACGGCAGCGTGCTTATTCCGGAAGCCTTGCAACCCTACATGGGTACCGACCGCATCACACCAAGGACGCTATGAGGCTGATCGCACAACCAGGGTCACGAACAGGATTATGAACCGAAACCTTGGAACAGTGGCATACAATTAGGAGCGTTTAATAGAGGATTTTGCCAGTTTGCTATCCCATGAATTCCCAAATACACTTGCACCAATCCGAAGCAATCCTGACGGTACCAAAAGGCTCCGTCACTCCCATGGGCACGATCTGGCGGACAATTCGCGGATACATCCTCTGGTCTTACGAGCGCGGCAGCCTTCACTATGACATCATGGTTACGCTCATTCTGCTGTTCGTATTTGTATCGCCACATGTCATCAACTTTAAAGACAAGCCAGTCGAGCGCTATCCGATTTCGACCGGCGTGCTGATTATTCCGGACAAGAACGGCGGTTTCTTCTATCAAATTCCGGCGACCGCGGTGAACGCGGGCGCGGACCTATCTCCGCAGCTCGAACGAATCATAGAGCCCATCTCCGGCGCAGTCAGCGTCACGCACTTTGAGCCTGTAAAAGATGCCGCCGGCCATACGCAGAGTTACAGGGTTTGGGCAAATAAAGAATAGGTAGGAGCGCGGGCGAGATTGTTTTGTTCTGTGGACCGGCCCCCTGTCGCCCTCTCACGACCGCACAAGTATCCTCCAAACTTTTAAACCGGATGACCCCGAATTTCCCCCGATGTCGCGCTAATGGACAAAGGCCCGCTAGAAGCAGCGCGCCTCTCGAGGAGGAATTATGACCACATCAATCAAACATATATTTGCCGTGACATTTGTGGCGGCGATCACGCTGCTGGCGGCTGCGCGGCCACATACTCAAAAAGAAGTTGTTTCGCATAGGATTTGCTACACGGATGTCGCGGGGAATCGGATTTGCGAGTAGCGGGTCGAATTCCTAAAATGACGTAATACGTCAGAAATATAGACGACACAAGCGACCGAGTCTACCGGCCGCTGGCGTGCCAGATCGAGCCGGGCGATTGGTAGTTGAGGCCTTCGCCCCAGACCATTTGGGCGTCGCCGTGGTTGTCGATGGTCATGCCAAAATAGTCGCCGAAGGGAAAGCGGAATCCCTGCTGCGCAATGTACTTATAACCGGGCACGTAGTGTGACACGCGTACCTCGTCGGACCAGGTTGCTCCGCCATTGCTGGAGCTGCGGTAGAACGTGTTCCAGTATGGAGTGTTGCGGGAATCCATCCAGGCGATCCTTACGTCGCCGCCGTTGCCGGCCGTAATCGCTGGAAAGGCGTGTTCAGCGCCCACCTGGGCGGAGGAAACTGCGGCTCGCGGAAGCCAGTTTTCGCCGCCGCTGGTGGAAGTGGAGAAGTAAATCTCCTGCGGGCCCGAGGAAGTCACGCCCGCATTCCACAAAGCATATAAGGTACCGTCGCTGTCGGAGGCGAGCGCAATCTGCGCGCCAAGGTAGCCTTCGCCGCAATCTTCATCCTTACAATCGGGCGAGGCGGCCGAAACGTCTAGTAATTTCTGGTTCCAGGTTTTGCCCAGATCGGCGGACTTGGAAACGAAAAGCTGAACCGATCCGCGCGCTCCTCCTGCTTTTGAATAAGAAGCCCACCCGAGATAAACGTTGCCTGCGGGATCGACAGTGGCGGAGCCCAGGAGCGACCACCCCGGCCGCGCCTCCGCGTTGACTCTCGCCCAGCTAAAAGTGATGCCGCCATTCTGCGACGATGCGACCCAGACCTCTTCTTCGTGATTGAAGGCGAGATAAACGTTTTGGCCGCGAACAGCCAGCGAGGGCTTGTCGAGTTCGCCATTGCCGCGGGCGGCGACGGTGAACATCCAGTTGGCGCCGAAGTCTGCCGATCTGGCGACGATGACGTCACGCTTGCGATCATCGAGCCACGCGGCATAGAGCGTGTGATGGTCGGCGGGATCGATGGCAAGTTGGGCATCAAACTGGCCGGAGGGCGATACCAGCATCACGTGTGGAGGTTGCCAGGTTTTGCCATTGTCATTACTCGTCAGTAAGAGCATGGTGGGAACATGGCATTCGTCGCAGTTGAGAACGCGTCCGTATTGCGGATAAAGCACGTAGATGTGCCCGGAGGCATCGGCGGCGACGGCGGGCTCCCACTGATCGCCGGTGGTGAGGCCAAGCCGCCTCTGCGCGGAAAACTGTGGCGGAGCGGCCCACGCCATGGCGGATATGGCAAATACGAGGATCGCGAGTTTGAGGCCTGCGAAGCGCATTGGACCGGATCGGGGTATGGGGGGAAGAACGGACCCTAGAAAGCAACTTTACGCCGAAGGGTCGTAGCGGTCAATTTAAGAAAGAACAAATGTTTGTAGTAAGTACAGCCATGGATTAGGAAGCCACTGTAAGCGGCTAACGCGCAGTATAAAGAGCATGTTGGCGCCCCCTTGCCGGGTCATGGCAACGCGCAGAGAGAACCTTCGACGCGCGCAAGTAAACAATCTCATATCAATGAGTTATGGCGATTTTATGAATAGGCGCGCGAAGACCGGCTCCCCCAACGCGCCGTCGTGGCATTGGCTTTCCAAGCCTGGACGCCATTGGGGTGTCTTGTCGGCTCTCACACTTACACCGCGGTCAACAGGATGGGCGCGCCCGCCGTAATGACCAGCGTGTGCTCAAAGTGGGCCGAGAGTGAGCGGTCGCGGGTGCGGACGGTCCAGCCGTCTTTTTCCGTCACGATGTGGGCTGAGCCGCTGGAGATGATCGGTTCCACGGTGATGACCAGACCTTCCTTCAAGACCTGGCAAGCCTGAGGATCGGGATAGTTCGGGACATGCGGCGGCTCATGGATGGTGCGGCCGATGCCGTGGCCGCCCAGTTCGCGAATCACGAAGAAACCTGACCGCCGGACCTCACGCTCAACCGCGCGGCCAATCTCAAAAATGCGAAAACCAGCGCGCGCCACCAGCATAGCTTTTTGAAAAGCGCGTTCTGCACAGAGCATCAACTGCCTGGGCTGCTCACCCACATGACCGACCGGCACGGTGACAGCGGCATCGGCCATATAACCGTCTTTTTCGACGGTGACATCGAGCTTGACCAGATCGCCTTCCTTTAGTTCGCGATCGGAGGGAATCCCGTGCACGGCTTCGTCATTCAGGCTGATACAAGTGGCTCCCGGAAATCGATAGACCATTTGCGGAGCGGACTGGGCACCGTGGTCTTTCATGACCCGCGCGCCAATCTCATCCAAGTGACGCGTGGAGGCGCCGGGCCTGACTCCAGCTTTCATGGCCTCGAGCACCTGACGCACAATGCGGCCGGCAGCCCGCAATGATTCGAGATCGCGCTCATCCTGAATGCTCACTTTGTGCTTTCCCCTTTTCTCTAGCTTATCTGATTGAGACGGGCCGTCTCGATAATAACGTCAATGCTTGTGACCGGGCCCGGAGGGGCGGAGTCGCAGAAATATCTGGAAGGAGACAGGATTGTTTCCATAAGCAGCATTCAAGCTTGATGGTTTCGAATAAAAGGTGACATCCGCGCCCATCGCGAGTTGTCCTACCTTTCGTTTGAGGATGTCGCGGTCAGCACCCAATGTGTAGGCTCCGACGCGATAGCTGGGAAGCAACGGATCGTCTGGGAATAACTCGTCTTTATCGAGCAGTTCCAGACGCGAGAAGAGGTAGTAACTCGATTTGAAATTGAGCGTCGACTCGAGTAAGTATCCGTTGAGATTGTGATTATCGAAAACATCATGGACTCGTCCCCAGACCAGCGAAGAAGCCCACGAACCGTGCGACAGCGGGCCTCCCCATAACGGGCGGAAATATTCCACCGAGGCTGTCTGGCGGCGCTGGCTGCCGGGTTCGAGCGCTTCGGGATGCTCGAGGCGGCCGTAACTATATTGCATCGTCCAATTGCGAGTTGGCGCAACACTTATGCGGGCCGACCAGGAATCGAGCGGAGCGAGTTGGATGGTATAACGCTTTTCATTGGGCTCGCGTCCGTTGAATGCCGAGCCTTCGATTTTGAACCGCTCAAAAACCAGTCCAGTGGTGATAACACCGAAGCTGATGTGAGTGGAATCCTGAAGATGGTGCGAGAGCGGAGCCAGCGGCAGTTCAGCGGCCGATGCTCTATGGATGTAGGCGACAGGACCGAGAGCGGGCTCCGCGACGGGACCTCCGTAAAGCAGCCATGAAATTCGATCGCCGATGGCATGCGTGTAATCGAGCGCCAGTTCTCCAAACACATTATGCGGATGCTGATGATCGACCAGCGCCTGCCCGTGGTAAGTCTCGCCAGTCTGGAAAAGCTCAGGGAAGCCGGGATGCGGCGCGGTCAGCGATTCGGCGGAAAACATTTCGCGAAATAGAAGAGTGCCACCGGCGAGCGAATGTTGCTGCATCAACATCAGCCAGTTGACGGACTCGGCTTTACCTTCGCCGCGCGGGCCGCCCTGCTGGTTGTAATCGACAAAGACGACGCCGTGCGCCATCAATCCCCAGCTACCCAGCGATTTCATCCATGCTTCGCCGGTGGTTGCCGCAGGCTGCCATCCAGTGCCGGAGCTTAGGTGAGGCGAAGGCACCCACGCCGGCGTCGAATGCGGCATATTCATGTTCATATGGGTATCCATATCCATGCCGGCCATGTTGGCCACGCTGGAAGACGACTGCGCGCTTTGATTGGAACTCTCAGGTTCAGAACTCTGAGCTTGTTTTTCGGAATCCTGAGCGACGGCGTGAAAAGGCAAAATGCTGATTAGGATTGCGATATAGAAAAATAATTTCTGCACTTCCACTCCTCATGCATAGAAAACGATGGCCATGGAGCCGGAGAACTCTGCAACCCTGCGGCAAGCTACATTACGGCTTAGGGACCGAGAATCAAATCCGCAGAGGAGAGGAACCGGGAGGATCGGCGGTGTAAATCGAGAGAGGTTTTTCCGCGGCAATGACCACCGCAGTTAATACAGGCTGACCATTGAGAGCAGCGCTTCCGCAATTATCTGGCCGTGAGAAATGAGAGTTCTGCGGCGCGGCGACATCATGGCCGGTAAGACAGCAATCGTGATTGTGTGCAGGAGTCTTGCCGCTGTGCTCATGGCAACCGGACGAATTCTCTTGTCTCCCCGTAGCCATACGCGCCTGCAACGGCCACATAGCCGCCGCAAGCGCAGCCATCAGCAGAACCACTATAACTTGAGATCGGAAATGCATTGCCATTGATTCAACGTACGCACTTCAAGGTGCGAGAAGAAGCAGAGCCTCGGACTCGAACCCTGATTATGAGCCCGTAATCTTCACTCGCAATTCCTCGGGCAATCGCTCGCGAATTTCGGCGGGCAAGTGGTCATGCACGTGCCGCGCGCCGAGTCTTGCGGCATCGGCTACGACAGTAGGCGCGGGTGTGGCGACGGCAACAATCAACCAGATCAGTGCCGAAAGCGCGAAGCCGGCAAGCGCCGCAAGTTCCAGCCAGAAAGCATGGCGTGGCTCAAAGTAGCGAATGGCGGCGAATGCCACGAGGAACACGGCGGCGGAAGCGGACGCCAGCACGATCAGGGAAATATCGATCAGACGATGCAGTTTCTGGCGACTGCGGCAGCGTTCGCAATCGGCGAAATGTTGTTCGTAGTCCTCGCGCATATCCGGCGCAAGGCCAGAGATGTCGTATCGCCAGCCCGCAAGGATTTTCCCTACGATCGGTTCAACACACTCGATCATATGAATTTAGATGCAAATGGGCGTGGTAACCTCGCCCTGAGCGGCCAGGAGCACGCGGTTAGCCCACAAGCCCTGACGGCCGCGCAAGGCATTCTCCGCCGATGCCCGCGCGAGTTCGGGATGATTATTCTGTTCAGATAAATGTGCCAGCACCAGATACTCGGCTACACCATCATAGTCGTTGGCGAAGAATTCCGCGAGCGAATCATTTGATAAATGGCCCACCCGGCTCATTACACGCTGCTTAACCGACCATGGATAAGGCCCTGAGCGTAGCATCTCCAGATCGTGGTTTGACTCCATCACGAGTATGGTTGACCCGCGCAGATGGTTCCGAACACTCACCGGCATGTAGCCGAGATCGGTGGCAAAGCCAATCTTGATTCCTTCCGCGTGAAACGTGAAACCGACCGGATCGGCCGCATCGTGCGGGATCGTAAATGGCGAGACTTCGATATTGCCGATCCGAAAACTGCGGCCGGCCAGGAAATGTTCCGCCACGGGCAACTCCGGCGACTTCCCTGCCTCGTCGCGCACGGTACGGTTCCAGGCGTGATGCGTGGCTTCGGTGATAAACACGGGAACTTTGAGCTTAGTCGCGAGCCGCTGCAATCCCGCGACGTGATCGGAATGCTCGTGCGTGATCACAATGGCGGAGATCTGATCGGCACGCTCGCCCAGTCCGGTAAGGCGCTTGAAAGTCTCGCGGCCGGAGAGGCCGGCATCCACCAGAATGCGGGTTGAACTGCTCGCCACCAGCGCGCAGTTCCCACGACTGCCGCTGGCCAGCACCGAAACCGACACTGCCATATGCGGAGAGCTTACCGTGATCGTCTGTGGATTGGGAGTAGCTTTTAAGTTATCTGCGCCCTTTGAGCGAAAACAGGACCCATGCCTCGAAAGCGCGCTGCCTTCAGCGGTTTACGAAAAAAATCGGTTTGGCGGTTGCTCTTGGATGGCGCAACTCTTTCAGCGATGCATTAACAAGCCCATTTTCCTTCCGACTTTATCCTCTGAGATGAGACGATGAGGTTGCTTCTTACGCAGCAGCCATCGCGCTTGGAAGACAGATTGAAATTTGACACGCGCGTCACTTCTTCGGAAAAAGATTCTGCACCACGCCGCGGCCCACCGCTCCGCCGACTGCGCCAGCGATGCCGGGGATGAAGGCGAGGAATGATTCGTAGACCTGGGCGCGGTCGGGTTTCTGGGAGAGAAAAAAATAAGCCAGCCATTCGACAATTGGGATGAAAATTCCGATCAGGAGGACCCAGCGCCAAGGGCGGCGGGGACTCATGAATCCGAGGAGCATGCAGGAGGCGAGCACGACCATCGCAGTGAGCAGGAGGTCGCCAACCTTGATGTCGATCCAGCCTGCTCCCGCGCCAAAGATCGCGGCCAGCGCGTAGTTGAGGGCATCGCCGCCGGGCGGGCGGGCGGGAATCAGGCGGTCTTCTGAATGATGGGGATGATTCATAGAATGATCTTACAAAGGATTTGGGGAATCGAAATTGGCTCCATTTTCTGGTTGGGATGAAGGCAGGTTTTGGGGTACACCGTGGGGCAAAATGTCTACTTTGGTGGAGGGCTTACTAAAGTGGACTTTGCGGGGGCACGAAAGTAGACAAAATGGCCCTAGAATTTCGTAGGTGTTTTAGTGGTTCCATGACATTCTATTGTATGGATCACGGGGAGGGTGGTTGGTTCCCGTGAGGGCTTCCGGTTTGTTGTTTTTTCGTCTTTATTCTCCAGGATTGCTCCCAATTCTTGCCTGCTGGAGGATTTCGTTTTCGGCCCGGGCCTCTGCTCAGCGTGCCATCCGTTTATTGCCCACCCTTCGCAAGATGCGCGAAAGGATGGGGCACCCCACTGTTTGGTAGTTTCTGCGAGATCGGAAGCTTGGCCCACCCACGCGGGCCAACATTTCCCTGGTCAACAAAAAATCGGTGGGTTCGGTGGAGAAGTTTGAATAAACGAGTAGCTGATCGCAGCACCCACTCATTCGCAAGAAACCGCGAATGAGTGGGGCACCCGGCCTCCAACCCCAGGATGCCGGCGGATGTGGAATCCCACCCTTCGCAAAAAGCCGCGAAAGGATGGGGCACCCACTGTTTGGTAGTGCCTGCGAGATCGGAAGCCTGGGCCACCCGCCACCCACTGTTTGGTAGTGCTGCGAGATCGGACCCACTGTTTTCACCCGCTGTTTTGGTAGTGCCTGCGAGATCGGAAGACTGGGCCACCCGCCGACCTGCGATTCCACTGGATCGCCCAGTTACCGCGCTGCCAGTTCGTGTAATCGAGCCAACGTATCGGGATAGCGGCGCACGGGGAGCACTTTTCTGCAGGGCTGGAGGGCGGAATCCGATGAGAAGGAGATTCCTCACTTCGTTCGGAATGACAAGTTCTTGAGGGTCGGAACGGGCGATTTCTTTGGGGGAGGAAGCATAGCTTTCCCCAACTCTGATTATTTCAGCCAGTGAATTTTGATTTCTTTTTCCAGCGGCTTGAATTCTGGGTCGCCGGTGATTAGTTCTGCCTTTCTCTCTTTTGCCAGCGCGGCGGCGAAGGCGTCGGCCAAACTCAGTTTGAAACGCGTTTTGAAATCGGCGGCGAAGTCGGCCAGCGCGCGGGTCGTGGGGTGGAAATCGATCGGCAGGCCCGGAAGAACCTTCGCGGCCTCTGCCCACGCCTCAGTGCCGTCCTTCTTCATGATGGAATACTTCACTTCGGCGTAGTTCACATCCGTCATGAGGAGCGGGCTGTCTTTCTTGCCGGCGGAGACGAGCAGATGTTCCACCGTCTCCGCGCCCGGCTCGTCGCGGAAGTAGGCGATCAGCGCGAAGCTGTCGAGCACTTTAGCGGGCATGGCGCTCCTCGAGTGCCCGTTCCTGTTTCTTGTCGTCTGCCCAGTCGTCCTTCAGCGGTTTGCCTCCCGGCGTGCGCCGGAGGATGCCGCGCCCGCGCTTGATGAGCGCTGCGGTCATGGGCTTGAGGAGGATTCCCTCCGGTGTGGCCTGGACCACGGCCTTGGTGCCGTCCTCGATATCGAACTGCTTGCGCAAGCGAAGCGGGATGACGACCTGCCCCTTCGTCGTAAACCATACGGTTTCGAGCTTCTCAGTCATATTCATATCAATAAGTATGACATTGTAGAAATACTCCGTCAATGTATGAGAAGTAAGACTTAATACAAGCGGGAGGAGTACTGCCGGACTGGCGGACTTTTATGCTGGCGAAGCTTGAAACGAATAGCTGATGGCCACCCACTGATTCGCAAGAAACCGCGAATGAGTGGGGCACCCGGCCTTACCCACACAACGAACACCGCGTTGTGTGGGGCACCCCGGCATACGGCCTCGAACCCCAGGATGCCGGCGGATGTGGAATCCCACCCTTCGCAAAAAGCCGCGAAAGGATGGGGCACCCACTGTTTTGCAGCCCACTGTTTTGCAACCCACTGTTTTTCGTGCCTGCGAGGTTTGGATTGAATCCCCAATCGGGGCAGGCTATTCTATCTAGCACTCTGGGGGAGAGCTTCTACCATGGGTTGTAACCTGGTTGTGCGCATTTTTTGCTTCTCTTTTTTTGGCCTGCTGCTTCTTCCATTCTGCTGGGCGCAAACTCCTCCGGAGAGCAAGTTTTTCTCCACCATCGGGGAGGAACGATTTTCCACCTACCAGATGACGGGGAATGGGGATCTGTGGCCCTCCTGCTGGGCAAGTGACGACAACGTGTATGCGGCCAATGGCGATGGCAAGGGCTTTGGCAGGGTATACACCGACATGGCGGTGAGCCGCATCAGCGGCATGCCGCGAGAGTTGACCGGGACCACGGTGGCGACCAATGTGGGCACGAATTGGAGCGGGAGTGTATATACACGGAAACCGACGGGGATGCTGTGCCGAGGGGGAGCGATCTATCTGGCGTTTCAGAATTTAAATGAATCGACCTTTGATGACGCGCCGGCGGCTTCGATTGCGAAATCGGTGGATAACGGAGTCAGCTGGACCTGGGATGCAAACGCGCCGATGTTCGGCACGCCGACGAATGCCGCCAGCCCGACCGCCTACAAGTTCACCACTATATTTTTTCTCGATTACGGCAAAGATTCGGGGAACGCGATCGATGGGTACGTTTACGCCTACGGTCTCGACAACAACTGGCGATCTCAGGAGGCGATGTATCTGGGGCGCGTGCCTGCGGACAAGGTGCAGACGCGGAAGGCGTGGGAGTTTTATGCGGGCACGAATGCGGAGGGAGGGCCGGTATGGAGTGCGGACATCACCAAGAAGATGGCGGTGCTGACGGACACGCGGCTGCTGTATCCCGTGATGTTCGGGCCGGATTGCCCGCCCTACCAGCAGGTGATTGCGCAGGGCGGCGTGACCTATGACGCACCTTTGCAGAAGTACATTTTTGCGTCGTGGTCGTGCAGCACGCATGAATTGTATGAAGCGAGCGAGCCCTGGGGTCCGTGGAAGCATTTTCAGTCGACCGATTTCGGGCCGCTTCGCCTGAAGCAGAACCGGGGACAATACGGCACGAGCATCCCATCGAAGTTCATCAGCGCGGATGGGAAGACGTTGTGGTTGCAGAGCAACGTGTGCTGCGGAGGGGGCTCTTACCGTTTTTCATTGCGCAAAGTTTATCTTCAGCCCGCGCAGGCCACTTCGCCGGGCAACGGGCCATCGGGCGACAATCTGGCGCTCACCGCGGGGACGCGCGCCATCAGCAAGAGCACACATTTTGGAAGCCTCTGCCGGCGGGGCTGCTCCGACCAGCTGAATAGCGGAAATGGGAGCGTGAGCGAGGACGATTACGACGAGCAGGTAAAAACGCTGGACTGGTGGGGCTACACCTGGCCGCAGGCCTACAACATCAACCAGGTGGTTTACACGACTGGTAACATGTTTCCCAATGGCGGCTGGTATGAGGCGAAGCTGAGGGTACAAGTGCGGCAGAACTTTGAATGGGTGGATGTGACGGGCGGGACGGTTACTCCGTCATATCCTTATAGTGCGGCGGCGGGCGGCTTTACCACCTACACGTTCAACCTGCCGAACACATGGGGAGACGGCGTGCGCATCCTTGGGCAGCCGGGAGGGACGGGGTACTTCACGTCTATTAATCAACTAAGCGTGTACTTCCAGGCGGGTCATTAGGCATTGGCGGGTGGGCGCGGTTGGCCTCGCTGGTGTGACGAGGCCACACATCGCAATGAGCGCGATGGGTGGGGCATCCGCATGGTCTCGATCACCCTAACTCGATCACCCTAATATGTGTAGAAGCCGCGGGCGGTTTTGCGGCCCAGCCAGCCGGCATCGACCATCTTTATTAGCAATGGGCAGGGACGATATTTGGGATCGCCAAGTCCTTCGTGGAGGACGCGCATGATGTCGAGGCAGACGTCGAGTCCTATGAAATCGGCGAGGGTGAGCGGGCCCATGGGATGCGCCATGCCGAGTTTGAAAACTTCGTCGACGGCTTGCGGGGTGGCGACTCCTTCCATGACCGCGAACATGGCTTCGTTGAGCAGAGGCATGAGGACTCGGTTGGAGACGAAGCCGGGCGCGTCATTGACCTCGACTGGCGTTTTTTCGAGCTGAAGGGCGAGGTCGCGGACGGTGTCGTAGGTGGCTTGCGACGTGGCCAGGCCGCGGATGACTTCGACCAGTTTCATCACCGGGACGGGGTTGAAGAAGTGCATGCCGATGACTTTTTCGGGACGCTTGGTGAGGGCGGCGATTTTGGTGATCGAGATTGAGGATGTGTTCGAGGCGAGGATGACCTCGGGCTTCATGATGCGGTCAAGGTCGCGGAAGATTTCGGCTTTGATCTCGAATCTTTCGGTAGCGGCTTCGACGACGAGGTCGCAAGGGGCGAGTTGAGCGCGACTGAGAACGGACGTGATGCGGCCGAGCGTGGATGTCTTGTCGGCGGCAGTGATTTTATTTTTGGCGAGTTCGCGATCGAGATTTTTGGCGATGGTATCGAGACCGCGATCGAGGAAGCGCTGTTCGACATCGCATAGGACGACGTTAAAACCTCTGCGCGCGAAGACGTGGGCGATGCCGTTGCCCATGGTGCCAGCGCCGATGACTCCTACTTGTTTGATGGCCATGAATGCCTCGCTCTGGGGTAGTGGATCAGGTGGACAACATTTCTCCAGCGATTCAATAGATTGCTAAGAACCCGGTTACTCCGCCGCGTCCTTCCCTCAGCGGCTAAAGCCGACATGGAAAAAAGCGGTTACCGCAGCGCTGAAGCGCTGCGCCACCCAAACACAAGAGCGGAGCAAAGTTTCAGCAACTGGAAAGCCGCAATTGATTTTCGGACACTTGCGCGCCAATTGAAAGCCATCCGTTTCGAAACAGATTCAAATTGAGTCGCGTCACTTTGAATGAACTTGAATCCGAGAAAACGTTAAAAGAGAACTAGAGAGTTTAGCAGGCGGGGCGGGGCGCAGGCGCGGGACGAGATGGTTCTCTTTATTTCGTTTTCTTTGCTTGGCTCTCTTTGATTCGTTCTCTTTAGTTCGGTTCTCTTTGTTTCGTTCTCTTTGTTCGGTTCTCTTTGTTTGGTTCTCTTTATAATGACGGACTGCCATGGACCGTTCTATTCGTCTCTCGACTGGTTGGCTTTTTGGCTCGCCTGAGGGAGCGCCTGAGCGCCTGGTGCCGCGATGGCTGTTTTTGCGGGCACTGGGGGGAATTTATTTCTCCGCATTTTTCTCGTTGATTTTTCAGATTCGCGGATTGATCGGGCCCGAGGGGATTTTGCCGGCGGGCGAGTACCTGCGAGCGGTCGGAAATTCTGTCGGCCATTGGGAAAGATTCTGGATTGCGCCGACGCTGCTCTGGTGGTCGAGCGGAACGGGGATGCTGGAGGCGATTTGCTGGGCGGGCATAGTGGCATCGGTGCTGCTG
>JBAWBR010000005.1:0-1612 GCA_049589875.1 Terriglobales bacterium
GACCAAACCTGCGAGCAGGCGAGACAGTTCGGCATCCCGACGTGCAAAGCCGATCCCGATCTCCCGGATGATTTTCTCAACAGCGAAAAGATTCTGGTTACATCGGTGCAGAAGCTGTTCAACGGTCTGACGCGGTTTGGGCTGCATCGCAAGTCCATCAACGTTGGCACGCTGTTAATGGACGATGCACACGCCTGCGCGGATAAGATCCGCGAGCAGTGTCGAATTCGTATCCCCAGCAGCGAGGAGGCGTATACCGCCCTGAAGACACTGTTTGCGGAAGACCTGGAACAACAGGGAGTCGGGACCTATGCAGACATCTGTAATGAGAAACGTGACGCCTTGCTGCCGGTGCCTTATTGGGCATGGATCGGGCGCGAAAGCGAAGTCGCGAGTATTCTTTCGTCGAATGCGCAGCGAGAATCCATCAAATATGCGTGGCCGCTGCTGAAAGACATTCTCAGCCAGTGCCAATGCGTTATTTCCGGCGCGGCGCTGGAAATTGAGCCCTACATCCCTCCCCTCACCGCCTTTGGAAGCTACTGGGACGCACCGGCCAGGATATTCATGTCGGCCACCGTCACGGACGATGCATTCCTCGTCAAAGGTCTCCAACTGGCGCCGGAGACGATTATTAACCCGCTTACCTATTCCAAGGAGCGCTGGTCGGGCGAGAAAATGGTTCTTCTGCCAACGCTGATTCACGAGGACCTCGACAGGGAACGAATCGTCCAGAGCTACGGCCCTGTGAATGCTAAGAGACGATATGGCGTTGTGGCCTTGGCTCCTGGCTTCAATTGGACGAAGGACTGGGAGGCCCATGGAGCCGTTGTAGCGACCAAGGAAACCGTAGCTGCGGTGATAGAAGAGTTGCGCAAAGGACATTATGAGAAAGCGGTTGTATTGGCTAACCGCTATGATGGCATCGACCTTCCCGACGATACGTGCCGCATCCTCATCTTTGACGGAAAGCCCTATTCGGAAAGCCTTACCGACCTCTACCAGGAGCATTGCCGTCCCAATAGCGAAGCAACATTGATGCGCACGATCCGTACCGTTGAGCAGGGGATGGGCAGAAGCGTTCGGGGAGAGAAGGACTACTCAGTGGTCGTCATAGTCGGGGCAGATATTACGAGGCTGGTGCGGGATCGGGATTCCCGGAAGTTTCTATCTCCCCAGATGTCCACTCAGATTGAAATCGGGTTGGAGATAGCGGAGATGGCTAGGCAGGAAATAGACGAAGGCGAAATGCCGACCAATGCCTTCGCAGGCTTGGTAAAGCAGTGCCTTGGGCGAGACGACGATTGGAAGGCTTTCTATGCGAAACAGATGGAGAAGGTGAAGCCGGCCGGTGCCAATGAGCGCATATTGCGGATTTATGCTGCGGAGTTGGAGGCGGAACAAGCATATTGCCACGGGGACTACGGGACGGCGGCGGCCAAGCTTCAGGAGCTCCTTGACGCCGGGACTCTCGATCGCGAAGACAGAGGCTGGTATTTGCAGGAGATGGCGCGTTACCAGTTCCGCACCAATCGGCCCGAGTCACAACGCCTGCAGGTCGCGGCGCACACCGCCAATCGCTTGCTGCTGACGCCGGCTTCAGGTGTTACGG
>JBAWBR010000006.1:0-26167 GCA_049589875.1 Terriglobales bacterium
CTGGCCTCGGCGCGATTCACGAAATCTCCTGAACTCGAATTGGTCCCATGATGCCAGAAATCACAACGGCATGTGCGGAGCGTCCTCCCAACGCCGCGTCGCAATTGTTAACGTTGTGTGAATTGCAACAGCAAAAATTAGCGCCCTGTGTAGCAATCTAATAATGGGCTTGTATGGATGTGTGCTCTGTAGTAGAACTTCGTTTCTACCTCAGGTGCATTTTTAGAACTTGCAGCCGCCGATGACCGTGCGCTCTCAACCGATCCGCAGCAAGCCCGAACAAAGCCGTCGCATTTTTCGAGGAGCCTCCCTTGGAACACATTGACCTTGCCGTCATAAACCGTTTCGATACTCGCTCCAGCCGGCCGTGCGAATTCTGCCGCGAGCTTGATCCTCACTTTCCCACCCGCAGGCCGCTTGATCAAATGGTTGTGTCCACGCGCAAAGCCGTGGCGTCGTCCCATCTCACCGAGGATGGCTACGTCCGCCATCGCATTCTCGAACTGCGCAAGATGACCGCTCGCGGATCGCTCACCGCCGCCTGAGCGCCCGTATTCCGCACGTATTCCGCACTACCGGACGTCGGATGCACGTTCGTGCCACCCCGGCTGACGATTCTTTACGCCACTTTTTCGCTTGGATGCGTTCTAATAGGGTAGGCCGAAATAGGTTCGAATAGGGGCTTGGGAGGCTGCCCACGGTGGATAGCACGCGACCTCATTTCACGATCATCTCTTGCCTGGCCCTCCTGCTGACGGCTTGGCTGCCAATTGCCGCGCAAGGTCAAGGCGTATCCACTTCGTCCGCGGCCAGTGCCGCAAAGCCTTCGCCATTCGCTCCCCGCAACACTGCTGTTTTCGCAACACAAACAGCCGGGGCTTCTGCGGGATCGAACGCTCCCGTCGGGATGTCATTCGTTGGCTGCTGCTCCAATTTTTTCCTGCCTTCCAGTTTTACGCCGCTGGTTCCCGCCACATCGCCGCTCCCGCCCAGGCATCGCCGTCATCGCCATGAGGATCCTGCCGCCGCGGCGATAGCCGTCCCCGTCTACATTCCGTATGCGATTGGATATGAGCCTGATGATAGCGAAGCCGCACCCGACCGAGCCGATGCTCAATACGCTTACTCCGCCGATGGCCCATACCCTGGACGCCGCAAGCCGGCGCCGCGCAGTGTGAGCGGCGACGTCGATGCCGCTGGGGATGCCGCGATGTCCGATGCGGAAGCGGATGCCGATGAGGATGCGGAAGCGGATGCCGACGCGCCTGACATGCCCGAGGAGCCCGTCGCCGCGCAACCCTCGACCGTCCTGGTTTTCAAGGACGGACACCGCTCCAACGTGCTCAACTACGCGATCGTGGGCGATGCGCTGTTCGATTTCGCCGACGAGAACACACGCAAAATCCCCCTCGCCGATCTCGACCTCGCAGCCACAGTGAAAACAAACGACGCCCTGGGAGTCGAATTCAAACTCCCTCCCGGAAGCGACAACATCAGCGCCTCAAAATAAAGCGCACCCCTCCCACCAACTACGCCGTCACCGTGGCAAATGCCTGCTTCGCCGCTTCGATCGTCTGCTGAACATCGTGCTCTGTATGCGCTGCGCCTACAAAGGCAGCTTCAAACTGCGAGGGCGGCAGATAGACGCCATTCTCCACCATGCCGCGGAAGAATCGCCCAAAGGCTTCGACATCGCACTTTTCCGCGGAAGTCCAATCCGTCACCGGCCCGGGCGTGAAGAACCACGTAAACATTGAACCCACGCGGTTGTGGCACATCGTGACACCCGCATCCTTGGCGGCCGCCGCCACACCCGCGACCACTTCGCCTGCGATCTTCTCAATCTTCGCGTACACATCTTTGTGCTCGCGCAGATAACGCAGAGTCGCATAGCCAGCGGCCATTGCCAGCGGATTTCCCGAAAGCGTTCCCGCCTGGTACATCGGCCCTAAGGGAGCCACCAGATCCATAATTTCGCTCGCGCCACCGTAGGCTCCAACCGGCAGCCCCCCGCCAATGATTTTGCCCATCGTGGTCAGGTCCGGCTGGATCGCAAACAGCTCCTGCGCCCCGCCATACGCCAACCGGAATCCCGTCATCACTTCGTCGAAAATCAGCAATGCCTTGTCGCGCGACGTGATCGCCCGCAGGGCCTCCAGATACCCGCGCCCCGGAGGCACGCATCCCATATTCCCAACCACGGGCTCCACAATCACGCACGCAATCTGATGCCTGTACTTTTTGAATGCCTGCTCCAGCACGTCCGTGTCGTTGTATGGCAGCGCCAATGTGAACTGCGTGAACTCTTCCGGCACGCCCGCCGACCCCGGAATGCCCAGCGTCGCTACCCCCGATCCCGCCTTCACCAGCAGCCCATCGGAATGCCCGTGATAGCAGCCCTCAAATTTCACAATGTACTTGCGCTTGGTGTAGGCGCGAGCCAGCCGGATCGCCGACATGGTCGCTTCCGTCCCCGAACTCACGAAGCGCACCTTCTGCATATGCGGAAATGCCGAAATCACCAGCTCCGCCAGGTCAGCCTCGGCCGGCGTGGACGCGCCAAAACTTGTGCCGCTGCGCGCCGCCGAAATTACCGCTTCAATCACCGTCGGCGCCGCATGGCCAAGAATCAGTGGACCCCACGAACCGATGTAGTCTACGTACTCATTTCCGTCCGCGTCCCAAATGTGCGCACCTTCACCGCGCACCACGTAAAGAGGATCGCCTCCGACCGCCCGGAACGCACGCACTGGCGAATTCACTCCCCCTGGAATCAGCTGTTCCGCGCGTTTTTGCAGCTTGCGCGATTGCTCAGTTTTTCGAGTCATTGGCCCTCCAGCGTTGCCGCTTTCAATCCTGTCATATTCACCCAATATAGCAGCGCCTCCCGGCACCCCGGCAGCATGGCCTGTCACATGAATCTGTGATCTTTGAACAAAATAGTTTGGCTGGAAAAGACCGCAAATTCCTGCCTGATCCGAAGCGCCTCACGATGGGATGAGCCGATGAACCTCCTCAACCCCAACCACTCAAAAAGCCAAATTCATGGGAATTTCATCCAGCCGCAACATTGCTGAAATGTCCGGGAGTTACCTTAGCGCCAGTTGCCCTTCTAACCGGGAGGGTTTATTAGGACGGCCTCGGGGGGCTCCGGGCCGTCCTTAATCTTTGCGCGAATGGTTGGGCGCGTTCGTTCTCTCAGGCCCGTCCAGCACAGCCGGAACATCCAATTCTCGCAACGCAGTTTCTGGCCCCACTAAAATCCCCCCAGCCCATCCCAGAAGCACGCCAACAGAAGAATGCCGACAGCCACTTGCTTCGCCGGGCAAATAGATTAACCACAGTTAATATATGATAGTTGCCCGACTTAACATTGAATGGAAATCGACGCCGGCGACACGATGCCTGCTCGCAACTCAGACGGGCGTGAACGAAACAAATGGTCCAACCTCGGCTGCACCTGTAACCTTCTATTAACCGATGGCGCGGATACTCGAATGATTCTTTTGCAATGATGATTGAAATTACAACTACCGGCGATCGACCCGTCGCCGCTCACGGCCACCAGCCCGGTTACTTGTTCTCATGATATCGATGTGGAAATTCATCTTACGCCGTGGCCGCCGCGCTGCCTGCACCGCGCCGCTGCTGGCGCTCGCTTTCGCCGCATTCCTTCCCATCGCCACAGTTCGCGCGCAATCGCAAGCAGCTGCTACGAATCAAACTTCTGTGGAATCGCCAGCGCAATCCGTCCCCGCCGGGTCATCGGAGGCGGCAACTCCCGCGGCCAACAACGCCGCATCTGATCCCGCTCCCGCCGACGATGTTCCCGCCATGTTCCCTCACTTCACAGATTCGCGCTTCTGGCTTTCCGGCCAGGCGAATTTCATCTTCCAGACTCATCCTCCCTTTCCGGCGCTCTACAGCGGCACGCACAGCCTGAGTCCCAACTACGAAAAAGCGACTTCGCGCGTCATGACGCTCTACACCGGCGTGCGCGTCAACAACTCCACTGAGTTCATCGTCGATATCGAAGAAGCCGGCGGCGCGGCGCTTAGTCAAGGCTTTGGCCTGGCAGGCAACACCGACCTCGACATCGTACGCAATCCGCTGCTCAGCAAAGCGCCCTATCTCGGGCGTGGCGAGATCCATCATGTTTTCGCGCTCAGCAAGGACACAGTGGAAAACGAACGCAATCCCTTCTCTCTTTTCTCCGAGTTGCCGCGCCGCCGCCTCGAACTCCGCTTCGGCAAATTCAGCATGCCGGATTTCTTTGACCTCAACTCAGTCGGCTCCGACACGCACCTTCAGTTCATCAATTGGACCACCGACAACAACGGCGCGTGGGATTACGCCGCCGATACGCGCGGCTACACCGTCGGCCTCACCGCAGATTACGAAGATCGCAACTGGGGCTTCCGCTTCGCCGAGGTCCTCATGCCAAAGATTGCCAACGGCATCGATCTGGTCTGGCGTCCCTGGCAGGTGCACGCCGAGAATTACGAGTACGAACTTCGCCACGGATTTATCCCCAGGAAGGCAGGCGCAGTCCGCCTTCTCGCTTACACCAACTACGCCAACATGGGCATTTACCGCGACGCCGTTGCGCAATATGAGCAGGGTCTCGTCGCTGTGCCGGACATCACCAACCATCCCTGGCACGTTACCCGCAAATATGGATTCGGCCTGAATATGGAGCAGGATCTAGCGCCCAACCTCACCGCCTTCGCTCGCTTCGGATGGGATAACGGCAAGACCGAATCGTTCGCCTACACCGAAGTCGATCAAACTTTCGCGACCGGCCTGGGCGCGCACGGAGCATGGTGGCATCGCCGCTACGATCGCGCCGGAGTCGCCGTCGTCACCAACGGAATCTGCAAGGATCATCAGGAATACTTGCGGTTGGGAGGCCTGGGCTTCCTGCTCGGCGATGGCAGTGCCAACTCCGGCCGCACGAACAATCTGACCTACGGCCGCGAGACCATCTTCGAGTCCTACTACACCGCTCATGCGTGGCGCGGAATTTACGTGGCGCCCGGTGTGCAGCACATCGATAACCCCGGCTATAACCAGGCCCGCGGGCCCGTGGTGGTGCCATCGTTCCGCGTGCATTTGGAATTTTAGGCCTTGGGTGTTGGGCTTTCGGCTTTGACTGCCCAGGTGCCCCACGTTTCGGGCTTTGGAAACAGCACTTACCTTCTGAATTGCCCGAACATCGCTCCCGACCAGAAATGCGTCAGCACTCCCGCAAACGCTAATCCGATTACAAACACCGTCCATCGATAGCGCAGCCATGAATCGCGCATGCTCGACATCTGGGCAAAAATGTCAGGCACGTAGGCCGCGCAGTAAGCGACGTTGGCCAGCACGGCTAAGAGAAACAGGAATAGGACTGTATTGAACTGGAAGTCGATCCGTGACGATGGCAGGCCTCTTACAAAGTGGACGGTCACAATCACCGCTAGCAGCAGGTTGTACAGAATTCGCCGTGGTTCCCAGTAGCGAATGGAATTGGCCAGGCAGTCCCGCCAGTGGATGCTTTCCATAGCGGCTTCATTCTAGCCCGAACGCTCCGTTCCCGCGTCCATCTTTTCCGCCGTTCGCACCGCCCACGCCATTCGCGGAGTATTGTGCGCAATCCCAAACCGCCCTTGCGCATCGAGCAGAATAATTCCGCCATGCCCATTCAGTCGCTGCTTCAAGTAATTCATCGCTTCCTGTGCCGCCCATTGCGGCAAGTTGCCCGCCGCCACGCGATCCGCCGCCCACTTCGCCAGCACCAGCTTCATGATGGGCTCGCCCCACCCGGTGGTTGAGGCCGCCGCGCTCTCGTTATCGGCATAGCAGCCGCAACCAATCAGCGACGAATCTCCCAATCGCCCTGGGGCTTTATTCAGAGTTCCACCTGTCGAAGTGGACGCCGCAATATTCCCCTCGCCATCGAGTGCGACCGCGCCTACGGTGTCATGCGATATCGCAGGCGCAAACAGGTCGTTGCCATGATTGGTCCCCTGCGCCTGATATTCGCGCAGCCGTTCGACCTCGCGCGGAATAATCAGATCCTCATTGCGGCAAAGCTCGATCCCGTGTTCCGCGGCAAAACGCTCGGCGCCCTCGGCCACAAAATACACGTGTGTGCTGTCGCTCAAAATCTTGCGCGCCGCGCACACAGGATTCCGCAGCCTCTCTACGCACCCAACGCCGCCTCCGCGCAGTGTCGCGCCATCCATGATGAAGGCGTCCAGCTGCACCTTGCCATCGCGATTCAGGAAACTGCCGCGCCCCGCATCAAACGTCTCGTCATCTTCCAGCACTACCACCGCGGCTTCCACTGCGTCCAGGGCCGACCCGCCGCGCTCCAACTCCCGCCAACCCGCGGCCGCGGCGTTGCGCACTCCACTCAGGTGCGCGTCCACCATGTCATCTGGAATCGCCCAAGCGCCACCATGCACCACCAGAACTGGATTCCCCGCCACAAGCCATCCTCAAAAGCAAATTTGCTGCAACAGTCTATCAGGCCGCCGAATTCGCATCAGGGCACCGTTAGCGATGCCCGCAGCCAGTCAAACTCTAAAACATTCCACGGCGTCGCGCAGACTCAAAGTAGCGCCGGCATCTCGCCGGCTGTCCGGCGGACTTCCTCGCCCGCCGCTTCCATCCCTACCACTTTTTTGCGAGCCGCCCCCCATTTCCAGACAACCTGCGCCAGCACCTTCTCATCCGAGCCCTGTTCACGTTCCACCCACTAAACTACAGTTCCGCCCATTGTCCGGAGGATCTCCAATGGCAGTCGCCGCCCCTTCACGGATTGAAAATTCAAACTATCTCAACATTAACCACGGCATTCGATCCTGGCTGTTAACCACCGACCATAAGCGCGTGGCCATCCTTTACTTGATCTCTACCACCATCATGTTTTTTGTGGGCGGCTTTTTCGCTCTCCTCATCCGTCTCGAGCTGCTCACGCCGCAAGGCGACCTGGTCCAGGCCGACACCTACAACAAGCTTTTCACCATGCACGGACAGGTGATGGTCTTCTTCTTTCTTGTCCCCGTGGTTCCTGCCGTCCTCGGAAATTTCATTCTTCCCATGATGATCGGCGCCAAAGATCTCGCCTTCCCCAAGATCAATCTGTTCAGTTGGTATCTCTACGTGATTGGCGGCGCGCTCATGCTGTGGACCATCGTCAACGGAGGCGTCGATACCGGCTGGACCTTTTACACACCGCTCAGCACCGACTTCGCGAATACCCACGTCATCACCGCCGCGCTCGCCATCTTCATCGCCGGCTTCTCCTCGATCTTCACCGGCCTTAATTTCATCGTCACCACTCACCGCATGCGCGCTCCCGGCATGACCTGGACCCGCCTGCCTCTGTTTGTCTGGTCAAACTATGCCAACTCCATCATTATTATGCTTGGCACGCCCGTGCTCGCCATCACGCTGGTTCTCGTAGCGCTTGAGCGCGGCTTGCACCTGGGCATCTTCGATCCCAAAGTCGGCGGCGATCCGCTCCTCTTCCAGCATCTTTTCTGGTTCTATTCCCACCCCGCCGTCTACATCATGATCCTCCCCGGCATGGGAGTCATCAGCGAACTCATTACCTGCTTCTCGCGCAAGGAAATTTTCGGCTACAAATTCATCGCCATCGCGAGCGTCTCCATCGCCATCCTGGGATTCCTCGTCTGGGCGCACCACATGTTCGTCGCCGGAATTTCCCTTTACGCCGCGCTGCTGTTCTCGCTCCTCAGCTATCTGGTCGCTGTGCCCTCGGCCATCAAAGTCTTCAATTGGACTGCGACCATGTACAGAGGCTCGATCACCTTCGATACGCCCATGCTCTACGCGCTGAGCTTCATCGGATTGTTCACCATTGGCGGCCTCACCGGCCTGTTTCTCGCCGCTCTCGGCATCGACGTTCACGTCACCGACACTTATTTCGTCATCGCCCACTTCCACTACATCATGGTGGGAGGCATGGTCGTCGCCTACATGGGAGGATTGCATTTCTGGTGGCCCAAAATGACCGGCCGCATGTATCCCGAAATGTGGGGAAGGCTCGCGGCGCTCATCACATTCGCCGGCTTCAATCTGACATTCTTCCCGCAGTTCGTTCTCGGCTGGCTGGGGATGCCGCGCCGCTATTGGCAATATCCGCCGGAGTTCCAGGTGCTCCACATTCTTTCCACCGCCGGCGCGAGCATCCTCGGAATCGGCTACCTGCTTCCAATGGTCTATTTTCTATGGTCGTTGCGTTACGGAGAAAAAGCCGGAAACAATCCCTGGCATGCGACCGGCCTGGAATGGAAAACAACCTCGCCGCCGCCCAAAGATAATTTTGAAGTAACTCCCATCGTCACCGAGCAAGCCTACAACTACGCGGCAATGCCAGATCGGCCGCTGGAGCCCCATGTTTAGCTCCCTCAGGGAGGAGAATTTACTGGAACCTGAACCAATTCTGATTGACACTCGGCCAGCGAGCTCAGTGCTATTCTTAGGGTCGCCATGACCGCTTCGCCGAACCGCGCTTTTCCGGACGATTCCTCTCCCACCAAGCCCGCCACTCACATCCTGCGGCAGGTGATTTCGCCGGAACAGATTCAGAAAAGAGTGCGGGAACTGGGCCGTCAGATCTCCGACGACTATCGCGGCGAGAGCGTTGTTGCCTTGGGCCTTCTGGAAAATAGCTTTATTTTCATGGCCGATCTGGTGCGAGCTGTTGAAGTACCCGTCGTCTGCACCTTCATCAAGCCAACCTATAAGGAGACAAGCGGGAGTGAAGCGCCCGTGCTCGAGATTTTCTTCAGCCACGAACTCGATATCGAAGCCAAGCACGTGCTGCTGGTGGAGGGCCTGGTGCACTCGGGAATCACAGCGGAATTTTTGATGAGCGATTTCAAAGCGCGCGGCGCAGCATCGGTCAAGCTCGTAACCTTGCTCGATCGCCAGTCTGCGCGACGGGTGCCCTTGCAGCCTGACTATTTCGGCTTCCTGGTGGATGACGCGTTCCTGTGCGGATATGGGCTGGCGAGTCCGGACCAGACGGGCCGGAATTTGCCATATTTGGCGGCCACGGGCTAGAGCGACGCACCAGATTCGAGCAAGCTTCACGCCTCCATCTATTAAGCTTTAAGCGGACCTCGAGGTCAACGTTGAGGCAGACGTCAACTTCATCGTTTTTCGGGAAACCAGAAAAGTTGAGGCCCGTTTCTGAGCCCCGCGGCTCGACGTCTGGAGCTTCGTCGGCTGTACGGCCCACGCCGGGCGGGTGTTTGGCACGAGAGCTTGAGTGACCTCTGTCACCTCCCGCGGCTTGCCCGTTTGCCCCGGAAAAGGTCTAGAATGATGTGGCCGAGGTTTTGCCAGTCGAATTTCTCCCGCCGGCATCTAATACCGAGGTTAGGCAGCCGGTCTTGGCGAACAAGCTGTGGACATGCGCTGCGTTTCGAGGAGTCTTAGGTGAATTCAACCATTAAAACGGTACTTTTCTGGGCAGTCATTGTCGTGTCGGCGGTCCTGCTGTGGCAGGTCGTGCGCACGGGTAGCACCGGCCAGAAAGAAAAAGAAATCGGGTTTTCTGACTTTTTAGCGCAGGTAGAAAGCGGCAACGTCCGCGAAGCGACCTTCAACATGCAGGAAGTCAAGGGCAAGTTCAAGGATGACTCCCAGTTTCATACCACCGTCCCCACGAACTACCCGGATATGTACAAGACCCTTCAGAACAAGGGCGTCGCCATCAATATTAAGGATGCCAGCGCAGGCTCCTGGCCGAGCTGGATCCTGAACCTGGCGCCGCTGGTCTTGCTGGGCGCACTCTGGTTCTTCATGATCCGCCAGATGCAGACGGGCGGAAATAAGGCGCTGTCGTTCGGCAAAAGCCGCGCGCGCCTGCTCTCCATGCAGCAGAAAAAGATCACGTTCAAAGACGTGGCTGGCGTGGATGAAGCCAAAGAAGAACTGCGCGAGATCATTGAATTTCTGCGCGAGGCGCAAAAGTTCCAGAAGCTGGGTGGACGCATTCCGAAGGGCGTGCTGCTGGTCGGACCTCCTGGAACAGGCAAGACGCTGCTGGCGCGCGCTGTGGCCGGCGAAGCCAATGTTCCCTTCTTTTCGATCTCCGGCTCGGACTTTGTAGAGATGTTCGTCGGCGTCGGCGCAAGCCGCGTACGCGATTTGTTCGAGCAGGGCAAGAAGAATGCTCCCTGCATCATCTTTATTGACGAGATTGACGCCGTCGGACGTCACCGCGGCGCTGGCCTCGGCGGCGGACACGACGAACGCGAACAGACACTGAACCAGTTGCTGGTTGAGATGGACGGCTTTGAATCGAACGAAGGCGTCATTCTGATGGCCGCAACCAACCGTCCGGACGTCCTCGATCCGGCGCTGCTGCGGCCCGGTCGTTTTGACCGCCGCGTGGTCGTGAATCGTCCGGATGTGCGCGGGCGTGAAGAAATTCTGCGGGTTCACACTCGTAAAATTCCCTTGGCAGACGATGTCGATCTCTCCGTTTTGGCCCGCGGCACACCCGGCTTCTCGGGTGCCGACCTGGCAAATATGGTGAACGAAGCGGCTCTTGCGGCGGCGCGGCAAAATCGCAAGGCCGTCTTGCAATACGACTTCGAGGTCGCCAAAGACAAGGTCCTGATGGGCGTGGAACGGAAATCGCTGCTGCTCACCGATGAAGAAAAGAAAAACACGGCCTATCACGAGGCTGGACACGCGCTGGTTGCGGCCATGGTGCCTCATGCCGATCCTGTGCACAAAGTCACGATCATTCCGCGCGGCATGGCTCTCGGCTTAACCATGCAGTTGCCCGTGGATGACCGCCATAACTACTACAAGAATTATCTCGACTCGCAGATCGCGATCCTCATGGGCGGGCGCATTGCGGAGGAGATTTTCCTCAACGTGATGTCGACCGGCGCGGGTAACGACATTGAGCGTGCCACCGAACTGGCGCGCAAAATGGTCTGCGAATGGGGCATGAGCGAACTTGGACCTCTGACCTTCGGCAAGAAAGAAGAGCAGATTTTCCTGGGCCGCGAGATCGCGCAGCACCGCGATTACTCGGAAGCCACCGCCATCCAGATTGACGAAGAAGTCAGGAAGATGGTGAGCGCGGGTTATGAGCGAGCCAAGACGGTCCTCACCGAGAACCGTGAAACGCTGGAGAAGATCGCCAGGGCGCTGATTGAGCGCGAGGTGCTGGATGCCTCGGAGATCAAATTGCTGGTCGATGGCCAGGATCTGCCTCCGCTGAAGCCGCTGCCGCCCAAGCCCGATGAAAGCGTGCAGCAAGTGCTGAAGCCCGAGCGTGCTCCAGCCACCAGCGGAGAGCGGCCCGCAACAGCGTAGGGCAGTCTCTCACTAGCCAGTTGTCAGTTCGTAAGGGCGGCTTTCGAGCCGCCCCTTTTTCTGCATTCATTCTCCAGTTTGGCTCGCTCTCGATGATGGGCGGCGATAGCTGGCCACCATTTCGCTCGCCGATTACCACACCTTGCGCGATACTAGACGGTCATGAATCTGTCACTTGAATCCAAAGTTGCTCTTATCACTGGAGGGTCCCGCGGAATTGGCGCGGCCACCGTGCGTCTGTTCGCCGCTGCCGGCGCCAAAGTTGTGTTCAATTTTCAGTCAGCCAAGGAGCAGGCAGAGGAACTGGTGCGCGAGTGCGGAGCCGCGAATTGCCGCGCCGTGCAATCCGACCTCTCGACCACAAAAGCCGCCGGCGAGTTGGTTTCGGCCGCGGTGGCTGAGTTTGGACGCCTCGATATTCTCGTGGCGAATCACGGCATCTGGCCTCCCGAGGACGCGCCGGTTGACCGCATGACCGACGAGCAATGGCATCGCACCATCGCTATCAATCTAGACAGCGTTTTCGGGCTGGTGAAGCACGCGGTCGCGCAGATGAAGAAACAGCGAAGTGAGGCATCCCATCCGGCCAAAGACAAGGCCAACGCAGGAGCGTCCGGCCACATCGTGCTCGTCAGCTCAACCGCCGGCCAGCGCGGCGAGGCCTTCCACTGCGACTACGCGGCCAGCAAGGGCGCGCTCATCAGCATGGTGAAAGGGCTGTCGACGGAACTCGCGCGCGACGGCATTCGCGTCAACTGCGTGGCTCCGGGATGGGTCGCCACGGATATGTCGGCGGCTGCGCTGAGCGATCCACCCACAAAGAGTAAAGTGTTTGCGACCATTCCGCTGGGACGCGTGGGAACAGTGGACGAAATCGCCGGGCCGATTTTGTTTTTGTGCACGCCGCATGCAGGGTTCATCACAGGCGAGATTTTCAACGTTAACGGCGGCGCCGTGTTGGTTGGATAGCATGAGATTTATGAATCCAATTTCGTTGTGGTTTGTTACTGCGGCGCTCGCCGCAGTGCTTAGCGCGCCTGCGCTTGCTCTCGCGCAGCAAACAAACAACGGCTCGTCGGATACTTCCAAGTCCGAAGGCGGTGCGAGCCCGACGGAGAGTGCGAATCAGTCTGCCGCCAATTCTTCCGCCGCCGAGCCTGTATCTCTGGATGAAGAGGCGATGAAAGGTCTCATCATTTGGCGGATGCAGCCAATGTATCCCTATGCCGCGGAGCGGGCTCACATCGAGGGCCGGGTTCGGGTGGAAGTGACGATCTCCGGGAACGGAAGCGTCGAGGCGGTCACACGGATTTCAGGCGATTCTCTTCTCTCGCCGGCAGCCATCGATGCCGTCAAGCTATGGAGGTTCAGGCCCTACCTGAGCGATGGCCGCGCGGTAAGCGTTAAGGGCCCAGTCAGCATCGAATTTCACCTCTCCGAAGATGAGCCGGGAGCTGCGTCTCACTCTCCTGATGCCCGGCCCCAGGCTGCGCCTGAAGCGGCAATGCAATACGAAAATGGCGCTGTCGCGAATGGGGTCTATTCGAACGAATGCTTCGGTCTGTCGTTTCCTATTCCCGCCGGATGGGAAGTCAACGAGACGATTACTCCCGGCGGCAAAGCCCGGCATCGTTCCGCCAGGGATCTTGTCCTGCTATTTCTTCAACAACAGAGTAAGAAGCCCGGCCGGATCATTCTCAGCGCTCGCGATGCGACTGGAAGTGGAAGCGCGCAGGATTTTGTTACCGCCGCGGTACGCGAGCAGGTCGGCATTCCGACGGAGCACCGTGAAATCGTCCGGGAAACATTTTCCGTCGATTACGGTGGCCAGCATTTTTTTCGTTCTGACTATAAGGTCGCACCCGCCAATGGCACCGCTTTGTATTTGTCTTACGTCTACACCACATTCCGCGGCTATCTCATCGGCGAGACGATGGGGGCCGCGTCGCCCGCTGAATTAGACGAAGCTGCCAATTCTCTACAGGGGATTACCTTCCGCGACGATCAGATCAATCTGAAGTGCGTGATGGCGCCCGCTCCCGCGCCTGGGGCCACTGGAGCAGCCGGAACCAATCCTGACCGCGTGCGCGTCGCGCAAGGAGTCTCCGCGGGACTGCTGATCAAGAAGGTGGCGCCGGATTATCCCGAGATGGCGCGCCAATCCCGCATTCAAGGTGCGGTCGTTCTCAGAGCCGTAATCGACAAGAATGGGGACATTCAGGATCTCACTCTAGTCTCCGGCCATGAAATGCTCGCCCCCGCTGCCATCGCGGCCGTCAAGCAGTGGAAGTACAAACCGTATCTGTTGAAGGGGCAGCCTGTAGCCGTCGAGACCGAGATCACTGTGAATTTTTCGCTACATGGAGGTTAAGCCAAGTTACACACGAACCCTCGCTATGCAGGCTCAAAACCACCAAAACTCCAAATCAAAAGACAGCTAAAATGACCCCATAGGCTTCTAACCTAGCGAGCCTCTGAATAAAGCCTAAAATAGATAAATCAATGCCACGCTTCGCCGCCGTTCTCTTGCTCCCGCTGATCTTTTGCCTCGCGCCTGGCCTGGCCCACGCGCAGGCCGGATCCGAGCCGCCGCCTCGCGCCGCCCTTCCGCCCGATCAGCCAGCCTCGGTCAACCTTAACGATTCTGAGAGCGCGCACAAGGCGCGGGCATTACTCGATCAGGCCGTCGCCGCGCTGGGTGGCCAGGCCTATCTCACCTACACCAATCGCAGTGAGACCGGCCGCTATTACCCTCTGCATCACGGCCGCACCGAGAGCCTTGGCATTCCCTATAACTACTATCTCGAATATCCCGACAAAGACCGCTTTGAGGTCATCCACACCAAAGACATTTTCCTGATCGAGGGGCAGGTCGGGAACGTTCAGGTGAAAGGCCAGTTCGATATCATCCTGATTCACAACGGCGACAAGGGCTTCGAGACGACCTTCAAGGGAACGGCTCCGCAGGATAAAGAAGACCTGCAGAATTATCTGCGGCGGCGTCCGCACTCTGCGGAATGGGTGTTTCGCAAGTGGGTCAACGATCCGACGGTTGCCCTCTTCTACGATGGCCTGGCGATCGTCGATAGCAAGCCCGTCGACACAGTGACCCTTCTCAACAGCCAGAATGATTCGGTGAGCGTGGCGCTCGATCAGATCACGCACTATCCCATCCGAATCAGCTATTCGTGGCGCGATCCGAAAGATAAACAGAAAAACACGGAAGAAGAGGTCTATGACAATTACAAGCCTGAAGACGGCATCATGACTCCGCACTCGATTACCCGGTACTTCAACGGAGAAATGTCGCAGCAGCGCTTCATCATCATCGCGAAATACAACCAGAATCTGCCCGATTCACTGTTCCAGGCAACCGTCACATACGACCGCACTCCACCGCGAAAAAGCCGGTAAGCCCAATACGAAAGAGGCACCAATCCCGGTCCTCGACCCCAAAGAGTCACTATTCAATCATTCAGAATGGTCTGGGCAAACACGAATCGGGCAAAAGGCTTAGCCGGTTCGTGGCCCTACTCTGCCACGAATTGTGTCTTTTTTGCCACATACTAGAGTGCCTGCCGCGCTGTAAGCTATTGTCCAGCCAAAGGTTTATAGCTGATCTTTATACCGGCACGCGTTGCGATCGGGTTCGAACGCGTCTGCCGGATCGACGCATCTCAAGCGCGATTGACACACGAACAAACAATTCGAAGCGCCGTGAGCTGTGCCGGAGTTGGCCTGCACAGTGGCGCACCCGTCAACTTGCGAATCCTGCCGGCTCCGGCGGGCTCGGGGATCGTGTTTCACCGAACCGATCTCGATGACTTTGAAATCGAGGCGAGCGGCCGCAACGTGGCCCGCGTCAGCTACGCCACCAGCCTGATGAAGAAGGGCGTGCTTATTTCCACGACCGAGCACCTGCTCTCCGCTTTCATAGGCGCTGGCATTGATAACGCGATCGTGGAGCTGGATAACCTGGAGCTGCCCATCCTCGATGGCAGCGCGCGGCCCTTCGTCGCAATGATCCTCCATGCTGGCATTCGGCGTCAGCGCAAGGCGCGCACCTACCTTAAAATTGTCCGCGAGATCGAATTACGCGACGGCGATAAATTTATCGCCGTCTATCCCGACGACTCCTATTCCGTTTCCTATTCCATCAATTTTCCTCATCCCCAGATTGGCAAGCAGACCTTTCGCGCGGCGCTCACCAACGGCAGTTATCTGGAGGAGATTGCGGCGGCTCGCACATTTGGCTTTTTGCATGAAGCCGAAGCCATGCGCCAGCAGGGACTGATCCGTGGGGCCTCCATGGAGAATGCAATTGTGCTGGATCGCGAAAAGGTGTTGAATCCTCCGCTGCGCTTTGCGGATGAATTTGTCCGCCACAAGGTGCTTGACCTGATCGGCGATCTCGCGCTCATCGGGAAGCGCATCCTCGGCGCAGTGGTTGCGGACCGCGCCGGCCACGCCATGCATACGGCCCTGGTCTCGCGTATCCTTCGCGATCGTTCGTTGTGGGAAGAGACTACCTCGGAAGAAGCAGAGCGGGCTCCGGCAATGTTATCGGCAGTAGGTCTCGGCGTCTAACGCTTTTTCCTGGCAGCTTTCACCATCAAAATAGCCGAAAATGGGGCTAATCCGCGGGCTAAGGCGCATTCCATTCCAGCGGCGGCGTGCGTTGATCAAGCAAGCGCCGGAGTTCGGCTTCGGCCTCCGCTCGCACGCGCTCGGCGTAAGCTTGAGAACTTTCTCGGTGCTCTGCGCCCAGCGCGGAAAGGCGCACGCTTAAATAGGGACGGTCATCCTCCAGCCGCTGCAACAGTCGCTGGGTGCGGGCGATTCGTTCTTCCAGTGTGATCATGATGGGCTCGGGGAGATCGACGCTTCCACGCTGTCCCCACAACAGCTTGCCAGAGAGCGCGCCAAGCGCAAGTCACCAGAAAGATGCGGGGCAATTTGGCGGAACAATGCTTAGTTAAGCGCGGGGTAGGTTTGCAGGCGGGCGGGCATTTCCTTTTGCAGCCGTTCAGTCAGCCACTGTTCCAGTTGATGCTTCGAGTTTTGCGGGAGGTCAGCGAAGCGAATTCCCGCTCCTCCAACCGTATCGGCCCACACCACATCGCCTTTTAGTTCAAGCAAAATATCGGAATCGGGCAGAGTGAAGCGCAGCGCGACTGGCCTGTCTTTGTCCAGTCTGCTTGTGGCGTGTATGGCGACACCACTTTCACTCAGGTTGGTCGTCCTGGCTTGAATTTCACGAGTCCCATCAATCACAACCTGTACGGGAATTTCGATCGGGTAGCGGAAATAGCGCCGCCGCTCGCGAAGCATAAAATCGATGGCGGCGTGGAAGCAGCGCGTGGCGTGCAGTGGCGTAAGCGGCTTCTGAAGCACGAAATTTGCGCCGTACTCGAACGCCTCCTGCGTGGTGGTTTTGCCATTCAGGACAGCGAATGCTACCGCTTTGGCGTTACTTTGGGTTTGACGCAGGCCCCCAAGAAGCGTGACCCCATTGGGCTGATCGTCGCAATCGATGATCACGGCATCGAACTTGCGATTGGCAAGCGACTCGCTGCAGGCGTCCGCTTCCGTGCACACCTCAACGTTAATCGAGAGTTTTTCCAGTGTTTGCCGCAGTACGCCAAGCAGACCCGGGTCCTTGCTGAACAGAAGGGAATCGAGATTCATCCACCTCTAATACTATCGGTTGTGCCAAACCCGCCGAAGATCACTTAAGTACTACCTTCCTCCGGCGGCATTAACATCTCCTTAGTATTGCGCCGCTAAGCGGGATGATCCCTGGCGTCTTCAATTTCTTCTGGATTCGTAGCCCGTTTGCCGCGACACTACCTAGGTGAAGGAGACCGCATATCTTTCGCTCGGATCAAATATTGCCGGGTCAAATATTGCCGGGTCGGCAGACCGGGCTGAAAACCTGCGCGCTGCGATTCGCCGCTTGGAAGAGGCCGGAACGGTATGCGCGGTTTCGTCTTTCTATGAGACTGAGCCCGTCGAAGTGCGAGACCAGCCGTGGTTCCTGAATTGTGTGGTCGCGGTTGAAACCTTCAAGTCGCCCCAGGAACTGCTGAAGAACGTTTTGTCCATCGAGGAGGCGATGGGCCGTGTGCGGACGCGCGTCAAGGGCCCGAGGATCATCGATATCGATATTGTCTTGTTTGGGAATCGTATCGTGGACGAGCCCGGCCTTCAGATTCCCCATCCAGCCATGCACCAGCGCCGCTTTGTGCTCGAACCGCTGGCCGAAATCGCGCCCCAGGTGAGCCATCCCATCCTCAGAAAAACCGCCGCCGAGCTGTTATCGGCGCTCGGGGCGGGCGAAGTCGTCCGCCGCATAAACACGCTCACGGAATGATCAGGCGGCTCTCGGAGTTCTCTGGCGCGCTGATGGCTGATTGCTCTTCGGGAAATTGCGCGAGAAGAAAATCGACATAAGCGCGAGATTTCGGCCGCCCCGACGTTCGCACCTGCGCCAGTCGCAGCAGAAATACCATCGTCTCAAATACTTCCGAATCGCGCAGGCGCGCGTACCCAACATGCTTCTGCTCGGCTTCGCGGAACTCCTTCACCATGGTTTCCACTTCGCGGGCAATCTGCTGATGCGTCAGGTTGGCACTCGGCTGCTCGTAAATAATGTTCGACTCCACCAGCCTCTGGTAGCTCTGGGCCAGCGACGCGAGCGCGGAAATCAAATCGCGGTCGTTGAGCCCATGGCCATCGAGCGAGCGGCCGGCGCGGGCGCTTTTGGCGAGCGCGTAACTCAGCCCTACGATCAGGTGTTCATGCTCATACAGAAACTGCTCCGAAATTTTGACCGCGGGAAAAAGCGAGTCGGGATCGAGATCGTCGTTCGTTCGCGCCTTTTCATGCTGCCGCGCCTGCTGCAGATAATGACAGTCGCTTGGACAGTCGAGCGTTACCTCGCGCTGCTCGCCGCAGCATTGCGCGCAGATTCTCCCATGCACGGCAGGACAGAACCGCTTTTCTTTCCGCTCATTGCAAAGGGGACAGATGGCGCAACTCAAGCAATGTTCCTCAGACATTGATTATTTCACGAGGACCGCCCGCACCGTCGTCCCTGGCATGGACCACTGCCACAAGTTTTTCGTAGTATGTCCACATGAAGAAGACGAAATCCAGCGCCCGTAAGTCTCCCACTAAGAAAGGAGATTCGGAAACGGTCGACGAATATATCGCGCGAACCTCCGAACCGGCCCGCGGCGCGTTGAAGACGATTCGCGCCACGATCCGCTCCGTCCTGCCGCCCGATGCCACCGAGGTCATCAGTTACCGGATTCCAGCTTTCCGGCTCAAGAAGGTGTTGGTGTGGTACGCCGCGTTTTCGACCCATTGCAGCCTGTTTCCCACGGCGGCGGTAATTAAGAAATTCCAGAACGAATTGAAAGGATTTTCAACCTCGAAGGGAACTGTCCAGTTCCCGCTTGGCCAGCCCGTGCCAGCGGCTCTCATCAGGAAATTAGTGAAAGCAAGACTGGCGCAGGTGTAAGCCAGTTCACGCTGATCTGCTTATAGACGGATTTGCCTCACTAGCGGTGCACTTCCGTGGCTGCCCAAAATAGCTGTTGGTAATCGTCCTCATAATTGATTTCTATTTGTCTCCCGCCCCCTTGGCGCGTTAGCCTATTAAGTCTGATCCCCCGGTCAACTTTAATTCCGGTCGCGGCCGGACATTCTTTCTTAATGAAGGAGAGGCATGTCAACTGAACTGCGGAACTTTCTGGCAATTCCCTACGACGAACTGGAAGAGATGAATCTGAAGGCGAAGAAGCAACGCCTCGACCGGATTGCTCCTCACAAAATCCAGGAAGAGCGGATTAAATATCTAGCCGACGAATCGCGAATTAAAGCGGTCACTGTCATGTTCAGCGATCTTGAAGGCCGTCTGCACATGCTCGACTATGACAAGAAATTTCTGGTGAAGAGCTACGATAACCTCACCTTCGACGGCTCTTCTATCCGCGGATTCACCGCTCAGCGCGAGAGCGATCTGCGGCTTGGCATCGATTGGGCCGCATTTTATTGGGCGCCCGCCGACGTCTTTGGCCCTGGCAAAGTTCTGGTTTACGGCGAGGTCATCGACAAAGGGGGCGAGCCCTACACCGCCGACATGCGCGGCGTTCTCAAGACATTCGCCGAGACGCAATTCAAAAAGAATGGCTACACCCTCAACGCCGCCAACGAAATTGAAGGCTTCCTGTTCAAAGGCGCGGAGGCCGAGCGCAACTACCACCAGACCGGCAAATTCGAGTATGTGAACACCGGCGGCTACTATCATTCCCTGCCCGGCGACCCGCTGCGCACTTTCATTGACACCACGGCGGAAGTACAGCGCGCCATGGGCTTCCAGAATGAGAAAGATCATCCGGAAGTCGCGCCCTCGCAGTTTGAGATCAACTACAACTATGCCGAAGTTGTGGCTGCGGCCGATCACATTCAGCTTTACAAACTGATTTGCCGCCAGGTTGCCCGCAACATGGACTTGACTGCGTCCTTCCTGCCAAAGCCAGTGGTCGGCGTCAACGGCAGCGGCATGCACACCAACGTCTCCGTCAGCAAGGGCGGCAAAAATCTTTTCTGGGATCCCAAAGGAGAAGAAAAGCTCAGCAAAACAGGATGGGAGTTTGTCGACCGCATTCTTACACACGGCAACGACATTTGCCTCCTGCTCAATCCCAGCGTCAACGCCTACCGCCGTCTCGACCCGCACTTTGAAGCGCCGAACCAGATTAAGGCGTCGGCGGTCGATCGCGGTTCGATGATCCGTATTCCAATCGGCAACGAACGCAGCATGCGCGTGGAAGTGCGTTCTGTGGCTCCTGATGCCAATCCGTATCTGGTCATGCTCTCAATCTTCAAAACCGGCCTTGAGGGCACGACCGCCAAGATCAAGAACCTGCGCCAGGCTGAGCGCTACCTGCCCGATAACATCTACACCGCGATGGAGAACTTCCGCAAAGCGCCGTGGACTTCAACCCTCATGGGTGAGGACGTTAAGGGCCGCTATGCCGATCTGAAGCAAGGTTCGGCTGACCGCTGTCCGCGCCTCTTGGGCTCGTTCGTTAAAGCGCCCGAGGTGCAATATCACCACGACGTCTACAACCAGTATTTGTGGAACATGTTCTAGAAAGAACTGGATAAGGTTTTGTGGGGCGTGGAACCGCGGAAAGGGCTGCCGATATATTGGCAGCCTTTTTCAATTCGCGCTTTGATCACGTTGCGTAGACTATTGGCGAGATCACCCGACCGCAAGCCCAGGCCAGGCTTGTACTCTGTCCACCTCAACGCGCAGCCCGCAGAATTCAACTCCAAAACAAAAGCCCGACCGATTGCGAACCAGCCCCGCAATTCTTATCGTTCTGCCCGCGGTTCGAAACTCGACTTCCATCACTTCGCCGGGCAGAACATTCACTCCCGCATAGACCTCCATGCCGGCGCGGCTCAAGCGCGAAACCAGTCCGGGCACAACCACGTTTCTCGCTCCGGGGACGGGAACGCAGACGGGCGTGTGCATGCGATAGCGTGTGTATCGGCGAGTATTCATCGGGCGCATCCCAGAAGCGGCGTTGCCGCTGGCTATCTCAGCAGGTTGAAGTGCAATAGGAACGCCGACGTCGCCAGGCCCACCGTAAGCAGAGCGATCGCGCCAGCCAGCTTAAAGCGCCAGAACGGCGGAGTCTCCTGCTGCGCCGAGGCTGCCCGCAGCTTCTCCATCCAGGCTGCTTCAGATCTGTCCTGCGATGCCTGCCCGACCAGCAGTCCAATGCGCCGTTGCTCATCGGCGGGAAGCGCGACAAAACGAAAGGGTTGCAACTGCTGGCTAACCGGCCGCAGCATCTCAGCATTCCCATTCACCGTGCCGGACTCGGTAAGGAACATCAGCCGGACCTGCGAGCCCTGATCCACCGGTTGGGCAAGCGAAAGCAAGCCGCCGGTCGCCGAAATTATCTTCAGGTTGGCTCCCAGACGCTCCCCTGTGGGGAAGCGGAGGACGATTGGATTATTACCTTCAAGATGAGCGCGCGGAAAACGCCATTGCGGGCGGGGTTCGGGGAGGTTTCGCATAGCAGAATCAGTATGCTGCGGGATGGTTACGAATAGAAGATTACTAGAGTGGCGGTCCCACCGGCCATGAAGACGTATTCACCGGCGTGCTCACCCAACGGACTCCCACAGACCTTTCGACCCACTGCCACCGACATTCCTATGCCTTTTCCCCTCACCCGCTGCCATAATCGTTACTATCATGGACCGTGCGTTCTCTTCCGGCGCCCTTGTGCGCAATGAGTGGCTTCCCAAGTCGATTCTCTGCCTCCGCAACTACAGCCTGAGCAAGTTCCTGCGCGACGTCCTCGCCGGAATCACCGTCGGCCTGGTCGCTCTCCCGCTCGCCATGGCTTTCTCGATCGCCTCCGGGCTCACGCCGCAGGCTGGCATCTATTGCGCCATCGTCACCGGCTTCATCATCTCGGCGCTCGGCGGTTCCAAGACCCAGATCGGCGGACCGACCGGAGCCTTCGTCGTTGTGATCTCGGGAATCGTCGCCGCTCACGGCATTGACGGGCTCTTCATGTGCACGGTCATGGCCGGAATCATTCTCATGATCATGGGCGTCACCGGCATGGGCTCGGCGGTAAAGTTCATCCCTCGCCCCATCGTCATCGGATTCACCAACGGCATCGCCATCCTCATCGCCAGCACGCAAATCAAAGATTTCTTCGGACTCAAGCTGGAAAAAGTTCCCGGCGTTTTCTGGCAGCGCATGGAAGCGCTGGCGCAGAACTTCCATACCATCTCCATCGAAGCCACGCTGCTGGCCGCAGGCACCGTGGCCATCATCGTCGTCTGCCGGGGAATTTCCATACGCATTCCCGGTGCCATCGTCGCCATGTTGCTGGGCACCCTGGTGGTCGAAATTTTCAAGTTGCCGGTTGAGACCATTGGCAGCCGTTTTGGCGGCATCCCCAGCGGCCTGCCGCATTTCGCCATTCCTTCTTTCCGCCCTGAACTCATTCACGGCTTGCTCGGCCCCGCATTAACCGTCGCCATGCTGGGCGCGATCGAATCGCTGATGTCGGCCGTCGTCTCCGACCGCATGTCGTCGCATCAAAATGCGAGCGACCGCCACAACCCGAATGTCGAACTCGTCGCGCAGGGAATCGCCAACGTCGTCTCGCCCATGTTCGGCGGCCTGCCCGCCACCGGAGCCATCGCGCGCACCGCAACCAACATTCGCGCCGGAGCGCAGTCGCCCGTCGCCGGCATGATTCACTCGCTCACGCTGCTATCGATTCTTCTCTTCGCCTCGCACTGGGTGCGCTTTGTCCCCATGGCCGTGCTGGCCGGGATCCTGATGGTGGTTTCCTACAACATGGGCGAGTGGCTGGAGATTCCGTCGCTGCTCAAGTTGACGAAGACAGACATCAGCGTGTGGCTGGTCACGTTCGCGCTCACGGTCTTTGCCGATCTCACCGTCGCGGTGCAAGCTGGAATGATTCTGGCTGCGCTGCTCTTCATCAGCCGAGTCGCCGCTACCACTACCGTCTCCCAGGTCACCGACGATTACGTTGAAGACGGCCGCGTGCACATTTTGCAGGACAAGGACATTCCTTACTACGCGACCATCTTCCGCATTCACGGGCCGTTCTTGTTTGGCGCGACGGACAAAATCGACCTCGTAACCGAGAACATGCACACCCTGCCGCCGGTCGTGATTCTGCGCCTGCGAAACATGACCGCGCTCGATGCGACAGGATTGTTCGCGCTCGAAGAAGTGGCGCGCAGACTGAAGTCCAGCGGCCGTGAACTGATTTTATGTGGCGCGCGCGAACAGCCTCTGCGCCTGATTCAGCAAACCGAATTCGAAGAACTGGTAGGCAAAGAAAACATTTGTGAAAACGTGCAGGAAGCCCTCCGCCGCGCCGAAGAAGCATTCGAGCGCCTGCAACCGGCAGAGAATAGCGCGGTTCGGTAGCGGACAATCTTTAGAATGCCTTTCTTGCCTCCCTTCGGTGTGTGGTCCACACCAGGCTGCATCCCCCCCGGAAAGAAAAAGAAAAAGATCGAAGACATTACCGCAACGAAGCCAGCGCGAGATTAGTGCATCCCTGCGGCCATGGCCATGGTGGCATTCAGATGGCGGCTCATGGCCAGGTCGACGATGGTTCCGATGAGCTCGGTATAGGAAAGGCCGGCGGCCTTAGCGGCCATGGCGAATTCCTGACGGCTCGCGAGCCACGGATTTGGATTCGCCTCGATGACGTACACGTCGCCGTTTGGAGCGAGGCGCATATCGATGCGGCCGTAGTCGCGCAATTTTAGGGCGCGGTAGGCGGCGAGCGCGGTGTCGGAAAGGCGCTTGCGGGTTTCGTCGTCAAGATCTTCGGCGATGCCCGACTTCGTCAATTTGTATGCCTCTGTATTTTTTTCGAACTTCACATCGTAGCTGGCAATTTTCGGCGTGCCCTCGGGCAGCCGCGAAAGATCGAGTTCAACCAGCGGCAAAACCTGAGCGCGCTCATAGTTGCCGAGAATGCCGGCATAAATTTCGCGGCCCTCGATGTACTCCTCGATCAGCGCCGGAGAATCGAATTCGTCCTGTATGTACTCGACGCGCTCCATCATTTCCTTCACGTTCTTGACGACCGAGCCGGCGTCGATGCCGATCGATCCATCCTCCCACGAGGGCTTCACGATGAGGGGAAAAGAAATGTCGTGCGCATGCTCGATGCGCCCGCGATAGGAAGTGGCGAAGAAGGGAGTCTTGATGCCGTGAAAGGCGAAAATCTTTTTGGCGACCGCCTTATCCTGCGACATGAAAATCGAGTGCGGGCCCGCGCCGGTGAAACGCAGTTCGAGCATGTCTATGTAGGCGACCACGTTCATTTCTTTTGTGTCGTCGCCGCCGAACGACTCGGTCAAATTGAAGATGAGATCGGCATCGCACTTGGCCAGAGAATGCAGCGATTGGGGACGGCCGTCCAGCTCGAAGTAAGAAGGCTCATGGCCAAGCTTCTGCAAGGCCTCGAAAATTTCCTCGCGGTCGGTCTTTTCTTTCTTGGCTTTCTTCACGGGCTTGTGCGTCTTGCGGCCATTGCCATTGCCGTTTCCGTTTCCATTCCCGTTGCCGTTGCCATTGCTGGATTCCTGTTTCGCGGCGGCGGCGACTGGATCTTCATTCCAGACGTCGTAAAGCAGCGCGATTTTCATGTTTGCTCCGATCATTGGCTTCATTCTTTCAGCCGCGAGTACAATCGCTTCTCAGGTGTCAGGTGTTAGCTCTCGGGTGTCAGGAAAATCTCAGACATCGATCAGTCACTCGTCTTGCCTGAGACCTGTTACCTAAAACCTGAGACCTTTTCTTACGGCTGTATAAACTTGCCTTTCGCTACATACGTCATGGCGAGCGCGGTCGCATAAGCCGTGACTTCGGCCAGATGCTCGGCGCTGCGCGTTTTGTCGGCGCGCAGATCAAGTTCTCCCGCGCGCTTTTCGATGTTGTCGATGAGTGTCTTGATCAGCGGACGCTGCGCTCCTGTCCACTGCGCAACCTTGTCGATGATCGCCTTGCGATGCTGATGGAGAAACTCGCTTGCCGCAAGCGCCGTCTTCTTGCGCTTCGAAACCGGAAACAGATCGCGCAGGTCAGTGTCAGGAGTAAGTTCCGTGACCGCGACTGCCTCGCGTCCATTCTGGTGATAGAACTCCGCCAACGTTGTTTCCATGTCGTCGACGGTAATGTCGGCGATTCCACGCCGGCGCGCTGGATCGGCCTTGGCGAGTTTGCGCGCGAGCTTGTCGAGAAATTGCAGCTTCTCCATCGCAGGCCACCCGCGATAACGCTTGCGCCAGTTCGAGCGCGGCGTAAGCCAAACGGCAAACGTTTCGGCAAAATCTTCATCGGGATGCTTCTGGGCATACCATCCCGGCAAATGGCGAACGTAGTCCCGCGAAAACGGCGCGGGACGATAGTTATCGCGATACGGCCGGCGAAACGGCCCAAAGATCTGCTTCCACTCCGGTTTGTTGTGCAGCTTATAGGCGTGAGTGAAAGCGTGCCCGGCTTCGTGGCGCAGATACATCATGATTTCGCGCGCGTCTTCGAGGTCGTGCGTTTCCTTCTCCAGTTGCGCGAGCGCGGGATCGGCGAGATAGAACGGAATGCCGATGATCGGCTCACCCGAGGGACATCCCCACTCATCGGTGAGATAGCACGTAGGGCGAAACTTCGGCAGGCCTTTGGCGGCGAGCTCGCGGTAGAGCTGCTCGATAAAGCGCTCCACCGGAGAACCAACCAGCCTCAGGCCCAGCTCGCGAATGGGCGAGGCGAGCAGCTTCTGGTACGCGGGTTCTGGTTTCTCGTTTACGACGTTATGCACAAATATTCGTCAATAGCTATCGTCAGTCGCCATCAGCCGGCGAGCAAACAACCGCCAGCATCTGCGTGGAGACACACGGATAGGGACATATCTCTTAAGTAAACGATAGACGAGAAAGGTAATACTCGGGAAGTGACTGGGGTAATGCGGGGGCGGACGAATGCGTCCGCCCCTACGTGAGTTTACTGAATCAGCGTTCCGTTCGCATCTTCCGCTACTGGTGCAATCACTACTGCTGCGGCAACTTTGTCTCCCGGTTCCAGCGACAGCAGGCGTACCCCTTGCGCGGCGCGGCCCGACTCGCGGATCGTGCTTGAATCCATGCGGATGATTTTGCCGTACTGGCTGATCAGCATGACTTCGGACTCTTCCGTGACCTGCGCGATGGAAGTGAC
>JBAWBR010000007.1:0-2663 GCA_049589875.1 Terriglobales bacterium
GTCCTTCGAAGCCAGAAGAGCAGAAGACGCCCGGCGTTCGGCCATGGGGCCGAGCTCGCGCAGGAGGCACCGAAGGCACCAGACACTTTGGCCTGAGCCGGACGATCCACCCCCGACCAAGGTCCCCGTGCCCCCCGCCTAGGAAGCGGCTTTCCGCGTCTGAGGGCGCCATCATCAAAACACCTGCTCGATCCGTCTTCGACCGCGCCCTTGAGGCTCTCACCGAACCACTTGAGGCGGTCCGCGAGGCAACGACACACCCGAGTGGTTGAATAACGGCTACGCCGTCGCCTTCGGTGAACCCGAAAGCGAGCGAGCGTGAAGATTTTGGAGTGAGCGTGGTCTTCACATGTGCCTGTGAACTGGCCGAACTTGGCGACTTGGAGATGGTGACACGCTTTAGCGCTGTGGCAACCACACTTGGTCCACAGGTCTTGGCTCAAGAACGGTGGGAGGTTCTTTCGTCGGCTTCGAGGGCGGCCACGCCGAGGGCCTCGAGTCTTGAGACGAGCTCTCTTAGGCGTCTGTCGTTGTCGATCCAGCTTTCGTACTCGCCCGCTTCGTCCTCGCTCAGGTACTTCCCGACGGTCTTCGCGGCGACCTTTCGCGTCCAGTGCCAGTAAGGACCGTGCAGCCTCGGTGGATCGCCATGACAGGCGCAGTTGGGCCTCCCACATCGAGTACGCCGCTCTGAGATCGTGCCCGGCAGGACGCGTCCGCTGCGGGCGATCTCGGCCAGCTGTTTGGCGATCTCTGACAGCTCGGCGCGCTGTTCTGGGTCCACGTCTGAAGCCTGACAGGGAGGATTCACCATCTTCGTCATATCCTCCTGTATATATACCTTATGATCAAGTCGGGACGGGCTCTCGCCCTCGAGGTCGTCGCCAGCTGGACCCCGCGGCATGGCTGTTTTGAGTCCGCCGAGTTCGCTCCAGCAGACTTCGAAGCCCGTGATGTGGTCTTCCGTCCACGGAATCGTCCATCGCGTCCACACCGTAAGCCCAACAGTGGCTCGGTCTATTGACGACCGCTAGCGTTTGCGGAAGATTCGGCTCGCGACCGTCGCAAGGTCAGCCTCGATCGCGTCCCGCGGAGAGGTGTAAATCGGCTGAGCCGAAGCGCTCTCGACGCGCGTGCAGTTTGTCACTTCATGATCGCCAATGACACCCCCTCCGCGCTGAGCTCGTCGTTGACGGCCTGGTCGATGAGAACCATCGACTCCTCGGAGAGGTAGCGGCGCTCGGCGACCTCCCATTCATCGTGCTGTTCGACCAGCACCGCGGTCACGAGACGGAGCACCGCGGCGTCGTTGGGGAAGATGCCGACGACGTTGGTGCGGCGCTTGATCTCAGCGTTCACGCGCTCAAGGGGGTTCGTCGACCACAGCTTGGGCCAGTGCGCGATCGGGAAGCTCGAGAACGCGACGAGGTCCTCTTTCGCGTCGAGCAGGAGCTGCGCGACCCCGGGGAGAGTGAAGCTGAGCGTGTCGGCGACTACGTCGAGCTGCTGGGCCACGTGCTCTGCCCCAGGCTGGGCGAAGATCGTCCGGATGGCGGCGGCGACCATCTGGGTCTTCGCCTTCGGGACACCGGAGAGGGCGTTGCGTAAAAAGTGCACCCGGCAGCGTTGCCAGGCGGCCCCGATGAAGACCTTCCCGATCGCCTCTTTCAGTCCGAGGTGCTGATCGGAGACGACGAGTCGGACACCCGAGAGTCCCCGCTCGCGAAGCCCCCGGAGGAACGCCGTCCAAAAGGTGCCGTCCTCGGAGTCGCCGACGTCGCAGCCGAGCACCTCGCGGTTGCCCTCGGCGGTCACGCCGGTGACGACCACCACGGCCCGGCTGACTACGCGACCGCGCAGTCGCCCCTTTACATAGGTGGCGTCACAGAACAGATAGGGGAAGGCGACGTGGTCAAGACGCCGGGTCCGGAAGGCCTCCATCTCCTTGTCGAGCTCAGAACAGATCCTGCTGACCTCGGACTTCGAGATCCCCGAGGCGGCACCGAGCGCCTCGACCAGGTCGTCGACCTTTCGCGTCGACACGCCGTGCACGTAGGCCTCCATCACCACCGCGTACAGCGCCCGGTCGATCCTTCTGCGGCGCTCCAAGATCTGAGGAAAGAACGAGCCCGAGCGCAGCTTCGGGATCTTCAGCTCGACATCGCCGGCCTTGGTCGACAACAGGCGGGGCCGGCGCCCGTTTCGGTAGTTCGTGCGCTCATCGGAGCGCTCATAGGGTTCGGCACCGATCACGCCGGACACCTCGGCCTCGATGAGGGCCTGGAGAACGAGCTCGACGCTCGCTCGAATCAGATCGACGTCGCCGCCGGCGCGGAGCGCGTCGAGAAGCGCATAGGGATCAAAATCATGTTGGGCCATCGGAGTGATCTCCTTGTCGTGTCTTGTCAGGGACACGTCGAGATTCACTCCGGTGGTCCGCTACGTGGTGGACCCTCTGCGCGATTTACACCAACTCATGGGACGTCCCCTCTCGGCAGCTTCGCAACGTGGGGTGCAACACCGGTCCTGGCTCGGGCGTTGTAATAAGTGGTGGGAGGTCTCGTGGCGGTGGAGGGTGCCAGCCAGGGAGAGTTCGAGCAGTGGTACCTCACGTCACGAAACGCCCTCATCGGTGCAGCATTCCTCTACGTCGGCAACATGGA
>JBAWBR010000008.1:0-37968 GCA_049589875.1 Terriglobales bacterium
ACGACTCCCGCGCCTAAGGCTATTATCCCATGAGCGGAGCAATCAGCTTAAGGTGAGAAGATTACGGAAGAGAGTCGTTTTCCCGAGCGGCGCCGCGTCAAACGAGTTAATTTAATGCGTAATTGGCCCCTTGGTAGCAGAGCAGCCAGAGAAATCCCACACGAGCGAATAAGCCCCCACAAGGGTAAAGGTGACGTGTCTGGGGATATAAAAACCATCGACTGTTTGGTAGTCAAGGGCCAATTTTGTATTCAGTATCGACGTCCCCATCTGTAGGGACGCATCCAAGCTGGAAATGCGCCGAAGATCACCAGGCACGGGTTTGGGCGAAGCTGTGTAATGAGGTGAGATCGTCCCTTTCATTGCCGGGCTATCCAATGTGTAACGCGTCGGAGTGCGTTCCTTGTCCGTGGTAATAACAACCTTGTTGTTTTCGCTAGAAGTGTAAACTTGGACTCCCCCTTCTGGAAGAGGTTCAATCTTGGAAACTTCAGCAGCATTGCTGATTGGAGACGAGGCAACCATCGCCCAATACATTTGGTAGAAGCCTTCCAACATTTGATTGAGACCACTTTCAAACTGCTTTTTTGTATCCAAAGAACCGCCCGCCCACTCGAACGTGAGTTCGGGATCTTTGTCGCGAGCAGCCTTAGATCGGATCTTAAGGCCTTGAATTGCTTTCATGCGTTCCGCTGAGGGATTCAACTTGAACGCGCTGAAGAAAGCCGGCCAATCGATAGAAATTGTGCAATCAAGGCCGGACATTTCATCAGGGTGATAGTAACTTCCACGAATGGCGGCAGCCAATTTTGCAGGATCGCCTGAAAGAGTTCTAGCGGGAGGTCTCGTTCCCTCTGATTGGGATGAACCTGCGGCGGGTTGTCGAGCGATCAGCAGGTTTGAGCCGAGAACGAAGAAGAATATGAAAAGCAGGCGCAGCACAACAAATTCTCTACCGTAAAGCTTTTTTTGTCCATTGACCTCCCAATTTCGTCGTGACAAAACCGACATAGACTGTACTCACTGAAAACCAACCAATTTCATGGGCCAGCCGTCACTGCCGCCGCTTCGAAATAAGGAAACAATTCAAAAGCATATGACTCCCGAATCTCTAGGCAAGATGGTTGCGGACTTTCTCGACGGTGCGCGCGCGGCCGTGGTAGTAGAAGACGGCGGGGTTGTGTTCGATCTGGCGGAGGCCAAGTATTCGATTTCGGGCGAACACAATAAATGTCTCATGCACCTGTGGTCAAGCGAGCGAAACACTGTGCGGCGTGTGCTCGATGCCGAGGTGAAAGGCACGGCTTTGCGCTTGCAGGTACAACGCATGGGGCAGAGCCATCCGACACGGCTGGATATTTGCCGCGATCGCGACCAGCGCTCTCCCGCAGCGCGGCGCTCGGCGCGGCAAGCCTATGAGCCGCGCTTGCGGCGGGCGCTTGAAAGAAGTTTTCCCGGCTGGACTGTGGTCCGGCTGACTACAGGCATGGACCTTGAGCGCTCGTTTGGGCCAGCGTATCTGCGCGGTTGGATGCGACAGGGGCAACGCGCACTGGCAGTCCTCGGCGTAAATGATGAGGAGACTCAGGCGACCATCGACGGGGCGCTAACGTGCGGGCTTCTTTGGCTGGATGCCTGCCGCCTGGCAGAACAGGCGCGGCGCGTGGTGGAGGGACTGGTGCTGGCATTGCCCAAAGGCTCGGCCGCGGTGACGCAGCAGCGCATGGCGCATCTGCATAACGCCAGCCAGTGGCATTTGAACGAATTCGATCAGCGCGAGGGCACGCTGGTGCGAATGGAAATCGCCGATTGCGGAAATCTTCCAACAAGGTTGGTGCGCGCGGTGGATGAGAATCAGGCGACGGCGCGCTTCACCGCGTCAATCCAGCGCATTCGGGGGATATTGCCGGATGTCGAGACCGTCGTGCTTTCGCCGGCACAGATCTCGTTTCGCTCCCGCGGGCTCGAGTTTGCGCAGGCGCGCGTGGGCCACGATCCGCGGAATTTTCAGGCTGGAGAGGAAATTGTTTTTGGCGCAGGCGGAGAAGAGCGCGTCCTCGACGAGCGAAACGAGAATGACTTTACCTCCCTGGTGCAGCTGGCCGCCTCCGTGCGCCACAAGGACGGACCGAAGAATCATGCGCTATGGCGGATGCATCCCGAGCGCTGGCTGGAATCGATTGCCGGAGATAACATCTCCGCGCTCGACGGGCGTCTACGTGCGGACTGCGTGTACCGCCAGGTGCCCGCATTTTCGGCGGCCGACCGGGCGATGATCGACGTATTGGCGCTAACAAATGAGAATCGACTTGCTGTGATCGAACTCAAAGCCGACGAGGATATTCACTTGCCGCTCCAGGGCCTCGACTACTGGGCGCGCGTCGAGTGGCACCAGAGCCGGGGAGAGTTTGGGCGCTATGGTTATTTTCCCGGCCATGAAATTTCGACGGAAAAGCCGCTGCTGATGCTGGTTGCGCCCGCGCTGCACATCCATCCAGCGACTGATGCGATCCTTCGCTATTTGTCTCCGGAGATTGAGTGGGAATTGCTGGGCATTGACGAACGATGGCGCGAGAAACTGCGCGTGGTGTTTCGGAAAAGGGCTCGCGATATTCGGAACCACGGTGCAGACCGCAGAACCGCTTGATTGCACGGTACCGTTACCTCACAAACCAGTTAAAAATCGTGCTTTGGATGCAGCGTTTTCGTGGCTGCGATAACTGGCGTGCTTTCGGGACTGGCTTTTGCCTTCGAGGTTACCGATGCGACGAAGGACCTTCAACCCGCTAGATCCCGATGCATTTGCGTAGCATGACTAGCTGGCCCAGGTGATACGAGTTGTGGTCCGCCAGCAGCAGCGCCTCGCGAAGAATGGTTTGGCCGTCTCCCCATGGCAATTTGGCATAGAGGCTGGTTCGCGGATCGGCGACCAACTGCTCCATGGAATGCAGGTCTTTCTTGTACGCGCCGATGGAATTTAGCCAGGCTTTTTCGCTTGGCGGCATTTCGGTTTCCGGCCAATATCCCTCTGGCCACGGCGGAGACTTATGCCTTGGATTGCGGCTGAATTCCAGTATGTCCCATTGTGCGATGCGCATGTGTTCGAGCAGCATCCATGCGGTATGCGGGAAATTCGCGACCTTGGCCCCCGCAAGCTGTACCGGCCAATCGCCAATTGCGTGGTCGAAATCGGCATGAGCCCCGCCATCGCGGAGCAGGTAGAGCAGGTGCTCGCGCAAAGGCTTGTCGGTAGGTGTGGAGGACTGGGAACTGCTGACTGCTGCGGTCTTCCTGCGCGCCAGCGGGTTCCTGCCGGTGGTCTTTTTTAAACTTTTCTTCGTTCTCGGAGTCTTTTTCTTCCCCGGCATCGGTCCCTCGCATGTCACAAAACCAGATTCCTCATGGCTTGCTCTCCACGGAATGACAATTCTATAGAACCAGCTATTCCTTTTGATAGCGCTGCGGACATCGTAGCTTCTCTACAGGTGTCACGCAGCCGAGGGTTCACGGAGTAAGGCGTCGCGGAGTGGAACGTCCCTAGTCGTCTCGATTCTCCGGTGCTGGCGATGTTGTTTCATGCGGAACCGCATCCGCCGCTTCTCCTTGATATACGCGCCCGATGCCGCGAACGATGCGGCGCATGGGCAGTTCACCTTTCAGATCAGCAAAGAAAATCTCTCCCTTTCGAGTGCCGCGGTAACACCAGCGCTTCAGGATGGCGAGATGTTCCATGCGTTCCACCGCGCTGCTTACATTGGAGGCTGAGAAATCATTGAGTGCAGCCTGGATTCGCGCCTCCATCGATTGCGTCTTCGTGCGCTCTTGGCCGGAGATGGGAAACACGAGCGGCCCCATAATCACGCCGCAGTCTACGCGGAAGAAGGCAACGGTTTCTGCCGCCGCCGACTGCTGCACGATCAAGGCACGCATGCGGTCCAAACGCTGCACTGGCTCGGGCATTTGCTGCAAAACGGGCGCGAGCTTTTCCAGGCGGGCATGCAAGGCCGAGGCTTCTTCAAAAGCCAGCGATTCGGAGGCTTGATCGCGTTCAGAGGCAATCTGGCGCTTGAGGGATTCGCCGCGCGTGTCGAGAAAGTCTTCGACGCGGACGACCTCGACGCGATATTCGTCGTCTGTACATCCCTTGAAGCATGGGGCCAGGCACATCTTCATCTCCGAGTAGACACAACCAGGAAACGCCGGGTCGGGATGAAGATCGTCAGTGCAGCGGCGCATTTTGAAAAAGTCGAGCGCGTCGTTCATGAATTTTTCCGCCGCCAGACGCGACGGAAACGGGCCGTAGTAGACATTCTCTCCGCCCAGGCGGGAGATGCGCGTGGTAACGGAAGCACGCGGGTATTCGTTTTCGAGATGCAGCTTCACGAGCGGAGCGAAACGCAGACGGAGGCGGTTCGTGTACGTCTTGGGAAATGCGGCGCGGAGAACCCGGTAAAGCAAAAATCCGGATTCGAAGTCGGAGCCGGTGAGCGAATATTCGATCGAGGAAACAAGGTCGCGCAGGTTGAGACGTTTGCTGCGCTCCTGCGGCGGCAAGAGCAGGCGCTCGAGGCGGCGGCGCAGGTTGGCGGTCTTGCTGACATACGGTTCGGACACTGGATCGGAGGCGCGCAGCATGAAGACAGCGGGCGCGGCCGGCACGGCGGAGAAAATCTCGCGGTCGCGGTCCGGTGCGAAATCTAAACGTTCGCTCAGCACAGGACGATTGTAGTTCGAGCCTCCGTGGCGGCGAAGAATGAATGAAGAAAACACTGTGACGCCCTAGGCCTGCCGAAGGAGCGGCGCTTAAAAGCGATCGTCGAACCTGAGGACAAAATCGCCAATCCTTGGTGCTCGAATTTCTGGAACGTCGGGTGGCATGCCAAAGGGGCGGTTCAGCGCGGTGTTTCTCGGGTAAGCGGCCAAACCTTCCTATCCCGGCAGCAGTATCAAAACGGGAACAGGTGCGCGATTCCCATTGACTTTCTCTTGCCCATGAAGAAAATTAGGTTCGCTGGTCCCGCGCCTAAAGCTTCCTCCCCCAGCCGAACGCGCGGAAACCGAATGACAAGTGTCAGGAGATAGCATGAACAAAGCTGATCTGGTTGACCGGATCGCCGGAGCCTGCAACATCTCGAAGGCGCAGGCCACGACCGCGATCGATACCACCGTCGATAGCATCACCTCAGCCCTTCGCAAGGGCGACCGGGTTGCCTTGATCGGGTTTGGCACATTTTCCGTCTCGCAGCGTAAGGCCCGCAACGGCCGTAACCCGCAGACGGGTGCCACCATCAAAATTGCCGCCCGCCGCGTAGCGAAATTCACTCCCGGAAACGAACTGAAGAAAGTGGTGAACAAAGGTAAGTAGGGCCCCCGAGTTTTGAAGTTCGCGGACGGCAGGGGATCGGCCCTGCCGTTTTGCTTTGGCCGGGAATGAGTTAGAGCCGGTGCCTGACTCCCTACGCCATGCTTGCTGAATCCTTCCTGCCTCCTGTAGAATCTAAGATCGACTTGAGGGGATTTTCAACCGACCATGAAACCAGCAATCCATCCCAACTATCACGAAGTGCGGGTGCACTGCGCCTGCGGTAACGCGTTTGTAACCCGCTCCGCTCATAAGGGCGACATCAGCGTGGAAATTTGCTCCGCCTGCCATCCTTTCTTCACTGGCAAGCAGAAGCTCATGGATACCGCCGGCCGCGTGGAGCGCTTCCGCCGCAAATACGCGAAGAGCGATTCCGCCAAAGCCGAGGCTGCCAAGACAGAAACTGCGAAAGCTGAGCAGAAGTAACTTCTTTAGTGGCGGACCAGAATGTCTGCCAATGGATTTCGACCCTTAGATTGAAGCCCTCGCCCACGGCGGGGGCTTTCGATTTTGCCGCCAGATTAGAATGAAGACGATGCAGAAGTACTGGTACAAGTCGGAGCCGGAAGCCGAGGCGCTGGAGAGAGCGGGAGTCGCTCGTGCGGGAGTCAACTCGCCCGATGGAGCCGCCGCAGACAGGAGTGTCCGCAACGCACTCTCTCAGGCGCGCGCCTTCCCATCTTGTCTGCAAATTGGCGGAGTCGAGATCCATCCGGCAACGGTGCTGGCTCCCATGGCCGGAGTCACCGACACAGTGTTTCGGCGTTTCATCAAGAATCTGGGAGGATGTGGTCTGATCATGACCGAGTTCACGTCCGCGGACGGCGTGCTGCGTAACAAAAAGGTGCGCGGGAAGTATCTGCACTTTTATGAGGACGAGCATCCCATCTCCGCTCAGCTTTTCGGCAGTAATCCGGAGGTGCTGGCCGACGCGGCGCGGCTGGTGGAAGATCTGGGCTTCGATCTTGTCGATCTGAATCTGGGCTGTCCGGCGAAGAAGGTTGTGCGCTGCAATGGAGGCTCTGGCCTGCTGCGCGATCTGCCGCTGATCCGCAAGATATTCGAATCGGTCCGCGCGGCCGTGAAACTTCCCTTCACTGTGAAATTTCGCGCGGGATGGAATGACGAAGAGATCGTCTGCGTGGAATTGGCGCGCATGGCCGAAGACTGCGGCCTTGGTGCGGTCGCTCTGCATGCACGCACGCGCGAGCAAGGCTACAGCGGCAACGCACGCTGGGAGTGGATCGCATCTGTAAAGCAGGCGGTGAAGATTCCGGTAATTGGCAACGGCGACATTCGCTCGCCTGAAGACGCGTGCGCCATGGTCGCGCAGACCGGATGCGACGCGGTAATGATCGGGCGCAGCGCGCCGGCGAATCCATGGATCTTCCGCCAGATTGAGCAGTATGTAAGGAAGCAGCCGTCAGTTCTCGGCCGTCAGCTGTCAGGTTTTGGATTTGATCAGAATGCGCGCCGTGAAGGACACGACTTAACAGACTGCGAGACGACTCCAGGCGGGAGAGACAATGGGAAGGGCACGAGTTCGACTCGTGCCGTAATTGCGGCGGAATCATTGGCGGCTTTAGCCGCTGAGGGCCCGGCTGTGAACAATTCGGACGCTTGTTCGCCGATCAAGCTCTACGACGAGCCGACCGAAGCCGACCGCTACCAGATGATCCGCACTTACTTCCAAATGCTGCTGGAAGAAGAAATACACGGCACCGAAGGCAAGATGAAGCAGTTCGCATCCTGGTTCACGCACGGAGTGCCGGGCGGCGCCATCCTGCGTAAGGCGATCTATGATTCGAAGTCCGGATCCCAAATACTCTCGAGCGTCGAACAGTTCTTCGAACCCAGGCTCCAGGCGGTTCGTTAAATGACCGTAAATCTCAACGCGTACTCTGGTTCCTGTTGAAATATCCCCATTTCGCTCAGTGAACCCGCTCAAAACGTGCACTCGCCTCGTTACAACAGCTACGAGCTCCCGATTGTTAAACGCCGAGGCCCCTTGTGAGACTTTTCATACCTCTGTTTCGTAATACGCATAAGCGGGAGGTGTTACCGATGAAACCCTTTTTGACCTTGCTTGTGGTTGTTCTCCTGGTGCTGGGCGTTCTAGCCGGATGCGCGTCCGGCCGTAACCCGTCAAAAGGAACGGTCGGCGAGCACGGTGGAGTTGCGGGATTCTGGCTCGGCCTCTGGCAAGGCTTTATTGCGCCCATTGTGTTCGTGGTCTCGCTGTTCCGTAGAGACCTCGGTATCTACGAGGTCCACAACAACGGCGCTTGGTACAACTTCGGCTACCTGTTCGGTCTAGCCTGCTTCTTCCGCGGCAAAGGCAACCGGGGGCCGCGGCGGGCGGTGAAGTCTGGCACCCCTCACAGAGCCGCAGGTCAATAGGTGAAATCGCCTGTTCTCGCCACTTGACCGGAGATTTACAACAACTGGGTTAGAATTCCCATGTCATGCGTGCACTAAAGTTTGGTGGTTTGCTGCTTGTTAACCTCGCGGTGGCCATAATCGGAACGGCGATTCTGGAGACCGCGTTGTGGAGAGCGATTCCATCTCACTCGGTCGCGGCAATAGTGTCGAAGGAATTCATCCTCAGCATCGTCATTGCAGTTTTCATCGGTTTCGGCATGTGGCGAACTTGGCGAAATCCTGTGGCGAAGTGGACATGGATTCTGCCAGCCGTATGGTTTGCATTTGGCTGCCTGACGATCGCTGGCCACGGCGACGTGTGGGGTCGCCTGTCCGGTTTTGGCTCACAGAGTGTTCTGAATGCGCCGGATGGCAGGAGCTTTTTCCTGTTCACCGTTCCGCTGGTTCGAGCCGTCTCGTATTCCGTTGGCGCGTACCTTTCCGCGCTGTTGTATCCTGCACCCGTCGTTACGGCGTGATAGGTAGTTGACGTAACATCGCGATTACACCACTGATGCGATACGAATATCCTCGGCGGTGAAGATTTCCTGGGTCCCAGCGGTCAAAATCGGTGATCACAAAATGTCACAAATCCCCCGTGATCACCCTCACTAACGTTCACCATACCCCGCGCGACAATGTTGCAGCTCGGCCACGCCTGCTTGACAGCCAATGCTGCGTCGGTCCGCTCCAGAGCGCGGGTCTTCCAGCCCGGAGGCTTGTTAACTCTTTGATAACTGAGACGCTTCAAAATAATTCGCCGAATATTTGCCGAATTCCGCTCGAATGTCTACGAAAGTAGCTATGAAAAATTGCCGGAAAACGCGATTTTCTCCGCCAACTCCTTATTTTCTAATACTTTGTGGGTGAACAATTGATCCCAAACGGCTTGCGGGAATCTGAGGGGGGAGGGGAGTACCTGACATTATTTTTTTGGGAGGATTATTCACTTGACACAAAGTTAGATAAAACACTAGGGTAATCCTGACAGGGCAGCGATTGAACTCTACGATTACACCAATGGACCACGCTAGCGAAAAAGTAAGATGCGAGCATTGTCCTGGGCGCACCCCGTTTCGGCCGGACCCCGAGAATCTTGCTCGCGCCAAAGAGCTTCAGTTCGAACCTGCCCTTGATGAAGGTATCCGTGAGATTGTAATCATGCTGATTGCTAATGGCGTGGAAACATTTGAATCATGCGAGGGTGGACCGGGCCATTCTTTTCCGGAACCAACAGTCCGTTTTGAGGGTGGGGACTCGGAAGGGCTGAGAGCCGTGTCAATAGCGTTGGAAAACGGCCTTCCTGTGCGTAGGCTTCGGCGAGCGTGGGGCATTCAAGCAAATATTCTCCACGGTCCTTGGTGGGAGATGACCTTTCGCTCACCAAAGGATTCGCACAGGAGGGCTCGTGCTAGGCAAAGCTGCTAGGCTTCGCAGTCATCGCAGTGTCGGTAGCCGCCAGTGCCCGGTCGTCGCTCACTTTGCGGAATGTCGCGGCCAGCGCGACAGTCCGCATCGGTGTGATGAACTTGTTTACTGGCTGGTTTTTTGCTTTCGTTAATTGAATAATACGGGCTTTCTCTTTTTGCCATCTGATGGCCCCTCCTTGGGGCCTGTATCGCAGTTGCATTACAATGGCGGAGGGCGGGGGGATCGGACCCCGTTCTCGAAAGAACGAGCCGGATATAAATCGGCTCCCTAGCACCGCGCTAGATTCACCCTCCGTAAATGGGGGCTCACCACGGCTCGAATTGCTACTCTTGACGGGGGCGCGATTCGGGCCTTTGTGTTGTCGCTCACCTTGTACGGCTCGCCGCGTGGTACAGGGAGCTAAGAGTGTATCTTCATAGGCATTGACCATCTGCGTACCTCAACACCAGCCTGTGGACGATATCCACAACCTTTAGTCTTGACTTGTAGGGGAAAGGCAGCTAAGAATTGGGACAGATTCTTAAGACGCTTTTCCCGACTCTCGCGGGTGAAGCAAAAAGGCGGCCAAGCACGGCTGCCTTTTCCTATTGTTTGGGTGTACCACGGTAATGGGCTTACAGGCAACGGGCGAAAGCCCGTTACTGCACATAAGTAGTTACCTATCCATACATAGGTGGAGATGAAGGCCGATAAAGGACAATTCGACGAAGTGCTCCGCAGGATGCTGAATAAGCCCCCGCAAAAGACCTACGAGATAAAAGCGAAGAAAGAGCCTAAAAAGGCGCGACCTCAAGGTCGGAAGTAAGATCTGCGAATCGCAGAGGTTTGAATCCGCACAGACGGCGCACAGTCTCTATAAACACATCTGCATCATTGCGGCGATTGAACCGATATTCAAACTCCGTCAGATAACGCTGCAAATGCTTTCCTGAAAGCTTGTGGTACTGCCCTATCACGCCGCGCTTGAACAGCGAAAACACAGACTCGATTCCATTCGTCGTAACGTCGCCGCGAACGTATTCCTTCGCTATATGGTTCACCGTTTCGTGAGACGCAGAGTACGATTCCAGCGCGGCGGGATAAGCGGGATGCTGATCGGTCATCACGCGCTGTACATCCTGGCTGACGTGCTTCTGGATGAACTCGCGGAAATTACCGAGCGTTGCGCCTGTGACGTGCTCTAAACGTAACTCCCCACCGCGTTGCAGTACTCCCATAACAACTTGCTTCTGCTTCTTGGCATAGGCAACGCCCTTGCCGCGAATCTGACCGCCAACGTAGGTTTCGTCAATTTCTACGACTCCGCCCAGCTTTGGTATGTCACCGTTGCCCATCGCTTCGCGGATGCGGTGATTCAAATACCATGCGGTTTTGTATCCGCCGATTCCGAGATCGCGCTGTAGCTGCTTTGCGGAGATTCCCTTCTTTGCATTCAACATCAGGCCGATTGCGTGGAACCAAGTCAGTAAGGAAAGATGAGAGTCAGCAAAGAGCGTGCCGGATGTGGGCGAGAACTGCTGGCGGCAATCCTTGTTGAGGCAAATATAGAACCACGCGCGGCGATTTGCTTTCTCTGCCTTGCGCGTCTCGGAACGCTTTTTTCGGGTGGGTGCTTCGGGGCGCTCATACTTCGTGACGTTCTTATCGCCGCAAGTGGGGCAGCGCACGACGCCATCGGGCCATCGCATCTTGGAGATGTAATCAAGGCACTGCTCGTCGGTCGAAAACTTTATGAAGATTTCCGCGAGGCTGACTGGCTTGGGGTGGATTCGCTTGGACATAAAACAATCCTATCCCTAAACCATGTTTGTGTCAAGTGAATAATCCTGTTTTTTGGTTAACAGAGCGGTTAGCTTTTTCTGCCATCAACGCGGTCATCTTGGATCGGAGCTGGAACGGACCGAACGCCGTTTCTGCGCAGTGTTGATCCCAGGACGCAACTAGGCAGGATTCAGCACGAGCCTCCCCCGCTCTCCCCTTTCCACATATCCCCACGGCGTCTGGTCGTCATGCGTAAACACCGTCAGCCAGCGCTCGGGAATCGACTGCGCGTAATATTTTTTCTTGCTCTCGATCGTGGTTAGCGGGAATAAGTCGAACGCCATTACCCAGGTCAAATCGATGTGCATGCTGGTCGGGATAAGGTCGGAGATATAGCACGCCGTCTTTTTCTCGCTCCCCGAACCGCTCTCGATGATCACGGCCTGCATACTAGCCGTGTGGCCGGGGAACACCTTCACCGATACTCCGGGAAGAATTTCGTGGTCGCCATCAAGTAGCTCCATCTGCCCGCTGTCGATAAGAGGATCGTAGTTCGGACTCATGTAACTGATGGCATCGCGCTCCAGTTGAAGCCGGCCATGCTCCCATTCCTTGCGCTGCGCATAATAAGTGGCGTTGGGAAATGTGGGTACGATTTCGTCGCCGCGGCGCATGGTATTCCAGCCGCAATGATCAAAGTGTAGATGAGTATTAATTACGATATCGATATCTTCAGGCGCGATGCCCGCGGCATGCAGATTGTCGAGCAGCCTCGCAGGCTGCTTATAAATCTGGATCAGCCGGTCCGGGAGTTTGTTGCCGATGCCAGTTTCAACCAAAACGTTCTTGTCCCCAGTGCGTATGAGCAGCGAGTTCAGGCCGGCATCAAGGCGGTTTTGTTCGTCGGGCGTAGCCTTTTTCGACCACATCGTCTTTGGCACCACGCCAAAGAACGCGCCCGCATCGAGAAAGTAAGTTCCGTCGGAAACAACAGTAAGTTCGAAATCGCCAAGAGATATTTTGTGCATAAGTGACCCTGATATCGCCAAGCTCCACAGACGGTTAACGCACAGCCCCTCAGCCGGATAGTTATAAGGAGGAATAGCGGCGAATACTGCGTCCGGCTGATACTACGATTTATATGCTGATCGCGATCAGCCTACTTCAGCGCCTTATTCCAGAAATCTTCCATCATGTGAAACAGCTGCGTGCGCGTCCCTGGCCCCGAGATTCCGTGCGTCTTATTCGGATAGATCATTAGTTGAAATTGTTTGCCCGCCTTGATCAGGGCATCCGCCATTTGAATTGTGTTTTGAAAGTGAACATTGTCGTCGCTGGTCCCGTGCACCAACAACAACGAACCGTTCAACCGGCCGGCCGCGCTCACAGTGGAATCGTCGTATCCTCTGGGATTGTCCTTCAATAATCCCATATAACGTTCAGTGTAAATTGAATCGTAGTTGCGCTGGTTAGTAATAGGCGCAACCGAAATGCCAGCTTTGAAGCGGTCGGAATGAGTGAGCGCGTAGGCGGTCATCGATCCGCCGTTTGACCATCCCCAGATGCCGGTGCGGGTGCGGTCGAGCTGCGGATATTGCGCATATAACTGGTCCAGCGCGGCAATCTGGTCGGCGAGCTCGATTCCGCCAAACTGGCCGCGAATAGCGGCGGAGAACTTTCTGCCGCGATTCGGCGTGCCTCGATTGTCGACGGAAAAAATCGCGAAGCCCTCTTTTACAAGTAACTGATGGAACAGCGCGGTGGTCCCGCCCCACGCGTCCTGCACGGTCTGACCCGCTGGCCCGCCGTAGATGTGTACGATCAAAGGGATCTTCGCGTTGGCATCGGTATTCGGCGGAAGAATAAGATAGCCGTAGAGCAGCGTGCCGTCATCGGCCTTGAACTCTAACTGCTTCGGTATAAGAGGATCATAGTCGGCGATGCTGCGGCCATCCCACAGTTTCTGGCAGGACTGCTCTGAAGTAGATTTTTCGGAGGCGGGCAAGGACGACGCGCACACTGAGATATGTGGAGGAACAAGCGTGGCCGAATGTGTGTTGACATAATATTTGGCGTTGCCGGCAAACACGGCCGAATCGTGGCCCGCATCCTTACTAAGTGCCTGCATCCCGGAACCATCAAGCCGCACTGAGAAAAGCCTCGCTTCGCGCGGATCCTCTTTGTTCGCCATAAAAAAAATAGTTCCTGCATCCTCGTCAACGCCATCGATCGAGAGGACGTCGTAATCCCCGCTTTCCAACTGGCGATCGAGCTTGGCTTCGGATGCAGCCGGATCGCGCCCATCAAAACTATAGAGATAAATGTGCGTGTGACCGTCGCGCCAGCTCGTCCACAAAAAGTGGTCCCTAGCTTTATCGGTCGACTTATCGCCAGCCTTAGCACTCGATTTAAGGATTCGGAAGTCATCGCCGATGTTGACCCACGCTCCGGGTTCAGACTCAGTAAGCACTTTCCGCGACTTACCCGAGTGCGTATCGATGAAGTAAAGATCTAGTTGATCCTGCTTGCGATTCAATACCTCGGCCCATGCCCACCCTTCGCGAATCCATCCAAACCGCGGAATATAAATGTCCTCGTCATCGGTGAGCTTGATCCAGTGCGGCTTGCTTCCTTCGCCCGATATCACTCCCAGGCGCACGGCGGGATTGGGATCGCCAGGCTGAGGATATTTTTCCTGATCGACGTGAGGATGACCGGGAAGCCAGTCGGTAATGGGGTAAGAGGGGACGCGGCTTTCATCCATTTGCAGAAACAGGATGTCGTGACCGTCTGGCGACCAAAAATAATTACTGCGTACGGAAAGCTCTTCGGCGTAAACCCAGTCCACCTCGCCGTTCAGGATGTTGTCATCCGCCTTGTTACAGTCCTTGTCCTTGTCCTTGTCTCTGTCTTTATTCTTGTCTTTCTCGGGCTGTATTAATAACCGCTCGTCCTGATCGCCGGAGACGGCGCGCGCATACAGACTATGCTTGTGCACATAGGCTACACGCCTGCCGTCGGGCGAAAACTTCGGGTCTTCGCTCGGTTCGGACGACGAAGTGATCTGCACGCCCGTGCCGGTGTCAAGGCTGTAATACCAGAACTGGCCCTGCGAATCGAAAATGAGGTGCTTGGAATCAGGCGACCACAGATAAGCGGCGACGCGATAGCGGTTGACCCGCTCCTTTTCCCGCTCGTCGCGAATAGTGGAGCTTGGCGGAGCAAGCTGAGCAAGTTTCACTTCGCTCACCAGGACTTTTTTTTCGCCGGTTGCCGCGTCGGCGTACCAGAGTTCGCCGTGATCACCCGAATCGTCGCGCTGGACGAAAGAGACCTTCGAGCCGTCTGGACTCCACTTAATATCTTCCGGCGAGCGGCCGGTAAGTCCGCCTTCCGCGAAAATTGCTTCAATAGTAAGTGGCTTTGCAGGAGTGGAACTCTGAGCGCCCGCGGCGACTACGCACAAAACAACAAAGCATGCGAATACTTGATTCCAAGCTAACTTACTCACGAACAGGCTCCAATCGCACGGCGGCAGGGATAGTTTTCTTATAGAAGCTGATTACCACACTTTACATACTTTGTCCGCGGGCGGCACCATGGGCTGGCTTGCTTTGCATTGGAATGCCCGCTGAAATTCCGGCATGTTCACCACCACGCCATTGATGCGGTATTGCGCGGGTGAATGCTCGTCAGTCATGGCACGCATGCGCAGGTCCTCTGGACGTTCGTTAGCGCAATCCCACTGCGCAAAGCCGATAAAGAAGCGCTGCTCGGGCGTGAGACCATCAATGGGCTGAAGGTTGGCGCTCTCGTCTTTCTCTTTCCACGCTATATAGGCGAGGATTTCTCCACCCAGGTCCGCTACGTTTTCACCGAGCGTGAGTTTGCCATTCACATGGACTTCATCTACCGCCACGTAACTGGAATACTGGTCATCCACGCACTTAGTGCGCGCGTCGAACTTTTCCCGGTCTTCCTTGGTCCACCAGTTTTTCAAGTTACCTTGAGCGTCAAACTGGCTGCCTTCATCGTCAAAGCCGTGAGTAAGTTCGTGACCAATGGTGCCTCCCGTGTCGCCGTAATTAGGGGCGTCATCCATTTTGGCGTCATAAAGCGGCGGCTGCAGAACTCCCGCCGGGAAGTTAATGTCGTTCATCTGCGGATTGTAATAAGCGTCAACCGTAGGCGCGGAAATATCCCATTCACCGTGGTCGACCGGCTTGCCAATCTTGTTGATATCCCGCCGAGTCTCAAACTCATGAGCGCGCTTCACGTTCCCGGCAAAGTCGTCCGGCGTAATTTTTACGGAGCTGTAATCTCGCCACTTATCCGGGTAGCCGATTTTGTTGCGAATTCCCGCCAGTTTGATCAACGCCTGCTGCTTGGTTTCCGGACTCATCCAGTCGAGCGCGCGTATACGCTCGCCCATCGTGGCTTCGATGCGCTGCACCATATCGAGCGTGCTCTGTTTCAGTTCCGGCGAAAAAACCCTGGCCACATACACCTGCCCGAGCGCCTCACCCAGGCTGTAGTCCGTATATTCCACGCAACGCTTCCAGCGTGGCTGCATTTCAGTGGCGCCCCGCAGATATTTGCGATAGAAATCAAAACTTTCCTGCACAAATTTGGAGGGAAGATAAGGCGACGCGGTATTCACAACCTGAAATCGAAAATACGCTTTCCAATTGTCAACCGGTTCTGACGCAAGCAGCGAGTTCATTCGCTTGATAAACTCGGGTGAATCCACGTTAAGAATTTCGAACTTTGGGTACTGGAGATCCCGGTAGTATGCGGCCCAGTCGAAATTGGGCGCCATTTGCGCGAGTTCCGCAAGTTTCATCTTGTGCACCAGTTTGTGGGGATCGCGGCGGTCCACACGGGTCTGCGAAGCCTCAGCCAGTGCGGATTCTATGCGCATGATCGTCGCGGCGTTTTTCTTAGCCACTTCGCTGCTATCGCCGGCGAGCTCGAACACGTTTTGCACATGCTGCAGATAATGCTCGCGAATCTCTTTCGACTTGGCATCGGTCTTGGTGTAATAGTCGCGGTCAGGAAGCCCGAGTCCCCCTTGATCGACGTCCGCGATCACCTGCTCGGAGTTATCCGGATCTTGCGCCGAGCCGGCAGAAAAAAGCATCGGGCTCGAATAGGAAAATTGCCGGAACGTAAACTGCAAGCGCGCGATCAGCGGCGTCAAATCCTTCAACGATTGGACCTTTGCGATGGCATCGAGCTCGGGCTGAATGGGGGACAGTCCCTGTTTTTCGACAGCGGCCTCATTGACACAGGCGGCAAAGAAGTCGCCGGTTTTTTGCTCGACGGCGGAGCGCTGCGGGTTCGGCTGTGCAGCGTGTTCCAGCATGCCATGGAGAAAATTCAGATTGTCCTGATAGAGCTTGCCATAGACCGACCATGAAGTTTGGTCGGGCGGAATGGGATTCTTCTTCTGCCAGCCACCACAGGAATAATGATAAAAATCCACGCAGGGATCAACCGATTTATCCATCGAGGTGAGATCGAGACTTGGGGAGTAGGGCAGCACTGGTGCGGATGAGGGCGACGTCTGCGCAAAAGCTGTGCAACAAACAAAGAATGACACCAGCAGGCAACCTACGGTTTTGTTCATACCATCCTTCGATCGCGGAGATAAAGGCGGAGCAGGCTATCTTAACTCAATCACGCGCGGCCAGGCTTCGACGTTCGGATGCATACTTGGCCAGCGTGCGTTTTCAATGCCGTGCAGCCCAGAAAATCGGGCATTTGGCGTTCTTTCGGTTATTATTTATAGGCCAAACGAGGTTTTGCACATGATTAACGGCAAGCGAGTTGCCGTAGTTTTACCCGCATATAATGCGGAAAAAACTTTAGAAGTGACAGTGCGGGAACTTCCCGACATTGTGGACGTCTGCATTCTGGTCGACGATCACAGCTCCGATCAAACCGTAGAAGTGGCCCGCCGGCTGGGGCTGCGCCATTTTGTGCATGACCGCAACTACGGATACGGACGCAATCAGCAGACCTGCTACCGCGAGGCCCTTGCTGCGGGAGCCGATGTCGTCATCATGGTGCACCCAGATTATCAATACACGCCATTGCTTGTGACCTCGATGGTCAGCATGATTGCTTTTGGCGTGTACGACGTCGCGCTGGGATCGCGGATCATCGGAGGCAGCGCGCTGGGCGGCGGCATGCCTTTTTACAAGTACGTCGCCAACCGCTTGCTGACCGCTTTTGAAAATATGTTTCTGCGAGTCAAGTTATCCGAGTATCACACCGGCTATCGCGCTTTCAGCCGGGATGTGCTGATGAAGCTTCCCTTGCTTGAAAATTCCGATGATTTTGTTTTTGACAACCAGATGCTCGCGCAGTGCGTACACTTCGGTTTTCGCATCGGCGAAGTTTCCTGTCCCACAAAATATTTCGAAGCAGCTTCCTCCATCAATTTCCGGCGCAGTGTCAAATATGGATTCGGCGTGCTTGGGACCACGATCCAATTCGCTCTGCAACGGTGGGGCTTGGCGAAGTTTCGCATCTTCAGCGAAAGCGGACGCCGGCTTGAGCGCCAGTATTATCAAACGGGCATCGCCGATAGTTCGGGAGCTTAATGGCGCCGGCGCTCGCCGGAAAATCCGGCATACGCAATCTCGTAGTGCTGATCCTGCTCACTTTGATTGCGATGCTGGTGTTGGGTTACCACCCCGGCCTTGAGGATGACGCGTTCTATCTCGCCGCCATTAAGCGGGATCTGAATCCGGCGCTCTTCCCGCATGACGCCGAGTTTTTTCGTTTGCAGTTTCAGGCCACGAGCTTCGACAAATTAATCGCTGCCTCAATCCGCCTGACTCACCTTCCCCTGAATTGGGCCGTGCTGCTGTGGCAAGTGGCATCGATTTACCTGATCCTTTGGGGCTGTTGGCAGATTGCGCGGCGGTGTTTTGCCGATGCACACGCGCAATGGGCTGCGGTCACGCTGGTTGCGCTGCTGCTATCGATCCCAGTCGCCGGCACAGCGATCAATTTAGCCGATCAGTATCTCCATCCGCGCAATCTGGCGACAGCGGCGATTGTGTGTGCGATTGTGGCCACGCTCGATAAACGCTTCTTAATCGCAGGCGCGCTGCTGGCCTTTGCTTTCGCCATTCATGCCATCATGGCGAGCTTCGGGATTTCATTCTGTCTGTTTCTCGGCTGGCAAAGTAGTGAGGAGCGAATTTCAAGTGCCCACGCAGCGGCGCTCGTGCTGCTGCCAAGTTGGCTGCCCCTGGGTTGGATATTCGCGCCCACATCTGAGGCGTGGCGCTGTGCAGCGTCCTCTCGAAGCTTCTACTATCTGGGCCGGTGGGCTTGGTATGAATGGCTGGGCGTATTCGCTCCTGTCGCGCTGCTGTGGGCGTTTCGGGCGGTCGCGAAGCGGAGCGGATCCGCGGCACTCGAGCGCTTTGCGACTCGCCTTGTTTACTTCGCTGTTTTTCAAATGGTCGTGGGCCTGATCGCGATGTTGCCGCCGCAACTGGAACGCCTTCGCCCATTCGAACCGATGCGCTATTTGCAGCTCGTCTATCTCCAGTTTTTCTTGATTGCCGGCGGATTGCTGGGGCAATACATTCTCGGGCGGCACATCTATCGCTGGGCGCTTCTTTTTGTGCCGCTTGGGTTGGGTATGTTCTATGCGCAACGGCAGCTCTACCCCGCGAGTTCGCATCTTGAGCTTCCAGGCCGAGTTCCTGAAAACGACTGGCTGAAAGCGTTCACCTGGATTCGCGAGAATACTCCAAGTGATAGCCTGTTTGCGCTCGATCCGCATTACATGCAATTACCGGGAGAAGATTTTCATGGCTTTCGCGCTCTCGCCGAGCGCAGTGCCCTTGCGGACATAACGAAAGATGGCGGAATGGCTGCGCGCGTTCCATTGCTTGCGCCGCGCTGGCTGCGGGAAGTTACCGCGACTGAAGGATGGCGCAATTTCCAGGCTGCCGATCTTGAACGGCTCAACCAGCAATTCGGTGTGAACTGGGTTGTGCTCGCGCGCCCCGGAGTTGCGGGGCTGATCTGCCCATATCAGAATCCAAGCGTGCTGGTTTGCCGCGTGGGAGAGAATGCCATTGCAAGGTGAAAAGCAGCCAGTTCCGGATAACGTGAAATCGCGGCGCTGGCCGTCGTATGTGCCCATGGTTATCACCGCGCTGGTCGTGCGATGGGCCGTCATTCCGTTCGTTTATCGCGATTGGCTTGATCCGTTTGTGCTCGAGCATTGGGCATTTGGACGGATCGGGCGATCCATCGCGCAGGGCAAGGGCTTCGGCAATCCTCTCGCCAACACTGGACTTTCGGCTCTCTTACCTCCGGTCTACCCCTATATTCTCGCCGGCATTTTCAAGGTATTCGGCGTTTACACCGTAACTTCCATCGTAGCTGCGCTGGCGCTGAACAGTGTTTTCTCCGCGCTGACCTGCATTCCGATTTTTCTTGTCGCCAGAAAATTATTTGGCGATCGCGCAGGCCTGTGGGCTGGCTGGGGCTGGGCATTTTTTCCCTACGGTGTCTATTACGGAGCCGATTGGGCTTGGTCCACCTGTCTGGTCGCACTTCTGCTTTGCTGGTTATTCTTGCTCGCGATCGAACTCGAAGACTCCAACAATCTCTCTCATTGGCTGGGCTTCGGCCTGCTTGGCGGCGTGACCGCGCTGACTGAGCCCGTGGTGCTCTCGGTTGTTCCCTTGCTCGGGCTTTGGACTTGTTTTCAGCGCTGGCGCAAACACCGCTCCTGGCTTGCTCCGGCCGCGCTCGCCGCCTTGGCCGCTCTTGCTGTGATCGGGCCCTGGATTCTGCGCGACTACGCTCTCTTCCACAAATTCATTCCCATCCGCAGCGGTTATGGATTGGAACTCTATATTGGCAACAACGGCTACTCGCGCTCCTGGGTGAATCGCGATTTGCATCCCAATCACAACGCCGCTGAGCAGGCCGAGTATGAGCGCGACGGCGAAATCGCTTATATGGAACACAAGCGCCAGCAGGCAACGGCTTACATTCACTCCCATCCGCGCTGGTACGCGTGCATGACCCTGCGCCGCGCCATCTACACTTGGACAGGCTATTGGAGTTTTTCGCCCGAGTATCTCAAAGAGGAGCCGCTCGATCCGCCCAACATTTTCGTGCAGACGACAACTTCGCTGCTGGCTCTGATCGGCCTGTGGCGCGCATTTCGAATCGACCAATCGCTGGCGATTCGTTTCTTCATTGTGCTCGCACTCTTTCCCGCGGCATATTATTTTTCTCACCCCGAAACTTACTACCTGCGGCCCATCGATCCGATTTTCGTCGTGCTCGCCGCTTACGCCTGCTCGGCATGGCGGGGCGGTGCACACCTTGCTACCAAGGCGGGTTGCTCGAGTCCCAAGCCCGCAGTTAGCATCTAAAAGACTGCCTTTGCCAACCACCACCGACATTTCGACCGCGGTAAACGCACGGCCCAAGTTCGTGCTCAGCGAAATTGTCGGATTTGCCTTCGACACTTTTCGGACCAATAAAGTGCGCTTCCTGCTCACTGCGCTCGGCATGATGATCGGCACCGCTTCGCTGATCCTGGTGACTACGATCGGCCTCACTGGCAAGCAATACGTTCTCAACCTGATCCAGGGCATCGGCGCCAACATGATCGAGGCCGAATATCAACAGGGCGAAAATATCAGCACGACCAGCGCCGACGAACTCACCATCGACGATATGCACGCCATTGAGGAGCAGATTCCGGGCATCACAGCTGCGTCGCCCGTCGTGCCCATGTTCGAGCACGTTTCGGTGGGCAACGGAAAAGAACGCGATCTGCAGGTGCTGGGCGTGGATCCCGGCTATGCGGAGGTGCGTAATCTGATCGTTCTTGCGGGCCGGTTCTTCGACGCCGAAGATTCGCAGCAGCACAATAAAGTCGGCGTCGTCACCGAGAAATACGCCAAAGAGTTTTACGGTTCGCCGCAGGGCGCGCTGGGGAAGACGATCAAGCTTACCGGCCTGCCGTTCACGATCATTGGCACATTTCGCGAGCGCGTAGATACATTCGGACAGTCGGAAGTGACCGACTACACCATGCTGATTCCTTACTCGGTGATCCGCTTTTTCCGGTCAACGCCGAATGTGCGGCAGATTTATTTTTCCGCTGCCGATCCGGCGCTGGTTATTCCCATCACGGCGCAGATTCAGCGGCTGCTGCAAATGCGGCATCGTCCCGAATCGGTTTATAAAGTCTCCAACCTTACCCAGTTGCTTTCGGTCGCCGATAAGACTGCCAATACGCTGACCGCCGTTCTTCTTGCCGTTTCGCTGGTGGTGCTGCTTGTAAGCGGCATAGGGATTATGAACATCATGCTGGCCACGGTGAGCGCGCGAATACGCGAAATTGGAATTCGCAAAGCCATGGGCGCAACCAACCGCGAAATCCGCTTTCAGTTTCTATCTGAGGCAATTTTGATTTCGCTGATTGGCGGCGTGGCTGGCATCATTGTCGGGCTTGCCCTTCCCTTTTCCGTACGGTTCCTCACCGAATATCGCATTCCAATCTCTGGATTGTCGGCGCTGATTGCGATCGCCGTTTCGTCGCTGGTCGGAGTTATCTTTGGGACCATTCCGGCCACGCGCGCCGCACAGCTTGATCCGGTGGAAAGTTTGCGGTACGAGTAGGCCCCGCCACACCGCCAGCGACCGGGGACGCTCTATGCAGTTTTCTATTCTGTTCTTGCGGCCAGCTTATTCTCCGCGCGCAAACTGGCTATCACCAGCCGGATATCGTTGAAGCTAATGTATGGCGGCAGTGCGTCTTTGATGTCTCGCAGACGGAGGTCGGAAGCGCGATCTTCGGACTGCTCCCCCGCTTCTGTTTGCTTCTTGTTCCCACGCTGCTTCAAATCTCCAGCCTGGTTTCGCGTTGCTGTCCGCTTCAGGCACTCCCCCTCAATCAGCGGCTGCGCGCCCGGCGAAATCCATTTGGGATCGAGCTTGATGTGTCCGGTCTCAATCAGACTCGCGACTGTGCTGGCGATGGTTGAAAGCTGTCGCGCACGCATGCGGGCGATTTCCTCGAATGTGCGGCCTTCTCGCAAAAAACGCAGCGTTTCCCCGCCGGGAGTGGATTCTTTGGGAGCCATAGGTGCGGCGCGCGCTCCCGCTTCAAAATTTTGCAACGCCTGAAGAATTTCCGCTCCATAAACCTCGGCCTTGCGCTCGCCAATTCCTGCCACCTTCATGAGCTGCGCAAGCGACTTGGGACGCCGGCGGCACAACTCTTCGAGCGTGCTGTCATGCAGAATGACGTAAGCGGGAGTCTTATTTTCGCGAGCGAGCGAGCGCCGCCACTCGCGAAGGTAGTCGGCGAGCGCGGGATCGAAATCGCGCGCCGGGGACGCGGCGTCGGGGCGAAGAAAATCTTCTTGAGGCGAAAAGCGGGTAGTCTTCTTTCGCCGCGATCCCCCCATGTTAGCGCCCAAAGACCGGCCGCCAACCTGGACCCCTGGCGCTTTGCTGGGACGATCCTGCAGCCAATCCGGCTTGCCAGAACAATTGTCGCAAGCGCCGCAGCGATCCCATTTGGGGGTTTCGCCGAAGTGCACGCAAATCTGGCGATGGCGGCAGCTGCCTGAATCGGCGAAGCGGCTGATGACGCGCTTGCGCTCCCATGAACGTTCGCGCTCGGCCTCATCCTCGATCTTCCCGATAAAATATTCGAGCAGCACATGGTCGCGCTTCTGCCAAAGTAGAATGCAATCGGCGGGAAGCCCGTCGCGGCCGGCACGGCCGGCTTCCTGGTAATACTGCTCCATCGATTTCGGCAGCGATAGATGAATCACGGCGCGCACGGAAGGCTTGTTAATGCCCAGGCCGAACGCGATGGTTCCGACCAGCACGCGAACCTCATCGGACATCCAGCGTTCCTGGTTCTGGCGGCGCATCGAGTTTTCCATTTTTGCGTGGTAAGGAATGGCTGGGATGCCGGCTTCTTCGAGATATTCAACCGTTTCCTCGACGCGCCGAATCGTGGGTGCATAGACAATGATGTTGCCCTCGTCGTAATAACGCAGGGCTTCGGCCAGCAATTCAAGCTGCGTAAGCGGATCGCTTTCGTGCACGATGTAGTTGAGATTTTTGCGGTGGAAGCTGGCGATGTAGAGATCGGGATCGCGCATCTGGAGCTGTTTAAGAATGTCGTGCCGCACTTGTCGCGTCGCGCTTGCCGTGAAGGCGGCAATGGGAATCGCGGGAAAGCGTGTGCGCAGGCGGCTGAGTTGGCGGTAGTCGGGGCGGAATTCGTGTCCCCATTCAGAAATACAGTGCGCTTCATCGACGGCAAAGAACCCGACAGGCACGTTGCCGAGCCACTCATAGGTGCTATCAGCGGCGAGGCGCTCGGGAGACAGATAGAGCAGGCGATACTCGCCTTTGCGCGCTTTGAGCATCACCTGATTGCGCTCGGATGAGGTTTGAAAACTGTTAATCGCGGCCGCTGGAATGCCCATTTGCGCAAGCGCCGCCGCCTGGTCCTGCATGAGCGCGATCAGCGGAGAGACGACGACGGTCGTCTTGCCTGAAACCACCGCGGGAAGCTGGTAACAGAGCGACTTGCCTCCGCCAGTAGGCATCACCGCGCAGGCATCATGGCCGGCGAGCAGGCTGCGAATGATGCTCTCCTGCTTGGGGCGAAATTCATGGTATCCCCAGAAGCGGCGCAGCGGGTCGAACAGGTCGGGCTGGAAGGGATCAGACAGCGCAGAGACCATTGCAGGAAGTATAGCTGGAGCCAAGTGGACTTGGTCTGTGAGGATTCCACGGTGTAATTGTGATGAATGGCTTGTGATGAATGGCTCTTGCCCCGATAACAATAACGACTGAAGCTATCATGGAAGACCTGTCACGAAGACCTCACTGAAGACCTGTCGATGATTGTCGGCGTCATATCGGATACGCATGGTTTGCTTCGACCCGAGGCGAGCGACGCGCTTCGCGGTTCCGATCACATTTTGCATGCCGGGGATATTGGCGATCCGGACATACTTACGGCGCTCGCGCGAATTGCGCCGGTGACGGCCATTCGCGGAAATGTTGACACAGAGCCTTGGGCGCGCCAACTGCCGGAGACTGAGATGGTGGAAGTGGGCGGCGTAGCGATCTACATGCTGCACGATTTGAGCCGGCTCGATTTAAAGCCAGAAGCGGCAGGGATTCGCGTGGTTGTGTACGGACACAGCCATCAGCCGAAGATGGAAGAAAAGAATGGCGTGATTTATTTCAATCCGGGGAGCGCCGGCCCACGGCGATTCACGTTGCCGGTAAGCGTGGGAAGGTTGGCGATCGAGAACGGACGCGTGCAGGCGGAGCTACTGCGACTGAAGTGCGAATAAGCCGACAGGTTTATCAATCCTTGTGAACATAACTCAAACGATAAAATGCCGGCGCTTGAACGCCGGCATTTTTTATCCTGCTGTTTTTCGCAGACAGAGTGTCCACGCCACATACTGCACTACTTCTTGGGGGCGATTGAGTCTTTTGCGGCTTTGGCCACGCGGAATTTCACAACCGTCTTCGCCTTAATCTGAATCGGTTCGCCGGTCTGGGGATTGCGGCCCATGCGCGCCTTGCGGTGCGCCTTCACGAGGCGTCCGAGTCCGGGCACAACGAATACGCCGTTCTTCTTCGTCTCTTTGATTGCGGTGTCGGCCAGGTGCTCCAGAAATGTCGCGGCCGTTTTGTTGTTGGTGCCGATTTTCTCGGCGAGGTGACGGGTCAGTTGAGTTTTGGTCATACCACTAGCCATGAATTCCTCCTCGGGAACTAACGTAAATGCTGATTTCGACCGCATATTAACTCACTCCGCTGTGGAAAACTAGCATTTTGTGCAGATTTTATGCGGTTTCCAGAAAGATACCCCCTTAAAACCGCCGGAAATCGCAGGTTTTGCGTTCCGCGTAACGTGACCAAGAGACTGAATTGCCTGCAAAGATCAGCGGCCGGTCTAACCATGGGGCGGCGAGAAGTCGCATGGAGTTCGAAAATAAAAAATGGTGGAAAGCAGAGGACTAAAAGCTGAAGGCGCAGAGTAGAGGTCTGCTCCGGCGCTACTTCTCCGAAAGTTTTCTGGTGATCTCTTCGAGGATTCTGGGACGAAGGTCGGCAAGCACGCTCTCTACTATGCTGGCGATTGCGCTTGGGTCGGGCGGTGCAGATTCGGCTGCTGCGGCGGCGGCCATCGCTTTCGGCGAGCCGGTTGGATCGGCCTGGTTCGTTAATTCGGCCGCTGCGCCCGGCTGAGAGATCCAGGCTTCCACTGCGCTCGGAATCGATTTTTCGGCGACGGCGGAAACGGCAGCGGCCGTTTCTGTCTCCATCGGTTCGAGAGGAGCGAAGTTCTGCCGTTGGCTTGGCTGTTGATAGCTCGCCTGCGGCTGATTTTCCTGAGGCTGATTTTCCTGCAGACGGCTTTCCGGCTGCTTCCCTTCCGGCAGCACTTGATCCGCTGCGGTATTCACAGGCACAGCTGTAAAAAGCGCAGAACTCGGGACCGGCTCCGGCACTGTCGAGTAGTAGGGCGCGGACGGGGAACCTTGGTCCGCAATGGCCTCCGCCTCTGTTGGTGCCTCACTTTGCGCTGCGGTTATCGACGCTGACGCTGGCTCGGCCGCTCGCTCTTCCAGCGCAGCCGCGATAGGTTCCGGGGGGCCAACCGGCGCGCTGGTATGAGACCCGAACATTTCAGCTTCCAGCGACAAAGATGCTTCTTCCGGAGTCAATGCAACCGTCTCCGCCATCCAACGTAGCGCGCAAGACCTATGCGAAGAATACTGGTGCGAGGAAGCTAAATTAGAGGATGGCGGAGTGAGCGAAACCGGACTGGAGAAAAATGGACTGGCGGTTGCTCCTTCCGCGAAGAAGTGGGCCGCCGTGGCTGGCTGCGGAGGCGAAGTGTCCTCCTGGGCGGCTGCGGGAGTGAGCAGGCGCAGCGCCTGCGCCAATTCTTCTTCGCTCGGCGGGGCGTCGGTTGAAGCCAATTCGTGGGCGCCGACGGGAGGCGCAAAAGGTGTGTGCTCCACGAAATTCCTATGCGCGAACTCTTCGTCAACCGATTGCGGCTTTATCTCGCCGCTTCCATCCTCCGGAGCCTTCGGCGTTGCGGCGGTGAATTCTTCAAGACTGCGCTCGAAGGTCTTTCGCAGATATGGATTCAAGTTTGCCGTTATGCCGCTGGCTGGGGTTATGCCGGGTGTGCCTGGATCGAAATTTTCCACCGGCGCTGCACTGGATGCCGCCGCAAAGAAGGGTTCGTCGTGCCGATCAATCGCCCCGTGTTGCTGGGTGAAATGCGCCGCATTGGCAGCGTCGTCACAACCGAACTCTTCTGCCTGACTTCTCTTCTTCGGCTGCGAAGTGGAACTGGGGGCGGGCAATGACTCACCGGCGCCAAGATTCCCGAGCTGTGCTGCAACCGCGGTCAGCGCGTCCAACTCATCTGGCGTAATGTCGCGTGGAATTTCAGGATCGGTTTCGGGCACCTCGACTTCCGGCGCGCCGTGGGTTGAAACCCCGTGGCTCATGGGCTGAGATGCCGTCTTACGGAAGTCCTGGAAGGTCGTCGCGGGGTCGATCGTCTCGTCCTCCGCCTGTTTTTTCTTCTGCGCGCTACGCGGATGATGAGTCTCATCGGTACTTACACCGGCCGCCCTTTTCGCGGACCCGTTTCCCCCCGCCGCCTTTGGAGTCTGATGCGCTTCATCCGCCAATGGAACCATGCGGTCTTCCAGACGGGCAACCGCTGTCAATAATTCGCTGGCTTCAAAAGGCTTGATTATGTGGGCATCGGCGCGGGCCCGGCGCGCTTCATCCGGTTTGAACGGCTCCAGCTTGCCAACCGTGAGCAGGACCGGAATATAGGTTGTGGCTGGAGCCTCTTTCAGGCGTTCGCAAACTTCCAGCCCGCTGTAGCCGGGCATGTAGACGTCCAAAATAATGAGGTCTGGCTTCGACTCATTGACCCGCTTAAGGGCGGCCGACCCGTTGTTGACCGTAATGACTTCATACCCCGCATCGACAAGGATCTTCCGGCCCATATTCTGGGCAGTCACACTATCGTCGGCCAGCAATATTTTTCGCGCCAAGCGTGGTCCTTCCCCGAATGGAGGGATACCGCGAAGTTACCCTGTCTAGAAAGTCAAGTCAACGATTCCTAAGGAGTTCGAGGGTTACGAGCGTGCCCGTTACCAAAGTCACCTGAGGCCCCCGGAAGGGTAATGAAGATTGCTTTGTGGCTGCGTCGGCTTTTGCCAGAGATGATCAGGCAAGCTGCCGAAGGCAGAGATCAAAGTTCTGAAGCGGCCGGGCAACTATCAGAACGGGTTGAGCTTGTGTACGCCCTTTTTCTTTTTCTTCTTGCTGGAGGAAATATCGGCCATTTCCTCTTTCTGTGACGCGCTGGTCGAACTGGAGCTTGAGCTTTCTCCTGCGGCAGCAGGGGCTGAGTTGTCCATCTGGTTGCTCTGCTGCAGCGGAGGCAGGGCATTGGGATCAGCCTCCACATTAGGCTTGAGTTCGTTCGGATCGGCGGCAACTGGCTTGGCATCCCCTGACGCGACAGATGTGATCGATGCGGATGTTCCCGGAGTTTGATCCGCGGGCGGCGTCGTATCGCCAGCCGGCGTGGGATTGTCGGAGCGCGGAGCCTCCTCATTGGGGGCGACTTTGCCATTAATGGTTGTCGCCGCGAGCTTGCCACTTCCGCCCGAACTGCCGCCCGCGGCCATCGCCAGATCCCGTACAACTTTGGTTGCCGTCATGGGCTCGGGATCGACCATCGTGGGATCGCCATGATGCGCCGCCTTACTCACGTCAGGTCCCTTCTGGAAGGTGCCGAGGCTCTTTGCCATCAAGCCACTCTGCTGGCGGCTGGCAATCTCCTTCTCATTTTCCTGGAGAGCCCTGCGCGTGGGACGCGGTACGGGCTGATGCAAAGCTTCGAGGCGCGCCTTGGCGTCCACCGCTCTCTCCATGGCAGGATAGCGCGTGATAATACGCGCATAGGTGTCGGCGGCATCCTTGGTCAGTTCGTCGATCATGTTGCTCTTGGCCACTTCGCTACCGCGGGGGTTCTTTCGAACCATCTCGATTTCGGCTTCGTACGTCTTGCCGAGAAGGAAGAGCGCCTCATCGGCGCCGCTATAAAGAGGATAGCGGTCGACCAGCGTCTTCAGACGCGCAATCGACGCGGGATATACCTGCCGCAAATAATAAAACCGTCCGATTTCGAACTCTCTTTCCGCCAGCACCTCCTGTACTTCGCGCAGGCGCTGCCTGGCTTGCGGAACAAGTTTGCTATCCGGATATTCCTGAATCAATGCCCGATACTCTTCTTCAGCTCGCACCGCGTGCGTGAAGTCGCGGTCGGGTTTTTCCATTTCCTGATAGTGAATGTTGGCCACCTTGAGCTGAGCTTCCGCCGCCTCCGGCATGTTGGGGAAGAAGGTCTTGAAATCCTTGTACTCGATCTCAGCCTGCTGTAATGCGGTGGTGCCGCCTTCGGCGTACCAGGAATCCGCCACCGCGAGCTTGGCATGCGCAATGTACTCGGAATCCGGATAGGTGTTGATGAGGGTCTGCAGAGTCATGCGAGCAACGTCGAAGCGGCTGTGCTTCATCGCGTCCATTGCGCGGTCGTACAACACCTTATCCGGTTGCTTGGAACCGACGTTGGCCAGCGGGTTCGTCGCTTTTTTATTGGTGCAGCCCAATGACAATGCCAGCGCGGCCACTGCCAATATAAGAATCAATCTCTGTTGCATAAGAACCTCAATAGACCTGAACTCTTTGTCACGCGGCAGAAAAGGAATCTGTAATTTCGTAATCGGTAAATTGCAAAATTTCAAATGCTCGCCGCCTTACACATTCTGTAAACTTGCGTTTCGCGCGGCTTCGAGTAATGCAGCGGCATTTGCCGTGGCGTCTCCTTTGCCGAAAACCGCATTGCCCGCGACCAGAACTTCAGCACCGGCTCGCACCACTTCGCCCACCGTATCCAGCCCGATTCCGCCATCCACCTCGATCCGATATGAATAGCCCCGGCTGGCGCGAATCTCCGCCAGTTTGCGAATCTTGTGAATGGTCCCCGGAATGAATTTTTGTCCGCCGAAACCAGGGTTGACGCTCATTACGAGCACATAATCCACCACGCTGAGCACTTCACTCAGCGTATCCACCGGAGTCGCGGGATTAATCACCACGCCCGCCCGGCACTTGCAACTCTTGATCAGGTGCAGCGTCCGGTCCAGGTGACGGCACACTTCCTGATGGACGGAAATCCAGTCCGCTCCAGCTTCGGCAAAATCTCCAATGTACTGATCGGGATTCTCTATCATCAGATGGCAATCAAGCGGCAGCCGGGTTGCCTTGCGCAGCGATTTCACCACCGGAGAACCAATCGTAATATTGGGCACAAAGTGCCCATCCATCACATCGACATGGATGACGCTGCCGCCACCCGCCACAGCCAGCTCGATTTGATCCGCCAGATGAGCGAAATCCGCCGACAATATCGAAGGTGCAAGTTCGATCAAGTTAGCTTCCGTAAGCAGATCCTGCCTGGGCTCGCCTTCACCGGGATCTGGCGTCGCGCGCGGGTAAGCGCGGTCAAATCCTTGGCTAGGACGGTCGGTTCGAGTTCTGGAAATGAGAAACTGGGGAAATTCTAGCATGCCGGGAAGTAATCCTTACGTAATGGCGATTGTGTCCTTTCGAACGCAGCCTTGTGACGTTCATCCTTAACCTCAGTCCCGGTTGTTGCCGATAATTAAACGAGGTCGGAGACATCGAATTGCGACCGGTATTGATCGCATCATCGACCTGAGAGTCGTTCGGAGACTCAACGGGAGAACGAGCGGAGAGTTGCTCGGAGCTTCGGTCGCTTTTCGAAACCTAAGCTTCAAGTGCGGCCATCGGAGCGGAGCCAGTCTTGACGGAATCATCTAAACACGAGTCTTCCGGCGCAGCCGCCCCGCCCATTGAGCGGCGTCAGTACCCGCGCTATCCGGCTCACGTGCCCATCGAGCTGCAAGAAGACGGCAACCTCACGCCGCTTCGCATGGAAACCACCGATCTTAGCTGCGGCGGCTGCTACGTGGAGCTGGTCAACGCCCTTACGATCGGCACTTACCTGAACACCACGCTCTGGCTCGATGGCGCAGCGATCAACATGCGCGGGCTGGTCGTCACCCGCCATCCCGATTATGGCAACGGCATCATGTTCCTCGATTTTCAGGGGGACGGAAAAGAAATGCTGGGCCGCTATCTCGACGCGATTGCGCCCTAACGAACGCTACCGAAGGCTGGCGCCTTTCTTACGATTGCGCACTCGCGGCCAGACGATTAAGATTCCTTCACTCCCATGTCTGAAGTGATTTCCGCCGAGCCCATGACTTCGCAGCATGTCTCCACTTCTGCCAACGAACCAACGGTGGAGGTCTTCGCCGTTTATGGCGCTGAGCCCGAAATTCAGGCCTATGCCATGGCCAAATATTCCCGCTCGGCGCTTTCCATGAAAGAGTCCTTGCGCGAGATCACGTCGCAAAAAGCGGAGAAGTTTCTCAACACATTTTATTTTCAGTACGGGCACCGCTCGATTGCCGATCTCGCGCACATCGCGCTCGCCATTGAAAAACTGTCGATTCTCGCCGCCATTGTCGTCGCTGACGAGCAGCGCTGGGACGGCCAGGAGCGCTCCACCCGCTATCAGGACTTCAAAAAGAGCGGGTACTACACGCCCCAATTCGCGGACGCGCCTTCGGCGGCGCTTTATCGCGAGACCATCGAATTGCTATTCGCGGCTTATGAAAAAGTTTCGCAAAGCACATTCGAATACCTGGCCGGCATCACGCCCCGTCCCGCGGAAATGAAGGTAGAGGCCTACGAGCGAACCTTGCGAGCCCGGGCGTTCGATGTATCGCGCTATTTGCTGCCCCTCGCCACCAACACTTCTCTGGGAGAGATCGTCAATGCGCGCACCCTGGAAACGCAGGTCGCGCACCTGCTCTCACAGCCGCATCGCGAGGTCCGCACGCTGGGCGCGCTCCTAAAGCGCGCAGCCATTTCTCCGGCATACAACGTGAATGAGGATGGCCTCCGTGCGCTGGTGGAAGAGATTCGCCGCGTTTCCCCCGACTTGGCTGCACGCGCCGAAAGCGAGCTGCTGCGCGAGGTGCGCGTCGCACCCACTCTGGTGAAATATGCCGATCCTAATATCTATGAGATCGAATCCCGCCGCGAGCTACGCCACGCAGCCACGGAGTTAATGCAGGGTGCGCCGATTGAGCCCGCGCCGGTGGTCGATCTGCTCGATTCCGAACCGCTTGAGATTGAACTGGCAACTACTCTGCTCTATGCAAATTGTCATTATTCCTACCGGCAGATTCGGCGAGCTGTGGAGGCCGCGGGCGATGCGCGGCGGCGCGAAATCATCGATCTTGGTCTGAAACATCGCGGCAAGCATGATGAGTTGCCCCGCGCATTTTCCGCCGGGCAACAATTTCGCTTCGACATCCTCATGGATATTGGCGGCTTTCGTGACATGCACCGGCATCGGCGCTGCGTGCAAATCATTCAGGAGTTCACCACCGCGCACGGATACGACACGCCGCCGGAAGTGGGGAAGGCTGCCATCGGCTCCGTATACCAAACAGCAATGGCGCGCGCCGCGGCTGCGGTCCAAAAATTGGCCGCTTCGGAAAGCGAAGAGGCGCAGCAGAACGCGGAATACGCCATTCCGCTCGCCTTTCGCAAGCGCACGCTCTTCAAGATGGATTTCGCCGAGGCGGTCTACATCTCCGAACTTCGCACCACGCCGGCCGGGCACGCGTCCTATCGCAACGTGGCCTATGCCATGTATGAAGAAGTCGCGAAGAAGTACCCGGCGATGGCAAAGTATTTTCGCGTAGTCGATGTGCGCGAGCCGGTGGATCTGTTGAACAGGTAAAGAAGTCACCCCGCCAGGAGGTTCCTCCGTGCGACCCCGTGTACCCTGCGGTTGCATGCTTTTCTTCTTCAATTAAGACGCAGGTAGACCCGCCCGAGGACTTACCACGAGCGTGCGAACCTTTGCTAAATTGACGCCGGTGAATCTTGGCCTCTAGAATCTCTTCACACATGCCTCTTTACGAATACCAATGCAAGAAGTGCAAACACCGCTTTGAGAAGATTCAGAAGTTCTCTGACAAGATGGTGAAGAAGTGCCCCGAGTGCGGAGGTCCAATCGAGCAAATGGTCTCGGCTCCGGCGGTGCAGTTCAAGGGCACGGGCTGGTACGTGACCGACTACGCCAAGAAGGGCTCGTCAGGTTCGGCGTCAGGATCGGCCTCCTCCGACGGCGATAGCACCTCGAAAGACTCCTCCAACGCAGGCAAAGATTCGAAAGACACAACCAAAGAAACAAAGAAGGAAGAGAAGCCCAAGGCTGAGTCGTCGCCGAAGAAACAGAAAAAAGACTAGGCTGCCGCTTGGCAATCGTTGGGTCGCTCGTGGGCTTGCGTCCGCGCGCAGCGCGGCCCAGCGCAATCTGCAAGAAACCCCGAACGAGCGGCAACCAGCGACTGACGACCCAGCCCGCCGCGCCCCTGAATCCTTAAGTTCTCCTCCGCATCCAATCAATAGTCGTTATAACGATTAGTAATCTACTAACTTGAGGTGTGAGGTCCGAGGTCGGATTGCAGAGGGGAAATCGTCGAACGCGGGCCTTTCTTCTTGCAATCTGATCTCATACCTCAGACCGCAATCGGGGAGGCACGACATGCTGACTATTCGAAAAAGCGCGGAACGCGGCGGCGGCGACCACGGCTGGTTAAAGACGCATCACACTTTCAGCTTCAACGACTATTGGGACGAAAAGTGGATGGGCTTCCGCTCCCTGCGCGTCATCAATGAGGATTGGGTAGCCCCCAACAGCGGCTTTCCCACGCATCCGCATCGCGATATGGAGATCATCACCTATGTGCTGTCCGGCCAGCTTGAGCACAAAGACAGCCTCGGCACCGGCTCGGTGATTTTGCCCGGAGACGGCCAGCGCATGACCGCGGGGCGCGGCATTCGGCATAGCGAGTACAATCCGTCGCCGACGGATAAGGTGCATCTGCTGCAGATTTGGATCATGCCCGACAAGCCAGGCCATGAGCCGGGCTACGAGCAGAAGAGCTTTCCGGAAGCGGAGAAGCGCGGGCGGCTGCGGCTGATCGCTTCGCCCGGCGGGGCGGACGGCTCGGTAAAGATCAATCAGGATGCGAAGCTGTTCGTGACGCTGCTTTCGCCCGGAGAAGAAGTGCGGCATGCGCTGGACGCGAAGCGCCACGCCTGGCTGCAAGTGGCGAAGGGCGAGGTTCAATTGAACGGACAGACTTTACAGCAAGGCGACGGCGCCGCTATCAGCGACGAGAAAGTGCTGACCATCAAAGGAACAAAGGACGCTGAAGTCTTACTCTTCGACCTGGCATAACGGGGAGAACGGCAGCGTGGGCTAGCCCGCCCTGTGGAAGAGCCCCGTGCCTCACGTGGTTACCCCATTACCCTGGAGCACGCTGGTGGAAGTAACGAGTTGAGGGCAATGGCCGTTCGCTCCCGGCAATATCAACGATCTGGACGCTGCGGTCGTTTTATGACCGGGCCAAAAGGCGTCCCTGATTAACTCCTCGCTGGGAATCACGAATCGTGATTGTCAACTGCCGGGGCTGCGTTACACTACCCGCGATGATTGCGCATCTCCGCGGGACGTTGTTAGTCAAGCATCCGAATCAGGCGATCGTTGAGACGCACGGCGTCGGCTACGACGTGACGATCAGTGTGCCGACGTTTGCGGAGATGCCGGCGGCTGGGAGTGAGGTGTCGCTGCACATCCATACGCATGTGCGGGAGGATGCGCTCAGTCTGTATGGATTTCTGCGACTCGGGGAAAAACAGCTTTTTGAAAAACTGCTGACTGTGAGCGGGATTGGCCCGAAACTCGCGATCACGATTTTGAGCGGCATGCCGGCCGAGGAAATGATTGCGGCAATTCGTGGGGGCGATGTTGGGCGGCTGACGCGCATCCCAGGTATAGGAAGGAAGACGGCTGAGCGAATGGTGCTCGAGCTGCGCGACAAACTTCCGGCCGCTACGCCGGCGGAGGGCGCGAATGCACCACAAACCAGTCCCGTGGAGGAAGATGTGATTTCGGCGCTGGTGAATCTGGGATATCAGCGGGCAGCGGCGGAAAAGGCGCTGCTCGCCGCGTCCAAGGCGGGCGATGGCGGGACGAAAAACTTTGAGGCGCTGTTTCGTGAGGCGCTGGGAGGGCTATCGAAATAGTGGACTTCATCGGACAAGGGGGGGTGGGGCGCAAGCTGGTTCCTGTCGTTCTCGTGCTTCTGTGCCTGGTGGGAGTGTTCTTTTCCAAGGGGCCGCGGCTGATCGACGAACGCGAGAATAAGGTGGTGACCAAGCCGCCATATGGGAGGTTGGTCTCAGATCGCGCGCGCGAATTGCATGAAGATCTGACCATCATCGATCTGCATGCGGATTCGCTTTTGTGGGGAAGAGATCTGCTGGAGCGTTCGCGATATGGGCAAGTGGATATTCCGAGGTTGGTCGACGGCAATGTGGCCTTGCAGGTGTTTTCGATGCCGACGAAGACGCCGCGCGGCCTCAACCTGACGCGCAACGACGACAAAAGCGACGAAATTTTTTGGCTGGCGGTAATGGAACGATGGCCGCTCAAAAGCTGGAAGAGCCTCACCGAACGCGCGGTATATGAGGCGAGCCGGCTGCACGATATGGCGATTGCCTCGCGGGGAGGCTTCGCACTGATTGAGAGCGCCGGCGATCTCACTAATTATCTGGCGCGGCGGCAAGCTGATCCGCGGATGACCGCGGGACTGCTCTCGATTGAAGGAGCGCACGCGCTCGACGGAAAACTGGAAAATCTGGATATCCTCTACGCTGCGGGCTATCGCATCATGTCGCCCACCCATTTTTTCGATAACGACATTGGTGGCTCGGCGGCGGGGATCGATAGGATCGGATTGACCGATAAAGGGCGGGAATGGGTGCGGCAGATGGAGGCGCGGCACATGATCATCGACTTGGCGCACGCCTCTCCGAAGACGATCAACGATGTGCTGGAGATGGCTACGCGGCCGGTGCTGGTGTCGCACACCGGAGTAAAAGGCACGTGCAAAAACAACCGCAATCTTTCGGACGATCAGATACAAGCGATCGCGCTGAAAGGCGGATTGATTGGTATTGGATATTGGAATCAGGCCGTCTGCGGACGCGACGCGCGGTCGATTGTGAAGGCGATGCGCTACGTCTCCGACCGCGTGGGAGTGGAACATGTGGCGCTGGGATCGGATTTCGATGGCGCTGTCACTGTGCCGTTTGACACGACCGGGTTGGTCGAGATTACCGCGGCCTTGATGGATGCGGGTTATTCCGAGAAAGAGATTCGCATGATCATGGGAGAGAACGCGGTGAAGTTTTTGAAAGAGAATTTACCGGCGCGCTGATGGCAGCGCCTTGAGCAAGGCAGGCGCCGCAAATAAACTTCGTTAGTTGCCAACGAAGCGGAGATACAGGTCGCGGTCTTTGCGGCAGTGCTCGGCCATCTCCTTGACTCGCTCCCAGGCTTCTTTTTGCGGCTCGTCGCGGACGCGGTCTTTAGCGCGCTCCCATTCCTTAAGAAAGGCTTCCATCTGCAGGTGGTTGAACACGGTTTTGCCGAACGGGTCAACGCCGCTTAGCAATACATAATCGGGATCGCTCGCGCCCGGAATCACTCCATTAAGAATGACCCACTCGCTTTGCTCCCCTAAATCGTCTTCCAGTTTGACCACCCACGACATGAAAAATCCTCAAAAGTGCCTGCGCGAAAATGTACCAGTGTCGGAGGAAGTTTTAAAGCGCTAAGAAGTCGAAGGTAATGCGAAGAAAGTTACCCTGCGCCTCGTTCGTGGGAGATCTTGGTATTTCTCGCCTCAACGCGTGTTTGTGTTCACGTAAGACGGGGTGGGGAAAGGAGCGCTTGCAACCTTGGTTGAGAACCGAAGAAACCAGGAGCGGTTAAATTCCCGTATCATGGCTGACATTCCTTATGAATATTGGTTTTTTTGGCGGCAGCTTCGATCCCATTCACAAGGGACACATCTCCCTGGCGAGCGCGGCCGCGGATCGCTATGAGTTGCGGCAGGTGCTGTTTGTAACGGCCAATGTTCCTCCGCATAAGCAGACGCATGCGGTGACGGCATTCGCGCACCGTTATGCGATGGTGGCGCTGGCTACGCAGGACGAGAAGCGGTTTGTGCCTTCGCTGCTGGAGTCGGCGGAGGAGACGCGCTCCAACGGGCAGCCGGCGGCTCTCGTTCCGCGAGCGAAGGTCGGACAGGGGCGGGCGGCGGCTACGCGAGGCGCAGCTGCGAAGCCACTCCCAGCAGAACTCGGCGTGAATTACACAATTGATACTGTGCGGCGGCTGAAGGCTACGCTCAAGAAAGCGGACCGGCTGATTTTGCTGATTGGGATTGACGCGTTCCGCGACATCGCGAAATGGCGGGAAGCGCGCGCGCTGCTGGCGGAATGCGAGTTTGTGGTGGCGAGCCGTCCGGGGTATTCGCTGCGTGACGTGGCGGAGGCGCTGCCGGACGAGTTACGGCCCGCAGCGGCCGTGACAAAGCCGTTTCACAAGCAGCCGGCGACGGGAGACCTAGTGCTGCCCGGATTGAGGCTCCATTTGCTTGAAGGAGTACACCAGAATATTTCGGCGACGGCGATTCGAGAAGCGGCCGCGCAGGGGAAAGCATTGACACGATGGGTTGATCCGAGAGTGGGGGAGTACATACGGAAGATGGGACTTTACAAGTCGTAGGTCAGAGGTAAGAGGTCAATGCAGAAGTCAGATTGAAGAAGTCGTCGTACTTGAAGTACAGAGACACCACCGATTTATTGCCCGAGCCGCCGAGCATCGAACGCCGACATTTTCAATCCGATTTTTTACTTCTGACTTCGGATCGCCCTCCACGTTACAATCGAACAACTCACCTATGGCTGCAAAAAACGACCTCAAACATCAGATCAGCGAAGCGATTCTCGCCTGTCAGGAAAAACAAGCGGAACAACTGACCATCCTCGAACTGGAGCAGGGGTCGGGTGCATTCACGGACTATTTCGTGATGGCCAGCGGGACGAATCAGAGGCAGATTCAGGCCATCGCCGACGCGGTGGAGGAGCGACTGGAAGCGATGGGCCTGCGCGCCACTCATAAGGAAGGCTACAAGCAGGCCGAGTGGGTGCTGCTCGATTACGTGGATTTCGTTGTCCACGTCTTCTCCGAAAAGGCGCGCCAGTTCTACGATCTGGAGCGGCTGTGGAAGTCGGCGCGGAGGATGGAGCCGGAGGAATTGCTGCCCAAGCCGAAGAAGACGCGGGTTACTAAAGCCAAGACTGCCGCTCCGCGCAAAAGCGCGAAAAAGACGAAGGCGTGAAGCTGAGTTCAAATCCGTGAAGCCAAAGCAGTGAATTCAAACCTGTGAAGATCAAAGTCGCGTGGATCGGAAAAACGAAAGAGACGGCGATCCAGAGCCTGACCGACGAGTACTTGAACCGGATTGCGCGCTACGCGGAGATTGAAGGTCTCGCGCTGAAGGATGAAGCGGCCGTGCTGGCGCTGGCGCGCGGCGAGCGCGGTGGCAAGCGCGGTAAAGATAAGAGGCGAGACGAGCTGGTTCTTCTCGATTCGCGGGGAAAGCAATTTTCTTCCGAGGAGCTGGCCGCGTTTCTTGATCGCGAGCAGGTAGCGGCGCTCCCTCTGCTATTTGCCATTGGCGGGAGCGACGGGTTCAGCGATGAGGCGCGGCGCCAAGCGGCTCTGAACCTGTCTTTAGGGAAGATGACGCTGCCGCACGAGCTGGCGCGCGTTGTGCTCCTCGAGCAGATTTACCGGGCATTCACCATTC
>JBAWBR010000009.1:0-44430 GCA_049589875.1 Terriglobales bacterium
GCTCCAATAGTTCTGTTCCTGCGAGGCAAACTCCCGCACATGGTAGGTCTGCGCCTGGCTGGCTGACAGCGGTTTCGAGATCGTGAGCATACCGAGCGTACCTCAAGCCTGAAGTGGTGTTCTTGGCAATTTGTCTCTCATTCGATTCCCTTCGTTTTCTGCCAAGCGAACGCCTCTTTGGGTTTGGTCTCGGGCGCCCCGATGGTCGAACCGAAGAGCGCGAGTATCGGCTGGATAGGCTTCTTCAGCGGATCGGCGGGAGCATTCGCGTGCACTGATGGAACTGGTTTCGGCGCCATCTCTGGCATCTGCCGCTGCGAAAATCTCCGCAGTCTGAATCGGATTCTGCCTATTTTTGTCCTCCATCTCTGGATCAAACTTGGCCGAGGTCGGCCCCATTCGATCGTCTCCCTATCCCGCCCTTTGCGTGAGGACTGGCTCTGAAACACACTCCGCACAGCCAGTAGCAAAAGGAACATCGCGGCTACCCAAAGCAACGGCGTCAAGAGCGAAAAGCTTTTTGGAAAAAGGATGGCACTCATGGCATACGAGCACTTTCCTTGCCCTCGCGAGCGAAGAAGTTATCAAGCAGTTTGCGCGCCTGCTGAATCTTTCGCGCGTCGGCTTGGTCGCGGATTTTGAGGACGGAATCGGGCAACAATTGTCTATTTTCCGCTGTGGCCTCGGCGGCTGCATGGAAGAGATTCAGCAGCGCATAACGCACCGCCCAGAGTTCTGCCAATACCAGTTCGCTGGGATCGGCGGGCCGCTGTCGCGCAGCGCACAGAGCGGTCCCGCGCAGCCACTCGGAGAGAGCCTGTCCCGCGCTTTCGGCGGCAGCTTCTATCTCTCCTAGTTCTTCGGGAGTCAGTCTCGTGGCCGCGGTCTTGGTGCGGAAGCCCGGCTTCGCCTCTTCTCCGAACGGCAAACTGGACTGGGGATTAGCTTGAACGCGGGGACTACTCATTGGACGAACCGCCTTGTTGCACTACTGCGCTTAATTCCGCTGCGACTAAACTGTGCAATTCTTAGTTCACAGCAAGCTCTTGCGCTTCAACGCGTTTACCTGATCGACGATTGGCGGCGCTTTGTCGCAAACAAACTTGATCGTTCGCTACCGCGCTCATTCAGCCAATCGCCGATTTTGTTGATGCAGCGAAAGTTAACCGGCGTAAACATCGAAGCGCCAACGCGCGCTCCCCAGTTCCCAACTTGGGGGTGACGTGTCCATACTTCTGCCGGTGCGAAGCACCGCGCCTTTCACAGCTCGCCATACTCCCTCGCCAACGCATTCCAAAGACGGACCACTTCTGGCGCCTGCCAGCCACGGCGAAACAGACTTTGAATTGCCCGCCAATCGTCGTGGCGAAACAAGATGCGGATCCCATTGTCCCGAGAGCGAAACTCGACGCCGACCTTTTCCTCTTCGTCGAGCCACGTGGAGGCGAGGAAATAGCGACCTTCCCAGAAGATCAGTGTGTCGCGCAGTTCCAACCCTTCCAGTATCGTCCGAAGCTCCGCGATCCGTGGATAATCGTAGAGCGGATATTGCAGAGCAAACCTTCCGGGAAAACACAACCAGACGGAAAATTCCGTCGCCGGCCCCCGGTGAAATTCGAGACGGTATTCGCCTTCCTGAAACGATGGCAATGGCCCAGGATTTCTCAACCTAGAATCGGCACCCCAAAATGCACCATCCCGTAGGGGTTCTTCATGGCGGAGATAGTGGCCACGGGCGCACACGCGCCAGAGAATCGGCCAGTACGGTCGCAGCGCTTCATTCAGCTTCTCGATGTTTAGAAGCCTTTCGTTGTCAAGAACCATGTAGAGAAGTCGAGCGGTATGGATCGGTCGCGGAGTCTCGCTGTCAGCGTTCTTTAGCGCGTGAATGGTTCGGTTCACGGCCCGTCGTACATCGTCGTCTGCAATATCTTCCGAAGGCTTCGCCGCAGTTTGCCTTTCAGAGGGCAGATTGGTGAGGAGATAAGGGGCCATCGGACCCCTCTTTCTCTGTTTGGATACAAGTCCATAAACGGCAAGGAAAGCTTCAAGAATTGCGGCGAGAGATTCAAAGGAAATGTCCGTCTGGCCGGTATTTGCGAACAGCTCTGCACCCTGCTGACAGTAGTAGGCAACCAGGGTCCATTCGGCTTGGGAAAGCGGCAGCTTTGCGTCTACCTTCCCGCGAATCTTAACCAGGGAATCGGTTGGCTCCGAGAGTAGATTTACGAACTCCAATCGCTCCTCTTTAGAGGACTCAAGGAGCTGCTTTGCCGCCTCCGATGTTGAGACGGGTTCGCCGCTCTTGGCGGCCATGATTTCCTTCAAGGTTTCAAGCCTTGTGCGCAGCTCGTCGGAAATCCGAATGGAAATCACCGGCTGCTGCAGGATTGGGGTCTTGTCGGCCAAGGGGTCAGCCTCACTAAATTAGTAACGTTACGTATTGACTGTATTGGTACATGTGGGTTAGTGTCAAGTGCAACGTTTGCTCCCCGGTCAGACGACCTACGTCGCAATGATTGCTGCACGCTCAGCAAATTGGGCCCGTCGGAAGATCCGGGACGGAGTAGAAAATGAATCCAGCCGACGACAACGAACCCTTCGTAACGCCCGAAGAAGCAGCAAATTTTCTGAAGATCAGCCCGGTGACCGTGAAGAAGATGGCTCGGGAGGGCTGGCTTCCCGCACATCCCATAGGCAACGGAGTCCGCAAGCGCTGGCGTTTTCGAATTTCAGAGCTAGTTTCACACATGCGTTGTCGTGTAGAGTCGGAAGCGTCATCCGTGCGCGCTTTAAGGAGGAAAGCTTCTTGAAACGCACACAGCAAGACGTGGGCACGATTGTCCGCAAGAAGAGAACGCGAGGCCCGGATGTCTGGGTTTGGCGCTTTTACGAGACGGACGAGATGGGCATTACGCGAAAGCGCAGCGTAATGTTAGCGGGAGATGCGGAAGGATGGCCAACGGAAGATCATGCCTGGCTGGGGTCGAGAGAGTTTCGATACCAGCGGATGGAGCAGTCTTCCAGTCAATCGTTCGGAGCATTGGTAAGGCGATACATGCACGAAGCAATGCCAGAACGGTATTCAACCAAGAAGTCCTACGTATCCATTTTGAAGGTGCACATTTTGCCACAATGGGGCGAGTCTCCCGTGGCCGAAGTGAAAAAGCCCCTCAAGGTGGAACAGTGGTTGAAGGAGCTGAAGCATTCTCCCAAAACGAAGTCCAACATAAAGGGTCTCCTGCATCGCATTTTTGAGTACGCGATGAAATGGGAAATTTTGGAGACTCAGAGAAACCCGATGCAGTTAGTCGAAATCAAGGGTGTGACGAAACGTGTTCGCAAGAAAGTCGTGCTTACGGTCGAGCAATATCAGGCTCTTCTCGCAGAGCTTCCGTACCACATTCAAGTGATGGTCATGATTGCAATGTGCCTGGGCTTGCGCATCAGTGAGATCAGAGCATTGCAGTGGCAGGACTTTGACTTGAAGGGGCGGATACTGACGTTGACCCGATCCATTGTGGGCCGCTACGTCTGGAACGGCGGAAAAACAGGAGCTTCAGAGGACGAAGTGTTTCTGGATTCCAAGCTAGTGTCCGTTCTGGAGGATTGGCGAAAGCAGTGTGTCGAAACGCCGGAGGCTTGGCTATTCGCTAATGCGGATACAAAACGCCCAGTCCACGGCGATGCCATTCAGAAAGACTACTTGCGACCAGCAGGCGAAAAGATCGGATTGCAAGGAGTGGGCTGGCACAGCTTTCGGCACACCTATCGAACGCTGATTGATGATATCGGCACGCCGCTCGGGGTGCAGCAGCGCCTCATGCGGCACGCCGACATCAAGACGACCATGAATACCTACGGCTCAGCATTTGAGAAGACCAAGCGCCGAGCCAATAGCCGGGTAGCAGATCTTGTCTTGCCACCCGCGATCAAAAGGCAGCTGAAGGATAGGGCGAAGGAAGTTTCCCTGAAGAATTTGAGGCCCGAAACAGCCACGATCCAGTGATTTGGAATTGGGGACTACGCCGGTAGTCCCTCAAATCCGTAAATGGTTGCGGGGGGTGGATTTGAACCACCGACCTTTGGGTTATGAGCCCAACGAGCTACCAGACTGCTCCACCCCGCAGTTGAATCATAACAGTGGGGTGCAGCACGGTCAAACTAAGCTGCGTTCTCCAGCGACTTAACTGTGTGCGAATCTTCGCTTGTCGCGTCTTCTCGCGGGCGCGCTGCGCCAGTCTCGATTTCGCTCGTGTCGCTTTTAAATGCGAATAGAAGCGAGCGACCTTAATTCGGCGGATCGGAGCCGGGTGTGCCGCCCGGCGGCCCGCCTGAAGGCGGTGCGCTCATCGGCGGCAGGCTCGGGCCCATCGCCGGATGCGTATCGGGCATCTCCTCGCCCGGACGGCGCAAGGTTGGCGCATTGTCCGGCCGCGGCTCCTGCTTTTTGGCCACGCTCGATTCTCCCAGGTCTACTTCTTTTTCCAGTCGCACAGTTTTCTTCCCGTCCACGCTCATGGTCTCCACCCGCACCACCTCGTCTCCTACGAAGCGAATAAAGTCCACATCGGCAGGCGGAACTCCATAGATCCATTCTTCGTAATCGGTGTCGCCATCCTTCTCGCGCACGCGGCGTGGCGGGCGGCCCTTGGCGTAAATCACCATCTCCTGATTCATGCCGACCAGCACCTGGTGATGCGTGATCGCGTCCTTCACCTTCGGGGAAACGGTCAAGAGATAAGCCTCGAGCGGCGAGGTCGAATCGAAATCGAAAACCGGGCGCAACAACTGCTTGAGCTCCGGCCCGGTTAATTCAGGCACGTAATGATCGAAATAAAGATCCACATACGAGCCATGCATGTTGGCAATAGGATCCGTGGGCGCGCCAGGCGTGACGGTCGCGGAACCCTGAAGCTGAACATGCCGGTACCACTTTTCTTTTTTAACCGGTCCGCCGTTGATTTCGAAGCGGATGTAATCGCCTTTGATGGCAATGTCGCTGATTCGCGCGCGGTCGCCGGGTTTCGCCGCTGGTCCCCACAAGGACATCAATTGCTGAAGCTCCGGGCCGTTCGGAGTGATGGTTCCATTCTTCAGCTTCAAGCCGGTCCTTCCCATGGGAAAGTTCGTGCGGATGTAGACCAGCTCGGCATTGAACGCGTGCAAAACTTCCTCGCGGGTTTTGGTCGACATTTTCGGGACAGGAGGATTATCAGCCAGAGCGGGAATAGACGCAATCACGAGCACACACAGAAGGCGGCAGCAAACACGCCCGATACGGAAGCACGACCGGTACGAAAGCATGCGGCACCCCATGCCCACGTCCTAATTATAGACCTCACTTTTCATTCTGGTTTTGACGAAATTCGTAGTCCTTCACGGGCCACTTTCATTGGCAGCATGTGTCCTCCGGCCTGCGAAACCGCCTGTGAAACCTTGGCCTGCGCGCCCTCCTCCACCATCAGAAGAACGCAGCCTCCGCCTCCGGCGCCGCACACCTTGGCCGCGCGTCCCCCATGCTTGCGGGCGAGTTCAATCAGCTTGTCGATCTTCGGCGTCGTAATGCCGGGCACATTGGTGCGCCGGAGTTTCCACTCCTCGCGAATCAGCCGCGCTACGTCTTCCCAGTCATGACGCAGAAATGCCTGATGCATCTCGCGCGCCAACGCAACAATTTTGTCGAAGTTGCGTACCACGCGCTGGTCGCCATTGATATGCGCTTTGAAGACCTCCCAGTTATTGATCCCCGACTCCCGGGGCGCGTCCGTGTAGACGAGCAAAAAGCGCCGGTCGATTTCCTCCGGCGCCACCGGCACGGGCCCCCGGTGAATGCCATCGGTATCGAGATGAATAGCGCTCACTCCGCCGTAGAGCGCGGGATAATAATCCTGGCAGCCCGTCGGCACGCGGATGATCTGCGCTTCTATGTTCTGCGCAATCACACGCAACTTCTCCAGGTCGATATCCCGATTCGTAAACCGCGCCAGCGCAGCGCAGGTTGCAATCATCATGGCGGAAGAGCCGGAGATTCCCGCGCCTGCGGGCGATTCCGAATTCGTTTCCAGCCGGAAACCCTTTTCCGGCGCGAAAAAACGCACCGCGCAAACGCCCAGCGAGTGCCGGGGCTTTCTCGCGCGATTCAATTCGGCAAGATCGGCGAACGTGTCTTCACGGCCTGTGTCAAGAGAGCGCAATTCAATCTTCGTACCGCCAAGTGAGGTAATGCGGCAGGTAGTCAGAATTTCAAGGGCAAAATTTAGCGTCAGTGCGCCGGGATGAAACAGGTAAAGGGGCCAGAGATCGACCGTGCCTCCGGCCAGATCGGCGCGGCACGGAGCATGCGCTGTGATTGTGGTTTCAGCCGGTTCGGCTGACTTCGTTCTCATGTAGGTTTTGTATCATGGCGGCATGCAGTTGGGCGTGACAGAAAGCACGCTCGGTTGTGAACAGGCCAATCAGGTCCAGGTCCAGGCCAACGCGTTCTCACCTCTACCGCTCCCCTCGCCCATCTTGCTCGCCCCAAAATACGTGTAGAATTGCGCCTGCTATTCCAGACACTCTGGGGCTTGTGGGAAGTCCCTGTTTCAAGTTCAAACAATCCAGGAGAGAAAAAAAATGAAAAGAATTCTGTCAGTTTGCGCCGTCGTGTTTCTGGCTGCGCTTTCCGCGCTCGGCCAGGGAGACAAGAGCACCGTAACGTCGCTGGAGTTTCAAACGCCAAAGAATGGAATGATTCAGCAATATGAAGCAGGACGCAAGGCCAAGATCGCCTGGCACAAAGAGCAAAAAGATCCACAGATGCTGTTTGTGTTACAGGTTTTGACCGGCGAGGACACCGGCTCCTACATCGTTGGACGAAGCGGCCAGCACTGGGCGGATTTCGACCACCCCCCAGTTTCCGATGCCGCCGACGAGGAAGAATACGGGAAAGTGATCGGCGCTTATGTCGACAAGCGCACCTCCTCTTATTATGAGACGCTGCCCAAGGTGAGCTACCCGGGGCCGGAAGGTGGCAGCAAATATATGAGCGTGACAACCTTCCACGTCCGCTACGGCAAGGGTGACGATTTCCGCAGCGCCATCGCTCGCATGTACGACGCCGCCGAAAAGACCAAATGGCCCTTCCATTACCGTTGGGAAAGACTCGCCAACGGCGGACCCGGCGGGGTTTATGTCCTGCTGGTAGACCATCCGAACTGGGCCTCTTTCGAGGATGATCCCAATATCAAGCCCTTGCGCGATGTTTTGCGGGATGCTTTCGGCGAGCAGGAAGCTATGTCTGTGATTGAACGTCTCAACGGCTCAATCGAAAAGACCTACAGCTCGCTGGTCGAGTTCCGGGCGGATTTGAGCTACATTCCGGGAAAGTAACTCTGCCAGGCAACCGGCAAATTCACCGTCTTCCGGAATCCGATGCCGGATTCCGGAGACGCTCATGCCGCTCAGCAAGATCGCGAATCAAGGAAGCTGAGCCAGCGCAGACTCAAGCATACGTAATCATGGCTGGTAACCACGGCGAACTTACTTCGGTAATGGTGTCTAGTACTTTAAGCACCTCTGAGCCCCCTGCTAACCAACTTAGAATGTTATCGAGCGGACGAGTGCACCCCCCTTGCACCCAGCCAGCTGGATTGCTTTTTTGGCTATTAAACTATCCATTCCCGCGAGAATTCCTCTTCTGTACGTCATCCTTGGCGTGCTCCTTACTATTAGTGTTCTCCCCATGTACTTTTACTCGGCCCAGATCGAGGGGATGAATCGCGAGCGGCTCAAGACCAACGAGATGCTGTTGCAGAACACGGTCACGCGTTCGCTGGCCGACGACATTTCTCAGCATCAGCAAACCTTGCGTATGATGCTGGCCAACCTCTCTTCCTCCGTCCAGGTGGAAAGCGGCAACGACATCGACGATAAGCATATCCAGACGCCCGAACTGCGCGCGCTCCTTGAAGATTTCGTCTCCTCGTCCAATGACATCGCCTACGTAACCCTGCTCAACGCCGATGCCAAAGGGCTCTCCGCCGGACGAATCGAACCCGATGCCTTCCTGCAACGCGAACTCGAGCGCGGCTACCAGGCCGCCACCCAGGGTCGCTCCTATAGCGGCCAGCCCCTCACCGTGGGTCGAGGAAAATCGCTGCGCACCGTCATGCTCGTGAGTTCGCCCATCATGTATGCCGGGCGCTTTTTGGGCATGATCGCCACCGTCGTCGATCTCGATTACCTCATCCGCCAACTCCAGCAGGTTAGCTTGACTGGCCTCGTCCCCTACGTCGTCGATAGCCAGGGACGCCTCGTGGCAGCCGCTACCAACGAATTTGCCACCGGACAGGAAATGACTCAGTTCGACATTGTCAGGAACTTTGTCGATGAAGGCCCCAGAGCTCAATTGGCTGCCACCCGCGAGTTCGCCCTCCACGGCGATAAGCCTGTCGTAATGCTCGGAACCTACAGCCCGGTCACCGCCCTCGATTGGGCCGTGGTTGTGCAGAAGCCCCGCGAAGAAGCTTATCGCGGCATTTATGAAATGCAGCGCACCGGTCGCCTGCTCGCATGGCTCGCCGTATTCGTCAGCGTAGGCCTGAGTATCTTCTCGGCCCGGCGCATCACCAGTCCTCTTCAGGTTCTCGCGCACTCCAGCCGCGCCATTGCGCGCGGAGATTTCTCGCAGCGCGCTCACGTCAACACCCGCACCGAAATTGGCGAACTGGCGACGACCTTCAACACCATGTCTGACGAACTGGAACAGTTCGTAGAAGACCTCAAGCGCGCCGCCGAGGAAAATCGCGCCCTGTTCATGGGCTCCATCCAGATGCTGGCCGGCGCCGTCGACGAAAAGGATCCTTATACCCGCGGCCACTCCGATCGCGTTACCCGCTACTCACTCATGATCGCCAGGGAAATGGGACTAGATCCCGGCTTCATGGAGGTCCTGCGCGTCTCCGCCCAATTGCATGATGTGGGTAAGATCGGTATCGAAGACCGCATTCTGAAAAAACCTGGCGCGCTCACTCCCGAAGAATTTGAAATCATGAAGACCCACACCACCAAGGGTGCGAACATCCTCCGTCCCGTGCCCCAGTTGCGTGAGATGCTCCCCGGAATCGAACTTCACCACGAAGCGCTCAACGGCCGCGGCTATCCCTACGGCCTCAAAGGTGAAGAGATTCCGCTCCTCGCCCGCGTGATTGCCGTCGCCGACACCTTCGACGCGCTCACCACCACCCGCCCTTACCAGAAGGCTTTTGAAATTAACGAGACGCTTCGCATCATTCAGAGTCTTTCCGGCCAGCGTCTCGATCCTCGCGCAGTCGCCGCCCTGCTGGCTGTGTTTCACCGGGGAGAGATCACGCTCCCGAAGATCGCCGCGCAGACCGAGGCCGCTCCCGAAACCGCGCCGGCCCCGGCCTCTTCTACGCCTGAAACTGCCCCATCCCCGGCCCCCGCATCCGCAGACGCAACTCCCGCTAGCACCACCGTCAGTATGACTATGCCGATTACGATAACGACAAATGCGTCCGCAACCCCGCCCGACGAACATCCCTCCAGCGATACGCTCATCGTTGAAACCACCCGCTCCTGAAACCAATCCGTAGTTTTATGCTTTTGAAGTTTTATGGTTTTGAAGTCTTGTAGTCTTGTGCTTTTGCAATTTTGTAATGTGCTGATTCAGCCACTTCGCCTGCTATCGCGAGAGCCCTTTCATCCAGGTTTGCCGGTCAGCACATACTCAATGAAATTACCCGATTACGAAATTACAAATTACCCAATTATCAAATTCTCCCCGCCGCTTCTCATATAATCGATTCTGATCCCCATGATTCAAACCCTTTTTGGCAGTCTGGACGAGCAGCAGGAAGAGAAAAAGCCCAGTTTCCTGGATCGCATGAAGCAGGCCGTCTCGCGTACGCGCGAGAATCTGGCCGAACGCATCGAAGACGTCGTTTCGATCGGTAAGGAAATCGACCGCTCCACGCTCGACGATCTCGAAGCAACCCTCATCGGCGCCGATCTCGGCACCACCACCACGCAGGAAGTCCTCGAAAAGCTGCGCGACAAAGCCGATCGCAAGCAGATTAAAGATGTGGACGAACTGAAACGCCTGCTGAAAGAAGAGTTGCTGGCGATTCTTAACTCCACGCCCCAGCGTCCAGTCGCTCGCGTCGATGGCACGCCCGAGGTGATCCTGGTTGTCGGCGTCAACGGTACCGGCAAGACCACCACCATCGGCAAACTTTCGCAGGTATTTCGCGGACAAGGCAAGACGGTATTGCTCTGCGCCGCCGACACATTCCGCGCCGCCGCCATCGAGCAACTGGAAATCTGGGGACAGCGCACGGGCACGGAAGTGGTCAAAACCAAAGCCGGAGGCGATCCCTCGGCCGTTCTCTTCGATGCGCTGCAAAAAGCGACGGCCCGAAAAACCGACTATGTCATCGTCGATACCGCCGGTCGCCTGCACACCAAACAGAACCTGATGCAGGAACTCGAAAAGATGCAGCGCACCGCGCAGCGCATCATCCCCGGCGCTCCGCATGAGACTTTGCTCGTCATGGACGCGACCACCGGCCAGAACGGTCTCCAGCAGGCGCGTCAGTTTACTCAATCCGCAGGAGTGACCGGCATCGTCCTGACCAAACTCGACGGCACAGCCAAAGGGGGAGTGGTAGTAGCGATCTCGCGCGAACTGGGCCTGCCAGTGCGCTTCGTCGGCGTCGGCGAAAAAGCGGGCGATCTGCTTCCCTTCAACGCGAAAGAATTCGTGGAATCGCTGTTTGCGTAACAATCCGAATGGCTGGGATTGATGTGAGCGCCACATGCGAAAAACAGTCGCGATCACGATGGGCATTCTCGTCGCTGCATCATGTATCCCCTGGCTTCGCCATCAGCATTTTTTCTCAATCTTTGCAGGAGTAATTGCTCCTGCTCTCGCAGGGCTTCTCGTGTTCGGTGGCTTGCGTGCGGTGTCTGCTTCGTCCACAACGGAACGCGAACAGTCAGGTCCGGCACGACCTAGGTGGTTATCACGCAGGCGGCTCACGGGGTTATTGGTCGTCGTACTTCTTGGCGTGCCCATATTCGTGGTTGCGCAAATCGCGGTGAGGAGATCCGACGCCTACAATCTGGCGGTGATCACTGCTAATCGAACGCCGCAGTTCCTAGATGCACTCGGCGCTCCGGTTAGGGAAGGCTGGTTCTCAGGATTCAAATGGGAGTTTGGAAACCCGCCGAACGCAGAACTGGACATTCCTGTGGAGGGTTCGAGACGCAAAGGAAATCTTCACTCGCTAGCCATCAAACAAGACGGGCACTGGCAATTGACAGTACTGAGCTTGGATCTCACCCAGCCAGACGAACGGATCGATCTCTTACAGTCCCCCTCCTCTGCGATTCTCGACCGCTAGATGGGCGCTACTTCTGACACAGAGCTTGAGGAAGCGCGACGGGGCAGACGTGAAGTGAACTTCTCTGTGCCTCCGTGGTGGATTTGCCTCTCCCCAGTGAGTTAGTCTTTAAAGTTCCATGACAACCGACGAACAGTTCATCCGGCATGCGCTCGATCTGGCCCGCGCCGGCATTGGCCTCGTCTCGCCAAATCCCGCGGTCGGCGCGGTCGTTGTCGATTCCACTGGAAAAGAAGCTGGAACTGGAACGCACACCTACGACGGCGTCAAACATGCCGAAGTCCTCGCGCTGGAACAAGCTGGATCACGCGCGCGCGGCGGAACTCTTTACCTCAACCTGGAGCCATGCTCGCATCAGGGACGAACCGGTCCCTGCGCTGACGCCGTAATCGCCGCCGGAATCTCCCGCGTGGTGTGCTCGATGCAGGATCCGAATCCTCAGGTGGCTGGCCAGGGATTTGCAAAGCTGCGCGCCGCCGGCATCCGCGTCGAGATTGGCGCGCTCGAGGCGGAAGCAAAAAAGCTGAACGAAAGCTTCGCCCGCTACATTCGCCATCGCGTCCCGCTCGTCACGCTGAAGGGAGCGATGACGCTCGATGGCAAAATTGCGCCGCCTCCCTCGGGAACGCTCCATCCAACCGACGTCGCCGCTGGCGGATCAACCGGCGGCTGGATCACCGGCGAGATCGCCCGCCAGCACGTTCATCGCCTGCGCCATCAGCACGACGCCATCATGGCGGGAGTGGGCACAGTGATCGCCGACGATCCTCTGCTCACCGACCGTAGCGGCCTGCCTCGCCGGCGGCCCCTGCTGCGCGTGATTCTCGATTCCTTTCTTCGTTTGCCGGAAACGTCGCGGCTGGCGAAGTCGGCGCAAAATGACGTCCTAATTTTTTACTCGCAGCCCGATTCGCCGGAAAATAACAGCCGCAAGCGCGAACTTGAAAAGCTAGGCATCCGCGTGGAGCATATCGCTCCGGCCGCCGCAATCGTGCCTAGCTCGATGTCTCAGCCAGATCTGGCTCGCCCCGATCTGGCTGCAGTGATGCGGCGTCTCGGCGAACTTGAAATCACCAGCGTCCTGATCGAAGGCGGTGCGACCGTGAATTCCACCGCGCTCTCATCAGGCATTGTGGACAAATTGTTTCTCTACTACGCGCCGAAGATTCTCGGCGAAGGCTCCGTACCGTTCATGGCCGGGCTTTCTGCGGATGAGCGCCTCGCAGGCGCGCATCATGCCCTTGAAAATAGTTCTCAACATACTTCTCAACATTTTTCTCAGCACCGCGCCATCCACGCGCAACATGTTCAGCTGCATCAGTTCGGAGAAGACTTCGCAGTCGAGGGATATCTGCGTGACCCCTATCAATCCTAAAAGGCTAAGAAAAAGCTCCAACCTGGAAACGCCGGGAATGATTTGAAAAACGATCAGCGCCTCCCACCCCAACCCAGTTATGAGTTAGCCTAGTTTCTGGAGGCACTCATAATGTTTACTGGAATCGTCGAAGAAGTCGGAAAAATTGCGAAGATTGAGCAACGCGGCGAGAATCGCCGGATCACCATCGAGGCGAAAAACACTCCGCGCGAACTAGGCACAGGTCACAGCGTATCGGTCAGCGGAGTCTGCCTCACCGCGCTCGACATTAAGCCCGGCTCGTTTTGCGCCGATCTCGCGCCCGAAACCTGGGAGCGGACTTCATTCTCCCGCATTCACCAGGGCGCGCTCGTCAACCTGGAATTGCCCATGAAAGCCGATGGCCGTTTCGGCGGACACATCGTGCAAGGGCACGTCGACGGTGTCGGCAAGCTGATCGCGTTCGATCGCATCGCCGATTCGGAAAACTGGTGGCTGCACATCGAAATTCCCTCCGGCGTAGAGAAATACACCGTGTTCAAAGGATCGATCTCGATCGAAGGCATCAGCCTGACCGTCGCCAAGCTGGAAAAGAACCGCTGCACCGTCGCCATCATTCCCCATACCGTCGAGCTTACAAATCTGGGATCGCTGAAGCCCGGTGATCCAGTCAATCTCGAAGCCGATGTGATTGCCAAGTATGTCGAGAAGATGATGAAAGGCGAGCCGTCGCAGAATTCGCTTTCGGTCGAAGAATTGGTGGAGCAAGGGTTTTAGACCGTGGTCGGTGGTCAGTGGGCAGTGACCAGTGGGCAGTGGGCTGAAATCATTCGCCAGCATGGATTTTTGCCAAGCCACCAACTCTTCGGTACGACCGAACAGGCATTTGGATAGCCTCCAGCGACCACTGCCCCCACCAACTGCCCAGCGCCCAAAGCCCAGCGCCCAAAGCCCCCTAAGCTTCCAGCTTCAACTCATCCAACTCCAGAAATTCCTTGATAATCGGGTGATCGGATTTCTCCATCTCCTTATAAGGTCCGAAAAAAATCGCCTGAGCTTCATAGAGAAAGACGACGCGATCGGCGAGTTTTTTTGCTAGCCGCATATCGTGCGTGACCACCACCGACGTTAGGTGTAACTGCAATTTCAATCGCGCGATCAGGTCACCCAGCAGATTGCCCATCAGCGGGTCGACCATGGTAGTCGGCTCGTCGTAAAGAATGCACTCCGGCTGCGCCGACAAAGCGCGCGCGATCGCCACCGAACGTTTCATCCCGGTCGAAAGATCGCTCGGCAGCATCTCGCGCATTTCCTTGACGCCCACCATCTCGAGCAGCCCATCCACAACCTGATAAATCTGATCTTCCGACAGCTCTCCTTTTTCACGCAGCGGAAACGCAACATTTTCGCCCACGGTCAGCGAATCGAAGAGCGCGCCATTCTGAAAAACCATGGTGACCTTCTTGTGGATCTCTTCGAGTTGAACTTCGTTGTAGTCGGTGATGTCCTGGCCGGCCACAATTACGCGGCCCGAGTCGGGCTTGAGAAAGCCCATAATCTGGTGCAGAGACACAGATTTTCCGACGCCGCTGCGCCCCAGGATGCAAACCATCTCTCCCGGCAAAACGTCGAAGGTGACGTTCTTCAGGATCTCCCGATCGCCGAATGCCTTGGAGACGTCGTTGAATTCAATGTAGGGAACGATGCTGTTCGCCGCCCCCGTTTGCGTCACGCCCATGGTCAACAGCATGGCATGAGAAGCCGCTTGCGCTCAACTGGAGACGGATAGTACTTGCGCCCATCGCCGAAATCATAACTTACGAATGCTGGGCCAGTCTTCCGCGGCCCGGCGGTCTTCGGGCGTGTTGAGGTTGAGAAAATTCTTTTCTGAGAACCCGGCGGCGGATAGCTCCGGCTCTTCGACCATGCGCAGGGGGACAGCGGCCAACACAGTATCCATCTTGTATTGTCCCGCTCGAAGCGCCTTCTCCGCGATCGTGGCAAATTCGCGCCGGTAGATTGCACACAGCGGTTGGAGCCCTCTACTGGTGCGGGGAACCGTGACAATCGCCGGGCCCGTTGCCGCTGCCGCGAATAGAAATTTCAACAGCTCGGCGGAGACAAAGGGCATATCCACGGCAAGCATGGCATTGTGTTCAGCGCGAGAATGCAGGAGCGCGGCATGGATACCGCTCAGTGGACCGCAGCCCGGAAAAACATCGCCAACGGCGGGGCCAAATTTCGCGAAGGTAGTGGGATCACCGGCAATGGTCACCGTATCGCAGGCGGCCCGCAGCACGTCAAGCCCCCGGTCCAGCAGCGGCTGGCCGGCAAAATCCAGGAACGCTTTGTCCGCACCCATCCGCGAACTTTTTCCGCCCGCAAGTAAGAAGCCCGCGCGGGAAGAAGCAGCGTGTCCACTATTGACCATGGTCATAACGGAGATATCCAAACGTAACCTACCCAGAAGAGACTCTGCGACAGAAGATGGAGTGTTGGCCGTTGTTGGGGCCCAGCCACACTATGCCGCAAACCCTTATCGATGTTCTCATGCTGGGACGATGCTCGCACGAATTCTCATGGCCGCGCCGTACCGCCGCTGGGGACTACTACCAGGTCTGCATGCTGTGCGCCAACGCCTACCGCTATGACTGGAAAACGATGCGCCGCGGCGAGCGCGTGGAAGAGCCGCTCGAAGAGGCAGGCACAGCGCGGCGCCGAAGCGGGCTGCGCCAGCCCAGGTGGACTCCCCGCGCTCGGCGCGTCAAACTTAAAACGCCCATCCGCTATCGCGGCAAGAATCTAACCACGTGGTACGAGGGCGTCACGCAGAACATAAGCCAATCCGGAGTGATGTTTAGCGGGCCGCAGCAGCTGCCCGTGAACGCTCTCCTCGAACTTATTTTTGAAATGCCGGAAGAGATCTCTGGCCAGTCTGACAGCAACGTTCTGTGCCAGGGCAGAGTGGTCAGGGTGAAGGACGCGGTTGAGAATGCAGAGGACGCCTTCGGGCTGGCAGCCACAATCCTCGACTATAAGTTTATTCGCCCGCGATGAGCGGATAGTCGCCGCTTCGATCTCGGTCACCACAGGATGTGATAGAAGCGCGGCTAAGCGCACTTGCCCGGCTTTCGGATCGCGAATCAACCAGGGCCGCGTGCCTGTGCGAAATAAAGCGACCGCGCGTGAACCTGGTATTTTTCATAAATTTGCGGGTTGTGAGGCTGCGCCCTCTTGGCCCGTCCCTGAATCACTTTAATCTGTGACGGCTCTCACCGTCGCCCGTACAAGGGGGCCCTAAACTGAGTTCGATATACGCATTGTCAGTAGCGGAGAGCTTTCTCCGCGAGGAGGAATTCATGCGTACGTTTCACCATGCCCTGATTGCAATGGTTGCCGTTTTCGCCATGTTGACGCTGGCATCGGCTCAAGATCAGGCAAAGCCTGAAATCAAACACGTTCCCATCAAGCAGACCTCGGCCGCTTCCGGATCGGAAATGTACAAAGCATATTGCGCGGCTTGCCACGGAGCCGATGGCACGGGCAATGGCCCAGCCGCCGTTGCGCTCAAGGTGCCCCCCTCCAATCTGGCAACGCTTGCCAGGAGGAATGGCGGCAAATATCCCGCAATGAAAGTCTCAGCCATCATTCGCGGCGAGGAAGTGCTTGCCGCTCACGGCAGCAAAGACATGCCGGTTTGGGGCAATCTGTTTTGGACGATGAGCGGCGGACACGAAGCCGAGGTTCAACAACGCGTCGCCAATCTCAATAAATATATCGAGACGTTACAGACGAAGTAAGGCGTCGCGACCACGTGTTGCAGGACACGTGTTGCAGAACACGTCTTGCAGAACACGTTTTTGCAGGATACGTGTTGCAGAATACGTGTTGCAGAATACGTGTTGCAGGATACGTGTTGCAGGATACGTCTCGCAGGATAGACGCTGGGCCGCGTCGAGTTCGCCCTTTACCGTTTTCTGGGAGCGGAGTGAAAGGGATCGTCTGGCTGAGAGCTGGGACGGTCGTCTCCCGGCAAATCAGGAAGGTCTTCCGGGCTGGGAATATCCAGATTGACCACGATCGGTTCCTGGCCGCTGCGCACGATGACCGCTTCTACAGGCTGATCGCGGCGGGCATTGAGTTCCTGATGCGGCACGTACGGAGGAACGTAGACAAAATCTCCCGGCCCCGCTTCGTCCATGAACTCCAAAGAACTGCCCCACCGGAAACGTGCGCGCCCGCGCACAATGTAAATCACAGTTTCCAATTCCCCATGATGATGCGGACCCGTCTTTGCGTTCGGATGCACAATGACCGTTCCCGCCCACAGCTTCTGCGCGCCAACACGCGCGCGTGAGATCGCCTCAGCTCGCGTCATGCCAGGAGTTTGCGGCGTATTGGAATCCAGTTCGCCGCTGCGAACAATGCGCAGGCTCTCTTTCGGCCAATTAGGTTGCGGATTGGATTGCGAATCGGTCATGGTTTTCATTTTACAAACTGCAATCCATGCGGCACGCCACCAGGAAATACATACGCATAAAGAAGGACAATCACTCCCACGATGGCGCAAAGAGCCACCGAATGCCAGGCCACAAAACGAAAAATAATTCCTTCATTGCCAACCTGTTCAGTCGCCGATGTCGCAATCGTAATGGATTGGGCGTCGACCATTTTGCCCATCACGCCTCCAGCGCTGTTGGCGGCGCACATCAGAACCGGATCGATTCCCAATTGTTGCGAAGTGATTCTCTGCAGGCTTCCAAACAACGCATTTGAGGATGTATCGCTTCCAGTCAGCGCCACTCCCAGCCAACCGAGAAATGTTCCGAAGAATGGATACAGCCATCCGGTACGGGTAAACGCCAGGCCCAGCACCGCATCCAAACCGGAATAGCGCGTCACATAGCCGAGGCCCAGCATGAATGAGATTGCGATCATCGCCAGGCGCATGCGAACCAGCGTCCTCCAGAAAATTTTCATCAACCGCAAAGGACCCATGCCAAGCAAAAGTCCGGAAACGATCGCGGCAAAGAAACACCCGGTACCTGTGGCTGAAAGCCAGTTGAAATCGTAGCGCGCGGATTCAGGAGTCTGCTTCGACACAATCGGCGCAGCGCGCGAAATAGCATTGTGCAGATGAGGCACATCCCATCCCGGCGGTCCCGTGCGGACTTTGCCATTCGGAAGCACAACCTTGAATGCCGGAGTCGTGGCCTGATTCATGGCCAGTTTAATGGATGGCAATCCCCACAAAAGCACGAAAAGCGAGAGGATCGCAAACGGCATCCATGCCTTCATGATCTGGCCCGCGGTATAGCTTTTAACCTGCACCATGCCGTCGAAGTTTTTCGAAGGCCATTCGCCGCCAACCTGGTCGCTGATTTCGGTGGCGTGCTGCGGCAGCACCGGAGCTCTTTCGTCATAGTCAAAGCGCCATATTTTTTTCGGCTTCCAAAATCTTAGAAAGATCAGCGTGGCGATGATCGAAACTACCCCGCCCATAATGTCCACAAGGTTGCTATCGACATAGTTCGACCATAGAAATTGCGTCAGGGCGAACGAACCGCCCACGACCAGAATGGCGGGCAATACTTCAAATGTTTCCTGCCAGCTCACCAGGGTCCGCACCAGCCAGAAAGGCACAAGCATGGCGGTAAACGGAAGAATCCGGCCAATCATCGCATTCAAATCCGATTCCGGCAGAGCAGTCACTGCCGCAAGCGTGTGCACCGGAGTGCCAATCGCTCCCCACGCAACTGGCGCCGTGTTGGCAATCAGATTCAAGGCTGCTGCATGAAATGGCTTGAATCCCAGGCCAATCATGAACGCGCCCGCGATCGCCACCGGCGCGCCGAAGCCTGCCGCGCCTTCAATGAATGCGCCAAAACAAAATGCCACCAGCAGCACCTGCAGCCGCCGGTCGGGTGTGATGGCCGCGACCGATTCTTTCATGATCTCGAATTGTCCGGTCTCAACCGAAATGTCGTAAAGGTAGACCGCGGCGAGTACGATCCAGGCAATCTTCAGCACGCCGAAGGCAACACCATAAGCAAAGCTGATCGCGGCAAGCTCTGGCGGCATTCGAAAAAAAAGAATTGCCACCCCGACCGCCGTTCCCGCACCCGCCATGGCGCACCAGTGCGGCTTCAGTTTAAGCCCCGCCAGCATGCCCAGCAGGACAACGATGGGCAGAGCCGCAACAATGGTGGAGAGCCACCAATGGCCGAACGGATCGTAAACCTGAGTCCATTGCATCGAAACCTCCCTGCGATGCCTTTGCTTCGACGAACAGCATTTGCCTGCGAAGTGTCCGATATAGTACCACTGGCCGCCAAATTGCGGCCTGAAAGGCGATGAATTGGCAAGCCCCCGCTTCTCCCGGCCTGCCATGCACTTGCCCTTGGCCATCCGGACAGTGACCTTCGTACTTAGAGGCCCACTCCCCAACCGCTTTATAATCATGCAAACTACGCTATTACGGGCACTTAGCTGATTTGGAAACGATTCTTGAAGCCGTGATCTTCGCTTGGGGGCTGGCTTTCGGCAGCTTCCTGAACGTCTGCGTCTACCGCTTGCCCCTCGGCAAGTCGGTGGTCACGCCGCGTTCGGCTTGCCCGCATTGCGGCAGCCTCATCCCGCTCTACCACAATGTTCCCGTGCTGAGCTGGCTCATCCTCCGCGGAAAATGCCGCTCCTGCAAGCAACCGATTTCTCCTCGTTACTTGTTAGTGGAACTACTCACCGGCTTCCTCTTTCTCGTCTGCTATCTGCAATTCGGATTGACCGTCGCGGCGCTCAAGTTCGCTGCCTTCGGGTTTTTACTGCTCGGCCTCATCTTCACCGATGCCGAAACCAAGCTGCTCCCCGACGCCCTCACCTTGCCGGGAGTCGTCCTCGGCATCGGATTCAGCCTGCTCGTTCCGGTCAACGATCTGGCATCGCGGATCGTACCCGGTCTCGTTTCCTTCGCCGTGCGCAACGAAATTTCCTGGCGAATCTGGTCGCTCGCCGATTCCCTGCTCGGCGCGGCCGTGGGTGCATCGTTCCTTTACGGCGCGGCGGCAATTTATCTGCGTGCCCGCGGAGTTGAGGGCATGGGCTTCGGCGACATCAAGCTCATGGCCATGATCGGCGCTTTCCTGGGAACCAAACTTACCGTATTCACGATCTTTGCCGCGTCGCTCGCCGGTTCTTTATTCGGATTGGGCACCATGCTCGCAGTATGGTCTCGGCGCCGCCAGCGCATCGCTGCCCGTGGCGCCTCACCAGCCGACGCCCGCCGCCGCGCGTGGCACTCGGCGTGTCTTGTGCTGCGCTATTACCAGATGCCCTTCGGCGTATTCCTCGGCGCCATGGCGATTGTGTCATTCCTGTTCGGCAACCGGCTCTTGCACTGGTATTGGAGAGTGCTATGACCCCGCAAGCGAATTCCGCTCTGCAAAGCGCCGCGTTGCTCTTCGTCGCGGCTGTAGCCGCTTTCGCAGTGGGATTATTCTTGATCCGGCGGCTCGGCAAAACCCTCACCAGCAAGCCCGATCGTCTCGATTTCATGCCCATGACCGATGGTGGCCTGCCGCCCGACGCATACAACGCCCTCATTCAGCAATTAAAACAACCGAAGTACTCCTTCGATCCCCAACAGCTCTCGTCCACTGTAGAAACGTCCGCTGTAGAAACACACGCGGTAGAAATGAAGACCTCCCACTCGCTGGATTCGCCTTCCCAGCCCGGGATTCCAAGCGGAGTCTTGTTCCTGAATGCAGCTGGCATCGTGCGCCGCGCGAACAAATCCGCGGGCACGCTACTCGGATTTTCGTCGCTGTTGGGAATGAACGTAAGCGATCTTTTTCGCGACGCGACGGTGCATCTCCCCAACCAGGTCTCAGCCCCGCTCAGCATCGCGCCTGCACTCGGCGCTGCGTTGTTGGGGACCAGCCCCATGCAAAGCTTGCAGTGCGATTACGTCACGCCAGATGGTGAGAGGCGGCTGCTTACGGTATCCACCTCTCCTGTGATTGCCGCCGATGGCATCGTGATGGGAGCAACGTTAATTTTGCACGATTTAATTCAGCACGCTAAATCCAATTCTCAACCCGCGCAACAACCAGCACACGAGGATCAGCCAGCACTGCGCGAGCCTCATACAAATACCGCGCTGGTGCCACCCGGTGCTGTCGCGGAAATTAGTGTCGCGGCCACGCTATTGGATGATGCGAGCTTGAATGAAACCAAGCCGAATGATGCCTGGTTAAATGACGCGCAGCCGGATGACGCGCAGCTGGACGACGCGAAGCCGGATGAAACGTTTGGCGATTTAATGGAGGCCGGCAAAGGCGCAGCCTCCGGTTCCTGAATTCTGCGTGAGCGGGCCACGCAATCGACCCGCGGAAGGATCACTCTATGACGCGAATGAGAACGATCACGATGCCAATGCGGATGCTGATGCCAATGCCAATGCCAATGCTGACGTCAGTGCTAACGATAATGCTATCGACAGCCGCGCTCCTCGGCACTCTGGCAATTGCCGCCGTGCCCACGCAGGCCCAGGCGCAAGTCGAAAATCAGCCTTCAGCACAAGGTCAGCCCCAATCCCTGACTCAATCTCAATCTCAGTCATCATCGCTCGGCGATTATGCGCGCAGCGTTCGCAAGAACAAACCCGAAACCAGCGCCGCCGGCCATCATTACGATAACGACAATATTCCCACGACAGGGTCGTTGAGCGTGGTCGGTCCGTCTCCGTCCGCTGCCAGCGAGGGAAACACGGGCGTGCCAGCCAACGATATCAAGGCCGGCCAAAAGACCAATGACGAGCTGCAACAGAAAATCGACGCCGAGAAGCAAAAATTGGCCGGCCTGAACCATGAACTAGAGCTGGCGCAGCGCGACTACCGCCTGCGCGAAGCTGAGTTTTACGCCACTGCGGCCAGCCGCACACAGAATGCACTTCAATGGGATAAAGATGTTGCCCAATACAAATCCGAAATCGAGGCCAAGCAAAAGGCGATCGAATCCTCGAAGGAAGAGTTGAGCAATCTCCAGGAAGAAGCTCGCAAAGCTGGAATAAAGCAGAAAGACGACAGCGACAACAAAGACGCCAATCAGGACAACAATAAAGATCAGGACTCCAACAAATAGCCGCCTCGGAGCCGAACCCTTACAACACCATGGTCCGCGATTCGACCTGCGTTCGCGCTCGAATCTGACGGGCATGATGCCGCCCGTGCATCCAATGAAACTTGCGCCACTGGCTCGCCGTCAGCGGGCCTAAAACTGGATGGTCCATGACCTTTGCATGGACTCCAAACCTCCGCTCGCATTCGTCGAGGCCGGCGGCCATTTCCTGAATCTCACCCGAAATCGTCCCGCGCAGGTCGTCAAACGACGTCCCGCGTGGCAAAGAGCGTTCCGGAGCCTTCCTTCCGGTTGGAAAATAGCCGAAAAACAGAACTACCATGCGCCCGAAGCGATGCGTCATGGTCGCGCGCGTCGCCAACGGCGCGCCCTTTTCCAGGCATCTGGCAATGCCCTTGTTCGTGTGCAGATAGGTTAAATAAAGATGCTCAAGAATCTGCGCCGAGTTCCACTTCCCCTCCGGAGCGTACTTCATGGCTTCGGGCGGCGCGCTTCCGATCGCGCCCTCCAGTTCCGCTTGCAGCTTTTTGAGATATGAATTCATGCCAGAAAAACGAAGGCACTGGGGCGCCTGCGCTCCCAGCGATGCGATTCTATAGGAATCGACGGCACAGTTCAGTACAATGATCGCGATTCTCACACGTCGAAAACTGAGAAGCTGGAAATTTGCGCGATCTGAAAATACTGCGTGATCGGGAAACGCTATGAAAACCTCATTACTGGCAACTCCGGCAGCGGCGGCCATATCAATGTCAATGACAATGGCAATGATAATGACAATGACAATGACGATACTGATGTCCGGCTGCTCTTCCCAACCAGGCGCGCCTGCCTCGTCCCAGCCGGCGGCAACCAAAGCCCCCGAGTTGATCACTGGAAGCAGCGCATTCTTCAAATGCTACATAGCGGCCCGCGGCTGGGCTCAGGATGCGCAACCGTTCCGCGTCGAGTCCTCGCCCTCCAAATCCGGCGACGGCAAAGCCGGGGAATGGCGATCAAGTTTCGCTTCCGCCGCGCAGCATTCGACCAAGGCCTATACCTGGTCGAATGGCGATATCTCCCACGGCACCGAGGACACATATAGCCCAACCAACTCCTCTACCCAGGTGTTTAACGTCCAGTTCCTTAAGATCGACAGCGACAAAGCCTTTGCGGTCGCCCAACAGCACGGCGGTACAAAAATGCTGGAGAACAATCCCGACACGCCCGTTCTTTTTGTGCTTGAGTGGGATCACCAGATTAACCAGTTGCTCTGGCATGTAATCTACGGCGCAGACCGCGAGACGGCGAAGCTGCGCGTGGCCGTGGACGCCTCCACCGGAACTTTTTCAAAGGTGGAGAAGTAAACGCCCAGCCGCTGCGCTGTCAGAGGTATTTAGACGAGTCCGAATTAAAGGAGTGGATCCGCCCGCCCGCTAATTCGCTCTTCCGCCCAGCTTTCCCAGCGACGCGCGCGCCTCTTTAGCCAGCGGACCTTCCGGCAGAATCTTCAGGTATTGCTCGAAGTTTTTCCTGGCTTCGTCTTTCTGTCCAAGCTTCTCCTCACACACGGCCAAACGGTAAGTCGCGACGGCGTCGTTCTCTTTGTAGAAAATGGCTTCCTTGTAGCGATCCATTGCGGCCCTATAGTTCTTTCGCCGGAAATAATAATCGCCGATCTCGATATCTTTCAGCGCCTTCATCGGATTCCAGGGATGGAACTCCTGTATGTCGGAAGTATCCGAATTGGCGTTGGACGCCGGCGAAGGCAGCAGATCGCCCACGGCAGTCTTGCTGTCGGGGTGGGCTTTGGCATCGTCGGGAGGCGGGCTGATGTCAGCCGGCTCGTCCCGGCTGGAACTTTCGTCCGCGTCGCGATCAAGATCGGAGCCGGGACTGGAAGATTGCTTGGCCGATGAATCGCCCGGCGGCGAACTCGAGCTTGAAGATTGAGACGAACTTTGATCCGAACCTTGAGTCGCCGAACCCGGAGTCGCCGAACCTTGGCCCGCCGAATTTTGACCCGCCGAACCTTGACTCCCGGAACCTTGGCCCGCCGGGCTGCTCGTGGAACCGGCCGCCGGTTGACCCGGGGCTGTTTGCTTTGAAGAAGCCTGACCCGATTGCGACTGACTTGGACCCGACTGGCTCTGATTTGAACTCTGAGCCGAACTCTGCTCCGAGGCGCCGGATGCGGCTGCCGGCTGCTGGGCTAGACAGAAACCCCCGCCGAGTACCAACCCCACAAGAAGTACAAACCGGCTCGTCATTGGATTAATTGTATCTCCGTCCGGCGCGTGACGGCCGAAGCGGCCAAAAAAGCAGGCCGCCATTCCTGGCGGCCTGTCTGGCGAAATCCTCCGGGGAGGAGGGAAACTTACATGGATGGAGGGTTCGCGGACGATGTCTGCGCCGGCTGATTCTGGTCGGACGCGCCCGTGTTTGTCATCAGGCGAATATCGACACGCCGGTTCTTCGCGCGCCCAGCCGATGTCTTGTTCGAATCCACTGGCTTATCCTTGCCCAGTCCGATGAGATAGATCTTGTACGCCGGAACGTTTTTCTCCGAAGCCAGATACTGAATCACCGAATCCGCGCGGCGCTGGCTGAGGTCATAGTTATAGTCGGCGCTGCCCACAGAATCCGTCGCGCCTTCCACCGTGATGATGTATCCCTTGGTACTGGCAACGCTCGCCGCCAGCTGATCGATCGCTTCCTTGGATTCCTTGGTCAGGTTGTCTTTATTAAATCCAAAGTGCACCGAGGTTTCAGCCACCGGCTTATAGTTGTCGAGGTTAATAACTGTGTTGGTGAGAGTATCCACGCGCTGGGCGGCGGTATTCGCGGCCATCTGCGCCTTATCCGCGCTCGAACCGGCAGCCATTGCGTTTTGGTCGGCCTTCTCGGCGCTCGCCTGTGCCGCCTGAATGCCAGCCTGTGCGCGCTGATCCACGTCTTTAATGTCTTTCGAATTCTTCGCCGTCAGATCGTCCAGCTCGTTTGTCTTATTGATCAGTGGCGTCGTCTGCTGACGAACATAGTTCTTGGTGGAACAACCAATGGACGCCGCCGCTACCGCTAACAGCATCAGGGTCAACCAGATTTGTTTCATTTGAGTGAGGGCTCCTTCCCCCAGATGATTGCTCTTAATCTCTAATTTCCGTCCTACCAATTTTGTTGTTTTCTGGCCCGCAGCAGTTGTCCGCCAACCATGGCGTCCCCAAAGGGCATCAACGCTGCACACTGCTATTAAAGCACGGGAGATGCCAATTAAAAACCCTGGGGAATCAAGATAACAATCCTCGAATCAATCGCTTAGCATGAGCATGGCAAATTCACAGGTGCGGCCTCTTTAAGCAATCCCGATATGGACCGTAGAAAATTTATACGGTTGCAGCGGACTGGGCCGTTTTCGCGTGCTTCCCCGCAGCGCGCCAACGAACTATATCCTGCCGTTTAGCATTGCGTCACATCGCAGAAGGTACGCTGATTCCCATCACTTGCAGCACGCGCGTCAGTTCGCGGCGAGCCACCGCAGCCGTGACAAGTAGAAATGTCTTCCGGCTCTCATCCGGCTCGGCCAGAATCGGGTGCTGGTGATAGAAGGTGTTAAAAAGCTGAGCCAACCGAAACGCATGCTTGGCGAGATAGGCCGGTTCCGTTGTGGCGATGCACTGACCGGCAATGTACGAAGTTTGCGCCGCGGCCAGCCACAGTTCCCAGATCGTATTGCCGGAGTCGCCGCTGAGATACGGCTGGAAATTCTCGGCGGCAATTCGATCCTTCGCCTCCGATAAGAACTTGTCAGCGTCCAACCCGCCTTTACGGAAAATGTTAGTGGCGCGCACCACGGCATACTGTGCGTAAGGGCCCGTCTCTCCTTCAAAACTGAGGGCCTCCTTGAAATCGAAAGCGATCACCGAAGGCTTTGTGAACTTGAGCATGAAGTAACGCAACGCGCCGATCGCAATTTGAGTCGCGATTGTAGTGCGCTCGGAATCGCTCAGTTCGGGGTGCCGGGAATCGACCTCCTTTTGTGCCGAGGCGATCAGCGCATCGAGCAGATCGTCGGCCTTGACCCCAAATCCCTTGCGGCCGGAAACCTCAATCCACGACCGGCTCTTCTCGTCTTCGCTCAGCTCGTAGCCAAGTTCGGCGGCGCAACGCGGCGTAAGCGCGACCATCTCATAAGAAAAATGCGTGTATCGATCGGCGGCCTCGCCATGGCCCAGTCCGCGCAGAGCCTCGATCACAGTGTTCTGCGCTTCCGATTGGCGCGCATCAATGACGTTGTAAATTTCAGCAACGTCGCCGAAGTGCGGGTGGTCTTTTACCGCATCCGGATCGGCCGGCGTGGTTGAAATCCAGCAATCGTGCTCGTTGGGATAGCGGAAGAACTTGCGGTAGCTGAAATCACGCCCCAGCAGCCCGAACTTCCACATGTGGTAAGCAATGTCTTTGCCCACATAGCCAACTGTCCCGTTCGAACGGACGATCACTTTCTGATCTTCTTCGGAAATCTTGCCCTCCGTATTGTCTCCGCTCTCGGTTTCTTCTTCCGCCTTCTCGGCCTCGCTGTTCTCTGTGCACTCCCTTGCTGAGGGCTTTGAGGTTCCAGCGCGCCGCATGATCCAGCAACCTTTATTCTTGCCTTCACTCTCATAGCTCAGCACGCCGGCTTCCTTGAGCTTGGTGAAGGCGGCATCCCAGAAATGCAGGTGCAGTATCTCGCTCTCGCGCGGCAGAAAGTCGTATTCAATATCGAGCCGCTCCATCGTCTCCAGATGCCGCCGCAGGACAGCTGTCGAGATCAACTCCGCCAACTGGGCGACTTCGTTGTTCCCTTCCTCGATCGCGTGCAGCGCGGCAGCACGTGCCCCGAGGTTTTGCTTGTCCTCCTCATACCAGCGCGATACCCGCGCATAAAGATCCCAGCAGTAAAAGTCGAAATGAGGCCCGGCGGCCAGCGCAGCAACCTCGTCGCGCGATTTTTTCTCGACGTGCATGAATCCAACGACCACGTCGGCAACCTGTGCGCCGGTGTTGTCGATGTAATTCTGGATATCGACTTCCCTGCCCGCAAAACGCAGCAGGCGGACGAAAGTGTCCCCCAGAATCGCATTGCGCAGATGACCAATGTGCGCCGCCTTGTTGGGATTGATGCTCGAATGCTCGACCAGTACTTTGCCTTCGCTCGCATCGTTTGCCGGATTGCGATCGACTGCCAGCACGGCGGCGGCAGCGGCGCGGTTGACGCGGACATTGATATATCCCGCCCCGGCGACTTCAAACTTCTCGATGCCCTCAACCTCTCCGATGCCCGCCACAATTTCTTCCGCGATCTTGCGTGGCGCTTTGCGCAGCTTGCGCGCGAGTTCGAAAGCGACCGGAAGCGCAAATTCACCGAACTCAATCTTCGGCGGCTGCTCCACCACGAGATTCGGAATTTCGAGCTGGTAGTTGCGGCGCAGGAAATCGCGCACGGCATCGATCAGGCGGCGTTCGAGATAGCGATACAAGAATCCCCTCTGGGTGGCTGAAAAACTTTGGCTGGTGAAACAGCGATTCTAACAAACTCGCAGCGCGGCGCGGATTTGACCGCCTGATGACTGCGAACCTATGATGAAAACTCGCTGTTTCCTATTCGTCGACCGCTGTTTGCAATCATCGGATGGAAGTTCTCTTCCCGGACGCAAGCCCCTTACTCGCTCCACGAGGGCAGAGTCAAATTGCGAACCACGAATAGCGAGGAGCGAACAGCGGCTTTTATGCGCATTGCTTACCTCGACTGTTTTTCCGGCATCAGTGGCGACATGTTTCTTGGCGCGCTCGTCGACGCCGGCGTGTCCCACAAATTATTCGAAGACACGGTCGCTGCCCTCGGACTCGACGCCCGGCTTGAGTTTTCGCCCGTAATGCGCGGAGGCATCTCCGCGACCAAAGTCGATGTTTTCGTCGATGGCAGCAAAGATGCTCCCCGCGAAGCTGAAGCTGCCGAGGAGCATCGGGAAGCTGGGCCTTCGATTCCACATTCTCCTCATCATCATTCTCCTGATCATCATTCTTATGATCATCATTCTCATGCTCATCCGCAGGACCATGCTCATCCTGAACATGCTCAAAATGACAAGCACGTACACACTCGAGGCCTGACCGAGATTCGGGCAATCATCAATAAGGCTGCCATCAGCAAAACCGCAAAAACAACGGCCATTCGCATCTTTGAGGCTCTGGGAACCGCCGAGGCAGAAATTCACAACACATCAATTGAGAACGTTCATTTTCACGAGGTCGGCGCCGTCGACGCAATGGTGGACATTATTTGCGCTGCCGTTGGAGCCGAGTCGCTGGCCATCGATAAATGGGTGTGCTCTCCGCTCAACGTTGGCGGAGGCACCGTGAAATGCGCCCACGGCACGCTGCCGGTCCCGGCTCCGGCAACCCTGAAGTTGCTGCACGACGCGCCCGTTTATTCATCGGGCCCGCTCGTGGAGCTGGTAACCCCAACCGGCGCTGCCATTGTCAAAACCCTCGCGGCAAACTTCGGCTCATTCCCGGCAATGAAAATCGATAAGGCAGGATACGGCGCGGGCACGCGCGACTTTCCCGGCCATCCGAATCTGCTGGGGCTGACGATTGGCGAAGCTACGGCAACGACCTCCGAAGTTGAGACCGATCGCATCGCCGTGCTCGAAGCCAATCTTGACGATCTCAGTCCGCAGGTGCTGGCTTATGCCATGGAGCGTCTGCTCGCCGATGGCGCTCTCGATGTATTCAGCGTGCCGGTGCAGATGAAGAAAAACCGCGCCGGTGCATTGCTCACGGTGCTTGCGAAATTAGAAGATGCCGACCGTCTTATAAAAATAATATTTGCTGAAACCACCACGTTAGGTGTGCGCCGCCGCGAGGAGCAGCGTCAAATTCTCTCCCGCCGCTGGCAAAGCGTCGAAACACAATGGGGCTCCGTGCGAATCAAGATTGCGAACATGAACGGCTCAGTTTCCAATTATGCTCCGGAGTATGAAGATTGCCGTGCCCTGGCAGAGCAGCATCATGTGCCGCTCAAGAAGGTCATGGAAGAAGCGTTGCGCAAGTATGCGGTCGCAAACCCATAACCACTTGCAGCCTCTCTTATGACACACTGATTGCTGGCAACTTTGTCGCTGGTAGCTGACAGCTAGTCCTCAGCTGCAACAACGCGCCGCCACAAACCCATGAGCAAGTTTTACATCACGACTCCTATTTACTACGTCAACGCGCGGCCCCACATTGGCCATGCATACACAACCATCGCCTGCGACACGATCGCCCGCCGCCATCGCATGCTCGGCGACGACACCTGGTTTCTGACCGGAACCGACGAGCACGGCCAGAAGATCGAGCGCGCCGCGCAGGCCGCCGGCAAAACGCCGCAGCAGTTTACCGATGAGGTCTCGGCGCAATTCCGCGGTCTATGGGATCGCATGGGGCTCCGCTACGACGATTACATCCGCACCACGTCCGCGCGCCACAAGCAAGGCGTGCAGGCGCTGTGGACGCGCCTCGCCGAGAAGGGCTACATCTATAAGAGTCACTACACCGGCCAGTATTGCGTGTTCGATGAACTTTACGTGGACGCGGTGGGACCGGGCGCGCCCTGCCCGGAATGCGGCCGCCCAACCGAAACAGTCAAAGAAGAGAATTATTTCTTCAAGCTTTCCGCCTTTCAGCAAAAACTGATCGACCTTTACACAAGTCAGCCCGACTTCATTCGTCCGGAGACGCGGCGCAACGAGGTGCTTTCCTTTGTCAGCGGCGGCCTGCGCGATCTTTCCATCAGCCGCAGCACGTTCTCCTGGGGCATTCCGGTTCCCGGCGATCCCAAACATGTAATTTACGTATGGCTCGACGCCCTCGCCAATTACATTACCGCGCTCGGCTACGGATCGCCCGATCAAAGCAAATACGAAAAATATTGGCCTGCCGACGTGCACATGATCGGCAAGGAGATTGTCCGCTTTCACTGCGTGTACTGGCCCGCTTTTCTGATGGCCGCCGAGTTGCCGCTGCCGAAGGGGATCACGGCGCATGGCTGGCTGCTGTTCGAAGAAAACAAAATGTCGAAATCGCGCGGCAACATCGTGCGCGCCGAAACCATTCTCGATGTCCTGGGCGCCGATGCGCTGCGTTATTTCTTGCTGCGTGAAATCGTCTTTGGTCAGGATGGATCGTTCAGCTTTGACGCGCTCGTGCAGCGCTACAACTCCGATCTCGCCAATGGACTGGGCAATCTCGCCAGCCGCACGCTCACCATGATCACGCGCTATTTTGCAGGCGTCGTTCCCCAGCATTCGGCGCAGACCACACAGGATGCCGCGATTGCCGATACTGCGGCAAAGGCAATCGCAGATTTTGCAACCTGCTTCGATCAATATCAGTTTTCGAAGGCGCTCGAAGCAGCGTGGGGCCTGGTTTCAGCCGTAGACAAATACATCGTCGAAAATGAGCCATGGGCGCTCAGTGCCAAACTCGGTACCAAAGATGACGCAGAAAGCCGGGCGCGCCTGGCCACCGTGCTCTACACCAGTGCCGAGGCGCTGCGGATCGTTACCGCATTAGCTCATCCAGTCATGCCCGAAGCTACGGCAAAAATATGGGCGCAGCTCGGACTCGGCGCCATTACGAAATTTGATTTGACGCAGCTACGCTGGGGACAACTGCAAGCCGGCACCAGACTCGGCGAAGTTCAGGCCGTATTTCCGCGCGCCGACAAATCGGCAATCGAGAGGATGCAGAAAATGGAAGAACAGAATGTAGCGGCGGGTGCGCCCTCCACTGCAAGTGCAAGCAATGTCATTACCAGCGCCTCGCCGGTCCTGCCCAACCAAGCGGCCGCCAATAAGGCAGAACCAGCGACGATCGCGCCAGCGAAGCCGGCCGCCGCGGTTCCCGACGGCAAAATCACCATCGACGATTTCGCCAGGATCGAACTGCGCGTCGCCCAGGTGAAAGTCGCCGAGCGCGTAAAGGGAGCAGACAAACTTCTGCGCCTGGAGGTCGACCTGGGAACCGAAGTCCGCCAACTCGTAGCCGGAATTGCCGAAGCCTACGAGCCTGAAGCACTCATCGGCCGCAAGGTGGTGATCGTTGCTAATCTCGCTCCCCGCAAACTTCGCGGACTCGAATCAAACGGCATGATCATAGCCGCCTCGGTCGAAGGCGGGAAGCCCGTGCTGGCAAGCTTTCTGGAGGATGTGCCCGTGGGGGCGAGGCTGAAATAACGGTCCTCCGATCTTTGGGGCCTCCGCGCTCATTATGATGGAACACTTACCATCTGAGATGACCGTCGGCGCTACGCTGCGAAGCAACGAGTATGCGTGGACCATCTCATCGTTTCCTGATGCTGTTGCCCTTGCCGTGGCTCACGGCTATGGATGCTTGGGTGGACAATTCCAGTTCAGACTTGCTGACGGCAGCACCTGCGAGATGTACTGGCTCAACGCCGATTCGAAGGAGAGGCTCGAGGGTGAATCGTGGCTCGACTATTCACGCCGGTCCTGCTTAGAGGTTCTCGAGGAGTTTCAAAAGCGTCTCTCGGAAACCGATTTCAGTAAGGGAGCTGCAAAGTGGCGTCTGCCGATCAATTTCGCTGATGACCTTGTTTTCGTTGCCTACTTTGTAACAGAGACTGAGTTGGCGGAGATTTCAAGTCAGGGTGCTGACGAAGCAAGAAGCTGAGCCTTCACATGTTCACTGACTCCCACGCCCATCTCGAAGGCAAGCGCTATGACGCCGACCGCGACGAAGTTCTAAAACGCGCCAAGGCTGCTGGAGTGAACGCCTATCTCGCCATCGGCAACGGCGAGGGCCCCGACACAGCCGATTGTGGCATCCGCCTCGCCGAGCAATATGCCGGGCGCGATGAATATCCCGAGATCTGGGCCAGCGTTGGAATCCACCCCCATGAAGCTCATCTGGCTAACGACGCGGCCTTCGCCCAACTCGCCGAGTGGGCGCGCCATCCGCGCGTCATTGCATGGGGAGAAATCGGGCTCGACTATTTTTACGATCACTCGCCGCGCGATGTACAGAAAGCGGTCTTCCTCCACCAGATGGAATTAGCCAAAGCGGCGAAGCTGCCAATCATCATTCACTGCCGTCCCTCCGATAACAGCGAGAATGCATGGGATGATTGCCTCACCTTGATTGCGGATCATTGGATCGCGGATCATTGGACCGCGGATCATGGGAGCGGCGAACTCAACGGTTCGAGCACCCTCGGCGGCATCCTGCACTGTTTTACCGGCAGCGTCGAACATGCGCGCCGCGGGCTCGAACTTGGCTTCCTGATTTCTTTTGCCGGCAACATTACCTTTCCCAAAGCGCAGAACATTCGCGATGCGGCCCGGTTCGTTCCGCTTGACCGCATGCTCATCGAAACCGATTCGCCTTATCTCGCGCCCGTCCCCCATCGCGGCCAGCGTAACGAGCCCGCATTCGTGCTTGAAACCGCCCGCCAGATCGCCGAATTGCGCGGCCTCTCCAGGGAGGCTGTAGGCCAGCAAACAACTGAAAACTTCCGCAGATTTTTCAAGCTTTCTTAATGGCGCGGAATCTCGTCGTTATGCCTTCCATTTACCTTGGGGCCGCACTCCCCCTTTGTGCTTTCAACGCCCTCTTCTGATACCCTCTTGGGTACGGGCTTGGGTGAGCGGCCGCCGCGGAATAATCTGTATCGCTTACTGTCGTCCCACAATCCAAAACAAGAGAATTTCTTAAGAATCAATGCCCGATAATAGTTTTGATATCGTCAGCAAAATCGATTTGCAGGAAGTTTCCAACGCCATCCAACAGGCCATGAAGGAAATTACAACCCGCTTCGACCTGAAGGATTCAAAATCGCAAATTGCGCTCGAAGGCAAGGACGCCATCATCCTCCACTCGGCCGATGAATTCAAACTCAAAGCCATCAATGACATTTTTCAGCAGAAGCTGGTGAAGCGCGGCGTTCCGCTCAAAGGATTGACCTATGGCGTAATTGAGCCGGCCGCCGGCAGCTCCGCCAAACAGAAGATCACCATGCAGCAAGGCATTCCAATCGAGAAAGCGCGCGAGATCGTTAAGGCTGTGAAAGACTCGAAAAAGAAAGTGCAGGCATCCATTCAGGGTGACCTGGTTCGCATCAGCGGCAAGGATCGCGATACGCTGCAGGAGATTATCGCGGTGCTGAAGCAAAAGGATTTCGGAGTCGATATGCAGTTCACGAATTATCGAACAAATTGAACATTAGGACATCGGGCGCAAGAATTGCAGCCGAGGAGAGCTTCAAAAGGTTCTTCTCGGCGCACTCGGCGACTCGGCGGTGAAAGTCCAATAACTTGAGCACAACCAGCGCCATTAACGGGAAAGAGATTTTCGATCTGCTCCGCGACGACATTGTCGCCATCGAGGAGCAGTTTGGGCTGGACACCGTCTCCAATGTCGCCGCCATCACCGAGATCGGCGAGTACCTCCGCGCCGGCGGAGGCAAGCGAATTCGCCCCGCGCTGCTACTGCTTTCCGCCAAGCTCTTCGGCTATAAAGGCTCGGGCGCGGTCAAGCTTGCATCGGTGGTCGAGATCATCCACACCGCCACTCTCGTTCACGACGACATCATCGACGAAGCCCAGATTCGCCGCGGTCGCCCCGCCGCCAACACGCAATGGGGAAATTCGAAATGCGTGCTCGCCGGCGACTGGCTCTACATGCAGGCCTTCAAGATCGCCGTCCAGGAGCGCAATTTCGCCATTCTCGATGTGCTCATCGAACTCACGCAGCAGATGGTTGAAGGCGAATTGCTGCAGATGGAAAAACTCGGCAAGCTGATCTCATTACAGGAACACCTCGACCTGATCTACCGCAAAACAGCCTGCCTTTTTTCCGTCTGCATGCGTGTTGGAGGCATTCTGGGCGGCGCAAATACTGATCAGGAAGCGCGCCTCGGCCAATACGGCCGCGACCTGGGTATGGCATTCCAGATCGTCGACGATGTGCTGGACCTTACCGCTTCCGAAAGCGTTCTTGGCAAGCCCGTGGCCAGCGACCTGCGCGAAGGCAAAGCGACAATGGCCGTGATCCACGCGTTGGAAAATTGCACACCCGCCGAGCGCCGCCAGATTGAAGCCGTGCTCCGCGACCGCGCTTTCAACGGCGTCACCCATGCCGATATCCTCACCATCCTGAATCGCTACGGCTCGCTCGAATACGCTTCGAAAGAGGCTGCCCGCTACGCCGAATCGGCCAGTAAGGCCATCTGCGTATTCCCCGATTCCGAGATCAAGCGCGCCTTGTTGTGGGCGCCGGAATTCGTCGTAGCCAGAGAAAAGTAATTCGCGCCGCGGTGATCGAGTCACGAGCTTCGCGCCATCCCGACTCTCACATTTCTATTTTTTCTCAGCGCCAATGCCTCAACGCCCATGAATACCCGTCGAACCTCACAACTCCTAGCACATACGTCACAGCTCTTAGCCCGCCGCTCTCACAAAATAGCCGCGTCTTCCGCAGCGGCTCTGCATCTGATTGCTATACTACGCACGCACCTTTTCCAGTGAACGATTTCCGGTGAACGATCTGACCACGCTCGTATCGAACCACGGCTACCTTCTTCTCGCGGCCATCTGTTTTGGCGAAGCCATCGGCCTCCCACTGCCCGCGTCCTTGGCTCTTCTAACAGCGGGCGCGGTCGCCGCCTACGGCCACCTGCACTTCTATTTCGTCTTCCTGATTGGTTTTGCCGCCATGATGTGCGGCGACCTCGTCCTCTATTTCACCGGCCGCTTCACGGGATGGGCGCTGCTGGGTTTGCTGTGCCGCCTCTCCGCGAGTCCTGAGAGTTGCATTCTGCGCTCGGCCGAATATTTTTATCGCCGCGGCAAACAAACTTTGCTTTTCGCGAAATTCATTCCCGGCATCAACACCATGTCTCCGCCGCTTGCCGGCAGCATGCGCATGCGGCCAGAACAATTCCTGGCATTCGATGCCGTCGGCGCGGCTCTCTACATTGGCGCCTACGCGCTTGCCGGATACATTTTCAGCGACGCCCTGCGCGCCATCACCCGCGGATTGCGCTCGACCGGCTTCGCAGCCGAAGTGATCCTGGCCATCGGCCTGGTCGTCTACATCGCCTATCGCGTCTGGATCTATCGCAAATATCGCCTTCTTGACGTCGCTCCCCGCATCCCCGCCGAGGAGTTGGCCCGCCGCCTGACCACCGCCGCGCCCGGCAGTATCCTGATTGCCGACGTCCGCAGCCACGGCTATTACGATGCCGAGTCCGAGCGCATCGCGGGCTCCATCCGCATCGAACCCAACCGCCTCGAAGAAGAAATCAAGAACCTCTCCAAGGAGCGCGAGATTTATCTCTACTGCACTTGAGCGCGCGAAGCCACCAGCGCCCGTGTGGCGCACTTATTGCAAAAAGAAGGATTCAAAGTCTTCGTCATCGCCGACGGCCTCCGCGGCTGGCGCAAAGCCGGCCAGCCCGTAGAACCAGTCCCCACCGGAGATGTAATCAAGCTCCCCATGTTCACCTGAGCAAGGCTCACGCGAGCACGTTCACTTGACCGATGCCCAACTGACCGATGCTCACCTGACCAATGCTCACCTTACCGATACCCAACGGACCGATGCTCACCTGACCGATCCGATTTTGGGTGGCGCAGCGGTTTACCGCTGCGATTTAGGCACTCAATTCTGCCGGCTTTAGCCGCTGAGGGACTGTCGGCCGCGGAATGACTTTTTCCGCAGCCTATTCAGCCGCACCGCGAAACCCTTAATTTTTGTCATTCCGAGTCGTCCGCAGCCGCGCTTGTGCGGTGAGGATGGCGAGGAATCTGCATTCCTTCGACTGCCTCGCAACCTCCTCAGTCGTGCCGCTCACAACTGCGGGACCTGAAAGCGAGTGTGATATGTTGTTGCTTTTAGTCCAATAGCAACGGGGCATTGACGTGATTCGCAAGTCAGCCTTATGCACCTGCCTTTTGCTCGTCGCGGAGATGGCCATGGTGGCACAGAGCAGGCAAGAAAGCCTGAACAGGTGCCGGTCATCCGACCCGGACACCAAAATCACCGGGTGCACGGCGCTTATCCAGGAAGCCCACGATACGGCGAAAAATCTGTCCGTCATCTACAACAATCGCGGCACCGCCTATGACGACAAAGGAGATTACGACCACGCGATCCAGGATTTCAACGAAGCAGTTCACCTAGACCCGAATGCTGAAAGCGCCTACTACGGCCGTGGCTGCGCATACAAAAAGAAGGGCGACTACGATCGCGCGATCCGGGATTTCAACGAAGCAATTCGCCTGAACCCGAATTTTGAAAGAGCCTACTATGATCGCGGCAACGCCTACATAGACAAGGAAGAATACGACCGTGCAATTCAGGAATTCAACGAAGCGATTCGCCTGAACCCGAATAATGCAAACAACTACAACAACCGCGGCGTCGCCTACAAGAGGAAGGGCGATTACGGCCGCGCGATTCAGGACTTCGACCAAGCGATCCATCTGAACTCGGACGACGCAACCGCCTATGCTAACCGCGGAGACGCCTATTTCGCCCAGCCCAACCTGACAGCAGCCATTGCGGACTTTGAGCACACGATCTCCGCCGCGCCGTCTTCAAATGCGGCGGTTTACGCGGTTCTGATGCTGCACGTCATCATGAAGCGGCAGGGCCACGACGATGCGCAGCAGCTCGCGAGAGTGGCAGCGGCGGCGGATCTGTCGAAATGGCCAGGGCCGGTGCTGAAGCTTGATCTGGGACAGATTACAGCCAGTGAGGTAATGCCGGCTGCGGCTAGCCCCGGTACCCATAGGCAAAACAAATGGCGGGTTTGCGAAGCCAACTTCTTCACCGGTGAGGACGCGCTATTACATCATCAACGGACGACGGGGCTGGCGCGCCTCAAGGCGGCGCGCAATGGCTGCCCGAACTACGCCGCGGCGCTGGTGGAACTGAAGCGGCTAGGCGCATCGGCTGCGCCCGCAAAATAGGTGTGGAAGTGATTTTTAATCTGCACGAATGAGACTGCCGGCGATACTGCCAGCCCACCGCCCACAGAATTCGCGACGAATATCACTTTATTGTATTTCCTGACATTGCCTGATGCCCGGTACATAGTAGCTACCGGGAGCGTGCGGTCATTTCCCTAACCCCGGAACTGGGATGGTGGACGCGAGGGTAAAGAGCGGACGCTACGCCTCTGCCTCCGAAGTAATTCGCGAAGGCCTGCTGGAAGAGCAGGAGCAACTCAAACAACAGCGGCTCTTGGAAGTGCGGCAGAAGATTGACCGCGGAATCGAGCAACTGGATCGCGGCCTCGGTATTCCTGGCCCCGAGGCCAGAACGCGACTGCGGCGACGGAGAAGCGTAAAGTAGCGGCCCTATCTGCTTTCGTGCTCTTTGCAGAGTTCCTCGCACGCAGTTCCTCCCACCATTTTTCATCACATTTTCCCCGTACCCCCATCACAGACTTCCACCACAATCGCTGCGATGATATCTCGACAGTGCACCAACCAGAATCTGCGCCAGTCTCCAGAGACGAACGCATTTCCGGTCAGAAACCGCGTTCTTTGACAAAATATGGCCCCGGCCGCACGCTCGCAAGTGCACGCCAAACAGAGAAATTGTTTGATAAGTCTAATCTTTTGAATACTTTGCGTGTAACTATCTTGTTATCATCAACATAACCCATTTCATAGGGGGGCCCCCCCTCAAAGTTGGCACAGTGAGCGCGCGCGAGCGCGTCGAACAAGCTAGACCGCGAACATTTCCCAACACTGCACTCAGGGCAAGCTTTCCCGCCACGAACAGTGGCCGTCATCCTTGGCAGCGCTAAGCCAGGATGCTATCTTCCCCTTATGGGACGAGCCTTAAGCCGATGCGGCGTAATTCTCGCAGCCGGCGAATCTTCTCGCATGGGTCGTGACAAGGCGCTCCTCCCATGGCCTCCGCAAGCCAGCGGCAGCACTGGATCTGCGACCGGCACATTCCTATCGGCAGCCATCGCCCTTTTTGCCGACTATGTCGATGTCGTACTGGTCGTAGTGGGCAAGAACGAACGCAATCTCATGCCAATCGTGTATGCAAATGGCGCATCGCTGGTCGTAAATCCCGAGCCCGAGCGCGGGCAGTTAAGTTCCCTGCAAACTGGCCTCCAGGAGGTGCTCAATCGCGGACGCGACGCCGCACTGATCACGCTGGTTGATCGCCCTCCAGTCGCCTGCACAACGATTGGGATTCTCGAAGCCGCCTTCGATCGCGCGGTGGAACAGGAAAAATGGGCCGCCGTGCCCGAATATCACGGCCAGCATGGACACCCATTCCTCGCCGGACGCGAAATGATCGAGGCCTTCCTGAAAGCGCCGCCGGCCTCAAGCGCGCGCGAGGTGCGTCACGCTCATGAGAACAAAATCGTTTACGTTACGGTTGAAGATCCGCTGGTCGTCGCCAATGTCGATACTCCCGAACAATATGCGGCCTTGCCCGAACCAGCCCATTAACAACTCGCCAAACCGCAAGCAAACAAGAAAAACCGAAACCCCAAGTAAAGGTTGCATTCCCCAATGCCAGGTCTAAGTCCCGAACAAACCGAATTCATTGCCAGCGTTCTTCAACATTCGCCGCGCCTCGCCACGTTTGATTGCGATGGCACGCTCTGGTCGGGCGACGCCGGAGAAGGATTCTTCTCCTGGGAACTCGATCAGGGCATCGTATCCGATGAGATCGCCCGCTGGGCGCGCCCACGCTACGCCGATTATCGCGCCGGTAAAGTTGCCGAAGATGTGATGTGCGGCGAGATGGTCACCATGCATCGCGGATTGCGCGAAGAAGTAGTACAGCAGGCCACAGATACCTATTTTGCGGAATTCGTCGAGCCGAACATCTTCCCTGAGATGCTCGCCGTCATCGATCAACTGCACCAACGCGGATGCGAGGTGTGGGCTGTTTCTTCCTCTAATCAGTGGATTATCCGATCGGCGATGCGGGTCTTCAAAATTCCGCCCAATCGAATTCTCGCGGCCGAAGCTGTCGTCGAAAATGGCATCGTCGTCGACCGCTTGGTAAGAGTTCCAAGCGGACCTGGAAAAGTGCAGGCCATTCAATCCGCAATCAAAGCTTCTCCGGATTGCGCCTTCGGTAATGCTATCTGGGATCGTGAGATGCTGAGCCTTGCCAGGCACGCTTTCGCCATCAATGCGAATCCGAATCTGAAGGAGATCGCTCTTGAGAAGGGATGGACGATTTATCAGCCGGAGTTAAACCACACGGGCCGTTAGTTTTTTGTTCCAGGCGAAACCGTGAAAACTAAGACTCATGCTTTGTCTCGTAGATTTCGCAGGAGCGCGGCGAGCGCGTCCATGGCCAACGCACACGCGTGCCCGGAAGCTTCGGGCAGGCCGCCAATTTTCTCCAGCAGGTCTTCCCTGCTGATTTTCCGTGCGGCAGCCACGCTCTTGCCTTTCGCCATGACTGTAATGGCTGATCCGCATGCCATTGCAGCCACGCATCCTTTGGCGCGGAAGCGGATATCGACGATACGATCTTGTTCAAGACGCACACTCAACTCGAGAATGTCGCCACACGCCGGATTTTCCACCCGCGCGCTTGCATCGGATTCTTCCACGACTCCAGCATTGCGTGGATTCTCGAAATGATCGAGCAGTTCGCGCGAGTACACAGGTTTGATTGTAATGCGCCGGCTTTCAGTGGAAATGTTGTTTAACGATGTTGGTTTAACAATGGTGTTTAACAATGAAGCTTATCCAACATCTGCAGCACGGTCGACTCTTCCAAGCCGGCAATGATTTGCATCGGATGGCTCAATGTTTTCTATGAAGACCTTACAATAGACGAATGTCCGGCTCGCACATGCCGCGGCGGATCGCCTGTTTGCAGCCTAGCGCCACTGTGATCCTCGCAATGGTTGGCGCGCTTGATCGTGTAGTGGCCTGCACCAAGTATTGCCCCGATGTGGTCCCGGAACTCGCGGGCAGCTCGCGGCGGATCGTCTCCGACTCCTGGACTTCGCAGGCAGAAGAAATACTTGCCGTCGAGCCTGATCTCGTAATCGCTGCCGTTCCTTATCGGCAAGAATCGCTCGCGGAAATATTGAAAGCAGGCATTCGGGTTCTCGCGCTCGCCCCCCGCTCGCTCGCTGATATCTATACCGATATCGCAACCATCGCAGCCTGCGCCGGCGCCAGCGCGCGGGGCGCAGAGGTCATTGCGGAGATGCAGTCCCAGATCGACGATGTTCGGCGCGCAACTTCCGGCCTTCAGCCCAAGCGGGTTTTCTGCGAAGAGTGGGGCAAACCGATTATCGCATCGCAGCCCTGGGTCAAAGAGTTGGTCCAGGCGGCCGCAGGCGAGTTCGTGGGAAATCCCGGCGCGCATTACCAGGCGGAAGAAATCGCGAAGCTGGATCCGGAAGTGATCGTGGCAGCGTGGTGCGGCGCTGGCGCTCGTGTGCCCCTCGAAAAAATTGTTCGCGAGCGTGGATGGTCGAAGACCACCGCCGCTAAGCGGTCGCAGGTATACTGTATTTCCGACGAGCTCCTCAATACGCCCGCACCCACGCTTGTTGCGGGCTTGCACGCACTGGCTGCGGCCATCCATCCCGGCGCATGCTCAATTTCCGCGCCGGACACAAATGGACTGCGCCGGATGAAGGAACCTTCGCCGGATAAAATTATCCGGAAGGAATTGGTTTAGGATTGAATTATGGCGATCGCCACTGGCCCCGGTAAACTTCATGAAGTACGGCAAGCCATCGATCAACTGAATTCTAAAGCGGCCTCGGCCGATGAATTCATGAAAAACCTGACACTCCTGTTGCAGGAAAAAATGTTGAAGTATAACTGGGTTGGGTTTTACATGCTGGAGCCTGGAGCCCAGCCGCCCGTGCTCGTCTTGGGACACTTTCAGGGAGCGATGACGCCGCACACACGCATTCATCTGCATCAGGGAATTTGCGGCGCCGCCGCCTCGTCGGGCAAGACCGTGGTCGTCGACGATGTCTCCAAGGATCCTCGTTATCTCTCCTGCTCGGTTGAAACAAAATCGGAGATCGTCGTGCCGGTTTTTGTTGAGGGCGTCGTTGTCGGCGAGCTCGACATTGATAGTCACTTTCCGGCCGCGTTTGGCGCCCCCGATCAGGAATTGGTTGAGTATTGCGCACAGTTGGTTGGCAAACATCTCGAATCAGGCCGTCCAAAGCGGCCCGATATCAGGGAACAATGACGAAACGCGTAGTAGCCGCTCTTATCGTTAACGATGGCCAGATACTGGCTTGCCAGCGGACGCGTCATCAGGTGATGCCGCTGAAATGGGAGTTCCCCGGCGGCAAAATCGAAGAGGGCGAGCAGCCTCGCGATGCCCTGCGGCGTGAACTGGAAGAAGAACTTGGCATCGAGGCGACCATCGGCGATGAGGTCGCCCGCATTCTTCATGAATATCCCGGCGGAGGATCGGTTGAGCTTCGGTTTTTTGAAGTGCACAATTACCTGGGCGAAATCGAAAACAGGATCTTCCGTGAAATTCGCTGGGTCGCGCGAAAGGACCTGTTGACGCTGGATTTCCTTGAGGCTGACCGCACCCTGGTGCAGGATCTGGCAGCCGGCAAGGTTATTTAGCCCGCCAAGCTTAATTACCCCGCCCCGCCCCGCACCAATCCGTACACATAGACAGTCGTCAATACGATCATGATCGCCGTCGTCGCCCATGCGATGATGTTGAAGGTCAGCTTATTCACAAACTCGCCCATCAGTTCTTTCTTATTAATCAGCAGCAGCATAAAAATCAACACAAACGGCAATACAGCGCCGTTGACCACTTGTGACAATAACGCAATCTTGATCAAAGGAAGACCGGGAATCAAAACTACCGCGCCTCCCGCAGCAATGAGCAGCGTGTAGAGCCAGTAAAAAACGGGCGCTTCGGAGAACCTGCGTTCCACTCCCGACTCAAAGCCTAATCCCTCGCACACCGCGTAGGCAGTCGAAAGCGGCAGGATCGACGCCGCAAACAGCGATGCGTTAAAAAGTCCGAGCGCAAAGAGGATGTACGCCCAGTCGCCCGCTAGTGGACGCAGCGCTTGCGCGGCGTCCGCGGCATCGCGAATATCGCGAATGCCATGCAGATAAAGTGTAGCCGCGCACGCAACAATGATGAACCAGGCGACCACGTCGGTGAAAATGCAGCCCACAATTACGTCGAGCCGCGAGGCCGCGTATTGACGACGCGTGACTCCCTTTTCCACGATCGAGGATTGCAGATAGAACTGCATCCAGGGCGCGATCGTTGTCCCCACCACGCCGATCACGGTGTAGAGATAGGCGTTCTGTCCAAAGGCGTGCAGGTTCGGAGGCTTCACCGTCGCCTTCATCGCCTCCATCCATGCGGGCTTCGCCAGTACTCCGGCAAATATGTAAGTGATATAGAAGAAGGAGGCGACCAGAAACACCTTCTCCACGCTCTTGTACTGCCCCTTGACTGCAATAAGCCACACGATTACCGCCGATATGGGCACCGAGATGAACTTTGAAACCCCGAACAGCCCCATGCTTCCGACAATTCCAACAAACTCGCCCACGACATTGCCGAAATTTGTCAGCAAAATGCCCACCATCATCAGGAACGTTATTCTTAAGCCGAATTCTTCGCGGATCAGATCGCTCAGGCCTTTGCCAGTAACGGCGCCCATGCGCGCGCACATCTCCTGCACCACGATCAGGGCGATCGTGGTTGGAATCATCGTCCACAACAGCATGTGTCCGAACTGCGCACCGGCCTGCGAATACTGCAGGATGCCGTTGGCATCGTTGTCGACATTCGCGGTAATAAATCCCGGTCCTACGACGGCGAATATCACCAGGATTTGGATCTTCCAGCGTTTCAGGAATTTCATGCGCGCAGTTCACGGACTGAAAGTCGCCCAACCGAACGATCAGAATAAATGCAACTCGCTTGTCTGAACAGGTGAAACTGCGCGACCGGAAAGAAAAAATCAGAGCTTGGAGCGGAGCATATTGATCACATCATCGGGAGTAATCACGCCCAGAAGCTGGTTCTGCGCGTCAACGACCGGAAGCGTCAGCAAATTGTACTTATCGAACAACTCGGCGAATTCTTTTTCATGCGCATTTTCGCGGCACGAAATAAGCGGCTCCTGAACCAGCGCCAGCATAGGGGTCGCCGCCGGCGCCAGCACGATCTTCGCCAGCGGCACGCCCCCAGCCAGGGTTCCGTGTGAATCGGTGAGGAAAATCGTACTCATGCTCTCCATGCGTCCTTCGAAGGCGCGCAACGCTTCGATGGCTTCGTTCGTAGTCGAGCCCACCGAGAGCGAGATGAATTCGGTGGTCATGCGGCCTGCAGCCGAGTTTTCCCTGAATTCGAGAAGATCTGTGACCTCCTGCCGCTCCTCCGGCTGCATCTGCACCAGAATTTCGGCCGTGCGCTCTTCCGGCAGATCCGCCAGCAGGTCGGCGGCCGCGTCGGGCTGCATCTCCTCCACAATATCCGCGGCGCGATCGGCTTCAAGCGATTCCACGACCGACTTCTGCACCCTCGGTTCCAGTTCCTCCAGCGCGCCGGCCGCCACCTGGTCGTCGAGCGTTTCGAACACTGCCTCGCGATCCGCTGGAGCCAGATCTTCCACAATATCGGCTATATCGGCGGGATGAAGCTTAGCCAGACGCTCGTGAGAAATCTTCAGTTTCACGCGGCGGGCGGGGTCGGTCTCAATCAAGTCGATGAAGTCCCATGGAATTTCGCGCGGCGGCAGCCGGTGAAGCAGCGCACGCAGCGCGGCGGCCGGAATCACTCCCTTCAGCAAACGCCGCACAGCCCCTCGCGCCCCCACGTCCACGCCCCCAACCTTCAAAAGGGGACGGCCGAGCACTGTGTCCTGATGAAAATCGACATCGTTTACGCGTACAACTTTGCGCCCATGCACGTCGATGACCTGCTGGTCGAGCAGGTCGCGGCTCAAAAAAAGCAATCCCTCCGCGCCATCCGCCTGCGCCCAATCGCTCAAGGGAGTAGAGGCCCGCACACCACCATTGACGGTCATAATTGCGTTCAGTGGCAATAACCGGTCGCCCGATGACGTCTTTATGACGAGCGCCGCGATCTTCGAACGGTCCTCCTGCGGAGCGAGCGCCACCTCGCGTACACGGCCACTTGCCGCGCCCGTCGAGTCATACACGGTCGAGCCCAGCAATTCGCTAAGAGACAGCGTGCTCATCGTGAAGAGAATACAGAAGCAGCGCGGCGGAATCCATATCAACCTGAGGGTAAAGCTGATATTTCTCGGAGTTGGAAGATCTGTGGGGCCAGTACTGGTCAGTAATGCGACACGAGGATGCCCCAATCAATAACGACACTGCCCCCATCAACGACACGACGGTGCCCCAATCAACGACACGAGGGTGCCCCATCCTAACGTCGCGCCTTTTGCGACGATAGGGTGGGATTCCACCATACTCAGCCCTTTTAGGCTTAACCGCGAATGAGGACGTGCTTAAT
>JBAWBR010000010.1:0-109384 GCA_049589875.1 Terriglobales bacterium
ATTCTGTTGGACTGTCGTCCCGCACAAATACCCGAGGAAGGTCATGAAAATTGTGCCCGTGATCAAGTCCAGCGACTTACAACGATCATTACATTTCTACACTGAAGTTCTCGACTTCGAGCGCAAATGGCCAGGACAAAGACATGAAGACCGCGAAATGGCCAACGGAGTGATTGACCTGGTTCGAGACGGGGCTGAAATACAGCTTTCCCGTCATGCCGGAGACGGGGTCTTCGGCTCTGTCAACCGTGTGTTTGTTGACGATGTTGACGAGCGTTACGCGACCTTCCGCGCGCGGGGTCTGAATACCACAAAGCGCCCCGAGTCTCCAATTCACACCGCGCCGGTCGATCAGACCTGGGGACTCCGTGAGTTTGCGGTCGCTGATCCAGATGGGAACAATCTTTGCTTCTGCATGCCCAAAAAATGACCGGCCAAGACAGTTATTCCGCGTCAGTGAATCGTCTTCGTCTTCCTCGACATGTAGTCCATCAGCAGATATTGCCCCAGCGTATACGGGGTCGTAAAGTACGCTTTGCCACGGCACATCTGCGTCACTTTCTGCACGAATTGCACCAGGCCGTAATCCGACGCCAGCATGAACGTGTTGATCAGCACGCCCGATCGCTTGCACTTCGAAACTTCTTCGAGAGTTTCGCTCACCACCAGGGGATCGAGCCCGAATGCATTTTTGTAAATGCGGCCGTCTTCAAGCGTCAGCGCGCTCGGCTTGCCATCGGTAATCATGACGATCTGCTTCATATCCTTGCGCTGCCGTTGCAACAGGCGCTGCGCCATCCGCAACCCCTCGCGCGTATTCGTGTAATAAGGACCGACCTTTACTCGGGCCAACTGCGATACCGGGACTTCTTCGGCGGAATCGTGGAAGAGCACAAGCGAGAGCGAGTCTCCGGGATACTGCGTGCGAATTAGGTGCGAGAGCGCCATCGCAACTTTCTTCGCCGGCGTGAAGCGATCTTCGCCGTAAAGGATCATTGAATGCGAGCAGTCGAGCATCAGCACCGTCGCACAGGACGATTGATATTCGCACTGATGCACCTGCAGATCGTTGTATTCGAGATTCAGCGGCAGCCCTAGGCCCTCACGCTGAATGGCAGAGGAAAGTGTCGCCGTGATGTCGAGGTTCAGCGTGTCCCCAAATTCATATTGCTTCGACGCGCCGCTCGCTTCGATGCCAGTCGCCATATCCCGCGTGTCATGCCGGCCGAAACTCGATTTACCCAGCGATCCCAGCAAATCGCGCAGCGCCTTAAAGCCGAGGAAGTCGAGACTCTTGTCGGTGACCTCAAACCGCGCCTGCTGCTGCGCATCTCCTACTTGCCCGCCCACGCTCGATTTCTTCGCGGGATCGTGCGGCTGGTCAATGGAGATATAGTCTTCCTGCTGCATCCGCTCGATCAGTTTCTCGATCAGCTCTTCCAACTGACCATCCATCTGCATTTCCTGCAGCCGCTCGCGCATGGTCTCGTCGAAAAGTTCGCCATCCATCAGCGCCTGTTCGATAGCGCGGCGCAAGTCGTCGAGCGTCTGCTCGCCATCCTGCATTTCGTACCAGAAATTGTCATTGAATCCGCTTTGCAGCAGATAGTCGGAGAGCGCCCCGAGCAAATCCTCCATGCTCATCTCACCAGCCGGGTCGAGCACGTATTTAGAGTAGCGGATCCGTTTCATGGTAGTGGTCGTTGGTCTTTCGTCGCCCGCCATTGGGCGCGTTCGGCGCCTGGTTGAAGCAAGAGTACAGCGTATGCGTACTACGAACGCTGAAGCGACGGGCTTTTCCCTCCGCATCGGAGATCTCAATCTCCAATTTGGATTTATCCTTCACGGCGGACGCCGGAATGAGCAGACGATAGGGTTCAGAGATCCATGAGTAAACATCAGAAAGGTAGCTCTCTAAGAGGGCTAACTGTCCGGGCATATTGAGAGCTCGAGTTTGGTGAAATGAAAAGTAATACCCCGTCTCAGCAGTCAGACCTAATAGGCCTGGCAGCTTGGAATGTCCCACATCAGGGCCACTGAAATCAAGCGAAGCGTCAGAAAAACTCATGGCATAGAAACGAAACTCGTTCTTCATCATCACGTCGAAGAGCACGTCCAAGGAGGTTTCACTACCGGAGTCCGCGGGATGACCGAACAAAACGATCGTGTCGCCGAACTGCGGCGGATCAAATCGTTTGGCAGCGCTAAGAAGTGCGTCGTAGAGTCTTTCATTTGCATTGGCACGCAAGTGCTGAAGGCGGTCGGATAATTCTGAGGATGACAGAGTAGCTGCAGTATCGACGCTTCCAATCACGAACAAAGCGAATTGGTCGTTGGGACGGGCATGCTTTACCAATTCGGCAGCCATATGCGTTTCCCATTTCCATTCCTCTTCGGGAACACTTCTGGCGCCATCAAGAATGATTGCGACACGCTTCGGCCCTGCGTCGATTGAAGCGGTGGTTACACTTGTGGGCGCATCATCAATACGAACGGAAAAATCCGACGGGGTTAAGCTCTGTACCGTTTTATTATCGTAATCTGTCACTACAACTGGCAACTCGCAGGTTTCCACCTGAATGTTCTGCGCGGGTAAATGGCTACTATTCAACACAATCGCCAATCCCAGGGGCATCAATCGTCGGCTCAAGATCATCGTCTTGTCTCCTCGATTGCATAATTATAGGCACCATAATCTGCATGGGTAGAAACCGTCATAGCAAACCTGAACGCATTGACTAATTAAAACTCCTCTTCCTCCCGAACCCCGGCTCTTCCCGCTCAAACACAGGCTTTTCAGTTGGTTTAGGCGCCTTCTCCCCCGCAGTAAACACGCGCTCTTCGTTGCGCCCAATCTTCTTGTGCGCGTGCAATCCTTCGAGGATGAATTCCGCCGCCGACACTTGCATCTCGGGACTATCTTTCGGCCCCACATTCAGCTTCGTCATTTTCTCCATCAGTCCCTGAATCTGCCGCAGCCCAGCGAGCACTTCACCAGCGCCCGCATTGTCGCCTAACTGGATTTCTCCGCCGAGGTCGAACCACTGCACAATTTGATTCATATTCACGCCTTGCAGATGTGTGTCGTACGTTTTTGCAATGGCGGCCCGGATCAGTTCCCGTCCCACGTGATCCGCTCCCTTCATCTCTCCCTCATACTCGAGTTCGAGTTTGCCCGTAATCGCCGGTAGCGCCGCGTAGATGTCGCTGATGCGCGGAACCACTGAATTTTCCCGATGAGTAAGCGCGCGCCGCTCGCCATTTGAAACTACATTCTCCATCGCCGAAATCGGCAGCCGCTGACTCACGCCCGAGCGCTTATCGACTTTCTTGTCCTCCCTCGCCATAAAGGCGATCCGCTCAATCACCTCTTGGATATATTTTGGAATAGTGAGCCGCGCGGCGTCACCGCCATTCGCGCGTTTTAGCCACGCTTCCTGCGTGGTGATCGCAATTCCTTCTTCCACCGTCGCCGGATAATGCGTGCGAATCTCCGACCCAATGCGGTCTTTCAGCGGAGTAATAATCTTGCCGCGCGCCGTGTAATCCTCGGGGTTAGCGCTGAACACAATCGCCAAATCAAGTGCCAGCCGGATGGGATAGCCCTTAATCTGAACGTCGCCTTCCTGCATGATGTTGAACAAGCCAACTTGAATTTTCCCCGCCAGATCGGGCAGTTCGTTAATCGCAAAAATCCCACGATTTGCCCGTGGAAGCAGTCCGTAATGAACTGTGAATTCGCTCGCCAACTCGTGGCCGCCTCGCGCAGCTTTGATCGGGTCAATGTCACCAATCAAGTCTGCAATCGTTACGTCGGGTGTGGCCAGTTTTTCAACGTAGCGATGATCGGGCGTGAGCCACGCAATCGGCGTCGCATCTTTTTCTATCGCCAACAGATCCCGGCACCGCCGGCAAATGGGCGCATAAGGATTGTCGTGAATCTCGCACCCGGCGATATACGGGATCTCAGGATCGAGCAGCGAGGTGAGCGCCCGCAGGATGCGGCTTTTCGCCTGTCCTCGCAGTCCCAGCAAAATAAAATTGTGGCGCGACAGAATGGCATTGATGATCTGTGGAACAACCGTATCGTCGTAACCGACAATGCCTGGGAAAATCGGCTCGTCGGGATGCTCGCGCAGACGCGTCATCAAATTCTCGCGCATCTCGTCTTTCACGCGCCGCGAGCCGAGCCGGCTCTCTGAAAAGGAAGTGGTACGCAACTCGCCCAATGTGCGGGCACTGCTCATGGTGGGAACTCCTGACCCCGGATTGCCGGCATGGGTGCCAGCTGATCTTTAACCTTACGCGGATTATACGCCGCAGCTGAGTTATCGGCTGATAGCCGCTCTTCTCAATTCCACCGCGCCTTTGATGCACGCCGCAAGCCCGGAAGCACGGCCCGCAGATATTCAACAACCGCCTGCAACCGCTTTTCTTCCGATAACGTGGCCAGCAGATTTTGTTTGAAATCCAAATCAAGCGGCAGCGATCCCGCCAGGCGAAAGGAAAGATTTTCCCTTCCTTTGTCGTCGGAGCCAGCTGCGCTCCCATCGTCCACATCCGCCTCTACAGCTTCTTCTCCCGCCAGTCTGGCGATTTCGGCGTGCAGTCCCACGGCCAACTGAACCAACTGAACGCTCGGCTCAGCCGCCTCGTCTTCCACCACAGCGACTTCTGCCTGGAGAAACGCCCGCTCTTGGTTCACTTCGATCACCTCAAACCGATGCACACCGCGCGTCAGTATATCCATGCGTCCGTCATCGTATTTTTTCGTGACCGAAACAATCTCTGCCGTGCAGCCAATGGCGGCCACGCCCTCTTCGGAGGCGCGAACAATCCCAAATGGCTTTTTCTGCTCCAGGCATTCTCCGATCATTTCTTTGTAGCGCGGCTCGAAAATGTGCAGAGGCAGCGGAACGCCCGGCAGGAGGACGAGATCGAGCGGAAATAGAGGCAGCAGCGAACTCACGGCGTCTCCATTGCGACGATTTTACGCCACCACCAGCCGTTCGCAAGAACACCGAGGCAATGGCCTTACTGAAAGCTAGTCAGTTTGACTTCGCCGCGCGCCACAAGATACAACCGTCGGCATGGAAATGGATGGAAAAGTCGTAGTCGTGACCGGCGCCTCAATGGGAATCGGCGAGGCAATCGCCAAAGTTTTTGCTAACAACGGGGCAAGCGTGGTTTTACTCTCACGCGAAGCAAGCCGTTCTGAAGCTGCTCGCCAACGCATCGGTCACGCCGAGCGGACTCTGGCCCTCGCCTGTGACGTGCGCAGTGGGGAGGAAATTAATCGTGTGCGGGATGCGGTACTCAATCGCTTTGGGCGCATCGATGTCTGGGTGAACAACGCCGGCGTAGGTATTCGCGACTCCGTTGCCGATATGGAGATGTCCGCTTGCCGAGAACTTTTCGAAACTAACTTCTTCGGCGCCGTCGCTTGTCTCCAGGCCATTGTGCCGGCCATGCGGAAGGCACGGGGAGGAACGATCATTAACATTTCAAGCGTCGCCGGACACGTCCCTGTGCCCTTTCTCACGCCATATTCCGCAACCAAATTTGCCCTGAACGCAATCGGCAAAGGCGCTCGCGCCGAACTGAAGCGCGACAACATTAATGTGCTGACGGTTTGTCCCGGATATGTGCAGACAGACTTTGGCGCGCACATGGTGGCAGTTAAGAAAGGCAAGGTCCGTCCGCAATCGGTGAAAGGAGTTACAGCCGAGCGTGTAGCACAAGCGACTTATAACGGCTATCGCAAGGGCAAGCGCGAGGTCATCGTTCCCTGGACAATGATTCCCGTAATCAAGCTATATCAAATGTCCCCCGGGCTGGTGGAGTGGGGCATGGCCAAGGCGATGAAGTAGAACCGGGGAACCGGTTTCAAAATTTCAGAGTTTAATTAACTTCAAAGTCAGCATTGCCTTTTCGTAAAGAAAAGTAAATCCGGCTACTCTTTGCAATGTGAGTGCATCGAAGTTGATAGGCAGAACTGCAGTCTTCCACCCCCCGATAAAAGAGCTGACGCACGGCGGCTCTCGGGGGTGGGAGCTGCCGTTAAATCCTTTCCCCGCAATTTTCGTTAGAATGGCGACATGAGTTCCCTCTCCCGAGTTTCTCCGCCCAGCCGTCGCTCAGTAGCGCAAACTGCGAAGTCTCCGCTGTCGCCCTTAGCACGGCGCAACTGTTCGAGCCTGGTCTTCGCCCAGAATGCGCTTGCGGCCTGCCTGCTGCTCAGTTTTGTTCTTGTATTTTCCTCGCCGCAACTGGCGCGCTCGCAAGAGGGTCCACTGGATAAGTCGCAGCCCAAAGGCATCACGGTTGAGGAAATCATTAAACGTTTCGCCGCGAAGGAGAAAGAGTTCAAGGAAGCGCGCGACCAATATACCTACCGCCAGGACGTAAAGGTGATCGCCGTCAATGACGACAACCCACCGCCAGAATACCGCCAGGTTTTCGATGTGACCTTCGACGACCAGGGACATAAGATCAAGAACGTGGTATTTGCCCCCCAGCCTACTTTGGAGAAAGGCGGCCTCTCCATGACCGAGGAAGATATCGATGACATCGAAAACCGGCTGCCGTTCGTCCTGACGTCCGACGATGTCGCCGAGTACGACATCCTGTATGTCGGCCAGCAGAAACAAGACGAATTAAATACGTATGTCTTCGACGTTGCGCCCAAGCAGATCGTGGGTAAGAAACGGTATTTTCAAGGGCGCATCTGGGTCGATGACCATGATTTCCAGATTGTAGAAACCTACGGCAAAACCGTTCCTGACATCCGTAAGAAAAAAGGGCAGGAGAATCTTTTCCCCAAATTCACCACTTGGCGGGAGCAGATCGACGGCCAGTACTGGTTCCCAACCTACACGCGCGCGGAAGATACGCTGAAGTTCAGTCTGGGCGATATCAAGATTCGCGAGATTATCAAATATACAAACTATAAGCGCTTCGGCTCGAAGTCCAGAATCACCTATGACGGCCAGGAAGTAAAGAAGGACAGCACGCCCAAGCCGGAAGATCAAAAGCCGGCCGAACCGCCTAAACCCCAGCAGTGAACTGTCAGCATAAAACGGTCTCGACGGTTCCACGGGCCCGCGATAGGGGTCAAGCCTTGCGTGGTTCGGCCTGCACGCAGCTCTCTACTTCATTGTTAACTTTCATTGTTAACTTCGAGCCTCAGTTGACCGGCGTCAGGCTGGCCGCGTAGGCCTGATTAAGAAGATCCTGCGATTGGCCGTCGTAGTCCGCATCAATCGACCAGATAAATGTGCCACCCAGATTCTGCTGCCAATCCGAGTACCAGACGCGATAATAAGTCGAGAATTCATCATCGTACGTGATAAAACCTGGCTTTCCGTCCGTCCTCAACATGTAGGGCACCATCGCTACCTGATCATAGAAGGTCTCCCAACCTTTCTTGTTGATCCGCTGTTTAAAGTAGGTCCCATAGTTCTGCGGCCAAACATAGCTATCGCAAGCGCCATCTCTTGTGTGGCTCGCATTGGGGCACGGCCCCCATAGCTCACTCACGTTGTAATAGATGTATCCATAGAAAGGCGTGCCCATGTTTAACTGCGACGCCGGAACGCCGTTTTCAAGAAAGATGGCAATTGCCTCGTTGGCGGCGCCGCCCGGCTGGCACTCCCACGGATCCGTGTCGTTCGAATCCCAAATAATTTGAGCATTCAGTTGCCCATCCGAGGTCCACGGACCGGCGCATTCGTACATCATGATGTTAAAAAAATCCACAAACTGATCTACTTGGGGAAGGGCATACCCAGCGCCTGCCCAAGGCGGGACATCCGCGGAGATAAGATATGTCGGCGAGCTAAATGCCGCCCGCAGAGATGCCATCAGGCTGTAGAAGGTATTGGCCTCCCCGATGGTCGGATATTCCCAATCGACGTCCACGCCATCGTACCCATGCTCGTTGGCAAACATCCACACGTTGCCCACCAGCGTAGCCATCGCAGCTGGGTTGTCATCGAACTCATTAAAGGGGCCACAGAGACCCAGAAGCACCTTGACACCGTTCTGATGTGCTTTGCGAATGAGGGCGGGTTCGAGAAGTCCGCCAACATAGAGCGAGCCGTCGGAATAAAAGCCGAGGCAGAAGTGAATAATGTGCGTCAATTTGGCATAGGGAATCTGCTGCGCGGTGTAGGGAGGAGTCTGATACTTACTCGACTCGCTGTAATCGCCAATCAGACGTTTTGGCGGCTTGGGAATCGAGCCTTTTGCCCGCTCCTCGGCCAGGCCATTCGCGCATAGAATACCGAGCGCAGCTAGCAACACCATCGCCAGCCGGAAACTGCTTTTCGCGGGCTTAAGATCGATCGTCATATAAGTCCTTTTCATCGCATAATCACCGCTATGGAGGCATTTCCTGTCGCTCATTTGCGGTATGGCTACCGAATCGCTGCGCTTGAGGGATGCACAGGGGGAAACTCAATCGAAGTATACGTCGATTGAAAGGTTTCAATCAAGAAAATATCGTCATGACAGCACTCATTCTGCCGTGTCTCTGCACTTTATTTCACGCCGGAATTGCCCGCCGGAAACATTGTCCTGAAAGCAATAGCCTTCTTTAAAGTCTCGCGCCGGCTTTGGGCCAAGCCTTCTAATAGAAAAGATACTTTCTCCATTTATCGTCGCTCCGCCCCATCAGACGCATAATATGCCGGCTGGTATGGAGATTGAACGACCGCGGCTCGCGCATCGGGCGCATGTTGGCTTCGTGCGGCAAATGGTTTCCTTTTCGCCGGTTGCAGGAATGGCAGCAGGCCACCAGGTTCTCCCAGGTGGAGAGGCCTCCTCGCGACCGCGGGATAACATGGTCAAGCGTAAGCTCGCTCGAAGGCAAGAGAGTTGCGCAATATTGGCAGGTATTGCGGTCGCGCAGCAAAATATTCTTTCGTGACAAAGCTCTGGACTGATGAGGAATGCGGCGATACTCGAGCAATCGGATCACCGAGGGCACCCGCATCGCCACGCGGGCCGCATGCAGGAAATGTCCGTTCTCTTCTTCAGTCATCGCGATACCTTTGAGCACCAGAATGATGGCGCGACGCGCGGCGCACACGTTGATCGGCTCATAAGAAGCGTTGAGCACCAGCACCGGCTGATGAAGCGCGTGCCCGTCATTCTCCTGATGCAGGCCGGCGGCAAGCATCCCCGGCGGCGCCGGCGGCCGCCAGCTTCCTCCGAAATTGTGCATCCGCAACGACATGATCCTTAATCCCTACGCCTGAGCTGCCGCGACGCTTACGCGGTCTCCTTCGCCACCCTGATCCCAATTCTGGCCTTGCAAAAATTCCTTCGCCACGGCGTTCGTCTCCCGCATGGTGCGCGCCACCGTCGCCACCCAGACCTTCGCCGCACCGGCACGGCGGAGAACGCGCGCACATTCAGACGCCGTGGCCCCGGTCGTGTAGACATCGTCGATGACTAAGACGCAACGATTCGCAATCGCCGTTGCATCCGTCACTTTGAAGGCGCCGCGCAGACTCTGCAGTCGTTGCTCACGCGAGCGTCCGATCTGGCTTCCCGTATCGCGCACTCTCGTGAGAATATGCGTAGCCAGCCTGAACCTCGTATCTTCCATCCCTGCGCGCGACAACCGCTTGAGCGCCGCCCGAGCGATCGACTCCGCCTGATTGAATCCGCGTTGCGCCCGTTTCTCGGCATGCAACGGGACGGGAACCATCACGATCGTCCCGGCGGGCAAAGAAGGCTCCAGGCCGGCAATCGACTCGGCCAACAATCCCCCCAAAATCTTAGTAGCTGGAAAAACCTCGTCAAATTTGAGCAAGTGAATTAGATCGCGCAACGCCCCCTCATAACTGCCATAGGCGACCGCGCGCTCGAATCGCGGCCGGACGAACCGGCACTGGCCGCAGCGTGCACTCTCCTCACCCACCTGACCAGATGACGTGCGATCGGCCGTGGCATATGCCAGCGCTTCGCCGCAGGTTGAGCAGAGCGAGCCGCTCAGCGGGCGAAGTGCGTGCAGGCAATCAACGCAAACAGGAAGTCTTGAAATCGTTAATAAGGGGGCGCCACAAACGCGGCAATCGGCGGGAAAAAGTGCGAAGAAGAGGCTTGCAGCAACCTGCTCTGCCCAGCTCGCGACCTTGGCGGTCGCAGCTGCGGACTGGGCAGCCCGTATTCGAAAGCCAGTACTGCTGAAGACGGCCTCCGCACCCGGCACTGGTCAAGGCCCCGGCCGGGCGACCAAATCGGTCTTGCTGGAACAGTATAGCCGCGCCTGCGCGTCCCGCGCAATGCGGCTTTCCCTCCAATTGCCTTGATTGGTATTGGATTTCTGGTCCCCGTGCCCTTGTAATGCTCGCGTTTGGCGTGGTAACGTGCGCGGTCGATCTGCTAATGTGACAGGCGTATGAAAATGTCTCCGACCACGAGGAACTCATGAGCACTACTACCGCACCCAATACTGAGGCCCCACGCAAGCATCGCCCCTATGTCCCCGAAACAATGGAAATGAAGGAGTTTACCTTCAGGGCTGTGCTGATCGGCTTGGTCCTGACCGGCATCCTGGGGTCAGCCAATGCCTATCTCGGCCTCAAAGCCGGCATGACAATCGCCGCGACCTATCCGGCTGCGGTCATTGGCATGGCGTTGCTTCGTCTCATGAAAGGTTCGCTGCTTGAAGAAAATATCGCGCGAACCGTGGGCTCGATCGGTGAGTCCGTCGCAGCCGGCGCCATCTTCACCATCCCGGCATTCGTGATGGCCGATCTGTGGCCTGCTTTGTCGCCAAGCTGGCGCACACCGGAATATTGGAAATCAGTGGCCCTCATGATGATCGGCGGTACGCTCGGCATTATGTTCGTCACCCTGCTGCGCCGCGTGATGGTCGAAGATCCCGATCTTCCCTACCCCGAGTCGGTCGCCGCATCCGAAATTCACAAGGCCGGCCAGCAAGGCTCGACTGCCGCGAAGATTCTTTTCGCCAACATGGGATTCGGCGCCTTCATCTACCTGCTGGGCGCCGTCAACATTTTCAGTCCAAGCAATACGTTCAACATCACGATCGGTAATCTCGGCAAGAAATTACTGCTGCGTACCAGCACCAATCCCAATGTCGCCACCACCATCACCGGAGGCGCAACTCTTTTCACCGCCCCTGACGTCAGTCCCGCATACCTCGGCGTGGGATACATCATCGGCCCGAGGCTTGCCGCGCTTAATTTCGCTGGCGGCGTCCTGGCTTGGGGATTGCTCGTTCCACTCCTGACCTTCACCATCGGCCCCTACATTCAGCAAAGCCTGCCAGCCGGACAATCCATCGCCTGGCCGCTGCTGGCGCAATCGATTTATTTCTCAATCGTGAGACCGATCGCCGTCGGAGGCATGCTCGTCGGCGCCTCCTACACGCTCTTCAAAATGCGCAAGCAACTCGCTCTCGGCATGGGCCGCGCCGTTTCCGATTTGAAGAAATCCGCAACCGCGCACGCTGCCACCAATCGAACCGAACGGGATCTACCCGCAAAGGCCGTATTCGCCGGCATCGTCGTCGTCTTCATTGCCATGATTCTCCTCTATCACTACTTCATCGCCGGCGCCGGGGGATTGTCCTCCTCGCGGATACTTGCTGGTTCGTTGGTTGCCGCGGGCGTCATGATTATCGTCGGCTTCTTCTTTGCCGCCGTCTCTGGAAATCTCGTCGGCATGATTGGATCGTCGAACAATCCTGTCTCTGGCCTTACACTTTGCACCCTTGTGATCGCCGCTCTGCTCATGGTCGCTCTCGGCGTTTCCGGAACCGGCGGAGTGGCTGCCGTTCTCGGAGTCGCCGCTGTAGTCTGCGTTTCCTCTGCCGTAGCCGGCGAAATGTTGCAGGACTTGAAGGTTGGTCACATTCTTGGCGGAACGCCTTCAAAGATGCAGATTGGCGATCTCCTCGGCATCGTGGTCGCATCGCTGGTCCTTTTTTTTCCAATCGCGATTCTGGCCAAGGCCTATCACTTTGGCAGCGCTGCGCTTCCCGCTCCTCAGGCCGGCCTGATGGCAATGCTCTCCAAAGGCATCGTCGGCGGCGATATGGCGTGGCCGCTGGTGATCGTTGGCATCCTTCTTGGCTTGGGAATGATCCTGATCGAGGTTAAAAGCGTCATGCTCTTTGCCGTCGGCATGTACTTGCCCCTCGGCACCACGTTCGCAATCTTCGTCGGCGGTATCATTCGCTGGATCACCGACAAACTCCGCGACCGCCGTGGCTTTAACGATGCCCAAAAAGCGCGCGTGGAAAACGCAGGCGTCCTGACTGCCTCCGGCCTGATTGCCGGCGAAGCGCTATGCGGACTGGTCATCGCCAGCCTTGTGGGTTCGGGTCACGACGTAACGCTATTCCAATGGACGCCTCCGTTTATTGCCGCTCTCATCGCGCTCGGAATCCTGGCAATCGTGATGATCCGCGTCCCGCTGGCAAACGCTGGCCGTCCAGAAGATCCAGCGCCACCGACGGCGATCATGTAATTGTGTGGCGCGGGCGCCCTCGCGCGCGTCCCTCACAAAGTGAGGGAGACGAAAGTCAGAAGGCAAAATTCAGATTGCAGAAGTAAAATCGGAAAGATTTCAGGTCTTACTTCTGCATTTTGAGTTTTCCACTCTTCTCTGTGTCCATCGCCGAAAATATCGCGTCGATACACGAGCGCATCGCCGAGGCTGCCCGCCGGGCCGGCCGCGAGCCCACTTCGATAACCCTGATGGCGGTGAGTAAAACGTTTCCTCCCGAATCAATTCGTCAGGCCTACGCCGCCGGCATTCGCATCTTCGGCGAAAACCGCGTACAGGAATTTTCGGGGAAGGCCGAAGCCCTGACTGACCTTACAGATATTCAGTGGCACCTGATTGGACATTTGCAGTCAAACAAAGCTGTGAAGGCGGCGGAGTTATTTAACGCCGTTGACTCGCTGGATTCGACAAAGCTCGCCGACAAATTAAACGTGTCAGCCGAAGCCACGGGCAAGACTCTGCCCGTGCTGATCGAAATCAACATCGGCGGAGAAGAAGCCAAAAGCGGCGTCGCTCCCGAGGCGGAAGAACTAGAGCGTATCTTCCTCGCTGCGCCGCGATGGAAAAATCTCGCGATCCGCGGCCTGATGACCGTCCCTCCATACTCCGACGATCCCGAAGCCGCGCGCCCCTATTTTCGTCAGCTTCGCGAAATTCGCGATCGCATCGCCGCCCGCGCTCTGCCAAAGATTTCAATGGACGTGCTCTCAATGGGTATGTCGCACGACTTCGAGGTCGCCATCGAAGAAGGATCAACCTGCGTCCGCGTAGGCACGGCAATCTTTGGAGAACGAGTCAAGCCTTAGGGATAGGATTACGAGTGCTATGAATACGATCGAAGCCAAAGAGTTTCTCGCTTCCCGAATTGTCGATCAGGCAAAGTTGGAAAGTATTGAGTTCTCGGAGATCGAAAGGAAAATGCTTTTCTACAGTGAGGCCCACCCTTCACTTCCCGACATGGATACGGTCCTCGTCGAGTTCGACCAGAACTACAACACTGGGCCATATGAATTGGTGGTCTCAACTCTAATTTGCCATGCCTTTCGGCGCGACCGAAAAGATCCGGCGTTGGCGCAACAGTGGAAAGACGCAGCAAGAAGCTTGCGCTGGGAAGATCACTACATAAACGTCATGCTAAAGCGTGGGCTCGCTTCAGCGACTCGGATGCGCGACTTCTTGGTTTACATAGCTGTCGGTTTGCTCGTAGTATTTGGCATCATTCTGTTTGTGGCTCTCCGCACCAGGTGATTCCTTGGCAGTCGTTCGCGATAGGACAAACGGCGTCACCTTCGCCATCAAGGTTCATCCCCGCGCGAAGAAGAACGCAATCACCGGCGAAGTCGGCGATGCACTCAAAGTTGCGCTGACTGTTCCTCCCGTAGATGGCAAAGCCAACGAAGCCTGCATCGAATTCTTCGCAAAGCTTTTGAAGGTTCCGCGTTCCTCCGTTACTATTGCAGCCGGCCAGACCAGCCGGGACAAAGTGATTCGTGTGGCCGGAGTGACCGGCGATCAAGTGCGCGAACGCCTGGCCATTTAGCGCCGAACTTGCGGGCGACGACAAACTCGGGACATTCCGCGCCACACAATCTTCAGGAGCCACTTTTGAACTTTTCCGAACGCTTACAGGAAATTCGCACCGGTTTCGAGCGCCCTTTCTGGATCGCCAACCTCACCGAGATATTTGAACGCCTTTCCTATTACGGCGCATTCGCCTCCCTCGCCTTGTACTTACAGGAGCGGCTGAATTTTTCCACCGAGCAGACCGGCACGCTGACGGGCATCTTCGGCGGCATGGTCTGGTTCCTCGCCATCTTCGGCGGAGCGGTCGCCGATCGCATCGGCTTCCGGCGCGCGCTTTCCTCGGCCTATCTCATCCTGGCCATCGCCTATTTTCTGATCGGATCAATCGGCGCCACGTGGCTTGCGCCCCTCCGCAGCGCAGTGCCCTTAGTTTTATTTGTCGGCGTCATTCTCGCCCTGCCCGCTCTCGGTATCTCCATGGTCAAGCCTTGCGTGGTGGGAACAACGGCTCGCGCTTCCAAGGAAAACGTTCGCTCCGTCGGATACTCAATTTATTACACCATGGTCAATATCGGCGGTGCAGCCGGACCTTACTTTGCTTCGTGGGCTCATCGCCACCTCGGAGTTGAAGGCGTTTATCGCGTAGCCGCATTTAGCGTTTTTTTGATGTTCTTCGTCGTACTGCTCTTTTTCCGCGAGCCGCACAAGGCCGGGGACGCTCCTCCGCCCTCAATCGCCACCGTCGCCCGTAATTTCTGCGTTGTGTTAGGCAATGCCCGCCTGGTCCTGCCCGTGCTGGTGATTGCGCTCGCAATCAAGATCTTCTCGCTCTTCCATCCCGCTCTCACCATTCCATGGTGGCTTTGGGTCGCGCTGCTGGCGCTTGTCCTCGCCGGAATCAGCCGCTTCATGTGGTTTCTCGTGCTCTTTACCGGATACTGGGTCGTCTTCTGGCAGCAGTACATCTCTCTGCCGGGATATATCCATGGCTACATCAACTCGTCGACGGATGTGGAGATGATCCTGGTCACCGACGGCCTGACCGTCATCTGTCTGACCCTGGCGATCAATTTTCTGACGCGGCGCATCCCCGCATTCCAAGCCGTGATCCTGGGCACCGTGATTACATCTGCTTCCTGGCTGATTCTTGCCTTCTGGCCCACCGTAATCGGCGCGATTTTGTCGCTCTTCGTGCTCGCGCTCGGCGAGATTATCCAATCCCCACGCTACTACGAATACATTTCGCGGCTCGCGCCTCCGGGGCAACAGGGAACATATATGGGCTTCGCCTTTCTGCCCATCGGCATCGGCTCGCTGATCGGCGGCTGGTTTGGTGGAACCGTTGTTCACCGCTTCGGAGAAGTGCAGCACCAGCCTGCCCGCATCTGGTGGACTGTGACGGCGGTCGGCATGGTCACGGCGCTGCTGCTTTGGATTTATGACAAGATAGTGGGTGCGGGCAGCGTGTCTTCGCCTAGCTAGACTATTTTTGCGCGTGATCTCAAACCAATGACACGCAAAATTACACCGAAATACATTGCCGATCACATTCGCCGCGTTCTTCGTGACGGCGGTTCCGCGCCGCACTCAAAAGAAGTGCAATGGTTTTTCAAGGAGGAGGTTCAGTCGCGCGGATGGTACACAGCCGAGCTTCGCAAACTTGCAGTCCGCATGCGCCGCAGCATCGTTCGCGAACAAGATATTAAGTTTCTGGTGCAGGTCGCCGACAAGCTTTTCTCCGGACGCGTGCTGGAAGAAAAAGTCTTCGCCGTCTTTCTACTGGAGAAGCAGACGCACCTTCTCGCAGAAAAAGATTTCCGTCTTTTCGCGTCCTGGCTCGACCGCATCAGCAGCTGGGCTGATCACGACGGGCTGGCACACTATGTGCTCGCACCCATGGTGCTCCACGAACCAGTGCGCAGCCGGGAAGTTTTCCATTGGGCGAAGTCGCCGAATCGCTGGCGTCGCCGCGCCGCTTGTGTGGCACTGATTCGCGGTGCGCGAGAGAAAATGTTCTTCCCGGAAGTCGTTCGGCTCTCGGAAATGCTGCTGGCCGATCAGGACGATATGGTGCAGAAAGGCCTGGGCTGGTTGCTGCGGGAAGCCGCTAAATATGATCCGAAGAGAACCCTGCCTTATCTTATGAAGATTCGCAGTCGCGCACCCAGGCTGGTTTTGCGAACCGCTTGTGAAACGCTGCCGATGGCGGCGAAGAAAAAAATCCTGGCCCGCTGACCGAAAATCTTGCCAGGCGCGGCGCTCAGTGTCCTTCTTCTTCCAAAAACTTTTCTACTTCCAGCGCCGCCATGCAGCCAGAGCCCGAAGCAGTGATTGCTTGGCGATAGCGGCGATCCTGCACGTCCCCGCAGGCAAACACGCCCGGCACGCGTGTAAACACGTTCTTCTGCGTGATCAGATAACCATCCGCGTCGGTTTCAAGTTGTCCGGCAAACATCTTTGCGTTGGGAATGTGGCCTATGCCCAGAAACATAGCGCTGCTCGGAAAATCCCAGCTCTCTCCCGTTTTCAGGTTGCGCAGGCGCAGCGCGGTAACCTCTTTCTTGCTCACGTCGAGCACCTCGTCGACAACCGTGTCAGTCAGAAACGCAATCTTCGGATTGGCGCGCGCCCGGTCCAGCATGATCTTTGAAGCGCGAAACTGTTCGCGCCGGTGGATGAGCGTCACCTTGCTGGCAAATCGCGTCAAAAACGTGGCTTCCTCCATCGCCGAATCGCCGCCGCCGATCACCGCGATTTCCTTGCCGGAGAAAAAAAATCCATCGCAGGTCGCACATGAAGAAACCCCGTGGCCAATCAACGCCTGCTCGCTCGGCAAGCCCAGCCAGCGCGCGGAGGCTCCGCTGGCAATGATCAAGGTCCGCGTCTGAATAATGTCCTTACCCACCGTCAGCTCGAAGGGCTGTTTGCTGAGATCGGCTTTCGCGACATGCCCCATGCGGTATTCGGCGCCAAAGCGCGAGGCCTGCTTGCGCATGTTTTCGATCAATTCCGGTCCCTGGATACCCTCGGGAAATCCGGGAAAGTTCTCCACCAGCGTAGTCAGCGAAAGCTGGCCGCCCGGCTCGTGGCCCTCCAGCACCAGCGGTTTGAGATTTGCGCGCGCCGAATAAAGCGCGGCCGTGTTCCCCGCGCAGCCCGATCCCATGACCACCACATCGCGAATATCCATAGAATTATCGAAATTAACCCTGCTATTAGTAGATTCCCGGCAGCCAGTTTAGTCGCAGACCACAGAATTGCCGCTACTGATTCTTCGATTTGCCGGCGCTTCCCTTCGCGCCGCCTGCGCCCGTGCGCGCCAGTTCCTGCGGTACCATCTTGCGCACGCCCAAGGCATCGCGATAGCGATCCAATATCTCCGATGCCGTGCGCAGAATCGCTTCATGAGCGCTCTGATCCGGAGCAGGCTGGCCTTCCGCAGCCGGACAGCGGGCAAGCACCACTGAAGATTTGCCGAACCGTTCCAGCCTTATGCGCGAGGCCGGAGTGTCAGCCAGTAGCATCGCGCTCGCCGATGTGACTGCCGAAGCGCTGTCCTCAATCGAAACCTCGACCAGATCTTTGGGTTCGCGCACTCGCAACACCAGCGTCTCCACCATGTTTTCCGAATCCACGCTGAATGAATATTGAACGCTGCTGAAGATGCCCCCATCGGGAAACTCGTGCCGGACCCGCACCCAATCGGCTGCCGATGCCTCCCCGGCAGGCAAGTTCGGTGCGCCGGGAACCGGAGTATTCGGATCCAGCGTGGAGTGCCCGCGCGCTACTTCATAGTCTTTGGCAAATGCCGGTTTAAGCGGAATCTTGGCCAACGCGGAGGAAAGTTCTTTTTGCTCGTCGGCCGATGGCGAACATGGATTCAGCATGTTCACCTTGACCTGCGGCTGCTGCGGCGCTTGTTGAGCCCAGGCCAGAGCCGCGCAGAATGTCAGAATCGCACTCCAGAATTTCTTTGGGAACACGGCGGAATTGTATCAGTGAAGAGTCGCAAGTCCGAAACCCGAAACCGTTTTGCCGCAATCGCAGTGAGTTCCGATAGATAGGATGCCTGTGCTCACTGCGGCAGTGCCCACGTCCGCAAAATTCTTAACGTGGCGCACCCAGCGCGCGGACCAACCGCTCCGCGCTCTAGTCCCCGGCAACCGCTTCCGCGCTCGCTCCATGGCGGCGCAGCAGTTGCGGCAGATTCTGCGAAAACGCCGAGCGTGGCAGAACCATATCGCATCCCACCTCATGAGCCTTCTGCTTCAAATCTCCCTGCACGTGGGAGAGGAAACCGATAATCGATGTTCCCTTTTTAAGCTTGCTCTTCAGTTTTGGGATCAGCGACAAAGGCTTGGCATTCGCGTTATTGAGATCGAAGATAATCAGCGATGGCTTCTCCTCGCCATTGCTTTTCATGCGGTCGGCGAGATCTTTTTCCGTCTTCACAAACTCGACCTTCACGTTCATCTTCTTACCCGTATCCTGAATCTTGCTGAGAAAAAACAAATCCTCGACAAAAGCGAACACGCGGGAAGCAGCGTCTTCCCTCGGCGCGGGAAGCGGCTCGGGCTCGCCGATCGGGTACGCAGCCGAGAAACCCGGCCGGCGCGCGCCCTTGCTCCCGTTATCGCCGCCATTCAAATTGGCGCGATAACTGTGATCCATGGGCGCAGTAAATATGCCTTGATGCTCCTGGCGAATGCGGCCTGTTCCTGGGCCAGCTGCGCGTTTTTGGGAACGACGCCCACGGCGCCGTCTATGCTTCCCTCCTCCTGAGGAGGGGTGTGCGGGACCTGCATTCATATGTTTTCTCGTGTAATCCCCGGCCTGGATCGAAAGGACCTCAGACCCTGATGCTTCGTCTTCCCCTGAGCTCAAGACGGCGCAGTGCCAACTAACTGCCAGACAACGGCACTCCGTTGTGCGAACCCAATTCGGCTGGATGCTGCTTGAGATCGATGCTCACGCTGTATTTGCGCCTGGAGTTTGCTTGGGCGCATTTGGCCTGCAAGAAACAAGGCCTTATAGGGAACAACTTGATGTTACTCAGGAAAGCCGCATCTGCGCAAGGGGGTTGAAACTTTAGTTTTCCACACCACCGGCCTGCAAACTCCCTCTGAAAACCCGCTGCGCAGCCTCCCAATCCTGCCTGAAGTTCCGCGCCCACGGGCCGATCTTCCCATAGTGAAGCCCAACTCTGCCGCCGGCGCGGCCCCAGCCGTCAGCTCAATCGCGATTCCCGGTCAGCGCTTCGTTGCGCGGCAGGCCATTCTCGACCGTGCCCAAAAGGTCTTTGGATATGAACTCCTTTTTCGCAATGGAATCGAGGACTACTGCCACAGCGATCCCGAGATTGCCACTCGCTCCATGCTCGATAGTTCGCTCCTGTTTGGCCTGAACACTCTTTGTAACAATGCCCACGCCTTTGTGAACTGCACCCTCGACGTCCTCGTCCGGGATCTGATCACACTGCTCCCCCCCAACCAAACCGTGGTTGAAATCCTGGAGAGTGTTGAGCCTGAGGACCGTGTAATTGCCGCCTGCAAACGCCTCAAAGAGGCCGGTTACCAGATTGCGCTTGACGATTTTAGCCCCGACGATCCCCGCATCCCACTCACCGCTTACGCCGACATTATCAAAGTCGATTTTCGCGCAACCCAGCCCCCAGACCGCGCCGCGCTGGTCCGTCGCTTCGGCTCGGGGAACTGCAAGATGCTGGCCGAAAAACTGGAAACTCCCCGGGAATTCCAAGAGAGTTGCGCTCTCGGATTTACCTACTTCCAGGGATATTTCTTTTGCAGACCGGAAGTGCTGGTGGGCCGCGAAGTTCCCGCCGACCGCATCCGCCTCCTGCGCTTGCTCGAGCTCATCTCGCGTCCTGAACTCGATCTTCGTCAACTCGAAAATGCCCTTAAGCAGGACGCTTCCATCTGCTACCGCCTCCTGCGTTACTTGAATTCCCCAATATTCGGTTTTTCGCTCGAAATCAAATCCGTCCGCCATGCCATGGCCATCCTCGGCGAACGCGAAATGCGACGCTGGACTCGTCTGGTCGTCGCCATCGGTGCGGCAGAACAAAGATGCAGTGAACTGCTCGTCATGGGCCTTGCCCGCGCCCATTTCTGCGAACTGCTCTCGCCCCGGCTCCGCACCCATCAGGACCTCTTCTTCATGGGCCTTCTTTCCATCATGGATGCGATCCTCGAAATCGACATGTCCAAGCTCCTTGAGCAGCTTCCCGTCGAGCACGATATAAAGCGCGCCTTGCTGGGCAAGGAGAGCAGCCTGCGGCCGTTCTATCAGCTCATGCTGGCCCAGGAATCCGGAGAATGGGTGAGGTCCTCCGAACTCGCAAAGACGCTCAACCTTCCCGATGAAGAAGTCGCCGGCGCATGGATACAAGCCTTGACGTGGGCACAGGACGTAACCGGCGTATCCTGAGTTTTTCTCCCGGCAAGACCCTGAGCGCGAGAAATGCCGACAGAGGATTCCCGCGGCCTCCCCGGTTAAACTTGGGTTTCCAGGGGACGAACAGCTGAAAACTGACGGCTACAAGCCGGCAGCTTTAGGGCGCTTCGATCAGCTCCATCTTGCCATCCCGCTTGCGGTGCAGCACCATGAGCTTGCCCTTGGGATCGCGAAATACGAAAACATCGCGGTCGCGGAAATGTGCTTCCTTGATCGCCTCTTCCAGCGTCATCGGACGGAGCGCCACCGAATCCGCCGACCGCACCAGATGCACCTCCGTCGTCTTCGCCACCGACGGAAATTTGTGCACCATGACTGACACGGTCGTACTTCCATCCAGCCCGAGCGCCGTCTCAATGTTATCTGGCGCTTCCTGCCCGTTGAACTTCTTGACCGCTTTGCGTTTCTTGCTTAGCCACTTCGTTTTGTACTTGAGCGTCTGCTTGTGCAGATGGTCTAGCGCGTCATTCACCGCGGCTACCATGTCGTGAGCCTGCCCTTCGCCCACAATTGTGTCATGCGGCGGATTAATGGTGATTTCAGCCTTGTGGCGATGCTTCTCCACCGCGAGGATTACCTTGGTCTCAAAGCGGTCGCCTAAAATTTTGCGGATTTTATTCAGTCCAGTTTCAACTTCTTTGCGGATGGAAGAAGGAATTTCGTATTGACGACCGGTGTACTCCACGTTCATTGAGCCACCTCCACGAAAGTTAAAAATCAACACTCACGTTGCATAAGTGAAACCCGGAGATGTTTGGATTACTTCTTCAATTGGACTTCTACTCTTGACCTATTTCTTGACCCTTCTCTGGTGCGTACTCGGAATTTTCATGTCTTCCCGATATTTTGCCACCGTGCGCCGCGTCACATTGATTCCCTGCGACTGCAAAATACGCGTGATCTGCTCGTCGGTCAGCGGACGGCTCGTATCTTCTTCCTCAATCAGCTTCTTGACCCGCCGCTTCAAAATCAGCAGTGACGTCCCGCCGCCCTCCGGGCCTTGCACGCTCTCGGAGAAAAAGTAGCGCAACTCAAAAACTCCCTGTGGCGTGTGGACATACTTGTTCGCAACCGCCCGGCTCACCGTCGAAGGATGCACGCCAATCTCTTCCGCCACTTCCTTGATCATCATCGGCTTCAGCTGATCGATCCCTCGTTCCAGGAAATCCTGCTGCCGCGCCACAATGGAATAACAGACTTTCGTGATGGTCTGCTTGCGCTGCTCTATATTCTTGATCAGCTGAATCGCCGACTTGTAACGATCCTTGACATAGTTGCGCGTATCGCGGTCGTTTCCTTCTTTCGTCAGCAGCCGTTTGTAGGCAGGATTCAACCGCAACTGCGGCATGTCCTCATCGTTCATGATGATCAGCCACTCGTCGCCGTGTTTTACAAAAGCAACATCGGGCTCGATCAGGCGCGCCGGAGTCTTGTTATATTGCAGCCCCGGCCGCGGGTCCAGCGTGCGGATATATTCAAGCGCCGCCTGTACCGCCTCTAGCGGCCGGCCAATGGCGCGCGCAATCTCCTTGAACTGTTTCAGCGTGATGGCTTTCAGGTGCTGGTCGACCACCGCCGTGGCATCCATGATGACCTGCTCCGTCGCGCCATTGCCGTTGCGGTGCTGCTGCAACTGCTGTAAGTGGCCACGCAACTGGTAAAGCAGGCACTCGCGCAAATCTCGGCAGGCAACCCCCGGAGGATCGAACTGCCGAACCAGATCCAAAGCTTCGTGAAGATCCGCAAGCGTAAAGTTCGCCGGAGCCGGCGCAGGAGCCGCCGCTGTCTTTGCCGCAGTCGCGCTCGTCGCCCCCCCGGTCGCAGTCTCTGTGGTTCTGGTCGACGCAGTCGCCGTTGCCCCTTCCGGCGTCCCATTCGCAGCCACGCTGGATGCGAATTGCCGCGATTCGGAAACTGTTGCACTCGGCGAAGCCGACGCTTCCACTTGGACTGGTTGCATCGACGTCAAGGGAATATATGCTGCTGAGTCCCCTAAGGTCGCCCCTGTCAACGGATGAGACATTGCATGAAACGGCTCATCCTCAATCAAGGCGGAAGGCGCTTCGACCGGCACATCGTCTTCCGGCAATGTCGCTTCTGGCGTGGCCTCAACCGCTCCAATTCCCAGAGCCTCTGCTTGCCCCACAATCTTGGCCTGTGTTTCGGCATCCGCCTCGGGAGCCGCCGCCGGCACTGCTCCCAGCAATTCCTCATCGCTCGCGATCAGGTATCCATCTTCATTCAGGTTCCCAATAATCAACTCGGCCGCTTCGCGCACCGGCGGGCGCGTGGAAATTGCGCCCAACTGCCATATCAGATGATCGGTCAAGTTCCCCGGCTTGGAAAGAAAGTTCTCAAATGAAGGCCTCTCAATCTCCTCCATTTCGCCGGAACTGCGATACCCCGGGTCAAGATACTCCTGAAAAAACGACCCGAAATCGATCTCCTCGAACGGGTCCTTCTTTTCCGTCGCCGTGATCGGATTCTCTTCCGTGGTCGCCTTCGCTGCCAGGCGGTCGCGCTCCTCTTCCTGGCGCCCGATCTCATCGAGCATTGGAACCGAATCTTCCAACTCTTCGAGAACCGGATTTTCAACCATCTCCGCGTTGATCATGTCCTTCAGCTCGAGCTTGTTGAGCGCGAGCACGGACACCATCTGGACAAGGCCCGGCGTTAGAATCTGCCGCTGCGACAGTTTGACGTTCAGTTTGTGCTGAAGAAGAACCATGTTTTGCTTTAGGGTCCTGCTCGCCCATTCGCGGGCAAAATTCAGTCTCAGGAGTTAAGTCGAAGAACCGGAATCGGCGGGGGCTGACGAATCGCGGGAACTTTTACTTCTTCACGCTTACTCCTCACTTCTGACTTTCTCATGCTCCACGCCCTTCGGGCTTGTCACGAAAGTCCAATCCTTCCACGCCTTGGTAACTGGCTCCCTCGCACAGCCGTGCGCTCACACCAATGAGAAACTCTCACCCAAATAAACTCTGCGCACCTCGGGATCGCTCCCCAACTGCTCCGGCGTCCCCGACCGAAAAATTCGCCCCTCGTTGATGATGTACGCTCGGTCCGTCACCGAAAGCGTCTCGCGGACATTGTGATCCGTAATCAGGATTCCGATGCCGCTGGCACGCAGGTCGGAGATAATCTTTTGCAGATCGAGCACGGCAATCGGATCGATTCCCGAAAACGGCTCATCGAGCAAAATAAACGTCGGGTTGATGCACAGCGAACGCGCGATTTCCACTCGCCTTCGCTCGCCCCCGGACAACGCGTATCCGCGGTTCTGCCGTATGTGTTCCAATCCCAGCTGGTCGATCAGCCTTTCAGCCTTTTCCCGCCGCTCATGCCATGAAATCGGCTGAACTTCCAGTACCGCTAGAATATTCTCTTCCACCGTCAGCTTCCGGAATACCGAGGCCTCTTGCGGAAGGTAGCTGATGCCATACTCGCGCGCCCGCAAGTACATGGGGACGCTGGTGATATCTTCCTCGTCGTAGAGGACTCTTCCGGTATCGGGAGGAATCAGGCCAACGATTGCATAGAAGGATGTCGTCTTGCCCGCCCCATTCGGTCCCAACAGGCCAACTACTTCCCCCTGTTGAACTTGCAGGCTTACACCGTTCACTACGCGTCGACCCCGGTAGGTTTTTCCGATTTCGTCGGTGGCCAGCGTGTGCATTTATCGTGCCACTTGCGTCCGCGTAATCGCCGGAGCCGTTTTCTTCCCTTCCACGAGCACCCTATCAAAGTGTCTGTAGAAAGTCAACGAATCCCCTGTGATTTTGCCCCGTTCGGCATCAAAAATGCTAGGCGATTTTCCCGTTAGGACAAACTTGTCGTCCCCCGCCGTATAAACCAGCCGATCCCCGGTCGCCCGCCGCATCGGTTCCGTCAAAACAACTCCATCCTCAGCGATGATTTTCTCCACTTGGGCCCCTCCAATCGAAGAGACGGAACTGCCCGCGGAAACAGAGTAGGCTTTGGCCGGCGATGTCCCCACTGATGGAGCCGAGCTGGTCGCGGGACTCGCACTCCCATTCTGCGCCGCCCCGCGCGCCACCATATACACCGTCATCTGCCGCGAAGTCATGGTCGCGAACGAACCCTCCGCCGATCCCTTCGCCGTCACTCCTCCTTCAAATAGGGCCGTTCGCTGCTCGTCGGTGTAGGTCAAGTGTGTGGCAGTGATCGTCACCGGAGTTGCCTTGCCCGTCTGAGCGTCCACCTGAACCAGTATGGTCTTCACCGGCTGATTGCCCGACGCTTGCGCCACTAGCGAGCGCCGGTCGCGATCAAACTCAATCGTCGGAGCCTCGACAACATTGCTGTTCTGCCACAGCCGCGCATTGCCCGTATAAACGGCAATTGCGGGCGAACGATGCGCCGCCATCCTCGCGCTGACTACGTGAATCGGATCGGACGACGCCAGCATGGCGCCATCCGGCTGTGCCTTCAGGTCGGAGTACGTGCTCTTCACATTGCCCTCGGCGAGCGCGTCGCCAGTCGCCCGGTTAAAGCTGATCGTCTCCGCGGTCGTCGTCATCCCGCCATCCGTCACGCGCGGCGCGCCATTAAGCATCAGCATTTGATCCGACGCCCTATAAGTGCCGCGCTGCGCCCAGGCCTTTTGTGTGGCGCTCACGTATGTGACCCCGCCAGCCTGAGTAATCGTCGAAATGCCACCTTCGGGCTGGAACACAGCATCCAGCGTCGGACTGGCCGAAACCCGGTCAGGCTGCCCCGGAGCGCTCCCGACAATCCTTGCATCCGGCTCGCCGTGCAGAACGCTCAGCCGATTCTTCCCCGTGAATGTCGCCGTAAATTTCGCCGCCGTGATAATCGTCTTCTGCCGTGTCGAGGGCTGCATGATCACAATCTTCGGCGGTCCACTCGTCACCGCCGATTCCAGTAGGTTGCCGTTTTTCACGAGAAAATCCATCACAGGCGCGGTCATCTCCACCTGTTGCGCGTTTGTGAGCAGACCAGCCCCCGCTGTCGCCGATTTGTTTTCCCGGTTCTGAAAGAGCCGCACCCCATCCTCGGCGTGCACCTTCTTCAGCACCTGATTCGCGGCGAAATAGAGCGTCGCCTTCCCGGCGTCGCTCTCACCCGGCTCGGCCCCGTGAGTCTCCAAATGAACGTGGCCGCTTAGAATCGCCGTCGTGAGTTCATTGCGCGTGCCCGTAAGAAACAGTTCCGCTTGATCCGACCGCGCGTGCGTGTCCGAAGGTCCATGCACTTCAGCCTGAACATTCCCCTCGGCAAGAATGCGCTCCACCGTATTGTCATTGCGCAAAAAGAACGTCGCACGTTCCGATTCCAGCCGCTCATTCTCGCGGTTCAAGGTGACCGTATCCAAAACAATCTGCGCTGGCCCCTTGGTGATCACGCCATGCGCCGCTCGAAGCTGAAATGGCTGCTTCCGATTGACTGCAACCTCAACTGCGGAGCGCAGCGTCATGGTGCCGGTCCGGGCCACATAATCCACGCCCACAGCCGATCCCTTCGCCTGCGGCGTCTCAAATGTCACCTTCCCGCTCGCCGAAGCATTGCCCGTATTTTTATTGAAGACCAGCCCATCGCTTTCCAGATGTATCGGCTTTCCCGACTGCGAAGGAGGCGCTTGATCGGCGCTCTTGGCCCCTCCCGGATTCGCTTCGAGGTCAATCAGCACTCTTCCCCTGGCCGTCACATCGCCCGACTTCGGGTCGAATTCAAAATCGTCTCCCGCAATCTGGTCAAAGCGGCTCGAGTCTTTGCCATAGACAACAATCTTCACCTTGTGAAGATCGGCCCGTCCGCTCTCCTTGAATTGCACCGCCTTCGACGCGCTCACCGTGAACTCGGTGCGGCCGTGATCTGACTTGGAGATGGAAAAACCCTCCGCCGTCTGCTGAATATCAAGTCCGATTTTTGCCGGGATTTCATGCACCGCCCGGCTCACCCGCCAGCGCGCATAAAAATACATTCCAGCCACAATAACAACCATGAGGATTGCAATCGCGGCAAACCAGCGGCGCAAGCGCGTTACCGGCAGAGGCATGACGTCTTTAGTCTAAAGGAAAGCGAGCGGAAGGTTGGCGTATAACCCTTGTTGCCGCTGCAAGATGCAGAGATCGCTTGCAGAGAGGGATTTGAACTCTGCAATCTGACCTCTAGCCTCCGACCTCAGGGCTTCCTCACGAGCGTGCCCGCAAGCAGATCATGCAGCCCCTGCTTGCGCTCCGTGAACGCGACCATGATGAACCCGATGCCCAGTATCATTCCGGAAAGAATTTTCGCGAAGTGCCTTCCCGTGGCGCGCCCGAAAGAAATTCGATTGCCATAAACGTCCGTGACTTTCATCCCAAAGATCATCTTGCCGAGCGTCGCCTGATAAGACGAACTTTCCATCAGTGACTCGTAGAGCCAGGACGCGCCAATGGTAAGCACCGCCAGCACTCCACCTCCGAAAATCAGCAGCGGCAAAGATGCTACGCCATGTCCCAGACCGAGACCCAAGCCGCTTGCGGCGAGCCCGCCGATACCGAAAATCGCCGCTACAGGATGTACAACAAGGCGCACTAAGATTCCGTCAATAATGGCCGCGACGACGCGAATCCAGAATCCTCCGTAGTGAACACCTGCCTGAGCGACGGGATAAGCCGGTGGCGCAGGATATCCAGCAGCCGGGATGGACGCAGCCGGGGGAAACGCGGCAGTTGCGGAATTTGCGCCCACAGGGGGTGCAACGGCGGGATTGACCGCAGCGCCACAGCGTCCACAAAATTGAGCGCTCCCATCGTTGGACGCTCCGCACTTGTTGCAAAAGAAAGTTCCAGTCATGGCGGGCAATATAGGCGTTTCGTCGCAAACTGTAAAGAGGTTCGCGCTTTTTGTTTCGTACGCTCGGGACGGCAGGCGATGATCCTGGCCCTGTCAATGTTGAGCGAAAGAAAAGGCCCCAAGAAGTGGGGCCTTTTCACACTCGAAACATCCCTACCGCACAAGTTCAGTCAGATCGCGCCGAGCCGCCGTCAGATCCGCATGGGCATCACAATATATCTGTACTTATAATCTTCGCTCTCCGCGGGACGAAGCTGCCCGGCAGACTGCGCATCCTTTAACTCGAGTTTCACCTCTCCCGAGCCCACGGCCTTAATGAAATCGAGCAGATACTGCGCATTAAATCCAATCGACACGCTATCGCCGGTGTAGGCGACTTCAATTGAATCCTCCGACTCGCCGGTCTCGGTCGAGGATGCGGAGAGCTTCAACTCGTCTTTCTCCAGGCGCATGCGGACAGCCCTCGACCTCTCATCGGCAAACTGCGCGACACGCGAAATTGCCCCGCCCAGCTCATCGCCCTGCAGCAGAATCGACTTCGTGATCTCTTTCGGCAGCACCGCCTCGTAGTTGGGAAACTGCCCGGTAAGCTGGCGCGAAGTCAGCAGCCGCGAGCCCACCCGGAAGAACAGCGTCGACTCATCCTTCGCGAAATCGATGGTCTCAACATCGGAGTCGAGCAGCGACTTAAGCTCATCCATCGCCTTCTTCGGGATTAGCGTCTTCATCTCGCCCGAAACGCCCTCAAATTTGTCGCCACTGCGCTCAATATGCGCCAGCCGGTGGCCATCGGTCGCGACCATGGTAATCGACTCCGGCTTGAGCACCATCAGCGCGCCATTCAGCGTGTAGCGCGACTCCTCATTCGCAATCGCAAAGCCGGTCTTCGAGATCATGGAGCGCAGCACGGCGGCTGGAATCTTGATCGCTCCTGCCGATGGAAACACCGGCAGTCCCGGAAAGTTCGACTTCGCCATCCCCACCATCTTCGTGTTCGACCGCCCGCAACGAAGGCTCACCCAGTGATTCTCCAGCAGGCGGATCGTGATGTCGGCATCGGGCAGCAGCCTGACGTAGTCATAAAGCTTGCGCGCGGGAATCGTGCACGCGCCTTCTTTTTTCACCTTCGCGGCGCACGACGTGCGCAGGCTCAGGTCGAGATCGGTTGCCGTCAGGGAAAGCTTGTCGCCGGCCGCTTCAAAAAGATAGTTGGAGAGAATTGGGATCGTCGTTTTGCGTTCGACCACGCCCTGCGTGGCCGTCAGTTCGCGCAGCAACTCAAACTTGCTGACAGTAATTTCCATCGTCGTAGTGGCAGCGGCGGGGGCGGCTTCTACCGGCATATTTGGTTCTCCCGACTGTAGTTCTGCTCTTTTCTTATATCAAATGCAAAAGCAAGAAAACCACTAGATAGCGCAGGCGACCGGGCGAAATCCGCGAACTGCTTCAGAAATTGTGCAGTTTTGGCCGAGCCTTCAGAAACCCTGCCGGAATCAGCCCTCCGGCTTGGAATATCGCCGACGACTCGGAGCCGCCCGCGATTGCGAAGCACTGGCCCAACCGCGTCACGCTTACGCGCTCAGTTGCTCGGTCAGCTTATTGATCAGCCGGTTCAAATCTTTATCGTTCTTGCGAACCTCTTCGATCTTTTCCACCGAGTGCAGCACCGTCGTATGGTGCTTGCCGCCGAACTGGCGTCCTATCTCGGGCAATGACGCTTCCGTCAGATGCTTGGCCAGGTACATCGCAATCTGCCGCGGGTACACGATCGATCGCGAATTATTCTTCGCTTTAATCTCAACCAGCCGCAGCCCAAACTGCTCAGCCACCGCCTTCTGGATCGATTCGATCGTTACCTTGCGCGCCTGCGAGTCAATAAAATTCTTCAGCACCTGCTGCGTGTAGGCAAGCGTGATCTCCGCCCCGATCAATGAAGAATGCGCCACCAACCGTATCAGCGCGCCTTCCAGCTCGCGCACATTGGAGCGTATGTTCGACGCGATAAATAAGGCGACATCCGTGGGCAGCGTGACCCGTTCCTGCTCCGCCTTCTTTTGCAGAATCGCAACTTTCGTCTCAAGATCGGGCGGCTGGATGTCCGCAATCAGCCCCCACTCGAATCGGCTGCGCAGGCGATCTTCAAATTCCGCAAGCTCCTTCGGAGGACGGTCGCTGGCGATGACGATCTGCTTCATCGATTCATGCAGCGCATTAAATGTGTGGAAAAATTCTTCCTGCGTGCGCTCTTTTTGCGCCAGGAACTGAATGTCGTCAACCAGCAGCACATCGACCGTGCGGAATTTGTCGCGGAAACCGATCATCTTGTCGTAGCGCAGCGAGTTGATCATGTCATTGGTGAACTTCTCGCTCGAGACGTAACAGATGGCCGATTGCGGCGCCCGGCGCTTGATCTCATGGCCAATGGCCTGCATCAGATGCGTCTTGCCCATGCCGACGCCGCCGTAAAGAAACAGCGGGTTGTAAGCCTTCGATGGCCGCTCGGCAACCGCCTGGCATGCCGCATGCGCGAACTGATTGCCGCTCCCAATGACGAATGCGTCGAATGTGTAACGCGGATTAAGCTGCGCGGCGCTGTCCCAGTCGAAGCGCCCCTGCGACGAGCCGGTAAACTGTGCGCTCGTGCCCATCGCGGAGAGACCGCCGTTGTGGCGGATCGGCGTGTTGGAAGGATCGTCCTCGGCAGTCACAAACTTCACTTCGTTATATCCCAGCCCAAGGTTGTCAACCGCCTCTTGAATCAAGTCCGCATACTTGTCGCCCACCTGGCGAAACTCGGCGGTGGGCACGCGCACGAAAAGCACTCCTTCGTTGATGTGACTGTATCGCGTTGGTTTCAACCATGTGTCATAGGAGTGACGATTGATCTTTTTTTCCAGCGCGTCGAGAATGCGCGCCCACGGATTCGGGATGATGGCAGAACTGGCAAGTGACATTTTATTGAATACCAAACACCCGGGAAAAATGGCCCCGGGAAAATCCATTCTTGAGAGTATGAATGCGCTTCGGTTTTAGTGGAACAGCTCTTGTTTAAAAAATGAGTTGCCGCTGAAAATTTCTTTACGGGACGAACGGCATACTAGCACAAAAAAAAACGCTTCGTCGGTGTCGCCCAACAAAAATATTTTCTAGAAAATAATTTTCGCCTCGCGATTTTCACACGCTGTCAAGTGTCGAGAAACTAACTGCCGCACAAACTGTGCAATAACGTGATGGAGTAACTCCTCCGGATCGCAACTCAATGTTTGTTTCGCGAGTAATAGAAGCGCTGCGAATGCCCTATCGGCGGCTCAATCGCGCAGGTTTGTAGTTTCCCGGATACAGCACCACCGAACGCCGCCCGCCTTCGCCATCGCTCTCCGTGCGCAAATCTTTTTCTTCGCGCAGCGCAAGATGCACGATGCGTCGCTCCCGTGATGACATCGGACCGAATCGGTACGGCTCACCCGTGCGCCGGACTTTCTCCGCCGCGGTCCGTGCCGCCATCTGCAATTCCTCGATTCGCAGCGACCGGAAATTCTTGCAATCGAACCAGATTTTTTCGTGTTCACTGCCCTGCAAATGGAGAATTTCTAAGGCAAGCAGTTCGAACGAGCGCAGCAATTCGCCTCCGCGTTCAAGCAAAAGAGCAGCATCGGGGCCCGCAAATTCAACCAGAATTTCCGGATGTTCCCAGTCCCGATTTTGCGCAATAGGCGGATCCACCGTGATGCGGTATTTCAGTTTGAATCCGCCGTTGGCAATTAGGGTTTGCAGAAATTCGCCGATTTGTTTGGCAGCGGCAACTTTGTCGGTAATGGGCATGGATTAGCTCTCAGCCTTCTGCTCAGTCTGGTACACCAAAGCCTTCACGCGAAAAAGCTCTTTAAAAAATCGGCGTCCACCGTCAACGGCGTGACGCTTGATTTAGCTGGCAGCTGAAAGCTGAAAGCGAGAGCCCTTCCTTATTTCTCTTTTTTCCTCGCGCGCTTGGCCATCATCTCGCGCATCTCACGGCCCAGCGACGTGCGATTCATAACCGCTTGCTGCGCAATTCCTATCAGTTGTCCCGCCGCCCAATACAGACCCAGGCCCGACGGCAAATTCCACGCCATGAAGCCCAGCATGCCCGGCATCATGATATTCATCATCCGCTGCTGCGCCGGATCCATGCCCGCCTGCGGCGTCATGCGTTGCATCAGGAACATGGTGACTACGATTGCGATCGGCAAAATATGAAAAGGATCGGGCGACGATAGATCGTGAATCCAAAGCCATGGCGCGTGCCGCAGATCAATCGCCACCGTCAACATGCGATAGTACGGCCAAAGCAGAAATAGCGGCAGCAGCATCGGCAGGCATCCGCCAACCGGATTCACGCCTTCCTTCTTATACAGCTCTGAAATCTCGGCATTCATATCCGCTTTTCGCGGATCCCGCAGGCTGTACTTCTTGTATTTCTCCTGGATGGACTTGATCTGCGGCGCAACGCGCTGCATCTTGAGCATCGATTTCATCTGCGTCAGGCGCAGCGGCAGAATCGCCAGGTTGATGACCAGCGTCTGAAAAAGAATGGCCCAGCCCCAGTTGGGGACTATGTGGTAGTAGGTCCACTTCAGCCAGAGGAACAACGGCCGCGCGATCAGTCCCAGCCAGCCGAAATCCACCACCCCGCGCAAATCGGGCTCCGCGCCGGCGATGCCGGGAACTGAAACCGCTTCCAGATAGGAGAGCGCCTTCGGTCCCACATAAAGCCGCTCGCTTGTCGGCCCGCGCACGCTGCCCACAGCTGCGCCCAGTACATCCACGCGATCAATCTGATGCGCGCTCGGCTCCGACCCATACCGCGGAATCTCAATCTGATTGCGCAGAGTCACCATAGCCGCCCTCTGCGCATCCTGCGGCAAAAACACGGCCGCGAAATATTGTTCACTCACCCCTGCCCACTGGAACGGGCCATTTAGCGTGCCGCCGCCGCTGATCTTCTTAATCGCCAGCCGCTGCACTTTGCTGTCGTATTGATAGGCGATTTCCGTGGCAGCGTAGGAAGGCGCTGTCGTCTCGCCGCCGAATCCCGACGGCCACGTCGGAAACGCCGCGACCTGCGCACCTTTTTGCAGAACCGAAGTTTCAATGCTCACCACATAACTGTGATCGAACTTGAATTTCTTTTGCACCGTAACATCGGCGTCGGAATACTCAAAGGTTATTTCCGCTGGCGCGGTCGAGCCCGTGCTCGATGCCACATACAGCGCCGAATTCAATTTGTTGCGCAGCGCTTCATCGTAGGTCCAAAGCGAAAGCGGATAACCATATTTCGCTGCTGCCGTTGCATTCACCAGATCCAGAGGATTCCCGTTCGGCGTGTCCTTATAATTCTTCAGCACCCACGATTTGACCTGCCCGCCACGATTGGTGAACACGATCCGGTATAGACCATTCTCGATAACGCTTTCCATTTCCGCCGAGGCTTGCTTTGTGGCGGAAGAAGACGCCGTGTTTGCGCCCGTCGCCCCGCTCAATGTCTCGACGGAAGATGTTCCTCCCGAAGATGTCTCACCTGGTGCCGTTTGCGCCGGACTTGCCGTTTGCTGCGCACCCGTTGTCGGCGGAGTTGCCGCCGGCTGCGGCCCATATTTCTTCAAAATAGGCTGGAACAGCATGATGACCACAAAGGTCAGCGCAAACACCAGCAGCAGCCTGCGTTCCATCCCGGGTTCTTGTTGAGGATTATTGAAGTCGGCCAAATTAGTTGCTCACGATTTCTGAATGTGGGGACGTCCCGCCCTCGGCCGTCCAATCGAGCGCCCCTCGGCGATCAGTGGGCTCATTCACCACCGGGTCGTATCCGCCCTTCACAAATGGATGGCATCGCAATAAACGCCCGGCCGCCCTCCATCCCCCGCGCAGCACGCCATGGCGGTCGATCGCTTCCGCCGCGTACTCGGAACAGGTCGGCACATACCGGCACGACGGCAGCAGCGACGGCGAGATCCACCGTTTATAAGCTCGCAAAATCGCCAGCGCCACGCTCTTCATTTCTATTCTGCCTTTTTCCTGGACGATTTCGCCGACTTCGCAATCGCCTCGAACGCGCGTCCCACTTCTTCCAGCACCATCGCAAAATCCAAGGTCAGCACCGACTTCTTCGGATTGATCACGATGTCCACCGCGCTTTCGAGCAGCCCCCGGCGATGCCGCACCGCCTCGCGCAATCGGCGCTTGATGCGGTTGCGCTCGACCGCGCCGCCCAGCTGCCGGCCCACGGTGAATCCAACGCGCGCGCTTCTCTGCGCCGATGCGCCTTCCGGCCGCGCCAGATAAAACACGGTCATGTGCGGAGAAAAGTGCCGTCGCCCCTGTTTGTAGACACGATCGAAATCGGAGTGTTTCGGTAGCCGCCCCGCCCGTGGGAAATTCATTCCCGCGTTCGGCGCGGGCTGTTCTTGACCCCGGCTGGGAGCGTCGACGCTCACAACTTCACAATCCTGCACAATAGTTAGCGAAAATGACGGCCCTCGCTGCCCGCCTTTGGGGACTACTCGCGGAAACCCGGCTTTACGGAGACGCGCTTGCGCCCCTTGGCCCGGCGGCGCGATAGCACTTTGGCCCCGCTCTTCGTCTTCATGCGAGTCCGGAACCCGTGCTTTTTCGAGCGCTTGCGCCGGTTAGGTTGAAATGTACGTTGCGGCATGAAATCTAGTTGCTCCTGATTGAATCGACTGGCTTAAGACAAACAGTGAGTATAAATGACGGTGAGCATGCGCGGCAAACGCCGAGGCACCGCCGTAGCCCATCACGGACATTTTTTGCGGAATGTACGGGATTGCCGGCGGCTAATCGCCAACTATCCGCAAGCCAAAGCCCCTCTCAGCCCGATCGCTTAGAATCTCCCTGCTGGCTTGCTGGCTATAAGCCACTGACCACTGACCACTACCTTCATGAACCTCGATGACACAATCGTCGCCATTGCTACCCCGCCCGGACCCGGCGGCATCGGCGTCGTTCGTATCGCCGGACCACAAGCGCGTTCCATCGCCGCGCCCATGCTCCGCCTCAAGCATGAACTCGAACCAGGCCGCGCCATCTTCGGCGAGCTAATCGACCCGTGTGGAATGAGCGACCCGTGTGGCGCGGGCGCCCCCGCCCGCGAAAACGAGGGGAGCACCCGAAGCCTTGCAGAGACGGACGCATTCGTCCGTCCCGCTCAACGAGGCGAAGCGGCTGGCCAACCCAACCCAGATCGAGCGCCCGCCCGCATCGACGAAGTCGTCGTCACCTATTTCCAAAAACCCCACTCCTACACCACTGACGATATCGTCGAAATCTCAGCCCACGGCTCCCCCATCGTCCTCCGTCACATCGTCGAACTTGCACTCGCTCGCGGAGCGCGTCTCGCCGAGCCCGGCGAATTCACCATGCGTGCTTTCCTCAACGGCCGGCTCGATCTGGCCCAGGCCGAAGCCGTCCGCGACTTGATCGACGCGCAAACATTGTTTCAAGCCAAAGTCGCTTCCCAGCAGCTCGAAGGCTCGCTCTCCAAACGCCTCAAGCCCATCAAGCAGAAACTCATGGAGCTGATTGCCCTTCTCGAAGCCGGCATCGACTTCGCCGAAGACGACATCTCTATTGCGCCCGACACGATCATCCTCAGCCACATCGCCGGCCTCCGCACCCCGCTTGAAAAACTGGCTGCCAGCTCCGCCTACGGCAAGCTCGTGCATGAAGGCTTGACGCTCGCGATCGTTGGCCGCCCCAACGTTGGCAAATCCAGCCTCTTCAATCGCCTCGTGGAGCGCGAGCGCGCCATCGTCACCGCTCAGCCCGGCACCACGCGCGATCTGGTCAGCGAGACCGTCGCCATCGGCGGTATCCCCGTTCGCCTGGTCGACACCGCCGGCATCCGCCGCGCGCTCGATGAAGCGGAGAGTATCGGCATTCAGAAATCAATGGAAGCCCTCGCCGACGCCGACCTGGTCCTCGTTGTCCTCGATGCCACTCAACCCATGACGAACGAAGACCGTGAACTGCTATCTCACATAAACGGACGCGCCGCCATAGTAGTAGAAAACAAGTGCGACTTAGCTGAGTCCGGCTCAGCCAAATCACGCGACAACTTGTGTGAGGACGCAACTCAGGCCCATGCAACTAGAGCGCCGCTCGGCAGCCTCTCCGCAACCACTTCCGCATCTCCAATCCCAACCTCTGCCCTGACCGGCGAAGGCATCTCCGATCTCCGAGCCGCCATCCTTCATCACCTTGGCGGCGACTCTGCCCCGCAACTCGAATCCGGCTTCCTCACCAACGCTCGCCATCGGCAGCTCGTGACCAACTCGCTCGCCGCGCTCGCAACCGCCTCCACAGCAGTTTCCACACACGTGCCTCACGAGATGCTTCTGCTCGATCTATACACCGCACTGCGCTCGCTCGATGAAATCACCGGGGCAACCACCACCGACGACATTCTCAATCTGATTTTCGGAGCATTCTGCATCGGCAAGTAAATCTTCCGAGACGACTGGAATTTGAAGTTGACACCCGAATAATAAAAACCCCCGCATCCGGAGAGGGTAAGTCCGGACCGGGGGTCTCGTAAAAGCCACCACCTACGGCAAGTAATAGCGGAACGACGTGAAGAACATGTTGTCGACTCCGTGCGGCGCGCCAAAGATCGACGACGCCACCGTTCCAGTCCACGCTTCTCGCGCTACATAGGAGTACTGCGGTCCAAACTGCAATCTCCCGTGAGGCCCTTGGTGCACGCGAATCCAAAAGCCAGCAGTGCCTTCGATCAAGCGTTGCGTATCGACGCTGCATCCCGAGCCGAACGAGAATCCGCCCGAACCCGGTGCCGCTTCGCCGCTGTAACAACTCGAAACATTCACGGTCGGAATTCCGTAACCGATAAACGTGCCAGTCGCGGCGTCATACCCATAATGCTTCTGCGCGTATTCCTCGCCGCCGTTCAGGTAGACGTCAAGCCTCTTCGCGTGCCACTCCATCGTGGCCAGCGCCTGCGTGCTGCGAATCAATCCCAGAGTGCCGCTCGGATTGACTGTCGCGTCCGGCAAACCTCCCGTACCATAGCGGCCAATGCCATGCCCGGTGAGGAAGTGCGCTCCAATATCGAATTGCTTGGCGATCGTGACTCGCGCGTTCGCCCCGAAGCCAGCCGCGGTTTGCGAATCGTTGTAAGCGCCAAACGTCGAGGCCACGCCACCGCAGTTCGCCGGTTGCAGGCCCGAACTCAGCGGCGTTTCGCACGGATACACACGATCGCGGTAACGGCTCAGGATCGCAAACAGTTCGTAATGGCCGATCCCCGGTTCCGCCGCCGCCTTGAAAATAAAATCGGGCATGGCGTTAAACGCATAATTCGCGGCATTGGTGCATGTGGTCACGCCGCTCGAATTCGTGCTGCACGCCGTAATCCCTGAATTGTAGAGGCCGCTGCCATTTCCCTGCCCGCCTAAAGCGAAGTTCGAAAACGCATTCCGAGCCGAAAACGTCGTCTGCGGATTTTCCAGCGACGCGCCCAGCCAGAAATGATTATTGAAATTCCTCACCACCCGGATGCCATACTGCCGCGCCCAACTGAAGCCGACGGTATACTGCGGATCGATGGTCATCGGCAAAGCTTCGCTCCGGTTGTCCATTCCCTTCTTTGTTTCGGTCATCAGGCTCCACATCTGGCCGCCCGTCAGGCTCCATTCGCTGCCCGCCACCTGTCCCCACATCTGCCGCTGGCGCAGCGTGTAGCTGTTGCTTTGATTGTTATTCGAAGTGATGCCCGCCGAGAGGAAGTCGGCTTCTTCATATCCCGTCAGTTTCACGTCTTTCAACTTGCCTTCCACCATCATCGAAATCCGCGACTGGCGGCCCGATCCAAAAAATTCGGAGACATTATTCGCGCCCGCATTCGGCATGTTCACGCTGTTGAACGGCGTGTTGATATCGGATCCAAGCGCATGATTGCGATACACCGATTCACCCGCCAGAAAGCCCCCCGGCGTAATCGTCACTCCCTTGAAGTGAATCGCCATCGGGCTCTCGAACTGGTCACGCAACGACTTCTGCGTGTCCTGCAGAGTCTGCGCCATGTTCGTGCCGTTCAGCTTCAGGTCCGCAACATCGGTTTTGAGCGTGCTGACGGTTTGCCCTTGCTCGGCGGTTTCGGATGCCGCTGCATCGGCCTTGGATTGCGCCTGCACCGCCGCAGCCTGGCTCTGGTCGAGCCTTTGCTGCAGTTGTTGAATCTGCTGGTCGCGGCTCTGGATCTGCTGGCCCAGTTGCTCAATCTGCTTTTGCTGCGCCTCGATTGCTTCCTTCAACTCGCCTAGTTGAGCGGAAACCGATGGCGCCTTTGGGTGCATCTTTGTGCTTTTTTTGGCCGCAGGCGCCTGGGCGTCCTGCGGAGGCTCGACAGCGAACATACTCCCTGCTAGCGCCATCGACAGCGCCAAGGCCAACGCGTGCTTCATTGTTCCTTCTCCTTGCAAAGTTAGATTTGGAAGTTCCCTGGGGGTACGGCCCCCATGTAGATTTCAGAAAGGCAGTCACTTATCGCCAGTTATTGGTAAGCGTTGATCCTAAAACCGTGATTGTTAACAACAGATGAACATCCGTTGAATATCCGGTTAAACGCGGAGGTGTCTCAGAATGCGCCAATCGGAATCGTAGAAAGCGGCCGCAGAAAAGTAAGGATCGCTGTCGGTAGGGAATAGTGGGAACGCCAGTCGGATGGAACACAAATTACGGATTGCCAGAATTACGGATTGCCGGTTGCGATTTCTTTCACCGCCGAAGTGCTTTCGTCGCGCAGCCTTTCCACTTCGCCAGCCATCGCAAACTTCAGCTTTTCGATTCCCTCGCCCGTTACCGCGGAAATCGGATAAAGCTTCACCTTCCTGCGCGTGCACCACTGTTTCAACTTCTTCAGCTTGTCGGGATTCGCAACGTCCATTTTTGACGCCACCATCAACGTCGGTTTCTTCTCCAGATCGGCGCCAAAATTTTCCAGTTCTCCCAGGATCACTTCCACATCCTTTACGGCATCCGGCCGTCCGCTGGCATCGGATACATCCACCAGATGCACCAGCAATCGCGTGCGCTCAATGTGCCGCAGGAATTGAATGCCCAGGCCAGCCCCTCCATGCGCGCCCTCGATCAGCCCCGGGATATCGGCAACCACAAAGCTGACCTCGCTTTTCTTGTCCCCCGCCAGGACTACACCCAGTTTCGGCTCAAGCGTAGTAAACGGATAATCCGCAATCTTCGGCCGCGCCGCCGATATGCGCGAGATCAGCGTCGACTTCCCCACATTCGGATACCCCACTAATCCCACGTCGGCAAGCAGCTTCAGCTCCAGCCGGTAAGTGCGCTCCTCGCCCGGCCGCCCGTCCTCGTGCTCCCGCGGAGCCTGATGAGTCGAGGTCGCAAACTGCGCGTTGCCGCGTCCCCCTCGTCCGCCGCGCGCAATCACTACCCGTTCATCGGCGCGCGAAAAATCGTGCACCTTCTCACCCGTGGCCTCGTCATACACAACCGTTCCCACAGGAACTTTCAGCACCATGCCTTCGCCATCGCGCCCCGTCTTATTCGAGCCTTCGCCGTGCCGTCCGCGCTCGGCCTTATATTCCGGATTAAAGCGAAAATGCACCAGCGTATTGTGCCGCTCGCTCGATTCCATCCAGATGTCGCCGCCCTTGCCCCCATCGCCGCCCGATGGCCCGCCGCGCGGAATGAACTTCTCCCGCCGGAATGCCATGCAGCCATTCCCCCCGTCGCCGGCCTTAACCCGAATTGTGGTTTCGTCGATGAACATGTTCGCTGCACCCTTGAAAGTCAGGAAAACCTTCCTGACCGCGCCTTCCACCACCAAGGCTGACTCTATTCTCTCTGAAAAGAATCGACTTAGCTTCGCCCAACTTAACGCTGAAGCAACTGCCTTTCCCCGCCGATCTTACTCAATGCGGCAGTTTGCCGCCTCTTCATGACCATTCCCGCACTTTCCAACAACGATTCAGTAACTCCACGCGATCAGTGGTGGGGCATACTGCGCGATGCCACGGTAGAAGTCTTCTCCATGATGGCCGCCGCGGAAATTGTCGTGCCCCAGTCGGGCGACCGTCCTCTAGTCGTAGCCGAGCCCTCCGAATCCTCTGTGCTCGCCTACGTCACCGGCATGATCGGAATCGCCGGCGCCATGCGCGCCGTATTCAGCCTGAGATGCAGCGAAACGACCGCCGTCAAACTCGCCTCCCACATGTTGGGAATGACAGAGGAAGAAGCCACCGCGCAAAGGTCGGATGCGATTGGCGAGATCTGTAATATGATCGCCGGACACTTTAAGCACAAGATAGGGCTTGGCGCCGACTGCACGCTGAGCGTCCCCACCGTGGTCGTGGGCGGCAACTATAGCATCCACTGCCTGGAGGCCGGTGAACGTCTGGAATTCCCCGCCATCTATAACGGGGAGACGCTCTTGATCACTTTGGACATCCGCGGAAAAAACTGATCGCCAAGCCGCATCGGCTGCGTTCGCTCGCCTATGCCAGATCGCCGTAGCTGGTTTGCCGAAACGGGTTTGCCGAAACTGATTTACTTAAACTTCTTTTAGTTGGCTTCGACCGGCTCGACCATTACAAACTTGCCCATCGTGCCTTTATCCAGGAATTTGATCCGGCCTGAGACCTTGGCAAATAGCGTATCGTCTTTCCCGCGGCCCACATTGAGTCCCGGCTTCACGCGCGTGCCCCGCTGCCGCACAATAATCGTGCCGCCCGGAACCAGCTGCCCGCCGAATGCCTTGAAACCTAGCCGTTGCGCGTTTGAGTCGCGCCCGTTTCGTGAAGTGCCTTGTCCTTTTTTATGCGCCATAAGTCAGTTTCCTGTTCCTAGCGGACCGCTCTCCGCTGTCAGATCTTCAGCTGCCAGTAAACTCAAAATTGTCTTCCCGAGCGACCTACGATAGAACTACGATAATTGTCTTCCTGAGCGAAGTGAGGCGTGAGCCGCACGCAGTCGAAGGATCCCTACCTCACCCGCGCCGCCAATTCTCACCCCGCAGCTACTACTTCTTCTTCGCCGCTTTCTTTGCCGGAGCCTTCTTTGCCGCCTTCTTCTTCGCCGGTTTCGCCGACGCCTTCGCTTCGTGCGTCTCTTCGTGCGCCTCCGGAGCCTTTTTTACTTTCTTTTCCTTCTTCGCCAGCTCCGGCGCCTTGAACGACTGTCCGTCGAATGCGATCTCCGTAATCCGCACCGCGCTATAGTCCTGCCGATGCCCGCGCAGCTTCTTGTACTGCTTCTTCTTCTTATAGTGGAAGACGAGAATCTTCGCGCCCCGGCCTTGCTCCATCACTTCGCCGGTTACGCTGGCTCCAGAGCCCGGCTTCACCACGCTGCCCGCTTCGGATGAAACCGCCAGCACCTCGTTGAACTCCACAGGGCCACCGGTCCCAGTCAACTTCTCCACCCGGATCACGTCTCCCGGCGCAACCTTATACTGCTTACCGCCTGCGCGGATCACCGCGTACATAAGCTCCTCCAGAATTGCCTGTGTGGGGCGGACACTCTTGTCCGCCCAAAGCCAGACCATAGTCCGGCCAATAGTCCGGCCAATCAAAATCTTTGTGCTTGCTGTTTTCCGCTCTCACCCCGTCACGCAACAATCGCATGTCAGGGACTCAGGCTCTCCACCCCATCGCGCCAAACCCTTGGCTCGCTGAGGACCCGGCGCTGCGGCTTGTGACCGGAAACGCGGCGCGGACCCAGAATGAGTCCGCCGGTACAGGCAAACTCAACTATTCTACAGTGCGCGGCAGAAATGGGTCAAACAAAACGATTTGAGGAGGAGTCCGCCTACTCGGACTTTTGCGATATTGTGAAGCGGTGGAAAGAACCGCCGCCCCCTCCGGAACCCGCCCAACTTGTCCAGGCGCTCGCTCTTTGAGCGCTAACCCGTAAGCAACACTGACAACTAGCAACTGACAACTAGCAACTAGCAACTGGTTTCGAGACTTTCATCACATTTTCCTCGTACGCTCATCACTGACTTTGCACCTCAATCGCTGCAAAAATACCTCGACAGTAGACCATCGAGAACTGCGCCAGTCTCCAGAGACGAACGCACTTCCGGCCGCGGACTTTTTACCGCTCTTTGACAAGAAATGGCGCGACCCGCCCTCTCGCAAGTGCACGCCAAACGGAGGAATTTGACGCTAAGTCGAATCTTTTGAAGACTTTGCCTCTAACTACATTACTATCATCAGCTTGACTCTTTTTTGGGTAGGGGGGCCCTCCCTCACTTCTCTGAATTCTCACCCCGCCGACGGGCCCCTCGAGCGGTTCAAGGTGTCTCCGCTCCTCCGCGCCTCGGTGTCTCCGCGATGAAGAAGGCAGAGTAAATTAGAAGGCTCAAGGATTCGCCATGCGCTTCATCGACCGCGAAGAAATCTCCCGACGCCTCACCTACGATGTCTGCATCCCCATCGTGCGCAATGCCATGATCGCGTTCTCCAAGGGAGAAACGAAGCAGCTTCTTCGCTCCATCCTCCCCCTGTCCGAAGGCCGCCTCTTCGGCGTGATGCCCGGCGCGTTGGGCGCCAACGCTCCATTTGGCGCAAAACTGATCAGCGTTTTCCAGGAAAACTTCTCCCGCGGAATCCAGTCACACCAGGGACTCATCATCCTCTTCGATCCCGAATCCGGAGCGCCCGTTTGCGTTCTCCATGCCGGAGAGATCACCGCCATTCGCACCGCCGCAGCCAGCGCTGTCGCCACCGACGCACTCGCCCGCAAAGACGCTCGCCGCCTCGCGCTGCTCGGCTATGGCGAACAAGCCGAAACTCACGCCCGCGCCATCGGCAAGGTCCGCAATCTGGAATCCATCGTTGTCTGGGGACGTTCGTTCGATCGCGCCCGCGCCTTCGCAGATCGGATGAAAGATCGGATAAAAGAAGATCGAACGAAAAAAGATCGCATGCAAAAGGAACTTCAAATTTCCGTCACTGCCGCAGCGACCGCCCAGCAAGCCGTCGCTGAAGCCGACATTATCTGCACCGTCACAGCCGCAACCCAGCCAATCCTTAAAGGCGAATGGGTGCGTCCCGGTACGCATGTCAATGTGGTCGGCTCCGGCTACGCCGGTCCCGTGGAGGTCGATAACGACCTTGTCGTGCGCTCGCGCTTCATTGCCGACAGCCGTGAAGGCGTCCTCCGGCAAGGAGCCGAGTTCTTGCGCGCCAGGCAGGCTGGCCTGATCGCGGATGACCATATCGTCGCGGAGATCGGGCAAGTATTATCGGGAGAAATCGCAGGCCGCCAGTCGCCAGATGAGATCACTGTTTACAAATCTCTGGGCCACATCGTGCAGGATTTAGCCAGTGCGTGGGCGCTGTACTCAAAGCAGGAATGACCTCAATGTCCTGCTAGTCGTGATACCGCCGTTCGCCCGCCGGTATCGCCACGCTCAGCCGGTTCTGCATCGGAGGCAACGGGCACGTCGCATACGGCGTAAACGCGCACGGCGGATTGATCAGCCGGTTAAAGTCGAGCCACAGTTCGCCCGGCTGCCCAACGCCGTGGTCGGGCAATTCGGTATACAAGAAACGGCCAGCCCCATACGTAGTCGTTTTGCTGGTCGCATCGCGCATGATGAAGAACAGCTCGGTCGATTTCGGATCCTCCAAAACCGGCTCCAGTCGCACCGTCTGCCCGTCAATCGTGAACTCGGCCGCTCCCGGCGCAGGCAGATGAGTCGTGGTCCCGAGCACAGTCGGAATGTCGAGCACCTTTGGTGGATTGTAAGGAATCCAGCGCGCATGCACTCGATACGTGGCGTCCGGCGCATACCAGCGCAATCCGTGGAAACCCACGCGAGTCGGCGCTTGCGGATCTTTGATCCGCAATGCAAAACGGCCGTCGCGATTGATCAAAATAATCGTGGTCGAGCCAATCGTCAGTTTCGATGGCTTCTCGGCATCGTCCGCGTTCAGCGTCTGTTCCTGCGCGGCATGTCCATCCACAAGAAATTCCTTTGGAAATCCGCCCGCCGGCGCCAGCAGCCGCAAACTGTTCTTCTCCAGACGCACCACCCCAATATGTTCCGGCACTTTAGCAGTGATCTGTATGCGATTGTCCTTGCCCGCCCCAAAGCTGTTGTCGCCCTCGCGCAGCCAGTCCAGGCCAATCAGCGACAGCCAGCCTTCAGGCGCTTGCAGGCCTTCCGCGCGCTTGGCTCTCCACGATTCAAGTTCGCTCGCCCACTTGTTCTGGTCCGGTGCTTTTTGATCTGGTGTGTTTTTGCCTGCCGCAGCATTTACAGGAGACTGCGCCGCTATCAAAACGACTGCCACGATGGCAGCCAGCCGAATATTTCGTCCCATACCAACCCCTCTGCCCACGAATTCATTAAAGATAATCGTGGGCGGGATGCTTTCTCGGAGGTGCCTGTCATTGTACAGCGTGAAACCGGCCAGCCGGATGCGGCACTGCCTGACGAGGATTCGCCGTGGGCACGACTGCCGGGCGTACCGGTCGTCAGATCGGCGGCTCAAGCTTATGCTCATGGATCAGGAGCATCCGCAGCGCTTCATAAAGCCGCTCGCGTTCTTCCTCCATGCGCATGGTCTGTCTTGCCATCGTAGTGAGCCGGTCGTTGATGGCGCGGCGCGCTTGCTCACAGCGTTCACCTAGCTTCTCCGCATCCTCCTCTTGCATCGCTTTCTCGTACAGCGTTTCCCATTGGGCCGACATCAGGATCGCACCCCCTTATTCTCAGAAGGCGGGCTGATTGGCTCTGTGTTGCACCGTGTATCGGCGCAAGCGCACCCATTACTCAGCCAGAGCAAAACGTACAGTCCCCCTCGCGCTCAAAATAAACTAGAGTGTGCAAGCGCGTCTGTGATTACAACACAATAATTTCATTGCGAGAGCAAGGCTGTTTTGCGCTCCGCACTCCCAAACGCGCGGCCGGTTTGCCCGTCCGATAAACCAGCGCCGGTAAACGAGCGCCGACACCTCGCTTGTCTGTCGCAGGCGCCCCGCCGATGCTGCGAGCGGAGTTCGGCTGTATTTCTACGAACGTAGGTAGATCTCATCCGCCGCTCCTTTCTCACCAGGAAGTCTCGCCAACCTGCGTTTAAGCCACTTCCTCATCTCTCGACCCCTTCCCGCTTGGTCAGCCGGTACATCAGCGCTCGTCCTCTTGACCGTCATCCCTCCACCCGATAGCCTTTTCTTAAGCTCTTATGGCCGCTCCTGACACGCCCGGCACAGATCCCGTAAGTAATTCACGGGAGGGCGCTTCCGCGCCCGATTCCGACCCCCAGGATTCGCAACTTTCGTCGCGCGACAGGGTTTCCACTGATGTGAGCAGCGCAGCCGACATCTCGCTCGCCATAGAGCCGGGTCTTTTGCACCTGGGAGGAACGGCGCGGTCAGGTCCGGCAAGCCGGACAGCTGCAACGGGCGAGGCAACCACCGATGCGGACGTGATGCTCCGGGTCAAAGCGGGCGACGAATCGGCCTTCAGCTATCTGGTCCAGAAATATCGCCGGCCGCTGGTTGGATTCATGTATCGTCTTTGCCACAACCCCTCGACCGCCGAGGAACTGGCGCAGGAAGTTTTTTTGCGCGTCTACCGGTCGCGCCTGACCTACGAGCCGAGCGCCAAGTTCAGCACCTGGCTTTATCGCATTGCGACTAATCTGGCCGTCAACCACGCGCGCGACACTCGTCACGAGCGCGCGGAAAACACGGTTCGCCTGGATGAACCGGATCAGGAGACAGGGAGCACTCCCGATCTAGCCGATGACTCGATTACCGCGGAAGAGCAAATCCTCAAGCGGGAGCGGCTCGCCGCCATTCGCAGTAAAGTAAACGCGCTGCCCGAACGGCAGCGCATGGCCGTAATGATGCACAAGTATCAGCAAATGGACTATCGACAGATTGCCGCCGTGATGAAACTAAGCGAGTCGGCAACAAAGTCGTTGCTGTTCCGCGCCTACGAAACGCTGCGCGAACAGCTCAAGGAATACGTTTCGGGAAAATAAAGAGGGACGTTGTATGGACTGCAAGGGAATTTACGAACTGTTGCCGGATCTGGCCGCTGGCTTGGCAGTTTCGACGCCGGAGGCCGAAAAACACATCGCATCGTGCACAACCTGCGCCGCCAAATTGCGCGACTTTCGTCAGACCATGGCGCTCCTCGATGAGTGGCAAGTGCCCGAGCCATCGCCTTATTTCGATACCCGCCTCCAGGCGCGCCTGCGCGAGGAGATGGCGCGCCCCCCTGCATCGCTATTGAGCGGAGCCTGGTTCCACGCAGGGACGCTTCGCCGCTGGACTCAAGCAATGCTGATGCGTCCAGTCGCAACCATGTCCCTGGCTGCGGTCCTGTTCACGGTCGCTCTGGTCGCCGGAAATCGCTCCTATATCGCGCAAACCGATACCATCGCGACCAAGCCTCCCGTCGTCGGCTTGCCTGTGCAGCCAGGAACGGCGGTTGGCGATCTGCAGGCGCTCGAGAAGAATGACGATCTCTATGCCGATTTCGATCTGCTCGACGAACTGCAAGTGCAGGATGACGTAACCGCGAATCCGTAGAGCGGCGATTTTTGAATCGCGTAAGTTCTAAGTAGGTTGCTTTGAGATGGCGCGGTAATTGAGCGCTGCATGATTCACCGTGGCTTTCGCCATTGGGCACTCTGGTACGTGCGATGTTCAGGAAAGTAAAACTCGCAGTCTGTCTCGCCGCTCTGTCACTGGCCATTTCGGCGATGGCGCAGATGCGTTCGCAGCCCCATTACTCTTCGCATCCGCAAGCCGCGCCGCGAACGCCTCATAGCGCCCCACACAATAATCGGCCGGCGATTCCCGGCGGCCAGCGGCCTCGCACGCAACCCGGTCACGCCGGCGCATGGCTGCGCAATTATAAAGATCTATCTCCCGAGCAGCAGCGGCGCGCTCTTGAGAGCGACCCTCAATTCCGCCGGCTTCCTCCACAACAGCAAAAGCAGCTGCAAAACCGCCTGCGCACATTTTCCAGCCGCCCTCCGCAGCAGCAGGAGCGCATGCTGAACCGCATGGAAACCTGGGAGCACCTCACTCCCGGCCAGAAGCAGCAAGCGCGCCAGATGTTTCAGCAGTTCCGCCAATTGCCTCCCGACCGGCGCCAAGCGGTCACTCGCGCCATCCGCGGAATGCGCGGGCTAAGCCCCGAGCAGCGCGACCGCCTCATTGATTCAGACCAATATAGAAGAGATTATTCGCCCAGCGAGCGCAGCATCTTAAGTGGTGCCGCCCATCTGCCTCTTGCTCCCGGCGGCATGTAAGAACACTGCCGCTCCCGCTTTCCCCCGACCGACCGTGCGGTTGGCGCTCGCAACAATATCATTTCTAAGTCGCTTCACTTCGAGATAGAAAACTTACATAGATCAATCCGAATTTTTCTCACCTCCATGGGTCGCTCTACCGTCCGGCATTTTCCTCGGCAATCTAAAGGAAATCCTGAATAGTCCAATTTCGCCATCCGGAGGATTATGCCAAGCGTTGTTCAATCGATCAAAAGTTAGTGCCCTACTTCGTCGCGCACGTCGTACCGCAAATCGCTACTTACAACTTGAAGGAGAAACCTGCTATGTCGGATTTATGTAACAAGCTTGCGAACGCTGGAAGACCCTCAACCTGGGCCGCAACCGCACTTCTGCTGCTTTGCGCGACCCTTGGCGCACAAGCCCAGAGCTGGACGTCCACCGCCACGCAAGCTTACCCGGTTCAGTACCTGCAAAATGCCACCGCCATCGGCGCTGTTGCACCTTCGACTTCCATGCACATCGTAGTAGGCCTTGCAGAACAGAATTTCAGTCAGGTGCAGCCGACCCTGAAGCGCATGCTCACACCCGGCGATACTCTCTACGGAACCTCCCTGACGGTCCCGGAGTTCGTCGCGCAATTTGGTCCCACGACCGCCCAGGTGAACGCGGTCAAGACTTATCTGAAGCACGGTGGATTTACCAACATAACCGTGTCGAGCAACAAGCTCCTTATTCAAGCCGATGGAACGGCGGGCCAGGTGGAAACGGCTTTCAATACTTCCCTGGAGCAGTACACACTAAACGGCGCGACAGTTTTCGCGAATACCACCGCCGCACAGGTTCCCTCGTCGCTCTCCGGAATCGTAGTCGCAGTACTGGGATTGAATAACATCGTGCAAATGCACACCAACCTCATCAAGCTGCAACCGGGTTCGCAAAGCGGACAAAATGTCAATCCGCAGACTGACCCCTGCACCGGCAGCTGTCCGCCTCCCGCCGTCGCCAATGAATCGTATAGCGCCCAGCAGTATCAGATTGCTTACGACGCTGCCTGCCCTTCGGACAATGCCAAGTGCCCGGCGTATAAGTTCCCAACAGGTAAGTCGACTGCCGTCGGCGTTATCACTGAGGGCGACTTAACCCAGGTCGTCGACGATCTGCGCACTTATGAGACGACTTATGCCCTCCCCAAAGTGCCTGTCACGGTTGTGAACGCTGGCGTCGCGAGCGCTGATACCAGCGGTGCCGACGAATGGGATCTCGATTCCCAGACTTCAACCGGAATCGCCCAGCAGGTTTCTCATCTCTACCTCTACGCGGCCACATCAATGACCGACTCCGACCTCGGGCTGGCAATGAATGCAGCCGTGTCGGGCAACCATGTTAAGGCATTCAACATGTCGTTTGGCGAGTGCGAATTCTTCCCCTACATCGATGGCTCCATGCTGGTGGACGATCAGATATTCGCGGAAGCCGCGCTCCAGGGAATTACTCCCTTCGCCTCCTCCGGTGATCAAGGTTCGGCTTGCCCAGTCGAAGGAACAAACGGCGTTCCTCTTTCCGGCCCGCCGGACACGGCTTATCCAGCCACCTCACCCTATGTCGTCTCTGTCGGCGGCACTTACCTTTTCACTAACGCTGATTACACCTTCGACTTCGAAACCGCGGCCGATTTCAGCGGCGGCGGCCCCAGTTACTTTGAAACTTCGCCTTTCTGGCAGAGCTATACGGGCTCGGGCAGCGTGCCAATTGTCCCCAGTACCGAAGCGGGTGACCGGGGTGTGCCGGACGTTTCCATGTGCGCTGGCGGAGCGGAGGTGGCTATCTGCGCGGCCAACATCTTCGTTGACGGCACGGCCACGCTCGTCGGAGGCACCAGCCTCTCTTCCCCGCTGGCCATGGGCTCGTGGGCGCGTATTCAGACCGCGCACAAAAACAAGCTCGGCTTCGCCGCCCCGCTGATCTATCAGCTGGCCAACGGCGCTCCCACGTTGACGAGTACATTCTTCAATGACGTGATTCTCGGCGGCAATGGACTCTACACTGCGCTGCCGGGATATGACTATGTAACTGGACTTGGTTCGTGGGATATCCTGGTTATCAACCAGAATATTCCTACGACTTACCCGCAGTAGATTGGGAAAACAACTCTCGGCGCGCGGAAAAACATCTGCGCGCCGAGACTTTTTACTGATTGGCGTCGACTGCCCGCGCGTCCAGGCAGAAACAGCGTTCAGAAATTCACCCGGAACGACGAGTTATATCTCAAGCAACTGACCTATCCACGCAGCCAGTTCTTGGCTATAAAGAATACATTCGCCGGACGCTCCGCCAGCCGCCGCATGAAGTACGGATACCACTCCGTCCCGAACGGTATGTACACCCGCACTCCCCAGCCGTCTTTCACCAGCGACTGCTGCAGATCGCGCCGAATGCCGTGCAGCATCTGAAATTCAAATGCCTCTCGCGGCACCTGCTCGCGAATTGCAAACGCCTTCGCCTCATTAATAATATTTTCATCGTGAGTGGCGAGCCCGTGGAAGACGCCGCTCTTCATCAGCACCTTCATCAGCTTCACATAGCTGGCGTCAACTTCCGATTTCTTCTGAAAGGCAATTTCCGCCGGCTCTTTATAAGCTCCCTTGCAGAGCCGTATGCGGATGCGGTCTGCCAGCAGCTTCTCCACATCAGCCTCGGCGCTGCGCATATACGACTGGATCACCGTGCCCACATTGTTGGCGTTTCCCGGCACGCGGTGCAGCTCATGCACGAAGTCGAGCGTGCGCTTCGTATACGCCGACCCCTCCATATCCACACGCACGAAATTTTTCGGCGTCATGCTGGCCGCCTTCGCCACCAGGCCTCGCACAATGTCGTAGGCCATCTTTTCGTCCACGTCCAGCCCCATGTGCGTAAGCTTCAGGCTGATGTTCGCGTTCAGTTTGGCGGCGGCAATTTCATCGAGCAGGTCGTGATACAGCTTGGCGCTTGCCCGCGCCTCCTCGGCATTGGTCACGTTCTCGCCCAGATTGTCGATGGAAACGCCTGCGCCAAATTCATTCACGGCCGCCGCCGCTCGAATCGCATCTGAGACCTCCTTCCCTGCGACAAAACGTGCCGAAGTACGCTGCCCGAAACTCGACCGCTCCGCGATTCCGCGCAGCCAGCGGCTCTCGGACAGCGCAATAAATAACGCTCTTAACATGGTGCACCCGGTTGTGAAGGATTGTGACCGCAGTAGGAGAAATCGTAACTGCGCTGTGACGGACTATTACTGCCAGAGGCTTTCATTGGCATTACAGTATTTTTTATCACAAGCGGACGGGCTTCCGCGTGATTAACGTCACGCATCTCGTGGTCGTACCCGAAGCTCCGTTTGCCCGAAATCCGCCCCCGCACCCAAGCGGCATTCAGAGTCCCATCCTCGTGTAGAATTACCCATTATCTATGGATCTCTCTGCTATTCAGCACGCTCTCGCCGAGCGCAATATCGACGCCTGGCTTTTTTACGATCACCATCATCGCGACCCCATCGCCTACCGCGTCCTCGGACTTCCTGAAAGTCTCATGGTCACCCGGCGCTGGTACTATCTCATCCCCGCCAAGGGCGAGCCCACCAAGCTGGTTCATAAGATTGAGGCCGGACACCTCGATTCCCTCCCCGGCTCAAAAAAGCAATATGCCGGATGGCAGGAACTGTTCGAGAACCTTAAGCAGATGCTCGCCGTCCACCGTGACGTGGCCATGCAGTATTCGCCCAACAATATTGTATTTACAATTTCCATGATCGATGCCGGCACCGCCGACATGATTCGAGGTCTCGGCAAAAACATCGTCAGCTCTGCCGACCTCATCGCGCAGTTTGAATCTACCTGGACAAACGATCAGATCAAAACCCACTTCGAAGCCCGCGACGCGATCGACTCCATCACCGCCGAGGCCTTCAAGGAGATTGGACGCCGCGTCCGCAATGGCGGCACCACCGAGCACGACATCCAAAACTTTTTCAAGGAAGCCTTCGCCCGCGAAAATCTCATCACTGACGATCTCCCCATCGTCGCCGTCAATGCCCACAGCGGCAACCCGCACTACGAGCCCAGCGCCGCTCACCCGGTTCCCATTCGCGAAGGCGACTTCGTTCTGCTCGATGTGTGGGCAAAAAAGAACAAGCCCGGCGCGGTCTATTACGACATCACATGGGTCGGCATCGTGGGTAAGTCTCCCTCAGCCCGCCAGCAGGAAATTTTCAATATTGTGCGCGGGGCGCGCGATATCGGCGTGAAAACCGTGCAGGATGCCATTTCTTCCGGTAAGCCCATCGCCGGCTGGCAGGTTGACAACGCGGTGCGCGGCCACATCAAGCATGCCAAATATGGAGACTACTTCATCCATCGCACCGGCCACTCCATCGGCACCGAAGTTCACTCCAACGGCGCCAATATGGATGATCTCGAGATTCACGACGAACGCCGTATCCTGCCCAACTCCTGTTTCTCCATCGAACCCGGCATCTATCTGCCCGAGTTCGGCGTTCGCCTCGAAGTCGATGTGCTGGTCCGCGCCACAACCGCCGAGGTCACTGGTAGAATTCAACAAGAGATCGTGACCATCTGAAAGCTCGGGATGGAATGTACGCAGGTTGCGGAAAGAGCCATGTGCTGCGGTTGATTTTGGGTGGCGCAGCGGTTCACCGCTGCGATAAAGGCTGCCCTTCTGGGGGCGGCTTCAGCCGCTGAGGGCATGCAGTACACGGTCAAGAGAAATGGTTTAACCAGAAAAGCAGAAATCTGAATGGCGAAAGTAACGACAGAAAAAACAACCGCGCCCGAGTATCCGCTGACCACCATGGCCGTAGTCGCGCCCATCGTCGGTTGGCTCATTCCCGGCGGAGGCCATTTCCTTCTCAAGCGCTACGTGCGCGGTGCGCTGCTGCTCATTTCAGTATTCGCCATGTTTTTCGTGGGCTTGGGCATGAACGGGCGTATTTATCAGCCCAATGGCGGAGACATTCTCGATATCCTCGGCTTCGTCGGAGACGTGGGCACGGGCGCGCTTTATTTTCTCGCCCGCATCATGGATTGGGGCACGGCCATGGCCGCCAACGCCGCCGCCGATTACGGCAAAACTTTCCTGATCGTAGCCGGGCTGCTCAACTTCATCGCCGCCGCTGACGCCCATCACATCGCCCTGGGGAAGAAGCCGTGATCTTCGCCCTATCCCATTTCTCGGCCGCCGTCGTCTTTGCCCTGTTCACCTCCATCGTCTTCGGCATAACGCAAAAAAACACCGCCAAAGAGCAGCTAAACTACTTCTTCTACTGCTTCGCCATGTTCGTAGGAGGAGTCTTCGTGGCGGGCTGGCTGATGTGGCTTATAAGACGGTAGGGGGGAACACTAGAGTAACTACGGCCGCCACATTCTGATCCCCAAAAGGATTACGGTTCCATTAGTAGAGCCGAAAACTGACCTCGACGTTGACCGGAACGGCCACGGGCTGACCATCTTTGCGAGCTGGCTCAAATCTCCATTGCTTCACCGCCTTGATGGCCTCCTCGTCGAGCCCCATACCGAGAATGCGCTGGACCCGTATATTGCGGGGCTTACCGTCGGTGCCGACAACTAGCCAGAGTACGCAAGTTCCTTGGAATTTCGCTTTGCGAGCTTGTTTTGAGTACTCGGATCGAGGTGATGAATTACTCGCGGCGCCGTAACAGACCCGCCCACCTTATACACCGGCTCGCCGGTACCAACTTCACTCGTCTTACCAGCGTCGACGTTCGCGGGAGCTTGTTCCTGCGCGGAAAAGCAAAAAGAAAGCAGGAAAACAATCGCAATGCAAAAGTAACTGTGAACGCGCATGGCAGGAGTGTAGCATCGCCACTGCTCTTACCCCTCCCAAACAAACGCATCAAACACGCGCACCGAATCGAATCCAATCCGGTGATAGAGTGCGATCGCGCGGTCGTTTGCCTGAGTTACTGTCAGTGACATCGCTTTGAACCCGCGTTCGCGCAGACTGCGCGTAGTCGCCGCCAGCAGAACCACTCCAAGTCCGGCGGAGCGATATTCCGGCAGCACGCACACCTGTGTGACATGCCCCACATCGGCGCGCACTTGCGAGCACAGAATCAGCCCGACCAGCGTGCGTGTACGGCGATCGAGTACCACGAACGACGATTGCGGATCGAACACACCACACCCGGGAAAGCGCACAATGTTATTCATGAAACGCAGCGACCCGCTCAGCGAGCGATATTGGTCGTTGATGTCGGAATCGACATGCCCGCGATATGCCGATGTGATAAGCGCAGCCGCAACCTGATACTGGTCCTCCGACCACGGACGAATCTCGAACTCCGGTGAGAGCTTTGGCGCGGTCTGCGGATTCCGCGCCATCTCATAATTCATAAACACGCGTGGATGGCGGCTGAAACCCTGTTCCAGAAATGGCCGGGCCACTTCGCCCTCCAGGTGCGCGATCAGCTGCGCTTCTATGCGATGAATGCCGGGCGATTGCTGCAGCGTCTCGATCACGTGAACCAGCAGCCGCTCCTCAACTTCGCGGCGATTCGCCGTGCGCCCTCCATCCCGGACGAACAGGTCTCCAATCACGCCCTTGCTCTGCTCATAAACGAAAAAGGCATAGCCGAAAAGACTACCGCGCTCGATGGCCGCGTATCCGGGCAGAATCTTGGCGTCCATGTAACGCAAGATCATCTCGGCGGACCCGGCGTAATCCCAGGAAAGTGACTCGGCCCATATGGCGATCTCCTCTTCGAGCAAGGGCCTAAGGTCAGCGGCGGAAAAATGACGGAGATCCAGAATTTCCATAAGAGGCCAGGTGCCGGTTTCAAAGTTTCACGGTTGCGACGCTCACCGAGTCCAACCTGAACGTTTCAAATCTCGAAACGTTCCCTACTTCCCTACCCAATACATATTCAGCTTCTGCTCTGGCATGCCGGTCAAGTATGACACTTTGCGCCCCTCCAGCAGCGTGCGAAGATCAGACGACGTTCCTGGCGTTGCGAGCAAAACGTGCGGCTGCGCCGGGATCTCGCCACTGTCGTATTTCTGCACCGGGCGATTGAGATAAAACTCCAATCCATATTCTTCGATGCGGCTGACGTGATAAAGCGCGACGGGCACGGATTCATTAGAAAATGCCTGAATCGCCTGCGCCACAGGCCGTGCCGACTGCGTCGCATCAATGGCAGACGCGCCAAAGCGGATCACCGCAGCGACGGCAACAATCACAGCGATCATAGTTGCGGAACGGACCAGCCGCGGGCCAGCTTCGGTAAGGAGCGCAACGGTGATTCCGATTGCAATCACGCAGCCGAGCGCCGCGGCAACATACGTTCCCGGGCCACGCGTCAGATGATGATTCATTGCGATCGACCCCGCCGAGAGCGCCGCAAAAACAAAACCACCGCAGAGCAGGCCGTGCGCCAAAGCCAGAGGCCATCCTGTTTTGCCCGCAGCTTCGCGCCGCGCCACCAGGTAATCCGTCACGAGGAGCGCTGCCGCTGGTACTGCGGGCAGAATGTATCCCGGAAGCTTCGATTGCGATGCGCTGAAGAACAAAATAGGCACGAACATCCAGACGAGAAGAAATAAAGGCCACGCATTCTTCGCGCTGAAGCTTTCGTTGGGTTCGTTTCGCCCGCGCCAGGTCTTCCGCAAACCCTCGACCACCGCCGCGATCAGCCAGATCGTCCATGGCATTGCGGCAAGCAGAAACACCGGCACATAAAACCAGAACGGCTGCGGATGATGATAGAGATTGCTGGAAAAACGCGCGAAATTGTGCTCCAGGATGAATACGCGAAAGAAATCGGGATCGCGCATTTGCACTGCGACGTACCACGGTAGCGTCGCAACCAGAAACAGCAGAATGCCGGGGAGCCACAAAGTTCGAAGTATGCTATTCCCATCCCGCCTGCATGCCGCGAATAGCAGCACGATGACACCGGCGAGCGCGGGCGCGATCGGCCCTTTGGCCAATGTTCCGAGCGCTAGAAATAAATAGAAAATCCCGAGGGCCGCGCGGCTCCGGCGTTCATACCATTCATACCACGCCAGCAAAGCGATCGTGAACGTTGCTGCCAGAGGCATGTCCGTGGCGGCGGCATGCGCGAATCCAATCACGCCAGCGCAACTTGCGGTAATCAATGCGCCGTCGAGTTCGGTCCCAGGCCGCAATCGCCGCAGAAAAAAATAAATGGCGGAGATCATAAGCACGGCATTCAGCGCACTGGGGAAGCGGGCGGTCCACTCGCTGACTCCATCGCCCATAAACGAATATTCAGAGCCTGCGCCCCGTTGAGCGCCAGTGCCCGTTTCGTTGCGGCCCTTCGCAGACCCCAACGCCTGCGCCACTCGATAAGACAGCATCGCCTGCCAATAATAAAGAGGAGGTTTCTCGAGCCACGGTTTGCCATCCAGTGTGGGCAAAACCCAATCGGAGCGATTGAGCATCTCGCGCGATACCTGCGCATAGCGTGGCTCATCCGCTCCCACCAAACCGAATGAGCCCAACCCGTAGAAAAACAAGAATCCGCTGAATACGGCGAGCAGCAGGACTTCCGTGCGAATTCGCAGGTTGGGTTGGCTCACGTTTTCGCTCAGTCGGAATTCGTCACTGCCGTTTCAATACGCAACCTGCCCACCACGCGAGAGACCGCAATTGCCAGCGGCCCATCGAGCGAGCACCCGCTGGCGCACTTGTGGCCTCCGCCGCCAAACTGCTCCGCCACGGTTGAGACGTTTACCCGGCCTTTGCTGCGCAGGCTAACGCGATAGCGCCGGTCGGGCAGCTCGCGAAAGAAAATGGCCACCTGCACATCGGCCATCGAGAGCGCATAATTTACCAGGCCTTCGCAATCTTCTTCGCGCGCGCCAAAGCGCTCCATTTGCTCCTGCGTCACCCAGATCCACGCCAGCGGTCCTTCGCGGTGCAAATTTGACAGCGCGGCGCCCAGCAGGCGCATCTTGGCCGTCGAGTGTCCAAAATATATTTGCCGTGCGCATTGCGCGGGGTCCGCACCGGCCAGCACCAATTCGCGCGCTACGGTGAACGTGTGCTCATCGGTTCCTTCGAACATGAACGAACCGGTATCGGTCATGAGCGCCGTGTAAAGGCACGTTGCAATATCGCGATCGATGGGCACGCACGCCATGCGCGCCAGGCGATACACCAGCTCGGCCGTCGCCATCACGGAAGAATCGATCCAGTTCACCTGCGCGAAATTCCGCCCGCTGACGTGGTGATCGATATTGATAAGAAAGCACTGGTCGAGTCCCTGGAGCATGGCGCGCCGCGTGCTGTCGCACTCCAGCAGAATCACGGCGTCGTTTGGCGGCACCGTTTCGGCGTGGATGGCACGCGCGGCAAAGGGCAGGCCTTGATAAATCCGCGGAATGCCGTCATACATGACGACTTCCGCATCCTTGCCCATGGCCCGCAGAATCTCGCCGCAAGCCAGAGCCGAGCCGATGCCGTCGCCGTCGGGTCGCGCATGCGAAGTGACAACGAAGCGATGACGCTCTCGAATTGCCTGTAGTACACGGTCCAGCATGGAAGCTGCCAGCTCTCACCTATCAGCTCTCAGGTCGGCAGCGGAAACGAAACGGCGATAAGCCGTTAGTCGTTTGCAATCGGACTCCCGCTTTTCGCGGACGACCAAACCACTAACGACGAACAACCGTGGCCTGACAACCTGACAGTTGAGAGCTATTTCTTGGTCCTTTTTTTTGCGCGTGTCAGAAGCTCGTCCACGCGACTCTCCAATTGCTGCGAACGGTCGATCTCAAAATAAAGTTCGGGTGCCCGCCGCAGTCGCAGACGGTCGACCAGTTCGCGCCGTACAAAATTCTTCGCCGCTTCCAGACCCTCCAGCGTGCGCCGGGCTTCGTCGTCATCGCCGGCAACCGAGACCAGAACGCGGGCCGAACGCGCGTCCTCTGCCATGAGCACAGCCGTCACCGTGGCCAGTCCAATTCGCGGGTCGGCGAGTTCGCCTTCGAGAATGGTTTCAATCTCCTCGCGCAGAGCCTGGCTCAACCGCTCTCGATGATGCCTTAGTCCACGGCGTTCCATAATGTGTTGGAGAAAACTTTCAAGCATACCAGAAAGAAAGGATGACGATGCGGATCGCGTCGAATTGGTGTGTCTGAAACGTGCGTTAAACAAAACTTTCCGCGAAACATTTCAGACACTACCCGCCGGATTGTAGCGCGGGTATCACCTCGCTCTCGCCCCCGCAGCGCGCCGGCCGCTCTACAAACAAACTTATGGATACGCTTGGAAATCGTGCTAGAGTAGGCTGGGGAGCCTCATATGCAGGTATTGCCGCTTCGTACATGCGCGCTAAGAATGATGATCCTGATTTCTTTGGTGGCTGCAATCGACGTGGTCGCTGTCTCACTCAGCCCTAAGCCCATCTTCTGGGCTGTCGTGATTCCAGGCCTCATCCCCATTTTCACTCCACTGACATTCCTGTCGCGCCGCCGCGGAAATATTTCATAGAAACTCCACAAACGAATCCGCAATCTCCGCGCCGTGATTGTTCGCGATGCGCGTGGCTGCGCGCTCCGCATTCTTCATTAGCCCGTCCAGATAATCGCGCGAATGCGATATCGCGACGACCCCAATCGTCGCCTGGTTCCACAGATTCGAAGGATCAAGCTCGGCCACAGAAACGTTAAACGACGCGCGCAGCCTGTCTTTCACGGAGCGCACCACCTGGCGCTTATCCTTCAGCGACTGCGCCGCTTCAATCCTGAGTTCGAGCGTAAGCGATGCGATCATGGCCATAGCGTAACGCATCGCCGCCATTCATGATGAGATCGGCAAAAGTCTTCGACATTCGTTAAGCGGGCAAGCATCTCAGGGAATTTCAACACGCGTCTTCGCAATTGCGCTTCCCGGAATCACTGTGTTAGCTTCGACACCGAGAGGTTGCTTTGCGACACACGGTTCCGGCTGGGATGAACCGCAAGGAATCGGAAGTTTTCCTGCGGCTCGACCCGGCGCGCTTACCCAACCACATCGCCATCATCATGGACGGAAACGGGCGGTGGGCTCGTCGCCGTCACATGCCCCGCGTGGCCGGGCACAGGGCCGGTGTCGCCTCGGTCCGCTCGACCGTGGAGACAGCCGCGCGCATTGGCATTCCCGCCCTTACGCTTTATGCGTTCTCCGAAGAAAACTGGAAAAAACGCCCCAAGACTGAAGTCGACTTCCTGATGCGCCTGCTCTGCCGCTATCTGAAAGCGGAGATTGCCACTCTCAATGAAAACAATGTTCGCCTGCGCTATATAGGCCGCCAGCATGAACTGCCCCCTGTGGTACAGCGCGAAATGGCCGAAGCCAGTGGCGCGACCGCTTCCAATACCGGCATGATTCTGACGCTCGCGCTCAACTACAGCGCGCGCAGTGAGATCGTGGACGCGTTCCGTGCGCTTGCCGAAGCAGCGGCGCGTAATGGCGGACTCAGCCATCTCCAGGTGACCGAGCAGGCCATCAGCGACAACCTTTACACTCGCGATCTGCCCGATCCCGATCTTGTCGTCCGCACCAGCGGTGAAATGCGCCTTAGCAACTTTCTGCTTTGGCAGCTGGCCTATGCGGAGATCTACGTGACGCAAACGCTCTGGCCCGATTTTCGCGGCGTGCATCTGCTGGAGGGGATCGAGGAGTATCAAAAGCGTGAGCGCCGCTATGGGGGCCTCAGCCACGCCCACGAGCACGCATCGGCTCACGCCGAATCCAAGTCCTGAAGGTCACTCCCCGACCCGCGCGACCAATCCAGCAATAAAATGTGTTCGCCTGACTTTGCTCGGGTCTACTGCAATTTTGCATATTCGGTTTTCGCGTCCCTAAGAATTGGCAAGCCGGAGTCCGCATCCTTCCAATGCAGGAGAAATTCCGCGTATGCTGCGCGCGCCTTCGTGGAATTGCCTTGCAGCACCGCCGCCCGCGCCAGTCCAAGATAGGCCAGCGCCGCCAGCGGGTCGTTCACGGCTACACCCCGAAAAGAAAGAAATTTCTGAAACTCCGCGGCGGCCTGATCGCCTTGATGTAGCGATAAATAGGCCTGCCCTCGCGCATACACCGGTTGCAGCAGACCTCCAGGCCCGGGTGAGGCATTCGCCAGATCGTAAGGTGCCGCAATCCGGAGAATCTCAATCGCTTTGGACGGATTATTCTTTTCAATTTCAATCGTCGCGCGAATACTGGGCAGCCAATAGCCCTTGAGCATGGTGTTTTGCGGAAACCCTTTTTCCAGTTCGTCCGCCAGCGTCCGTGCATGCGCAACATCGCCCGCTTGCGCAAACGCTAATGCTGCCAGTGCCTCTACATCGCGAGTTGGCGCCAGGTTCAGCGCCTCCATGGCTTGCCGTCGAGCTTCGCCGCGATTACCAAATTCCGCCTCGCGTAAAGCCGATTCCAAACGCCATTGTGCTGCCAGTTCTTTCTCGTCGTTTTGCTTTGCCGATTCCACTGCACGCCACGAAAGTTCGCGCGCCTTCTCCTGCCGTCCACCAAAGGCCTCCGTATCCGATTGCAGGGAAAAAAAGATATCTTCCACGCCCGGCTTCCCGCTGGCCCACTCTAACTGCCGCTCCATCTCCGATGTATCGCCCTCCAAAAACGCTACGCCATACTCGTTACTGCGTACCTGCGAACTATCAAGATGCCGCGCCAGGGCAGTCGCGTATGTTGCCTTTGCATCGTCCAGCCGGTTCAGGGCTGCGTAGGCTCCGATCAGATTCGCATAATTCACCCCGTCGTCCGGAACTAACTCCGCCGCTTTCAAGTACTCCACCAACGCTCGGTCGTAGCGCCCAAGCTCGAAGTTTGTAGCTCCCAGGTTGATGTGCGCAGCTTCGCTGCGTGGATACTCCTGCGCCCACAGTTCGAATGCTCCCAGATCTTTGGTCAAGTCTCCTGCGACCAGGTCGAAATAGAAAGCCTCAATGCGAATTTTCTCCAGTTCGCTCGTGTGATCGCGCAACCCATAGGCCTTCTGAATGTACTCGCGGGCCAAACCGGTTTCGCCCAGGTTGGAGTAAGCCGTAGCCACGCCGGTGTACGCCATCGCAAATGTAGGGTCAAGTACGATCGCGCGCTTCAACAGGGATATCGATTCCGCATCGCCCTTTTCCGATTGCGCCTTGCTCGCCAGCGAAAATACCTTCAGCGCCTCAAGAGAAGAGGTGGTCGCTTGCTCCACCGGCGTTGCGAACTTCTCAATCGAACTGTGCGACTCCCCAAGCCTCTCGCGGACCTTGGTGGCGGCGCGGTCAAGCGCGGCCAGCACTTTTTCTTTTGACGACGCCGTCTCTTCGACCCCAGCCAGGCTTTCTCCGCTCTGGCAATTCACCGCTGTCAGATCCAGAACATACTGGCTCCCAAGTTTGGCGATGGATGCACTTAGCGCAACCGCGCTGCCAGTGCGTATGCAGATCTCCAATCCTGTTTTCTGGGTCACCGGTTCATCCGCCGGGTGGCCCATCAATTGAAGAGTTTCTTTGATCGTTCGGTCGGAGAGAATGTTCAGGAAAGGCGATTGCTCCAAAGCTATCGATAGCCCTTTCTTCAGCGTGTCGTCGAAAACCGGATCGCCCGTGCGATTCTCAAAATCGGCAAGAAGGATCGTATCTCGATCCGTAATGGCCGCCCTGCCGTTCGAGCGAGAATGATGAGCGAAAAAATAAAGGCTCGCCAGCACCGCGATCAGAGCCAACCCTGCTGCGAGCGCTCTTGCTCTCGACCGCCCCATGGTTCCTTGCTTCGTCTCGCCCCGCAAAGCCGCCGCCACTTCGTCCCCAGTTTGATAACGATCCCGCGGCTCTCGCTCCAGGCACTTTAAGATCACAAACTCCCACCTCGGATCGAGGTTCGGAACCAACGTTCGAGGCGGGCTTGGATCCTCGCGAATCCGTCGCACCGCCATACTCAGCGGCGTTGCGTCTTCGAAAGCCCGCGCGCCGGTCACCATCTGATAAAGGACAAGCCCAAGAGAGTAGACATCCGAAGCGGGAGTCAGTTCCTTTCCTTCCACCTGTTCCGGCGCCATATAGGCTGGCGTGCCCAGCACCTCCCCCGAACCTGTGATCGATCCGTTAATCGCCCCGCCCAGACTCAGTTCGTGATTTGAACGTAGCGCCAGCCCGAAGTCGGTGATCACAGCCCGCGCTCCCCTGCCGCTTTGGACGAGCAACACATTGCCGGGCTTGAAATCTCGGTGCACCACACCCGCCGCATGAGCGGCGGCCAATCCTGCCGCCATTTGCAGTGCGATGGGCTGTGCTTCTTCTGTGCTTAAGCGCGGCTGGCCGCGCAGATACTCCGCAAGCGTCTCGCCTTCCAGAAGCTCCATGGTGACGAAGACGATTGTGGCTGTGCCCGCGCCCGTTTCCGTCCGCGAGGCATGCCGGAATAGATCGAAAATCCGGCAAACATTCGGGTGAGTGACCTTGCGAGCAAGATTGACCTCTCGCTTGAACCGGTCCAGCACTTTGCGGTCGTGCAGTAACTCACTTCGAATCGACTTCAGCGCAACGCGCTCGTGCAATTCCACGTCTTCCGCTTCGTAGACTTCTCCCATTCCACCGCGCGCTATGAAGCGCACGATCCGGAACCGCTCGGCGAGCAAATCATTAGGCAGAAAAGATTCGCCAGTCGGCGATGGAAAGGCCGGGCTAGTCCGCGAAATCGCTGGAATCGCAGGATCGGACAGGAATCCCCCCGATTCCACATGGTGCGCCAGCAACCGCTCGACTTCGCGCCGTACCTCAGAGTCCGGCTTAACCGAATCAAGAAACGGGCTTCGTTCGGCAGGCATTTTCTCGAGCGCACTCTCAAAAAGCGCTTTGACGTTCTCCCATTGCTGCGGCGTCAATGCCATGGCGCCTCACGGATGCGCAACTAACAATTACCGGTGTCTATCCGGCTCGAGGCTGGATCCCACAACCAAACTTATGCTGTTTATATACTCCCCGGTTGGGACTGGGCCATAGTGATCTCTCGACATCCTCGATTGTCTCTTGATGAAAATTTTCTACCTTTTATAGTTTGACTGCCATCCTCGCGCCCTGATAACAACTGCGGCCCAGGTTGCCCTGGGCCGCGCTCGTTGTTGCCTTGTTGTATGGCCGCCCGCGCCTAGTTCACCGTCTGCGTGAAGCCGGCCGATGCGCTGCCTTCGTTGTTAGCGTCACCGCCGTAAGTTGCCGTCATCGTCCGCGCTCCCGAGGTCGAGAACGTGATCGAGCAGCTTCCCTTGCCCGTTGCCAGCGTTCCCGTGCAGCTTTCCCCAGTGCTCGCATTCACCGTCACGCTGCCCGTCGGTTTGCCCGGCGCCACCGTGAAGCTGAACTTCACTGCCTTTCCGATCGTCGACGGATTCAGACTGCTCGCCGTGATCGTCGTCGTCGTTGCCGCCTCGTTCACCTGCAACTGCACCGTGGTGGTCGCTGCCGCGTAGTCCGATGACGCCGTTGGAGCGAAAGTAACCGACAACGTCTGCGTACCCGCCGTCAGTACTTTCCCGCTCGCAGGCGTGTAGACGAACTTACCCGCCACATTGGCCGTCGCATTCAACTGGGTCGCAGTTAGCGCCGTTCCATAAGTGATCGCAGCCGGTGTTGCCCAGGCCAGCCCGCTGTCAGCCTTCGCAGCCGTTGTTTTCTGCGTTGCAGTCGCCGCCTTGTACACATCGTCGGCCGCCCACTTCGCAGTGAGCGTGCAGGTTCCCATGCCGTCGATCATGGTTACGGTGTTACCGCTCACCGTGCAGACCGTCGCTGGCGCCGCTGTAATCACAGCCGTCGTGCTGGCATTCGTTGTCGCCGACACCGTGAAGCTGCTACCGTAGACCGCGCTCGCCGGCGCGCCCGTGAAGCTCACCGTCGGTGTCTGCGCTGCCGCAATGGTTGTGGTCTCGGTTACCGTCGGCGCCGCCGCATAGTTACCGTTACCCGCCTGAGTCATGATTTCCGTACAAGTACCGCTCGCCGTGCTCGCCATCGTGTAAGTCGCACCCGAGTTCGTACAAGCACCCGAACTCCCGAAGCTGACTGCCAATCCGGAAGTGGCCGAAGCCGCCACCGTGAAGCTGCTGCCCTTCACCGCTCCGGACGGAGCCGGCGTCGAAACATTGATCGTCTGGCTCGCCGGAACGGCAGTCACCGGCTGATTCACCGGCGGCGCAGGCGACCAATCGTTATTGCCAGCCTGAGTTGCCGTTGCGATGCAAGTGCCCGTGCCGCTCGTAATAGTGTAAGTCGCGCCGGAGTTCGAGCACGACCCGCTGCTGCTATAGCTCACCGGCAGACCCGAACTCGCAGTACACGAGATCGTGAACGTCCCGTCATAGGCCTCGTTGGCCGGTGGAGCGCTACAGCTGATCGTCTGGCTCGCCGGGTTGACCTGCTGGCTTACCGAGCCCGTGCTGCCCCCATGGTTGCTGTCACCCGAGTAAGTCGCCGTGATCGCATCGTTCCCGCCCTGCAGGCTCGAAGTTGTACACGTCGCTGTTCCCGGATTACCTGAAACTACGCTTGTCGTTCCGCAGCCCGTGTTGCTGCTCCACACGACCGTGCCGCTGACATCCGCGGGCTTGCGGCCCTTCACCAGTCCATTCGCGCCGCTGATGGTCGCCGTGAATGTCACTGATTGTTGGTAGGTGGATGGATTCTGGCTCGAACCAACGCTAACGTTAGCACCAGCTGAACTTACAACCTGGCCGCCTGACAGCGTGCCCGTGCTCGCCAGGAAGCCAGTGCCCGGTGTGTATGACGCAGTCACCGTATGCGTTCCCGCCGCCAGCGTCGAGATGCTGCCGGAGCTAGCCATGCCCGATGCCAGCGTCACCGGCGAACCAAACGCATTGCCGTCGATGCTGAACTGCACCGTGCCCGTCGGAGTTCCCGACGACGCCGAAACGTTCGCAGTGAAACTCACCGCCTGCCCATATCCAGAAGGATTCAAGCTCGAACTCACCGACGTAGTCGTGCTCTCCGTCGACGAATTCACCACCTGACCGCCGCTCAGTGAGCCGGTTCCGCCCGCGTGGTTGCTGTCGCCAGAGTAAGTCGCTGTGATCGTGTCCGTGCCCACCGGCAGGCTTGTTGTTGTGCAACTTGCCGTTCCGGGATTGCCCGACACAGTCGATGCACTACAACCGGTATTGGAGCTCCACGTCACCGTCCCCGTCGGATCCATCGGCTTTATGCCATTTTTGCTCGGCTTCCTGCCCTTCACCAGTCCGTTCTCGCCGCTAATCGTCGCCGTGAACGTGACTGACTGTTGATAGGTGGAAGGATTCTGGCTCGAAGCGACGCTCACGTCCGCACTGGCCGCATCAACAACCTGACCGCCGCTTAGCGAGCCCGTGCTGCCAGCGTTGTTCGTATCACCCGAGTAAGTCGCCGTGACCGTGTGCGTTCCCGCCGCAAGGCTTGAGATACTCACCGATGTCGCCGATCCCGCCGACAGCGTCTCTGTATCGAACAGGTTGCCGTCGATCGAGAACTGCACCGTCCCAGTCGGGCTCGATCCCGTTACCGTGGCCGTAAAGTTCACCGCCTGGCCATAGCTCGATGGATTGAGACTCGATCCCACGCTAACGCTGGAACTCACCTCATTCACTTGCTGACTGACAGATCCTGCGCCGCCATTGTGGTTGGCGTCGCCTGAATAAGTCGCAGTAACCGTCTCACTCGCGCCGACTGGCAGGCTCGATGTCGTACAAGTCGCCGTCCCCGGATAACTGCCTGTTACGCTCGATGCGCTGCAACCCGTATTCGCGCTCCAGGTTACCGATCCCGTTACATTCAGCGGTTTCTTACCGGCAGCGCCCTTGCGCCCCTTCACCGCTCCCGTATCGCTCGTAATAGTTGCCGTGAACGTGACCGGCTGCCCGTAAGTAGACGGATTCTGATTGGAACTCACACTTACGCTGCCATTGGAATTCGTCGCTGCTGTCGTTTGTGTGACCTCAGGGGCAGCCGAATAGTTCGTATTCCCTGCCTGATCCGCAATCACCGAGCAGTTGCCGCTGCCGGCCGTCATCGTGTACGTTGCGCCCGAGTTCGTGCACGCGCCCGCGCTCGTGAACGTCACCGAATTTCCACTGCCGCCCCCGGTCGCCGCTACCGTGAAGATGCTCCCGTACTCCGCGCTGGATGGTGCGCTCGTCGTGAAAGTAATCGTCTGGCCAAGCTTCGCTGTGCTCACCGATTGCGAAAGCTGCGGAGCCGCGCTGTAATTCGTATTGCCGCTCTGATTGACGATCACCGAGCATGCTGTCGTGCCGCTCGTCATCGTGTACGTCGGGCCGGAGTTAGTACAGCCTCCCGCGCTCGTGTAAACCACCGCCAGCCCCGACGTCGCCGTCGCCGCTACCGTGAACTGGCTGTTATACGCCGCGCTCCCCGGCGGCGCGCTTGTGAAGGAAATCGTCTGGCTCGCCGGCGTTGCACTTGCCGACTGGGTCACCGTCGGAGCCGCCGAGTAATCCGTATTGCCTGCCTGGTTTGCGATTACCGAGCATGTGCCCGCGCCACTCGTAATCGTATACGTCGCGCCGGAGTTCGAACAGGATCCGCTGCTGGTGAATGCAACCGCCAATCCCGAACTCGCCGTCGCCGCCACCGTGAACTGGCTGTTATACGCCGCGCTCGATGGAGCGTTTGTCGTAAACGTGATCGCTTGACTTGCCTGATTGACAACCTGCGATAACGATCCCGTGCTGCCGCTGTAGGTGCTGCTCCCGGAGTATGTAGCCACGATCGATTGCGAAGAACCAACCGGCAAACCACTGGTATTACATTGTGCCGTGCCCGACGAAAGCGTGACTGCGCTGCAGATTACATTGCTGTTGTCCGTGAACTGTACGGTTCCCGTCGGCGTTCCCGAGCTTCCCGTCACGGTCGCGGTAAAGGTTACGGCCTGTCCATAGGTCGAAGGATTATCGTTCGACGAGAGGCTTGTTGTCGTGCTCAGTAACGTCGCTCCCACGTTACAAGCGGACCCTGCCGATGGAATTCCATTGCCCACCACGTACAACTCGCATGGCCCGGTCGGCATGTTCGAAGGCACATCAAAGTTCGTGGAAACCGTTGTCGATCCGGTCGCAACGCCCATCGTGCTGTGCCCGTGCGTTCGGGCATAGTAAACATTTCCAGTCGCGTTGTTCACGATTCGCACCAGCGGATAGTTCGTGTTGTCCTGAAAGTCGTCGCCGTACGCGGCTCCGGTCGAAACGCCATTGAACTGCGTTCCCGAGATCGAATAAGTCGTCCCCGGAGTCAGCGTGTACGGCGCGGTTGTGATCGTCGGTTGCCATGCTGACTCATAGGTGCCCGCACTGGTCAGGATCTCCACGCCCGTCGTGAAATCCGTGAACATGATCTGCCCGGTCGGCAGCACCAGCAGGTGCCCCACGTAAGACGCGTCATTCGCCGCGTTGGCCGGATTGGGGAACGTGCTCAGCGTAGTGCCGTTCCACTCATAGAAAGTCGATGGCGTGGAGAAGGTGCTTGTATAGGGGCTGCTCATGACGATCGCATTGCCATTGATCTCGGTTGCGCCCGGTGCATCGTTGGCCGCACCTTTCCCCGGAAACGTCCCTTGAGCTGTCCACGTGTTTGTGCTCCAGTTGTAAGTGGCAAGGTTGCCGGCTTCGCAGTTGCTCGCCCCGGTGGCAAAATAAGTTCCGTTGGGCATCAGCATCAGCGGCCCAAGCTCATAGCTGGCCTTGCTGCTGCTGCTCTTGCAGCTCGATCCGGTCCCTGCGTTGGAATCCCACAGCTGTACTGCCGTACTTGAGTATTCCGTCCAGGTATTGGTGCTGGGGTTGTAGATCGCGTAGCCCTTGGCGGTCGCGCTGTACTGCCCAAGGTACACGTTAACCATCAGCACCTCTCCATTGGGCATCAGGTTCCAGCCGGATTCGTCGAATTCGGTGGTCTCGCCGTCGGAGGCGCTGGCCTCGTTGGTAAAGTTCAGCGAGCCTTCGTTGAAATAATAGTATTCAGGGTAGGAGGCGTGGCCGCTATAGTACGCGCAACAGGCCGCGGTCATCCAGGTGCCGTTCGGCAGCACCACTGACTGCGCGTCTCCATCCGCCTCATAGGAGCTCGTAATCTCCGGCGTGAGGGCAGTCCAGGTATTTGCCACCGGATCGTACAGCGCTCCGTTACTTTGCCACGCGTCCGCGCAGCTCGCGCTGGGGCAGTTGTATTCGCCACCTTGAATCGCCACCTTCCCGTCGGGTAACACGGCGGAGCTGAAGAACAACGGTGCATAATTGGTCGGACTTGTCGGAGTCGACGCCACCTGGGTCCAGGTCCCATTGATGTAGCTACCGGTCGAGTCCGGCGTCAGCGTGTACCAGTTGTTGTAGGCATTGGTGCTGCTTACGCAGCCCGAACCACTGCAATTCGGCTCTTCATGCACGAGCACGCGACCGTCGGTCAGCAACAGCATCGCGCCAACGGAAACTGGAGGTTGGTTGTTCAGCGGCGTCCAGGTTTGGGCGGCGGCAGTTCCCGCCAGGCTGACTAAGAGGAGGCATGCAATAATACCGGCGAATACACTCGATGACTTTGCGGACAATACCTTTGCAGACGATGGCTTCATGGACGCTGGGGCCCTTTCTGAATTGAAAACTGAACTTGTTCACACGAACCGGCGTTTTGTTCCCATGAAGAGCGCAAGGTTCACCCCAACCAGCGCATGCTTCCACGTGAATTCAGTTATGTTGTAAGGGAGTTTGCTTCGGTTGAACCCAGAACCCTGCTGAACCTGAATTGGACCCGAGCTTGCACCCCAAAAACGCGGCGTGCCATTGTCTCTTTACTTTCGGTTTGCGTCAATGTGAAACAATCTTCACAAATATGCGGTCCGAAGGTTTCTAACAGGCTAGGAGCGCCGTCTGCGGCCGCGGCGGGCATGGGATCTGCCATTGGACGATCAGCACCCGAACCAAACGAAAAACTGACCCCAGCAATGCATCACCTGCGAAAGTCTGATTAAATGGCCGAGATTGGAATCTCGTAAATCTCCTGAGCGCCTTAACGGGCGGGCAGGAAAGAACAAATCATGACCGCAAGTCTTACAACCGAACCTCCCATCCTCGAAAGCCAAAACTCCTTCTACAATCACTTTTTACTCGTCGTTGCCGGACTCGGCGGCCTGCTCTACGGCATTGACGTCGGCATCATCGCCGGAGCTTTGCCCTACCTCGAAGACACTTCCGGCCTGAACGCCGGGCAGCTTTCCTTCATCGTTGCCGCCGTCCTTCTTGGCAGCGTGATCTCCACCTTATTCGCGGGCCTCCTTGCGGACTGGATGGGCCGCAAGCGCCTCATGGCCCTCAGCGGTCTTCTGTTTGTTGTCAGCATTCCGGCCATCGCCTTATCTCACGGCTACGCGCCCCTGGTTTTTGGCAGGCTTCTTCAGGGCATCAGCGCGGGCCTGATCGGCGTTGTCGTGCCGCTTTATCTCGCCGAGTGTTTGACCGCGTCGAGCCGCGGCAAGGGCACCGGCATGTTCCAGTGGTTGCTCACGCTCGGCATTGTTGCCGCCGCCCTCGTCGGCGTCTATTTCAGTTTCCGGGTCGATCAGGTCGCCCGGCTCGGCGATGCCGCAAAGCTGCTTGCCTTTAAGGACACCGCTTGGCGCGGGATCTTCTGGGTTTCGCTGCCACCAGGAATTCTGTTCGTCATCGGCAGCCTGATGGTGGCCGAATCGCCGCGCTGGCTGCTTCGCCGCGGCCGCAAGGATGCCGCCTACGCCGCGCTCCTCCGTTCCCGCACGCCTGCCCAAGCCGATAAAGAACTCAGCGAAATAGAACAAGCCGCGGCAGCCCAGGTCTCATCTGGCGCAGAATCCGGCGCAGGCACAAAGACTGGCATAAAGACTGGCGCAAAGACAAAAGAATCGCTTCTGCGCCGCAAATACGTTGTACCGTTCGTCCTTGCTTGCGTCATCCTCGCCTGCAATCAGGCTACTGGCATCAACTCCATCATCGCCTATAACACCAACATCCTCTTGCAGAGCGGACTCTCCGACATCGCCGCCCACTGGGGAGACGTTCTTTTCACCACCGTAAATTTCCTCATGACTTTCGTCGGCGTCATGCTGGTGGATCGCAAAGGCCGCAAGTTTTTGCTCGGGCTCGGCACGGCGGGAATCATCATTTCACTCGTAGCGACCGGTGGGCTCTTCCGTGCGGCCGAGAAAATGCGCGTGGATGGCCGAGCCGCGCTTCAATCCATGGTCTCGCCTGACGAGCGCCTCGAATTCCTCTACAACCAGAAAGCAGCCGGCGAGCTGCTCAGGGAAAGCGGCGCCGCCGGAGAAGCTGCCCGGCCAACCTCGCTCGTCGTTATCTATTCTTATGGAGATTTTCGCGCCGCCACCAAAGCCGTCCGCTCCGACGATCCCGCAGCTCAAATCGCAATTGCTCGCCAAACCAGCCTTCCCGCCAATAGAGTCGTCGCTTTTTTCTCCAATCCCTTTGGCGACCTCGAAGCTTCCCGCCACGCACCACTCAAAATCGAAAACGCTCTCATCACGCCCGTACCAAGCGCCCGCACCGGGTGGCTCGTCGCTATCGCCCTCTTCATATTTATGGCCTTCTTCGCAGTCGGTCCCGGAGTCTGCGTCTGGCTGGCCCTGTCGGAACTGATGCCAACTCGCATCCGTTCCAATGGCATGAGCATCGCCTTGGTGCTGAATCAGGCAGTCTCCACAACCATTGCCGCGGTCTTCCTTCCAACCGTGGGCAAGTACGGCTACTCGGCTATGTTCTTCGGATTCGCAGCCTGCACCGCGATCTATTTCATTACCGCGACATGCTTCCTGCCGGAGACCAAAGGCAAAACGCTCGAGGAAATTGAAGCCCACTTCGCCTCAAAATGAGTGCTCGATTCCTGCATTGACTCCTGCTTGGCCCGTTCATCAGACAGGCTCTTTCCACGATTTCCCCAGCGCGCAGGCAACGCTGCGCCGTAAACCCGCACCGAAGTGATGGATTTGACAGACTTTGCTCAGGCAGGCATGGGTACCCAGGTTCGCGAGCCTGCGGACGAAACGAATCGCCGGACAACTCACCCCAGAATGCTGATTGAATCTCACGTTATCGTATGGCCGGGCAAGCCCTATCCCTTGGGCGCTACCTGGGATGGAGAGGGCGTCAATTTTGCGCTCTTCTCCGAGCACGCCGAAAAGGTTGAACTTTGTCTCTTCGATAAATCCGGCCGCCGCGAGTTGCATCGGGTTGAAATACGCGAGCAGACCGACCAGGTCTGGCATTGCTATCTGCCCGAGGCCCGTCCCGGTCTTATTTATGGCTACCGCGTCCGCGGGCCTTACGAACCCGCCAAGGGTCTGCGTTTTAACCCGAACAAACTCCTTCTCGATCCCTACGCCAAGCAAATTGTCGGCGAGATCAAGTGGAGCGATTCTCATTTCGGCTACCGCATCGGCCATCGCCTCGAAGATCTTTCTTTCGACCGCCGCGACAGCGCGCCCGGCATGCTCAAATCCATGGTCGTCGATCCCGCATTCACTTGGGGAGTCGATCAGCCTCCCCGCACGCCATGGCATAAGAGCGTGATTTACGAATTGCACGTGAAAGGGTTTACGATTCAGCACCCCCAGGTGCCCGCGTCGTTGCGGGGAACCTATGCAGGTCTGGGCACAGCTCCGGTTATCGATCATCTGCTCAAGCTCGGAGTCACCGCCATCGAGCTCATGCCAGTCCATTACTTCATCGACGACCGCCAGTTAGTGCAGCGAGGTCTGCGTAATTACTGGGGCTATAACACCATAGGCTTCTTTGCCCCCGCTTCACGTTACTTGGCCACTAACTCCATTAATGAATTCAAGACCATGGTCAAGACCATGCACTCCGCCGGCATCGAAGTCATTCTCGACGTGGTCTACAACCACACGGCGGAAGGCAATCAGCTCGGCCCCACGCTCTCATTCCGCGGCATTGACAATCCTGTCTACTATCGCACCATTGCCGACAACCCACGCTACTACATGGATTACACCGGAACCGGCAATACCCTCAATATGCGCCACCCGCGCGTCCTTCAGCTCATCATGGATAGCCTGCGCTACTGGGTGCTGGAGATGCATGTGGACGGCTTCCGCTTCGATCTTGCAGCCACTCTCGCTCGCGAACTTCACGAAGTCGACCGCTTGGGTGCTTTCCTGGACATCATCCATCAGGACCCAGTTCTATCGCAGGTGAAACTTATCGCCGAGCCCTGGGACTTAGGCGAGGGTGGTTATCAGGTCGGTAAGTTCCCGATTGGTTGGGCGGAGTGGAATGATCGCTACCGTGATACTTTGCGCTCTTACTGGAAAGGCGACGGCGGCCAGATTGGCGAGCTCGCCTACCGCATAACTGGTTCCAGCGATCTATACGCACGCAGCGGCCGCCGGCCCTATGCCAGCATTAACTTTGTCACCGCGCACGATGGTTTCACGCTCCAAGATCTGGTCAGTTACAACGAGAAACACAATGAGGCGAACGGCGAAGAAAATCGCGATGGTACGGATAACAACAGAAGCTGGAATTGCGGCGCTGAAGGTCCCACCGACGACCCCGCGATTAAAACGCTCAGGGCCCAGCAGAAAAAGAATCTGATCGCGACTCTTCTGTTATCACAAGGCGTGCCCATGCTTTTGGCGGGAGATGAGATTGGCCATACCCAGCAAGGCAACAACAATGCCTACTGCCAGGACAACGAAATCAGCTGGATCAATTGGGACGAGGCCGCCAATAACAACGGACTGATCGCTCTCGTGCAAAAGGTCATCGCTTTGCGAACGAACCATCCCGTCTTTCGCCGCCGCAACTTCTTTCTCGGCCGCGCTATCAAGGGCGCCGGCGTCAAAGATATTCTTTGGCTCAGGCCCGATGGTCGCGAAATGACAGATGAGGAATGGAATCAGGCAAACGCAAGAACACTGGGCGTCTTTCTCTCCGGCTCGGCGCTCGACGAAATGGATGAACGTGGCCAGCCCATCACCGACGAGAATTTCCTCATCCTCATGAACGCTTATCACGAAACCATTCCTTTTTCGCTTCCCACCGTCGCTTCTGGAATGCGCTGGGTGCCGCTGATTGATACCTCCTGCCAGACCTCCCGCAACCCTGGTCTGCAATTCGAACCCGAATCGCCGTATCCACTGCAGGGGCGATCGCTAGCCGTTTTGGTCGAACGTCAGCCGGATCAGATTCGCCAGGAACGCAGGCAAGAACTTCCGCAGGCATAATCAAGACCGCAGCTATGAAGCATCGCGCGCAACAAATGGAGCCCGTTCAAACTGCTCAACTCCATTCCATGCCTTTCGGCGCCGAAGTCCAACAGGATGGAAGCGTCCGCTTTCGGCTATGGGCACCGAAAGCGCAGCGAGTCGATCTCTGCATCGAGGACCCATCCCGCGACCCTCTAACTCCCACCGTCTTGCCCCTCGCCAAACTTGACCAGGGATGGTTCGAATTGATTACGCGCGAAGCATTCGCGGGAACTCTCTACCGCTTTCAAATCGATGGCGATACCCGCGTTCCAGACCCAGCCTCGCGTTTTCAGCCGGCCGATGTCCATGGGCCCAGCGAAGTCATCGACCCGCGAAGTTTTGATTGGAATGACGATGAATCGAACGACGATGCCTGGCGCGGCCGCCCGTGGGAAGAGACAGTGATTTACGAGCTCCATGTAGGAGCCTTTACTGCAAACGGTACATTCCGCGCCTTGGAGCAGAAACTCGACTATCTCCGCGACCTGGGAGTTACTGCCATCGAACTTATGCCCGTCGCCGATTTCCCCGGCAGCCGTAACTGGGGATATGACGGCGTGTTACTGTTCTCTCCAGACAGCTCCTACGGCCGTCCCGAAGACCTGAAACATTTCGTGAAGGCCGCCCACCAAATGGGATTGATGGTCTTCCTCGACGTCGTCTATAACCATTTCGGCCCCGACGGCAATTACCTGCGCACTTACTCTCCCCAATTTTTCACGGACCGCCACCATACTCCCTGGGGAGATGCCATCAACTTCGACGGCCCGGACAGTCGCGCGGTTCGCGATTTCTTCATTCACAACGCCCTCTATTGGCTTGAGGAATTTCATTTCGATGGCTTGCGTTTCGACGCTGTTCACGCCATCGCCGACAATTCCTCGCCAGACATCCTCACCGAGTTAGCTGGGACAGTCCGGCGCACTTTCGCGGGCCGCAGGCACGTTCATCTGATCCTGGAGAACGCCGATAATCGCGCGCGCTATCTGCAGCGTAATTCCGACGGCGTCCCCTACCTATACAACGCACAATGGGACGACGACATTCATCACGCTCTCCACGTAATAACCACTGCCGAAACTGACGGCTACTATTCGGATTACGCGCGACAGCCCCTCCGCCAACTCTGCCGCTGCCTCTCGGAAGGCTTCGCCTATCAAGGCGACTATTCGGAGTTTCACAAAGCCCCGCGCGGGGAGCCTAGCCGCTCACTGCCTCCTTCGGCCTTTGTTTCTTTCCTGCAAAACCACGATCAGATTGGCAACCGCGCCTTCGGTGAACGCCTGGCTCAATTGGCCTTTCCCCAAGCGCTGCGCGCGGCAATAGAAATTCTTTTGCTCGCGCCCCAACCTCCATTGCTCTTTATGGGAGAGGAATTCGTCGCCGCTTCCCCGTTTCTTTTCTTCTGCGACTTCCAGGGCGATCTCGCCTCCGCCGTCACGAATGGAAGAAGAAACGAGTTCGCCGCATTCGCGAAATTCAACTCGCCCGCCACTCGCGAACAGATTCCCGACCCCAATGCCGAAGCGACTTTCCTGCGTTCGAAATTAGATTGGACAACCCTGAATCGTGATCCGCATGCCAGCAGCCTGGAGTTCTACCGTGAACTGCTCTCGATCCGGCGCCAAACCATCATCCCTCTGATCAGCTCTATAGCCGCCGCCCGGGTCAATTATTGCGACGATTCGACCGGCGCGCTTTCTCTGGATTGGCTTCTATCGGATGGATCTCAATTGCAACTTCGGGCAAACCTCGGCTCCGCCCCACTCCACAATGCCACTCTCCCGAACCAACGGGCGATCTACCGTACCGGCGCCAATCCCACCCATGTGGACGAGCAAAACTCTCTCTCTCCCTTCTCCGTCGTATGGTCAGTCCGGGAGTAGCGGGGAACGGAAACTTCACCATCTGGGAGTGCCGAGCTTTCAAAGAAAATCGGCCGCTCAAGCAAGCGGTCTCTCGATCTAAAGAAAAATGGTGCGATGAACTACAGGAAAACCGGGATTGTCGGTTTTGCCGGTTAGACCTATTCTCGCCTTGATAGTGAATTTCCTCGTTACGCTCCCTCCGCTGGGCAGGTGCCGGACTGTCAAAGCACGTTCGGCACTTGCTCCCCGCCTAAGCTTCTTAGCCCGATAAGCCCACCTCAAGACCTCCTTATAGGAAATGCAGCAAGTACGGTATAGATCATGAAAATTGCGTAAACTAAACTCCATTTTGCCATCAACCCGCCCTTCGTCGGGAGTCCTCTCATGACGACCTTTCGGATTTTCCGATACCTCTGCTGCCTAGTCGCCCTTTGTGCCACTGTCTCTTACGCCGATTCCATTCAACTTCGAAGCGGCCGCCATCTCCAGGGAAAGTTTATCGGTGGGACAGCTACGTCTATCGAATTTATGACCAACCAGGCCGTTGAGTATTTCCCCACATCGGACGTACTGGCAGTACTGTTCGATAGTAATGACGCGAGCCTGGGCCGGTTGCAGCCAAACTCAAAGCGCATCCCGTCGAGGACAGCTTCACCGGCGGCCATAAATAGAGCATCGGAGAGAACGTCGCGCCATATAAGTTCCGGCACGCCAGCTCCCGCTGTCAGTCTGACTCGTACCGCGTATCAAGCCCGCGTGCCCCAGCTACAACGAACGGCCGCTGCCGAGTAAAGAGCTCCCGGGTAAGCCAGGTCTGAATAACGATTCCATTCGGCGATCCCGTCAGGCTTCCTCATCGCTGAAGCCGACAGCGTTGCCTATCCCAGTTTCAGTGATCCGCGCCCGTCATGGGCAGCCAGAGCCTTCTTCCCCGCATCTGAGACATTCGACAGCTTTCCTCCGTAGAAAGCCGGGAGCGGCTGTCTTTTACTTCGGCGAAATTGATTGTGTCGGACGCTATCTCACAAACGAGCGCGGAGATAACCGCGCCGCGAGATCAGGTATTGAGCCGTGAAAAGATCTTGCTCAGTGCCATGTTTCTCGCAACTCTACTCAACTTCGCCTGCAATGCCGTCATTGCGCGTTTCCTCGGCCCACTTGTTTTTGAAACTCCCAGCGCCCGTTACGGCCCGTTAATTCTGATTTCCGTCATCTCCCTTTCTTTTCAGATCCAAGTGGCAATGGCACTCGTATGGGTGGCATTGGGCAGAAGGATTTCACTCGGACCGGGGTCTTCCAGGCCCAATGTCCGCATCCCCGCGATGCTATTGCATGCGGTTTCCGGCCTCTCCGTCCTGCTGATCGTCGGGATGCGCCTCACTCCTCGCCTCTTCCTCGCGCGCCTGCTCGGCCTTCAGTTCGCACCCCTTCTCGTCGCCAATCTCCGATTTCTTCTTTTGCTGTATTTGCTCTCAACCAGCATGTGCGCGCTGATCGCCATCGTCGTTGCCACAGGGCTGTCGCTCAAAAGCTCCAAAGTCGTCTGGCTCCAGCCCATGATCGCTTGCGCTCTGGTGACGGGAATTTATTTTCTTCATTTCTCCCTGGCGCATGTGATTTGCCTCCAGGTAGCCGCCAGCGCACTACTGCTGGGGTCGGCCGCCATTCCTCTCGCCAGGCGCCCGTTTAAGACGGAATCTAACTCGCAGGCACTTGCCCTCGCCACTCCATTGAAACTGGGTGGCAAGGTTTTCGAGAATCGCGTAATTGTCGAATTTCTGAAAAACGATTTTCCCGGCGGACGATTTGCTCCCTACCAGCATGTCGTGCATCAGCTTGTAGCTTCCCCAGACTTCGAAAACGCCTTTCAGAACCGGGTTCGTCGCGCCCTTTTCGACCTCCGCTATGGATCGCTCTGGCGAGAGCTGCCTCGTGACACCGAATGGTTTGAAGCCACCCTTGAACTCGACGACCTTCACCGAATTCGCGTGTTTCCCCGCGCGCAGTGGCGAAAACTCGCGCGTGGCAATTTTGCTCTCATGCCGGTCGCCCAAAGAATTCGCGACGAACAAGACCGCAACCTCACCAGCGTGTCCTTTCAACGCAAAATCGAGGACCTTCGCGCTCACCTAAAGAGTCAGCGCCCCATCGGAACCGTTCTTCTCATTGGCCGCACCGCGAGCGGCCCGTTTACGGTGCTCGACGGCAACCATCGCCTCGTCGCCGCTACGCTTACCGGTCCCCAGGCGATCGCTCAACTCCGGTTTCTTTGTGGATTGTCCCCAAAAATGCATCAATGTTGCTGGTATCAAACCGATCTCGGCACACTCATTCGTTATGGAACGAACCGTGCGCGCTACTCTGTTCGAAGCTCCGAGCAACAATTGAGAGAATTACTCCAGCAATTTCAAATTTCTTCCTGATGAATTGATAAGCTCGCGACTGTGATGAGCCACGCGACTTCCCTTAGGGAGTTTCACCGTGAGTTAGCTAGACGCTTGGCGCGTTTCATTTCCGCGCTCGGGCTTCGCGCTCCCGCTTGATTTTCTTCGAAATTAGAGTTTTAGCTTTCTGCAATTCCGCTAAACGCCGCGCGCTCAAGCCGCGGCCCGCACGGTTGATAAAATACGTAAGCATCCGCATCCCTGAAGCCGGCCCCTTCGGCGACACTCTCCGTGAAACCAGCGCCCTGCGATGCTCTCGGCGCTTTTCGTAAATAGCCCCTTCGGAGGATAAGTGGAGGTGGTGTGTACGCTCGCGACCCATTTCTGATTAGTTCGTTTCTTTGTTTTTGTCCTCGCTGCTTGCATTGCCATAACATTCGGTGGCCTCAACGCTCGAAAACAATTCGCCCTCAGTGATGTTTGAAATATTGCACGGCCTTTTCATGCGCTTCGGCCGCCGCTCTGCTCTTGAATGTGCCAAGATTCCGCCGTTTTCCGCTCTTTGCATCTTTCTTACGTGAGTACAGCCGGTACTCCCCTGACTTCAATTTCCGTATCATCGGCCCTCCCAAATCCGGCTCGCTCTAAAACCAGTGCACTACTCAACTTCGATTCCCTTACTGGCCACTCTGCCGTCCGTTGAACTAAGTATTTGATCCCGTTTGCTTAGGTGTACTACTTGCATGCGCGCCCTACACCACGTCGTCTGGATAAATCCACGAAAACCCTTATAGGACTTCCACGCATCGCGCTATACCGTCGAACAGGTACGTTCAGCCAAGCCATGAGTGTCTCCGAATCCAATACGCGGAACGCGCTTGTTCACGGCGCGGGCGGTCATTTCCAAATGCCGCCAGCCGAAGGCCCGCGCGCTGATGCTCCCCGCGCTACCTACCGTCTTCAACTGAACCGCAATTTCACTTTTCGCGACGCAACTGCGCTTATCCCATATCTCTCCGCGCTCGGCATCAGCCATTGCTATGTTTCGCCCTATCTGCGCGCCCGCCCCGGCAGCATGCACGGATATGACATCATCGACCACAATTCCCCCAATCCGGAAATCGGCACGCCCGAGGACTATGACAACTTCGTTGCCGAACTTCATCGTCATGGCATGGGCCAGATTCTCGATATCGTTCCCAATCACATGGGCGTGATGGGCAGCGATAACTCATGGTGGCTTGATGTTCTCGAAAATGGCGAGGCGTCCGATTACGCCGACTTCTTCGATATTGACTGGAATCCCATCAAGGATGAGTTGCAGGGAAAAGTCTTGATTCCGATTCTTGCCAATCAATATGGCGACGAACTGGAGCGCGGCGAACTTAAACTCACTTGCGATTGCGAGCACGGTGAATTCAGCATTTTCTATCACGGCCATCGTTTCCCCGTTGCTCCGCGTGAATACCCGCGCATCCTCGGCTTTCAGCTGGAACGCCTGCAAAACACTCTCGCCGCCACTCATGAGGACTTCCTCGAATTGCAAAGCATCGCAACCGCCTTTGGTCATTTACCCGTGCGCGGCACCATCAGTTCCGAAGAGCGGGCCGAGCGTAACCGCGAAAAAGAAGTCCAAAAGCGCCGGCTCTCCGCCCTTTGCAAGCGTTCGCCGGAAACTCGGGAATTCCTTGCCGCCAACGTCGCGGCATTTAACGGCGCTCCGGGCGACCCGCACAGTTTTGACGCGCTTCACGATCTCATCAAAGCGCAGGCCTACCGTCTTGCCCAATGGCGAGTGGCCGCCGACGACATTAACTATCGCCGCTTTTTTGACATCAACGATCTCGCCGCCCTGCGCATGGAAAACGATGCCGTTTTCACCAGCACGCATCGCTTCATCATCGACCTGGTCGCGCAGGGAAAAGTCGACGGCCTCCGTATCGACCACCCCGATGGCCTCTACGACCCCAGGCAATATTTTTGCCGATTAAACCAGGCCCTGACTGGCGCGCTCGGCGCGAAACAGAAACACGTCTACACCATCGCCGAAAAAATTCTTACCGGGAAAGAACGTCTGCGCGAAGATTGGGCGGTCGACGGAACCACTGGCTACGAATTCTCCAGCCTCGTCAACGGTCTCTTCGTCGACTCCACCGCCGCCGACAAAATGGAGCGCATCTATCGTTCGTTCAGCAATCAACCGCTGCGCTACGACGATCTCGTCTACACCTGCAAGAAGCTTATCTTGCGCGTCGGCCTGGCCAGCGAGCTCAACGTGTTGGCCAATCTCCTCAGCCGAATCGCGCTCGCCGATCGCCACACCTGCGACTTCACACTTAATAGCCTCAGAAGCGCCCTCGCCGAAGTGATCGCCTGCTTTCCTGTCTATCGCACCTACGTGACGGCGCGCGACCTGTCGTCCGAGCATTACCAGGGCAAAGACCGAAGCTCTGACGTCCGCCGCTCTGAAGACCGTCCCTCCGACGACTGTCGCTCTGAAGACCGTCGCTCTCAGGATTGCCGCTGTGTAAACCGCCGCTATGTCGAGCAGGCCGTCGCCGCGGGCCGAAAAAGAAGTGGCGCGCCCGATCTTAGTGTGTTCGATTTCATTCGCCACGCTCTTCTGGTCGAAGTCGATCCTCGCGAACCCGAAAACTACAAACAGGCGGTTCTTCGTTTCGCCATGAAGTTCCAGCAAGTGACCGCCGCTGTCATCGCCAAAGGCGTTGAGGACACAGCTTTCTATCGCTACATCCGCCTTGTTTCGCTCAATGAAGTCGGCGGCAACCCGAACAAGTTTGGAACCACGATTGAGGAATTTCACGCCGCCAATCAGGATCGCGCAGCTCACTGGCCTGTCTCCATGCTCGCGTCCTCCACTCACGATTCCAAACGCTCCGAGGATGTGCGCGCCCGGATCAATGTCCTGACTGAAATTCCCGCGGAATGGCGCCTTCAACTTCGCCGCTGGCGAAACTGGAATCGCAGCAAGAAACCCGTCATTGATGGCAATCCCGCGCCCACGCGAAATGACGAATATCTTCTTTATCAGACTTTGGTGGGAATGTGGCCCGCCGGGCCGCTCGATGATGCCGGATGGAAGAACTTTTGCGAACGCATCGAGCAATACATGCTTAAAGCGGCGCGCGAAGCCAAAGAGCACACCAGCTGGGCAAATACCAACGCGGAATACGAAGCTGCGCTCTCGCAGTTCACGCGCGCAATACTAAAGCGCTCTTCGAGAAATCAGTTTCTGCCTGACTTTGACCGCTTTGCCCAACTCGTCGGCCGCGCAGGCATTTTTAATAGCCTCTCGCAGTGTTTGCTGAAGTTGACTTCGCCCGGAGTGCCCGACGTTTACCAGGGCAACGAACTATTCGATTTCAGCCTCGTCGATCCCGATAATCGCCGGACCGTGGATTACGACAGCCGCCGAAAACTTTTGCAAGAATTGCTGGTCGAAAATGACTCGCCCATCGATCAGTCTTCGCATGGGAGGGATCGGACGACAAGACTGGCTCGCACGCCGCATCCGTTGCCCGACCGTATCCGCCGGCTCAGCGCTAATGTGATCGCAAACACCGCGCTCAGCCCCGACTACACGGCCCTCAAACTTTTTTTGACCTGGAAGACGCTGAACTTCAGAAAAGCTGACCCGCTGCTTCTTGAAAAAGGCAGCTACATTCCACTAAGAGTCAGCGGAGCGAACTCCGATCACATCGTCGCCTTTGCTCGCGAGTATGAAGGCCGCACCGTGATCGTCGCTGCGCCTCGGCTCTGCGCAACGCTCTTAATCTCTGAGGATGCCCATAACCTATGGCGGGATACTCGCGTGGAAGTTCCACCTCTCCAGACGGCTTGCTATCACAACATTTTCACCGGTGAATGTATTCCATTACACGGTGAGGGTGAGCGGCGGTCGCTTCTGGCTGCACAACTCTTTTCGTCTTTTCCAGTAGCTTTGGTGCGCGGTGGAAATTGGGCTGAGGCCGATACCGGCACTCTCAATCTCGATTGCGAAAACGGTCGGCCTTCATGACTCCAGCCCACTGGATATGGCCCTCCCCGAATTGCGGAAACTGCAATCCCATGAAATCCAGTCTCGGATGTCCACTGCGGATCCCGTTTTCGCGGTCCAGCTTTTTGCCATACCAGACACAACTTACTTATCCGTCAGGCAATACTCCCCTAACTTATTGTCTCTGTCCTTTGTCTCCTCGTAGTTGGGGAACACTTGGACGTCCCGGCAATCGTACATCCCGGTATTGCTCGGCAATTCCACCAACTGATACTTCCCGGCCTTCAATGGGGCGCAGTTCGGCGCTCCTTGATTGCATTGCAGGTCGTATCCCTTGCCTGCCTTCACCACATCCACAATCACCACGCCGTTATTCACTTCGCTGCCTTTGACCGTGATAATCGAAATCTCTTGTGCCGCCGCACTTGCCACCACAAAGAAAATAGCTGCGAGCAAGATCAAGATTCTCGTCTTCATAAGCAACCCCCGGTATTCGTCGCGCCTGTCCACCGGCGCTCAGGAACGGAATTGAAATCTCTCCCCCAATTCCGCCACCTTCATCGTCATGCTTTAGGGGTGATTTTGTATGTGACGAGTTACAACATCCCAAGTGACGAACGTGCCCCTTGGCGTTTACCAGGGTACTTGGTGTCCAGGCGAAGGCGCCAACTTCCCGACCATCGGACTGTCTTTAGACTGATTTTGGGGATGCCCGCGGTTCATCGCGAAGCATCTGACGGACGCGATTGCTGCCCTAGCCCGGAGCGCCGGTGGCGCTAGCCAGAATGAGCATGAGGAGACCCGCACTGGCCTTCACCGCCCAATCTCCACTACCGCCCCCGTTCCCCTCTGCGAATCCGGAGCAATCCATACTGTCGCTCGCGAGGGCTCTGCCGCATACTCATTCTGCGCGCCCCAAATTGCAAAAGCTTCCGGACCCACCGTGAACTTGACTGTCTTCGTCTCTCCCGGCTCCAAACTCACCCGTTGAAACCCCTTCAACGCTCGCACCGGCTGAGCCGTGCTCGTCCCCTCCAGCCGCACATACAACTGAACCATCTCCTCTCCCGCCCGTGATCCCGTATTCGAAACCGCAGCTTCCACGCTCAACGCTTCCCGCGCATTCGAGGCTGAAGTCCCCTTGACTCCCGGCTCCTCCGTGATTATCGCTTTTGGTCGACTCAGCGGTGCAGCCTCTCGAAGAACTTTATTTAGCTCCTCCGCAGAAATCCTGGTCTTGCTGACTTTCGTCTCCCCATACTTGAACGCCGTATATGAAAGACCATATCCAAACGGAAACTGCGGTGAATTCTGCTCATCCAGGTATCGCGACACATATTTCGAATCCACATCAGTCGGCGCCCGCGTCAAATCCACATCTCCCGGCGGACGACCCGTATTCAACGCGTTGTAGTAGAGCGGCTCCTGTCCTACGCTTCGCGGCCAACTCACCGTCAATTTGCCGCTCGGATTCACGTCTCCATACAGGATTCGTGTCAGCGCCGATCCACCCTCCGTTCCAGGGAACCACGCCTCAAGCACCACCGGCACATGTTCAAATGCCCACGGCAAAGTCAAAGGCCGTCCGGTGAATAGAATCAGCACCAACGGCTTGCCCGCCTTAACCACCGCTTCCAGCAATTCCTCCTGCCGTCCGGGCAGGCCTAAATGCGCGCGTGACGCCGCTTCTCCGCTCATATCCGGCGATTCGCCCAACGTCAAAATCGTCAAATCCGCCTGCCGCGCGCCCGCGACTGCCGCTTCAATCTCACTGTCGGTTCCATCGAGAATTCCGCATCCCTTGAATCGCAGCACATTCGCCGCTCCCAGTCGCTGCGCCAGCGCATCCGGAAATGAGAGCCCCCCATTCTTCGGATGAGGCCGGTTCAACTTGTGCTCGGGATCGGATGGATCCTCCGCCAGCCGCCCAATCACCGCGATCGTCTTTACATCTTTCGATATCGGCAGCAGAGCCTGCCCACTCACCGCATCATTCTTCAACAACACTACCGACCGCTCCGCCGCCTTCCGCGCCAGCACCAAACTTTCCGGAAGAAAAAATACACGCTCCGCCTGTCCTTCCTCCGCGTACGGACGTTCAAACAGCCCCAGCGCCAGCTTCACCCGCAGCACGCGGAGCACGGCTTCATCCACATCCGCTTCCGGCACCTTCCCCGCGCGCACCAACTCCGCCAAATGCTCGTGATATAGGCTGCTTACCATGTCCATATCCACGCCAGCGACCAACGCCTTGCGCGCCGCCGTTGCGCCGTCGAGCGCGATCCCGTGCGCTATCATCTCTTCCACCGCAGCCCAATCGCTGACCACAAATCCTTTGAATCCCCATTCCTTTCGCAGCACTTGAGTAAGCGTAAAAGCATTTGCGGTCGAAGGCACGCCATTCAGCGAATTGAAGGCGCTCATCAGCGTCGCCGCTCCCGCCTCCACCGCCGCATGAAACGGAGGCAGATAAAATTCCCGCAGCGTGTGCTCTGAAATTTCCGTCGAGTTGTAATCGCGGCCACCCTCGGCGGCGCCGTATCCCACAAAATGTTTCGCGCACGCCGCCATAGTGTCCGGCGCATCCAGCCGCGCGCCCTGATATCCGCGCACATACGCGGCCGCCATTGCTGAACCCAGGTACGGATCCTCTCCCGCGCCTTCCGCAATTCGTCCCCACCGCGCATCGCGCGCAATATCCACCATCGGCGAAAAAGTCCATCGAATGCCAATCGCCGACGCCTCCATCGCCGCCACTCGCGCCGCTTTCTCTACAATTTCCGGATCCCACGTCGAAGCCAGCCCCAGCGGAATCGGAAATTCGGTCCGAAAGCCATGGATCACATCCAGTCCAAACAGAATTGGAATATGCAATCTCGACTTCTCCATCGCAATCCGCTGATAGTTTTCTATTTGTTTCGGATCGATCACATTCAACAGCGAACCCAGTTCTCCCTTCGCGATCATGTCTTCATAATCCGATCGTCCCGTTCCCGGCCCCGTCGGCTGCCCTGCCGAATACTGCACCAGCTGACCAACTTTTTCTTCCAGCGTCATCCGCCGAAGCAGCGCCTCCGCTCGCTCTTCAATCTGCTCCGAACCAATTCCTCTCCCTACCAAACCGCTCCCCCCCAGATTTTCTGCCCGCCCAAGATCCTGCCCAAACACCAAGCAGCCCAGCACAACCACCCCGGCCAAGTATGTAGTTCCAAGAATTCCTATGCGTTGCACTCTGAGATTCGAAGTCCGTAGCAATCCCAACCCTCCAATTTTGTTCATTGGATGCAGCTTAGTCCTCTCTTCCGGGCGCGCCAATAGGACCGTCGACGACCAGCCCGCCGACGGCTGACCAGCACCCCTCGCAGGCCCCAAAATCCATACAACCATCCGCCCCACCCCCAGCAACTAAAATATTAGTTACTTTTCTAAACGTCACGCGTCCAATTACACAGGAGAACAACGGTGCCGCCCAAACAGTCCGAAACTCTAACAGATGCGGAACTGAGAGTGATGAAGGTACTCTGGGTGAAGGGTTCCGGCACCGTCCAGCAAGTCCTTGATTCCATGGGTGAAAAGCCCGCTCTGGCATACAATTCGGTGCTCACCACAATTCGCATTCTCGAGCGTAAGGGCTACTTGAAGCACTCGAAAGATGGCCGCGCCCACGTTTACGCGCCCGTCGTCCACGAGCAGGACGCCACACGCACTGAGATCCGCCACCTGGTGACTCGCTTCTTCCGCAATTCTCACGAGGATCTCATCCTTAACATCCTCGAAGATCGGGGCATTCAGCCCGACGAACTCGATCGCCTCCGCAAAATGCTTGATCGGAGGGACGCCAAGTGATCCTCCCCCACCTCCAGCCCTTGGCTCAAACCGCCATCGAGCGGGCGTTCAATTCGCTCCCCGAAGGCCTTCTGATCGCGCTCTGCGCATGGGCATTGCTGCGCGTTTTGCCCAAGCAAAATTCGCGCACCCGCTTCGGAGTCTGGTTCGTAGCTCTGCTTGCCGTCGTCGGCTCGCCTCTCGCCGGCGGATTCCTGCATTCTTCTCTTACCCCTGCCGCCGTTCGTTCGGCCACAGCTCCAATTAATCTGCCCGCACACTGGGCTGCCTTCTTCTTTATTACCTGGCTACTGATTGCCTGCGCGATGACCGCCCGTCTGATTGTCGGCCTCGTCCGCCTTCGCCAGCTTCGCCAGTCCTGCGTCGCGCTCAACCCCGACGACCTTGACCCATCGCTTCGCAGCCTGGTCGCCGAACTCAACGCGCCGCGCTCGTTCCATTCGCGTCCTGTGTCTCTTTCTATTTCCAGCCAGATTCGCGTTCCCGCCGCCATCGGACTCTGGAATCCGACCATCGCCCTGCCCTCATGGGCTCTTCGCGATCTGTCGCCCTCCGATCTCGGCATCGTGCTTCGTCACGAGTTCGCGCACCTCCGCCATTGGGACGATTGGACCAATCTCATCCAAAAGTTATTCCGTATTCTTTTCTTCTTTCATCCCGCTGTTTGGTGGATTGAAAACCGCCTCTCGCTCGAGCGCGAGATGGCTTGCGACGATGTCGTCATCGCCCAGACCGCCAACCCCGCAGGATACGCGAGCTGCCTTGTGTCCCTCCTGGAAAGAAGTCTTGCCGGGCGCGGCTGGACCATGGCGCAAGCCATTGTTCATCGCGCTCGCGAGGCTTCGACCCGCATCGCGCAGATTCTCGACAACAATCGCCCCGCCGCTACCCGCATCTCAAAACCCGCGCTCGGCCTCGCCGGAGCCTTCACAATTCTCTGCCTGGTCATGCTTCCCAATACTCCCCAGGTCATCTCGTTCGAGCAGCCCGACGCCGCGAACTCTCCGTATGCGGCGGCACGAATTCAGCCGTCGTCCGTTCCATCGCTAGTTCACCGCGCGAGCTTTCAAACTTCGCAATCCGCCGTTGCACCGGTTCCGGCGCTGCTAACAACTGCCAGCAACAGAGGCGGAGCGGCAGCCCACGCAGTTCCAGATTTATCGAATGCCAGGTTATCTGCCAAGTTATCCCGCACATCGACTTATAAGCCGGGTTATAACCAGGCTTCCAGATCGACTTACGATTTCCCTGTCGCTCGTAACACCGTTTACTCAAGTTCGACGAATGCAGGATTTTCAGCGGCAGCGGCACAACAATCTCCAGCGCAGAGTGTCGATGTAGCGCAAGGTTTCGATGTGGCACAGCGCTTCAACGCCGCCATGGACGCCGCATCTCTGGTAACTATCGCCGCGGAAGATAACCTGCTTGGTGAAGACACAGCCAATAGCGCTCATCCATCCATCGTTCTGGTCGAGGCAACCGGATTCATACAGCCCAGTGGTTCTCCGGAAGCTGGTTCGTTGGCGGATCGTGCGGATGGACCTCCCGCAATCGTTTGGCACATTCAAGTTTGGCGCGTCACCGTAGTCAACACCACGTGGAAGGCAAAGCAGCCCGCGCCGGCCGCGCATTCCACATAACCAAAAAATTTTGCTGGTAACAACTAGATATTTAGTTGCACAAGGAGAAACAAATGAAAAACTGGATTCAATCTTTGAAGTCAATGGGGAAGTCCACCGGCTTTAAGTCAACCATCACTCGCCGCATAGGCGTTGGCGTCCTCGCCGTCGCTGTCGCCGCTTCGCTCGCGGCCTTCAACCTGGCTAAGGCCGCCCCATCCTCTATCGCAACTCCCGCACCCGCTGCCGCCGCGCTCGACGACAATAGCGTCTCCGCTCTTCTCTCTCTCGACCGCGCCATGGAGACCCTTGCCGCTCGCGTCACCCCGGCGGTGGTGAACGTCACCGTCACTTCCAAGAACAAAGCGCAGGCCGAGGAAGGCAACGGCATGCCTGACATGCAGCAGTTCTTCGGTCCCGACGGTCCTTTCGGTCAACAGTTCGGCCAGCAGTTCGGACGTCAGTTCCGCTTCCAGCAGCAGCCGCAGAACCGGGTTGAGCACGGCCTCGGCAGCGGCGTCATCATCTCGCCCGATGGCTACATCGTCACCAACAATCACGTCATCGAGGGCGCAACCGACATCCGCGTGACCATGAGCAACAAAGAGGTTTTGCCCGCCAAGCTCATCGGCGCCGATCCCCTCACCGATCTCGCCGTCATCAAGATTAGCGGCAATGATCTCCCCAGCGTTCCATGGGGCAACTCCGCCAATCTGCATCCCGGACAAACCGTCCTCGCCTTCGGCAATCCCTACGGATTCCAGTTCACGGTTACGCGCGGCATCATCAGCGCGCTCAACCGCGCGAATCCCGACGCCAGCGACCGCCGCAAGCCCGGCGAGTTCATTCAGACCGATGCTGCCATCAACCCCGGCAACTCCGGCGGCGCCCTCGTCAATGCGCATGGCGAACTGATCGGCATCAACACGTTTCTCGTCTCCGGTTCCGGTTCGTTCTCGGGTATGGGCTTTGCCATTCCCACGCAGATCGTCGAACCCACGGTCGATAAACTGATCCGCTTCGGCAAGGTCACGCATGGCTTCATCGGAGTCCAGATCTCCGACGTCACGCCTGACAATGCCAAGTTCTTCCACCTGAACAAGGCTGCTGGCGCGCTCGTCAGCGATGTCACGCCCGATTCTCCTGGAATGAAAGCTGGCATCAAGACCGGCGATGTCATTACCGAACTCGACGGCAAACCGATCACCGATGCCGGCGAACTCCAGATGCTTGTTGGACAGAAACAGCCTGGCGACACCGTTCACCTCCAGGTAATGCGCGACGATCAGCCGACCACAATCAACGTAACCCTCGCCGATCTGAACGGCGGCAACGCGCCCGAAAACGCGAATAACCAGCACGGAAAAGGCCGCTGGGGAATGACGCTTGGCGAACTTACTCCTGATCTGCGCGAGCAGCTTCAGGCGTCAGCCTCAATCCATGGCGCGCTGGTCAACGATGTCGTTCCCGGAAGCCCCGCCGATAACGCAGGTATCAGCCGCGGAGACGTCATCGTGGAAGTCGACCGCAAGCCCGTCAAGTCGGTCTCCGATGTAGCCGAAGCTCTGAGCAACGTGCCCAAAGGACAGGATGCGCTGGTCTTAGTTTGGTCCAACGGAGGAACAACGTTCCGAGTGCTGCATCCGTCAGAGCAGTAGATTGGGCTTTGGCTCCCGCTTTAGTCGGTAGCCGTCAGGAGCCCGATCAAGTGTTGCGCGGGCGCCCCCGCCCGCGAAAACTCCGGCCTTCAGTGCGGAGTTACATGGTTCGCAAGCGGCATTGGATAAGCGCTGCGCTCGGCTCGAAGTTTGAGCCCGCGCAGCGCTTTTTTGCTTTCAGCTCCTGAAGGGTTTATCAGGATTTGTCATTCCGGCCAAAGGGAGGAATCTGCATTTGGATTTGTCATTCCGACCAAAGGGAGGAATCTGCATTACAGGATTTGTCAGTCCCGACCAAAGGGAGGAATCTGCATTTTGTCGCAGGGAATAAAAGTTCGCCGTCTTACATCCGCACAAAGGAGAGGAGCAGTCTAGCTCCTTTGCGTTTCGCCGCCCCGCCCAGAGCGCCCAATGTCAAGTCTAATCATCACAGACTTTTTTCATCGTCTATGACATTCTGACGCAGGAGTCGTTTCAAGAGCTGCACTCTTATCAGGAGACAGCGCTCGAAACGGTTCCATTATCATTTTGCCGGCAGCTGGAACTGCTAAGTCCATATTTTTGAATACTTTGCTGTTAACTATATTGTAATCAACACTTTAACGGAATTTGGTAGGGGGGGGGAGGGGTATGCAAGCACTCGTAACTACAAGAGCCCATTCGAACAACCTGCCAAAATTAGGTAATTGCGTAAAGAGGAAAGTTACAGGTCGTCTCTGGAGGCAGGTCGACTAAGCCGCGCTGTTTGATGTTAGAAAGGAAAACATGCCACCGCCTGGCAGTGACAATGCTGACGAAATTATTCCCAGATCCCCTACAGTGCTCCGCCTTCTTGCATGAAGGGCATGCGCGACAAAATGGTTGCGGCTTGTTCGAGCCGTTTTAGATCGTCGGAAGAAAAATCGGGCCCGGCCAGTGAGGCATCCAATCCTTTGCGCGAAACCTGTACCACGCCGATCATGCTTCCATCCTCCGATGAGATCGGGACGGACATGATTTTTTGAATGGGCATCTGCTCCATGCGCCTGTCTTCTTCTGTTGTCAGCCTTACCGATTCAAACAAGCTGGCATGGCGAACCTGCATGAACGAATTCGAGAGCAATGGGGTGCGCGTGGCCGCGGTGCGCGCGGCGACCGCCGATCCGCTGAGCGGCAGTTCGCCCGCGGAACGCAACTCGACCGGATAAACAAAACGCAGACTGCCTTTTTCCAATCGCAGCAGCGCGATTTCGCCGCGATGAACACGCAGAACCTGCGCCAGCTTCACGCAAGTGCGCTCCGCGCTGGGCGCTTCGGAAATCATGCGTTCCAGATCCGATATCTCCGCTTTGGCCGCTTTTACACCGAGTCCGCTATTGGATGCCATAGTAAAAATTAAGACTTGTCTCCCTGTTCATCGTGCGGCGAGTTGTGGCCTTTCGACAAGTTACTACAGTACTGGCGAGTGTTGCATATCCAGCACACGCAGCCAGCGACTATTGATTGCTCATCTTTATACGTTTTCACAGGCTATTCATCCAATTCCACAGGCATAAGCGCTATAGTAGAAAGCATCATTATTTTGCGCGCGGAAATTTCGCCAGACGGTCCGCGTCCGGGTCACGAAATGCGCGCTGACAACTACTACTGAATTTTCCTAGAAGGAGTTACTCGATGGCTAGAAAAACCACTGGCACTACCCGCACCAAAAAAGCCGCTCCAGCCGCGGAATCCCCCACGATTCAGCCGAATGCAGTGCAGGCGACAACCGTTCAGGCAGCGACTCAGGCCTCGAAGGTTTCGGCAGCGCAGGAAGTTCGCGAAAACGTGGCAATGAAGCCTGTCAATGGCAACAAGAGCAATGTGAACGGCGCGAATCTGGATGAGGAAATCCGCCGCCGCGCATACGAGCTTTATCTCCAGCGGAATGGCATGGCAGGCGATCCGAATCGGGATTGGTTTGTCGCCGAGCGCGAAGTGCGTGCGCGGCACGCGGTTGCGGGACACTCCGCCTAAGTTATGGCCAGGACTGGCCCCGCATTCGCGCAATCGCCAGCCAAATGCGCCTCGGCCAAAGGTTTCCACCATGCTGAGAAGGGCGTCTTGCGGCTCGGTTCGTATGGAATCTCGAGCCGGTCCAATTCCAACAAGACCTGCTCCACGGCCTTGGATGCGGCTTGTCGTGCGGCCTCGCTTAATTCTGCGCCAACTTCAAACCGTTCGCCCGTGACGCCGATCAGCAAAATTTCTTTCGGCCCTTCGCCGGCAAGTTCGGCAATCAGCAATGATTCCGAGAGCGCCGGCGAATGCGGGTCCATACGCATCGGCGCGGGACCATGGCGCAGAATATCGTCTTTTCTGTAGAGCGTAATCGCGCCGGGAATCGCGTCGTTCTTCACCGAGTCGATGAGGATGAGCGCGTCAATGCCGGAGAGATGCGCGACCAGATCGAGACCCGGAGTTCCGAGATCCACTACCGTCACGCTCTCATCGAAACAGTAGGCGGATTCCAGCATGCCGGCGACGAAGGGCCCAACGCCATCGTCACCAAGAAGCACGCTGCCAATTCCGCCAATCGTGATCCTCATCGCCTTCACAGTACCTTCACGCGGGCAATCTGCCGCCCCGAAGGATCGAACGTATGGCACGCGCATGCCATGCAGGGATCGAACGAGTGAACGGTCCGAAGCACCTCGAGCGGTTCTTCGGGACGCGCCAGAGGCGTATGCAGCAGCGACGCTTCGTAGGGACCATGCGCGCCATTTTCGTCGCGCGGGCTTGCGTTCCATGTCGAAGGCACAACCGCCTGATAGTTCTTGATCTTTCCGCCCTTGATCACGATCCAGTGCGAGAGCGTTCCGCGCGGAGCTTCGTGCGTTCCCACGCCCTCGACTTCGCCGGAAGGAAATACGGGTTGATTGTGAACCGTGAGATCGCCCTTGGCGATGTTGTCGACCAGCAACTGCCAGTGCTTGTCTGCCAGCTCGGCGAGCATGGCTGCGCGAATAGCGCGCGCGGCATGGCGTCCCAGCGTGGAATGCATAAGCGCCGGTGTAGCGTTCACTTTCGCGATGGCGGAAACCTGGCCGAGCGCGAGGTCGGCATACTTCTTCGTCAATTGGTGGCCTTGCGCGTAGCCGATCAATACTTGCGCCAGCGGCCCAACCTGCATGGGCTGACCGTTGTAGCGCGGCGACTTCACCCACGAGTATTTCCTCTCGCCGTCCCATCCTGTAAACTGCGGCTCGGTTTCGCCTCGCCATGGATGCAGCGGCTTTTCGCCCTCATAGTAAGCATGAGTTACGTCCTCAGTAACTGACTCGCGGAAGATATCATCGGAGGCGGTTTTGAAAGCTTGTACTCCACCGATGTTGCCCTGCATGATCACGCCGCCGGGCAAATCGTACGCGCCAGCTTTGCTGTCGAGCGGCAGATCGGGCACCGCGAGATAGTTCGTCACTCCGCTGCCAATCTTGAACCACTCCGGATACATAGCCGCAACCGCGCATACATCGATCAGATAGACTTCGCGGATGAATTGCGCGACCTCCGATAACAGCACGCGAATCTGCTCCAGCTTGTCCATCCCGAGAGCGCTCTGGCTGTCGAGATCGATGGCGTTGGCCACGCCGCCGACCACTAGATTCTGGATGTGCGGAGTCTTCGAACCAAGCATGGCGACAACCTGCAATGCTTTGCGCTGATACTCGAGCGCCTGCACATAATGCGTAAACGCCAGCAGGTTGACTTCGGGTGAAAGGCGCATCGCGGGATGACCCCAATACCCATTCTGGAAGATGCCAAGCTGTCCGCTCGCCGCCACGGCTTTCACCTTGTCCTGCGCGGCTTTCAGCTCGTTGCGCGAATTGCGCGTCCAGGGAGAAATTGTCTCCGCCAGCTTGGACGCGGCTGCCGGATCTGCTTTCGGGATCTGCATTATATCGACCCAATCGAGCGCCGAGAGCTGATAGAAATGCACGATGTGATCGTGCAGGGCGTGCGCAATCAGAATGAGATTGCGGATATAGTTTGCGTTGGCCGGCACCGGCAGCTTGAGCGCGTCTTCCACGGCGCGCACGCTCGCCATGGCATGAACGGTGGTGCATACACCGCAGAAACGCTGGGTAAACATCCAGGCGTCCCGCGGATCGCGGCCGCGCAGGATGGTTTCAATGCCGCGCCACATGGTGCATGACGCCCAAGCATTGCTCACGGCGTAATTTTCGACCTCCACGTCGATGCGGAGGTGGCCTTCAATTCGCGTAATTGGGTCAATCGTAATTCTTGTCGACATAGTGCCTGCTGTCAGTTCGAGTTATTGTTGGTGATCTGTTCGTCTTCGCCGAAATGTCCATACTTGAAATATCCGGTCCAGCGGATATAGGGCCGGCGGAACCGGAAGTAGCTTGCCATGTCGTGCCACAGGTAAAGAGGCCCGGGGAGAATGGCTAGTCTTTTGACCGCAACCAGAAATCCTGCGACGCCCATCGCAATGAAACCGAGCGAAACCAATACCTCAATCGTCGCCGGAAAATAGAGAGCTTGCGGGTTGGGCCGGAACGCAAGCGTGGTGGGGCTGAACCGATAGACCATCCCGCCAAAACAACTCAGCACGTAGCCCATGAACATGTTGCCCCGGTCGTGCGTGCGTATTGATTGCTGCAACAGGTAACCGCCGCCGAGGATGAGCAACATCTCCAACCAGAACACGCCCGCAAATCGGTCGAAGTGAAAGGCGGTGCCGAACTGCTCGCGAAATGCGATATCAAGCAGCCGCAGCGCCGACCATCCATAAATGAGCCAGCAGGTTATTTGCGCAGCCTCGTCGAGGACTTGCATATCCATGGCGCGCTTCCACACCAGGCAGCACAGCATGGTTACGCCGGCCACGCAACCAAACGACATGAAACTGGCCGCCCCCAAATAGAGCAATGGCAGAAATGGCGTTTGCCACAGCGGGTGAACGCGTTCTCCCGCCAGCAACATGAGGGCGCCCAGTGATGATTGATGCATGCCGGGGAGGAGATAGGCCAGCGCAATCACATACGGGAAGACGGCATGCAGATGCTTTTCCATCTTCTCGACACCCGGCCTGAGCCGCGAATCGAAATACCAGAGCCGCTCCAGCACCGGCGGAAGATTCTCAACCGCCAGGGGGATCATCGCGTAAATGGACATGCAGATTGCGACTTCGGCCAGCGGTGAATGCATGTTCCACTTCCAGGGAAACACGATCCAGTAGAAGTTCCACGGACGTCCGGCGTCGATGCCGAGCAGCAGCAGGCCGCTGGCGTACGCCAGAAAGCTGGTCAGCAAAGCCATCCGCATCAGTGAATGCAGCTTCTTGCGCTTGAACACCCAAGCTGCAATGCCTACCGCGAATGCACCGGAACCGAGCGCTGTCAGCACCATTACGTTGAAGGTCTTCCAGATTCCCCAGCCGAACGCGTCGTTCATGCCACTGACGGGGCCGAGGCCCGCCAGTTCGCGATAACCCGTCAGCACGAAAGCAACCAGCGTCAGCGCAATTAGCGCGACAAAAAAACGTGTGACAACCGGAAATCCATAGACCGGCACGGCCCGCTCCCACCGGTCTTCCGTTTTGAATTGCGTTTTTAATTGATTGCCCGTTATCGCGCTCATAATTGCGCCCTCAATCCGGTCTCTTTTTCATGCTCATGCGCTTCCTCTTCATGCCCCTTTAGACTGTTGCGGATTACCTGCACCAATCCTGCATACAACACTGCGGGCAGAGCGAAGTATTGATAGAAGCGCCGCTGCCAGCGCAGGGTTCGCGCGGGCACCGATTCAGCTCCCAACTCGGGCAATCCGAGATCGTCGAACGGCACTTGCGCCAGATACAGCGACTGCGTGCCGCCGTTGTCCGTCTCGCCGTACACCTTGTCTTCGTAGTAACGTCCGGGATGTTCATTGATGCGGCGTTTAGCATCGCTTAACAGCACGGTGCGCGGCCCAAAAATCACCGCACCCGTCGGACATACGCTTGTGCAACCAGGCTTTAAGCCTTTCTCAAGCCGTTGGCTGCACAGTTCGCACTTAGTCACGCGCGGGTTATAACCCTGCCACTGAAAGCGGGGGATGTGATAAGGGCAGGTGATCGTGCAGTAGCGGCATCCGATACACTTGTCCGCAACCCAGGAAACAATGCCCGTCTCCGGATCTTTGTGCAACGCTTGAAAGGGACATCCAGCGGCGCATGCAGGATCCAGACAATGCATGCATTGCCGTTTGACGAACGACGATGGCGAGCCGTCCGTGGGCTTGTACAGTTTGATCACGTTCCGCGTAAGTTCGTTCAGATCGGTGGGAGCCTGGTGCAAACCGTCTTCCCGCGTGTCGGGCGGCGTATCGTTGGCCTCCGCGCAAGCAGCTACACAAGCTTTGCAGCCGATGCAGATTGTGGCATCGTATAGAAGACCAACCGCCGCACTTGGGATCGCCGGCTTCTCGTCGTCGGCGCGCAGCGCGTCGGCCCCAACAGTTACGGCGACAGCCGCGGGAATACTCACCGCCGCGACCCTTGTCATCAGTTCTCGCCGGGTGATGGCCACGTTAGTCCTCTTTCCTGGAGCCGGAAGCTTCCTTCTCGGCATGCTCGCGGTCGGCTGCAATTCGCTCCAAGCCCGCTTCGCTACTAGTCCGGAAACGCTGGGAGGCCACCCATGACGCGCTTCCTACCGCTCCCGCGATGGCACCAACGAGAACAGCAGCGCCAGTCTTGATCGCTCCCGTGCCGCTGTAAATTGGCGGATATGTATCTGGCGGTGTGGCCATATGAATGGGTACTGTCTCCACCGTAGGGATCTTCCAGACCACGTTCTTCTCCGTGCAGCCCAGGCACGGGATGCCGAGTCCGATCGGCCACGTACCCGGCAGTTCGTTGAAGTGCCGCGTCGAACATGACGCATGCGTGACTGGCCCTTTGCAGCCCAGCTTGTAAAGACACCATCCTTTGCGATGGCCTTCATCGCCGAATGCGAAAGCAAAGCGGCCGGCATCGAAGTGAGCGCGGCGCGGGCAGTTCTCGTGGATTACACGCTCGTAGGCGAACGTGGGCCGTCGCAGATCGTCGAGCTCGGGCAGCCGGTTCATGGTCACATACTCGAGTACTACCGCCAGCAGAGTGTAGGGATTCGGAGGGCAGCCAGGCAGGTTGACAATCGGCTTGCCGGAAATCACCGTGTCCACTCCCACCGCGCCAGTGGGATTAGGGTCGGCGGAGGGAACGCCGCCCCACGACGCGCACGAGCCTATGGCAATGACGGCCGCAGCTCTCGATGCGACTTCCTTGACCATCTGCACCGCTGGGCGTCCGCCTATCTGCATGTACACGCCGTCATCGCGCGTCGGAATTGCGCCCTCGACCACAAGTACATATTTGCCGGCGTTGTCCGTCATCGCCTTTTGCAGCGCGGCCTCAGCTTGCGCGCCGGAAGCAGCCATCAAGGTCTCGTGGTAATCGAGGGAGATGACGTCGAGAATTAACGATGCGGCGTCGGGCGCGGATGTGCGCAGCAGCGTCTCCGTGCATCCGGTGCAATCCTGAAAGTGAAGCCAGATGACCGAAGGCCGGCGTGCCTTGCCGATCTTCGCGGCTATGTCAGCCACCGAGCCAGCTTTCGTCAAAGCCATGCCCGCGGGCGCGGTTGCGATAATCACAGAACATAAACGCAAAAAGTCGCGGCGAGACACCCCCGCCGCATCCAAATGAGACTGGATAGTGTTCTCAGGCCTAACAAGGTTCGTCATCGCTTACCGCCTGTTCAATTGTGTAGGGCTGAAAGGGGCGAATCGCCGGATTCAGCTCATCACGCTGCGCAAAGCCGCCTTCTTGCAGCGCCAAGGCATCTTCGGTCACTCCCTGAGAATGGAATATGAGAGAAATCACGCTTCATTGTGCGGGCTGACCTTCCGGCGGGTGACGAGAGTCACAAGTGACAGTCCTTGGGAAGATCGGTAATGCCCGCGTTTTGATCGAAAAACAGCTGCGCTCGGGGTGTGTGGTGAGGCATTGCGGTGTTGCTACGGCTTCGGCCGCTGAAACTGATCGGCAACTTCCGCCTGCCCCAGATGCCAAGCCACGATCACGCGCACAATGATTCCGAGGCCCCCTGCAACCAGAGCCTTCACATTCGCCTGTACAACGGCATCGGAGACCGACGGCGCAATCATGACAATGCCGGTAATCGCGATCAGCATAGCGACGTGTCGAGTGATGTTGTTCAACTTTATCAATCCGAAAGCCACGGCCAGTCCGGCCATCGCCATCAGCACGAACATATAGGGTCCGGCTAGTTCCAGCCCGAAGAGAAGCCACGCACCAGCCGCTATCGATATGAGTCCAGGCTGCACAAGCATTACGACTCCAGCGCAGGCGAGATAGATTGCGCACAAGGCGAATAGAGCCGCGATGGCGCGAACACCCTCCGGGACGCGATTTTGATTGTCATCTTTCACGATTCAGAAGCGATCACAATTAGGATAGATCAGCCGCTTACACCCGTCGCCTGACAGTCTTCACTCTTGCAGCCCTTGCGCCGAAAGTTGTAAGGTACTTGCTCAATCGAAATCCAGGGGGATTTGTCATGAAGGCAGGACGTTTCCGCCGAATCATTTCTATCATCTGCGTTCTGGCAGCATCCGCGCTCGCGCAGAGTTCTGCGCCGAAAACGAAGACGGTCGTCATTCGCGCCGGACATTTGCTTGATGTGAAAACGGGAAAGACGCTCGCCAATCAAACCATCGTGATTGAAGGCGACAAAATTTCAAGCATTGCCGGGGGAAACGCGCCGGCTCCCCCGGGGGCGCAAGTCGTGAATTTATCGAACGCCACCGTACTGCCGGGATTAATCGATGCGCACACCCACCTCACGTTCAACCCGAATTTCGGTTATTCGCAACTGGGGATCTCGGTGCCACGGGAGGCACTGATTGGCGCGCGCAATGCTCGCGTCACGCTCGAAGCTGGCTTTACGACCGTACGCAATGTTGCGGCAAATGGCTATGCCGATGTCGCGCTACGCGACGCCATCAATGCGGGCGACGTACCCGGCCCGCGCATGCTGGTTAGTGGTCCGCCGCTAAGCATTACGGGCGGGCACTGTGACAACGATCTGCTTCCCTACGAGTATCATGCCGTCGCCAACGGTACGGCCGACGGCATCGAGGGCGTGCAACATAAGACGCGCGAGATCATTAAATATGGGGCAGACCTGATTAAGATTTGCGCTACTGGCGGCGTGCTCTCGAAAGGAGACGACCCCAATGCGGCCCAGTACACGCTGGAGGAGATGAAAGCGATTGTCGCGGACGCGCATCGACTAGGCCGCAAGGTTGCCGCGCACGCGCACGGCGCGCAGGGCGTGATTTGGGCCTCTGAAGCGGGAGTCGATTCCGTCGAGCACGGGCACCTGATGAACGACGAAGCCATCGCGACGCTGAAAAAGAACGGCACCTACCTTGTCCCCACTTTGTATCTCATCGACTGGCAACGCGAGAATGCCGCGCAGGCGAATCTTCCTGATTTTCTGAAGAAAAAAATGGAGATGGTTTCGCAAACCGGCAAGGCGAACGCAAAGAAGGCGTTCGAGGCGGGAGTGAAGATAGGGATGGGAACTGATGCAGCCGTCTATCCGCACGGTCTGAATGCACACGAACTCAACGTCTATGTAAGTCTTGGCATGACGCCGCTGCAGGCAATTCAGACCGCTACTATCAATGATGCCGACCTGTTGGGATGGTCGGACAAAGTGGGAACGCTTGAGTCCGGCAAGTTCGCCGATATAGTTGCCGTTGACGGCGACCCGCTGGCGGATGTGACCACGCTGGAGCGCGTCAAGTTTGTCATGAAGGGCGGCGAAGTGGTCAAGAACCAGTATGCGCCCGCCCAAGAATAAGAACGGCAAATCAAAGTAAAGTCGGATTAAAGAGATTATTGGACGTGAAATCGAACAATGCCGCTACGCCACATTATTTGGCTGGCGCCTTCTTGAGCTGCTGCAAGCTGGTTTCGACGCGGGCAACGTCCGCCGCATAGCTATCGGGATCGTTCTGCAATAACTGCCGGTACAGATCCAGCGCCTCCCGATATTGGGCGCGCGCGGATTCAATGCGCCCCTGTTGCTCATCCAAAAGCGCCAGGTTATTCAGCGTGGCTGCCACGTAGCGCGCGTAGATATCCGGATCTTGGTTGGCCAACTTGCGGTACGATTGCAGCGCCTCTTGATAGTGGCCGCGGGCATCGTCTGGGCGGTTCTGGGCTGTGTCGAGGATTCCAAAATCATTCAGTGTCGTCGCCAGGTAAGGAAGATAGGCCGCCAGATCATCCTGCGCCAAGCGGCGGCGAATCGTCAAAGCATCCTCATAAGTCCGGCGCGATTCGTCCAGCCGATTCTCCGCTCTTTCCACATAGCCCAGGCTGTTCAGCGCGTCGGCAACTTTCGGAAGAAACTCCTCGGGGTGCTTTTGCGCCAAACCGCGGTAGATCGTCAACGCCTCCTCGAAGTGCTGGCGAGCTTCGTCCACCTTTGTGCTTTGTTCCAGATGCCCCAGGTTGCTCAGTGTGGTCGCCACCTCGGCGGGAAAGCGTTCCAGACTCTCCCGTTGAAGTTGCCGATGGATTTCCAAAGCTTCTTCATAATGCTGTCGCGCATCGTCCGCCCGGTTTTCCATCCGATCCAGGTTGCCGAGATTGTTCAGAGTCGTCGCAATGTCAGGCAGCGTCGCAGATGGATTTTCCGGTTCAATCTGGCGGCGCAGATACAGTGCTCTTTCGAAATGCTGGCGAGCTTCCCTTAACCGCTTTCTCAGCGTATCGATGTTCTCTTCATTTTTCGCGGTTATGGCTAGGGTGGGATCGAGCAGCGCCGATCCAAGCGCATCATGCGAAACAGGATTTTCCGCAACTGCCAGCGTGTGAGCCCACAGATCGTAATCGCTCTGCCAATAACTCACCTGTCGATGGGTGACGACGGCGAGCGTGATCAGTGCGCACAACGCCGGAATGACACGCCACGTGATATCGATTTTTTTAGCATCCGCAAGGTCGGCAAGGCCAAACGAAATCATGATAAAGATTCCGATCAGCGGAATATATGCATAACGATCGGCCATTGAGGCCTCACCCACCTGCACCAGGCCGATCACCGGTACCATCGTCCCCAGAAACCAGAGCCACCCCACGAGCAAATAGTGCTTGCCGCGAACCTTCAATACAAACACCGTCACGCCAAGCAAAACCAGCGCCGCTAAAATCCATTGCCACGTAGGGGGCGCAATGGGAGAGTAAGGATAGAGCGCCAGATGGGCCGGCCAAACTATCTTCCATAGATATAGGCCGTAAGACGTGATGGCGTTTTCAATTCGTAGGCCCAGCGGAAACTGATGCAGGCTGCGAACCGCCATACCGGCGCGCTGCACTCTCACCGTGATCCAGGCGCTCGCTCCGGAAAACAGCAGCAGCGGGATCTTTTCGATGAACAGGCGTGAGAAACTTCGGGATTGTATGCTGTCCGCACTCCGCGCGTTCTCTTGCAGCCTCCCGCCAAAAAGGGCGCCCAGCATGGGGGTCGGCGCCATGCGCTCGAAGGGCCAGTAATCAAGCAGAAACAAAACGAATGGCAATGTGATCACCATCGGCTTCGCCATCAGACCTGCCCCAAATAATCCCAACAGCAACAAATATCTGCGCCAATCGGGCTTGCGCGCATACCTCGCGTACGCGGCGATTGCCAGCAAAAAGAAGAGCGTGCACAACACGTTCTTCCGCTCCGAGACCCATGCTACCGATTCCACATTCAGCGGATGCACCGCGAACAGCGCCGCCACCAGCAGACTAGGCCCCACACGTTTCGTCATCACGTTCAACAACAGGAACAGCACAACCGCATTCAGCGCGTGGAGCAGCACGCTGTCCGCGTGATGTCCCATTGGATTCAGCGCAAACAACTGGTAGTCGAGCGCGTGCGAAAGCCAGGTCAGCGGATGCCAGTTCGCGGCCTCTGTCGAACTGAACGCCCACTCGATCGTTGACCACGACAATCCGCCCTGAACATAGCGATTCGCAGTCACATAATCGTGATCGTCCAGCGCGACGAATGAATAGCCCAACACTGGGCTGTAAAGTGCAATCGCCGACGCGGCCAGCAGGAAACAAAGAATAAAACTCAGCTTCTTCGAATGGGAAAAGCTTTCGTGCCGAGACGAGACTGTCTTGCCGGGCCATGCTGCGGTCCGCCGCTTCCCCCTCTGGGTGCGCGTCTTCGCGTGAGTCTGACTCATTTCTTCTGCCGCTGAACTTGTTTATTCACCCCGGAGTTCTTGATTTCTTGCAGGCCCGCTTCTACTCTAGCCACGTCGCCGGCATATTTGCTATCCGTTTCAGCCAGCTTCGTATAGAGCATCAAAGCCTCTTCATACCTTGCGCTGGATTCCTCGATCCGATTCTGATTCTTGTCGAGAAAACCAAGATTGTTCAAAGTTCCCGCAAGATAAGGCAAGTATCTTTCCGGATCGCGCCGCACTAGTCCGCGGTATATTTCCGACGACTCTTCAAAGTGCGCACGCGCGTCGTCACCTCGGTTTTCCATCCCATCCAGGTTGCCCAGGTCGTTCAGAGTCATGGCCACCTCGCCTAAATAATCCTGTGAGGTCTGTTGCGCCAGTTGTCGGCGAATTTTCAAAGCCTCTTCGTAGTGTTGCCGCGATAGTTCGAGCCGGTTCCGATCCCGCTCGCAAACCGCGAGATTGTTCAAAGTCAAGGCTAGACCCGGCAGGTAATCTTCGGGATTTTCACGCGCCAGCTGCCGGTAAATTCCCAACGCCTCTTCGAAATGCGGATAGGCCTCATCCGTGCGCTTCTCGGCTCGCTCCAGAAAACCCAGGTTGTTTAGCGCCAGCGCGAGTTCCGGCGGATATGGTTCCAGATTCTGCTGGGCCAGTTGCCGGTGAATCTGCAAAGCCTGTTCGTAGAGCTGGCGCGCCTCATCCAGCCGATTCTCACGCCGATCCAGATTTGCCAAGTTATTTAACGTGCTGGTCATATCGGGCAAATAAATCGCCGGGTTCTGCTGCGCCAACTTGCGGCGAATCGCCAAAGCCCGCTCATAATGCCCGCGAGCTACATCCATACGCTTCTCTTCGGTATCCAGACCGTAAAAGTCGTTTGCGGTCATCGCGGTGTCGGGATCGAGCAGCGAGGTCGCGATCGAGTCGTGCGCAATGGGATTGTTATCGTCAAGCGCCAGCATATGCGCCCACAAGTCGTAATCGCTTTCCCAATAACTCATCTGGAGATGGGTGACGAAACTATACGCAACCAATACACACAGTGCCGGGACCACGCGCCAGGTCATACCGATTTTTTTGGCGCCGGCAACATCGGCGAGGCCAAAGGAGATTATGATGAAGATTCCGATCAGCGGAACATAAGCGTAGCGATCCGCCATCGCCGCATCGCCTACCTGCACCAGGCCAATGACCGGAACCAGCATGCCCAGAAACCAAAACCAGCCCACCGGCAAATAACGCTTGCGCCGAAAAAGAAATACAAGCACAGTAATGCTTATCAAAACCAGCGTCGACAGAATCAATTGCCATGCGGCAAGCGCGCCTGCGGGATGCGGATAAAGCGCCCCAAGCCGCGCCGGCCACAACATTTTCCAGAGATACAAGCCATAGGATACGACCGCGTTCTCGATGCGCATGCTCGGAAGAAATTGGTGCAAGCTGCGAACCGCCATCCCCGACCGTTGCGCCTTCATCGTGATCCACGCGCTGCCCGCGGAAAGCGCCATCAGGGGTATTTTTTCCGCTACCAATCGAGAGAACTCCACCCCTTGCACGGTATCTGCCAGCGCGCTTTCATGCGCCCCCATTCTCTCGAGTGGCCAGTAATCCAGCAGCAGCAAAACGAATGGCAGTGTGATGACCATCGGCTTCGCCATCAGGCCGGCCGCAAATAATCCCGCTACCAATAAATATCTGCGCCAATCGGGTTGGCGCGCATACTTCACGTACGCGGCGATTGCCAGCAAAAAGAAGAGCGTGCTCAGCACGTTCTTCCGCTCCGATACCCATGCCACCGACTCAACATTCAACGGGTGGATGGCGAACAGCGCTGCGACCAGCAGGCTCGGCCCGCTGCGTCTCGTCACCCAGTTCAACAGCAGAAACAGCGCAACCGCATTTAGCGCGTGGAGCAGCACACTATCCAGATGATGGCCCGCCGGGTTCAGCGCAAACAACTGATAATCGACTGCGTGCGAAATCCACGTCAGCGGATGCCAATTCGCGGCCGCAAATGTAGTAAACGCCCACCTTATCGTGCTCCACGCCAAACCACTGTGGATGTGCGCATTCCCGGTGATGTAGTCGTGATCGTCCAGCGCAACGAACATGTACCCCGCCACTGGGCTATAGAGCGCGACGGTCGCAGCGGCGAGCACGAAACTAAGAACGAAAGTGCTTTTCGATTGATGGCTGATGATTCGGGGGCTCGGCAGCGATATCTTGCCGGGCGCGGCCGTGGCACGCGCTTTCCGGTTTTGCATACTGGCTTTCGTGTGACTCTTGCCCTGGCCCATTGGTACATCGATTGTATACAGACACGGCGGCCCGCAGGCGGGTGGGTAGCGCCTTCATCGCTCCCGACGAGCGAAGCGGCTTAGAGCAGAAGCTGAAAGAACACGCGGAAAAATAGATGACGAAACTGCAACTTTGCTGTGATGCCAACATTCTGCTAATGACGGCCAATCGTGGCGGGAGCATCCTTCTTATGTTTCATGGAAAACAGAAACTGCATGCCGAGATAGCCGAACAAACTCGGCTGGCTGGCTGATGATCCGGTGAGACTCCGACCGGCCGTAAACAGTAATACATAGTGCTCGCCCAGAATGTACCGGCCTCCCGCATCGAATGTGTTCCAGTGATTGGTGCCGTTGGTATTGGCCGAGTTATAAAACTCCCCTGCCAATTCCATGCGCTTGTTGATCTCTCGCAGCACAACTAACCCATTAAACCACCCAGCGCCGCGCTGGCTTGCGAAAATATAACCCACCTCGGGATTGACCTCGATCGGTCCAACTTTTTTCGTGACCTCGACTGGAAGATAGAATCGCGTGTTGTTGGCGACAAGCCCCCTCTGCAACGACGAAGTAGGATTATTGAATTCGAGTTGGGGGAAAACCGAAACCGCGAGTTTCTTTACATCGCTATCGTAGAAGCGCCATTTCACCCCCGGCACCGATTTGCCCAAGCCGGTGCGAGTGGGGCCAGCATCCGTGCCTTCCACCAGATAGGGCACCTCATATGTGAGCTGGATGCGGGAACCGACGCCGTAGTTCAGATCGAGAAGCGGCGCATTAAAAATGCGCGCTCCGGGGTGCCGCTCGGTATATGTCATGACGTTGATCTCCCATGCATCGTCGCCGGGAGTACCGGGATCATTGGTGATGAAAGGCGGCCCTCCCTGAGCCGTGACGGGAAGCGAGAGCGCGACAAGAATGAGAGCGCAGGCGATGCTGGCTCCGCAATGAACTTTCGCGGACCACAAACCCTTGCGGATGGGAGCGAACGGACACTGCTTGCTTGCGGGCCCATTTCTGGGAAGGCGGTTTTGTGTAGGCAGGCACACAGCGAGTCGCAAGCGGAAAACCGTCATACGCGCTATTGGCCGGCCTCGGCATGGTTGAAAGTCATCAGTGGATCGGCCATCGCCTCGGCTAGGTCCCGCAGAAAAGCAGCTGCTCGCGCACCATCAATCACGCGATGGTCGCTCGATAAGGTCAGAGCCATCATGGCGCGCACCGCCTTAACCATAAATAGCCGTTGCCCTGCACTTCACGAGGTTCGGCGGTCGTCTGTGGTCGCGTCACTTTTGCACCCCCGACATGCGCGCCAACACATCGAATACCACCGCGAAATCCAGCTTCTCCCAGCCCATGCCGCGCGCAGCGGTCAGGAATTCATTGCTAACCGCGGTGGTGGGCACGGGCACGTTCAGCTTGCGTCCCAGCTCCATCGCGAGCGACATGTCTTTCTGCATCATGTTCACGTCGAACCACGCTTCTTCCGGCTGCTGCAGCACAAACGGACCGCGATATTGAATCATCGGTGACGCGACCGCGCTATGGACCAGAACATCGACCGCGACTTCGCGCGGAATACCGCTCTTCTCGGCCAGCAAAACGCCTTCCGAGAATGCAAGCATCTGCACAGCCAGGCTGAGATTGACCGCGATCTTCATGGAAAGGGCAAGGCCGTTATCACCGACATGAGTGACTTTCGGGCCGATATCCAGCAGCAGGGGCTTGAGCGCTTCAAACGTTTCTTTGCGACCGCCTACCATCACCGAAAGCTTACCTTGCTGCAGCGTGATCACACTCCCAGAGACCGGCGCGTCTACCATGTCGGCGCCCTTGTCGCGCACTTTGGCGGCGAGCGCGCGGCTTGTTTCCGGGCTCACCGTGCTCATGTCGATGTGATATTTGCCGGAGGAAATGCCGGCAAGCATACCATCAGCGCCCTCGGTTACGGCGTTCAGGGCGTTCGCGTTCGTGACCATTGTGAAAGTCACGTTGGACGCCTGGGCAACCGACCTGGGAGAATCCGCAAACTTCATGCCCCGGTCAATCAACCACTGCGCTTTGGAGCGAGTCCGGTTATATCCGGTGACGGTGTGGCCTTTTTCAAGCAGGCGGCTCACCATGTTGCCGCCCATGACGCCGAGACCGATAAATCCGAGTTTAGCCATAAGAAAACTTCGCCTTCCACAAATGGTTGTCGTCAGGAGAAACGCCGAAAGCGAGCGGGTTTCTTTTCCGGGGAAGATGCACGCACCGCGGACGATGAATCCTCAAGTACTGTTTCAGATAAGCGCGACGGTAGAGGATCGGTCGCTAAAGGATCGATGTGTGGGTTTCGCATTCTTGCTTTCAATTGGGCGCCACCTCGTCGGAACAGTGGTACTACCACTAGTCCATGCTCGCGAACTGGCTCCGCGCGCCTCCATTTTTCTGGCTGAACTACTGAATCCAGACCGTTTTGATATTCACAAACTCGCGGATCCCCTGCACCGAAAGTTCGCGCCCATGGCCGGAACTCTTCACCCCACCAAACGGCACACGCGGATCGGATACGACCATTTTATTGAGAAACACCATGCCCGCATCGAGTTCGTTGATGAACCTTTCTGTCTCCGCCGGATCTTTCGTCCAGGCGCTCGCTCCGAGCCCAAAGCGGCTGTCATTGGCCAGCGCAATCGCTTCGTCGATATTCTTAACGCGGAAAATGGATGCGACAGGGCCAAAAAATTCTTCCTTATACGCGGGAGAGTCCTTCGGAATATCGGTAAGCACAGTCGGCGCATAAAAGCTGCCCGGACGCTTGAGCGGCTGGCCGCCTGTAAGCACCCGCGCCCCCGCGGCCACAGTTTTCTTCACGTCGGTATCCAGCGTGGTGACCGCATCGGCATTGGCGAGCGGCCCCAGTTGCGTGTTCTCATCGAACGGATCGCCGATACGCAGCGCTTGCATGCGGTTCACAAATTTCTGTTCGAATTCATCGGCAATTTTCTCGGCGACAATGAACCGCTTCGCCGCTATGCACGACTGCCCATTGTTTTGAATGCGGGCTTCCACTGCGGTCGCAATCGCGACCTCGAGATCGGCGCTCGGCATCACGACAAAAGGATCGCTGCCGCCCAATTCGAGAACCATTTTCTTGATGCGTTTGGCGGCGGAGACTCCCACCTGAATACCGGCCTGCTCGCTGCCGGTAAGAGTGGCGGCCACGATGCGCGGATCATTCAGGATGCCATCCACCGGACCCGAGCCGATGAGCAGGGTCTGAAACACTCCTTCAGGAAAGCCAGCGCGGCGGATGATTTCTTCAATCTTGAGCGCGCACTGCGGAACATTCGACGCATGCTTGAGCAACCCCACATTGCCCGCCATCAATGCCGGTGCGACAAACCGCATAACTTGCCAGAAAGGAAAATTCCATGGCATAACAGCCAGGATGGGCCCGATCGGAAGATAACGGACGAAGCTGCGCCGGGCGCCGGTTTCAATGACGTCGTCTGCCAGAAATTTCTCGGCATTTTCCGCGTAGTACCGGCATCCGGTGGCGCATTTTAGAGCTTCGGCCACCGCAGCCTTCAGCGGCTTGCCCATTTCAAGCGTCATCAAGTGCGCGCACTCGTCTTTCTCCTGTTCCAGGATTTCTGCTGCCCGCATCATTCTTGCGGCGCGGTCCGCAAATGAGGTACGCCGGTATGCCCGGAATGCCTCGCTCGCGAGTTGCAGCTTTTTCTCAATCTGATCGACGGTCAGGGGTTCGAAAGTCTTCAATACTTCGCCAGTGGCTGGGTTAATCGTTGCGATAGCCATAAGTAAGAGAAACCTCCGCCGGAAGACTGGCCCGGACGTCATGCCGCGCCTCGCCTCTTTAACAAAAAACGAGCTGTTTAGCAGTCGCATCACAATACTACTTGATGGGTGGGCCACGTTAAGGCTATACCTTCCAACCTCTGACATTTTTGCACGAGCCCAGACCGGCAAATTGGCAACCATCTTTGGATGGTCGTAATGCCTTGTCGCATGAAAGCCCTGGCCCTCACTGTGGCCTGCTTGCTGTCGCGGTCCGTTGATTTCCCCAACTACAAGCGGCAGCATCATCGGCAATGTGCAGGATCAATCCGGCGGCGCCGTTGCTGACGCTACCCTCACCATGACCGACGTGCAGCGGGGCACCACGCCGCACGGCGACCAGCGACGCCTCGGTAGGCTACGTCCTCCCCAATCTTCTCCGGGCCGAGTCAAAGGGCTTCAAGACGCCTGAGCGGCGTGACTACCGACGTGACTGTCGACATGGCTCTCAGACAATGTTCACACCGTCGATCAAATGGCGGAGGTGCTGCCAAAAATGTCTCTGGTCAAGCAGGGTTTGCCAGGCAAGCCGATGGCGCCCATGCTCATTCTGGCCGAAGAGAAAGATACGCAGGTGCCAATCTCCGATATTTATCCGCTGATGGACAACGTTGATGTTCCCAAAACCGCCTGGACCAATCCACAGGGAGGTCATCTCGGCCGCCAGGTTAGCGTTTCGCCCGATCCCCGCATCTTTAAGGAAGCAATTATTCCGTGGCTTGTGAAGAAGCTCGCCCCGGAGCCGACGAAATAACTTTTAGGCGGCGCCTTCCGTAATAACCCGCCAAAAAAAACTAGCGGCCCAAGTCACCTTGGGCCGCCGTGATTACTTCCAAGTGGCTCGTTGCGCTTCGCTGCACGCCAAGTCATCCCGCTTACAACGCTACTGGTTCACTACCAAACAGACAGACGCCGTCGCCGTAGTGTAGTCGGACGCGAGTGTCGGCGTGAACGTCACCGTCAGCGTATCGCAAGTTGCTGGCGGGGTTGGTACCGCCGGGGTCGTCCCGCTCTTGGGTGAATAAACGAATCTGCCCGCAACGTTGGCAGTCGCGTTCAACTGCGTTGCGCTCAGCTTCGTTCCGTAGGTAATCGGTGCTGGAGTAGACCAGGTCACGGTGCTGGTCAGCTTCTCTGCCGTCGTCTTTTGCGTGGCAGATGCCGCCAGATACTGGTTGTTAGCTGCCCATTTCGCGGTCAGCGTACATGTGCCCGTGCCCAACGTCATTGTGACAGTGGTGCCGCTGATCGAGCAAGCGCCAGCCGCCGTGATGGTCGGCGTGCTGGTCGAATTCGACGTCGCCGAAACGGTAAACGTTGACTGGTAGGCCGCGCTTGCCGGCGCTCCAGTAAAGCTCACCGTCGGTTTCACCGCGGCCTGAATTACCGTCTGTTCCGCGATCGAGTTCGGCTCGTAGTTGCTGTTGCCTGCCGCGTTGAAACTCACGAAGCATGTCCCTCCCTTTCCGGTCAAAGTAAACGTTGCCCCTGAGTTCGTGCAGATTCCATCATTTTGGTTGCTGTAAGTAATCGGCAGACCTACGTTCGAGACCCCAGCCACCGTGAATACGGTGCCTTTCGGCGCGCTTGCAGGTGCCGGCTCCGTCACCGTGATGCTCTGATACGCCTTCACTGCATTCAACGTCGCCGTTACCTCTGGCGCTGCTGAGTAGTCGTTATTGCCGCCCTGATCCACGATTACCGTGCACTTTCCAGTGCCGCTGGTCATCGTGTAGGTCGCACCCGAGTTTGAGCATGCGCCGCTGCTGGTAAAGGCTACCGGCAATCCTGAACTCGCCGATGCCACCACCGTGAAGCTGGTGTTGTAGACCGCATTCGCTGGCACAGAGCTCAGCGCGATCACCTGGCTGGCAGGATTGACTGTCTCCCCACCGCTTAACGTTCCCATGCTGCCGCTGTGATTGCCATCGCCCGAGTAGGTCGCCGTTATGGTGTCCGTTCCGCCGCCTATGGTCGAGGTCGTACATGTCGCCGACCCCGGATTGCCTGAAGTTACCGCGGTCGTGCCATTTGTTCCGCAGTCCGAAATTGGATTTCCGTTCGAAGCCCACGTCACCGTTCCGGTTAGATCCATCGGCCTCCTGCCCTTCTTGCCCGCCGGTCTGCGGCCCTTCACCAGGCCATTTTCACCGCTGATCGTCGCAGTGAACGTTACCGATTGGCCGTAGGTCACAGGATTCGTCCCTGTAGCAACACTCACGCTCGATGTGGCTGCTTCGATTTCCTGGCTCACCGAGCCCGAGGCCGCCCCGTGGCTGCTATCGCCAGAGTAGGCACCCGTGATCGTGTCTGAGCTTGCCACGGCCAGTGTGGATGTCGTACACGTCGCCGTCCCCGGATAGTCTCCGGTCACCGTCGTTGTGTTCGTTCCGCTCTCCGAGCATGTCAGCGGCCCATTGGAATCGCTCCATGCCACGGTGCCCGTAACATTCATTGGCTTGATGCCATTCTTAGCCGGCCTGCGGCCTTTCACGTTTCCGTTCGCGCCGGTGATCGTCGCAGTGAACGTGACCGACTGCCCATAGACCGACGGATTCGAACTCGATCCGACGCTCACGCTCGCACTCGCCGCATCGATTTCTTGATTCACCGTGCCCGACCCGCCGCTGTGATTGCTGTCGCCTGAGTAGGTGCCAGTGATCGTGTCGGAACTTGCCACCGCCAGAGCGCCCGTTGTACAAGTCGCCGTTCCTGGAGTGCCCGAAGTGACTGTGGTCGTGCTCGATCCGGTTTCAGTACAAGTGAGTGGGCCGTTCGAGTCGCTCCACGTTACCGATCCAGTCACCACTTCGGGCTTCCGGCCGTTCTTCCGCCCTTTTACCAATCCATACTCGCCGCTGATTGTCGCCGTAAAGGTGACCGATTGGCCAAAGGTCGATGGATTCGCGCTCGATCCAACACTGACGCCCGCGCTCGCCGCATCGATTTCCTGAGTCACGGTGCCCGAGCCGCCGCTGTGATTGCTGTCGCCCGAGTACGTGCCAGTGATGGTGTCAGAACTTGCCGCCGCCAGAGCGGACGTGGTACAGGTCGCGATTCCCGGAGTCCCCGAGGTGACGGTGGTGGTGCTCGTTCCGCTTTCGGTACATGTCAGCGGGCCATTCGAGTCGCTCCACGTCACTGAACCGGTGACCATCTCGGGATGCGCCTTGGCATTGCCATTACGCCCCTTCACCTGTCCATATTGTCCGGGGATGGAGGCAGTGAACGTCACTGATTGTCCATACGTCGATGGATTCAAGCTGGAAGTAACGCCAATGCTGCCCGCACCCGCAGTGCTCACACTCTGCCCACCGCTCAGCGTGCCCGTGCTGCCCGAGTTGTTAGTATCGCCCGAATAGATAGCAGTCACGACGTGATTCCCCACCGCCAGCGTCGAGATACTCCCCGAAGTCGCCGATCCCGAAGCCAGCGTTACCCCTGAACCGAACGCGGTGCTGTCGATATAGAACTGCACCGTGCCCGTCGGAGACGATCCCGTCACTGTCGCCGTGAAGTTCACCGACTGCCCGTATACAGAAGGATTCA
>JBAWBR010000011.1:0-83606 GCA_049589875.1 Terriglobales bacterium
ACTTATGGCAGTTGGCCCTGCAGTCCGGAGCGGGAGCGGTGGTCTATGGCGCCGGGCTCCTATGGGCCTACAAGACCAAAAGGGCCTTTCACGTCGACGAGGTGAAGGCACCTCCGCAGGCGGTCGAACTTCAGCCAGTCCCGGCCCTCCAAAACAAGTATGGCGAGGAGGTCTGAGAACCAATGGTGACTTCCGGCATCATGCACTTGGCAGCCGATCTGCCATACTGTTGCAATGTATTTCACCCTGAAAGGCTGGTGTTTTAACCGAGCATTTGGAATGTGAATTAAGTCAATTTTTATAGTAGCTTATAAGCATGGCCCGAGACTTGGAAGGAATTGTAATTGCAGCACTTAATCAGTACGCTCCACTCAACTAAAGTCTGAGATTCTCACACTTGCACACCACTTTTGCGTTTATTCGCCATCATCATGACCTTGGAGGATTACTGAATTGACCGCTTCGACCAGCCATCTTGTCGCCCCTCACGGAGGCGAACTTATTCAACTGCAGGTTTCCGCCGATCGCGCCGCTGAACTGAAGGCTCATTCCAAAGAATGGCCTTCCTGGGATCTGACCGCTCGCCAGCTTTGCGACCTCGAACTCATTATGAGCGGGGGATTTTCCCCGCTGCGCGGTTTTATGAATCGCGCCGACTACGAAGGCGTCTGCCACAACATGCGTCTGGCCAACGGCACGCTTTGGCCCATGCCGATCACTCTTGATGTAACTGAGGAATTCGCCAAGAAACTGACTCCCGGCACCAGCAAGATTGCGCTTCGCGATCCCGAGGGCGTGATGCTTGCCGTATTGCACGTGGAAGACGTCTGGCAGGCCGACCGCAAGGCGGAAGCGAAGGCTGTTTTCAATTCCACCAGCGCCGCCCACCCCGGTGCCGACTACGCCATTAATAAATCGAATCCGTGGTACGTGGGAGGCCGCATCGAGGAATTTCAGCCCCCTTCGCATTACGATTTCCGCTCGCTGCGTCTGACGCCCGCGGAGCTGAGGTCTGAATTCAGCCGCCTCGGATGGACCAGCGTGGTTGCCTTCCAAACCCGCAATCCAATGCACCGCGCGCACGTCGAACTCACCCTGCGCGCCGCCAAGCAGGTCGAAGCCAATTTATTGATTCATCCATCCGTTGGTATGACCAAGCCGGGCGATGTGGATTATTTCGTCCGCACGCGCTGCTACGAATTGCTGCTGCCAAAGTATCCGCACGGCACGGCGAAGCTTTCCATGCTCCCGCTGGCCATGCGCATGGGCGGACCGCGCGAAGCTGTGTGGCATGGTCTGATTCGCAAGAATCACGGCTGCACCCACTTCATTGTTGGCCGCGATCACGCGGGCCCCGGCAAGGACACAGACGGCAAGCCGTTTTACGGTCCCTATGATGCGCAGGAACTTTTCAAGCAGCATGAAAAGGAAATGGGCGTCACCATGGTTCCCTTCCAGATGATGGTCTATCTGCAGAACGAAGACCGCTATGTGCCGGCCGACGAAGTTCCCCAGGGAGCAAAGGTGCTCGATATTTCCGGCACCGAACTCCGCCAGCGCCTCAACGAGGGCCGCGACATTCCGGCGTGGTTCACCTACCCGGAGGTAGTGCAGGAATTGCGCCGCAGTTATCCGCCACGCCATAAGCAGGGCGTGACAATTTTCTTTACCGGCCTTTCCGGCTCGGGCAAATCGACCATTGCGAACGCGCTCATCACCAAGTTCCTGGAGACGGGTGGCCGTCCAGTCACGCTGCTCGACGGCGACCTGGTGCGCAAGCATCTTTCGTCCGAACTCGGCTTTTCGAAGGAACATCGCGACATCAACATTCGCCGCATCGGCTACGTCGCCTCGGAAATCACCAAGAATGGCGGGATCGCGATTTGCGCTCCCATCGCGCCCTACGAGGCCACTCGGCAGGCTGTCCGCCAGATGATCGAGCCTTTCGGCGGATTCATCCTGGTTCACATCGCCACATCCATCGAAGTGTGCGAGCAGCGCGACCGCAAAGGCCTCTATGCCAAGGCGCGCGCCGGCATCGTCAAGGAATTCACCGGCATCTCCGATCCTTACGAAGCGCCAACCAAAGCCGAGGTGGTGATCGATACCGCCAAGCTGAGCCCCGAGGAAGCGGCGCAGACAATCATTCTCACGCTCGAGCGCGAAGGCTTCATTGGAGTCAACGGCAACGCATAAGTCATCGGCCAGGCTGGCGCGGGCCGGCCTGGCGTTTTTATGTAGGCTCGATCGGTTTTAGTTCGATCGATTTAAGTTCGATCGATTCAAGTTGGATCGGTTTAGTTTGATTCGCGGAAACCTCGAAATATTGCATGGAATTGCTGCTGATAAAAATTCTGATTGGCTTCATTGTCGGAACCCTGATCGGGTTAACCGGGCTGGGCGGCGGTGTGCTGCTGCTCCCCATGCTCATTTTTGGGCTGCGTATTCCGCCAATCATCGCGGTGGGCAGCGATGCACTGTTCAACTTCTTCACCAAGATTCCGGCCTCGATCATGCACCTGGCCAAGGGCACGGTGCGGAGGAAGGTCGTTCTGGCATTGTCCGTCGGCAGTATTCCCGGCTCCTACCTTGGCGTCACTTTTCTTGTGCATCTGCGCCATGTGTATGGCACCGGAGTCAACGATTTCATCAAATCCGCTGTCGGACTTCTGCTGGTCCTGATTCCCACGCTGCTTCTGTTCCAGGGACGGATCGAAGACCACCTCGCCAGACGCCAGCCCACCATGAAATCTTTCGCTTTCATGGGCGTTATCGGTTTGGTTGGCGGATTTCTGGTCGGCATCACTTCGGTTGGCTCAGGCAGCATCATCATGATGCTGCTTCTCTTGTTTTATTCGTTTGCACCCAAGATTATGGTCGGCACCGACATTGCCCATGCCGTGATTTTGACGGGCGTCACCAGCCTGCTGCACTGGCGGGCGGGTAACGTCGATCCTCACCTGGTCATGTCTTTGCTGATTGGTTCGATCCCCGGAGGAATTCTGGGATCGCATCTGAGCACGCGCGTCCCCGTGCTCTGGCTGCGCCGTATTCTATGCGCGGTCCTGCTCATGACCGGCGCAAGAATGCTGTGGGCGTAATAAAGGTTTCAGGCTTTAGGTCTCCAGGCGGGACACGACAGTGCGAATCGGAAACGACACCCGCGACCAGACACCCAGGACCTGATACCTAAGACCTTGATACCTAAGACCTGATATCTCATACGCGGAGCATTAATGACATCATCTTCATCCAAAGAAACTCTGCAAAGAATCCACGACGCGCTCGAAGCCGGCCGCAAAGTCCTGAACCAGTTCACTCCCGGTGCGATCGACGCCGAATATAAAGCAGGACATGATCCTGTCACCGAAGCGGATCGCGCCGTCGACGCCGTGCTCAAAAAGCACCTGCTGCGGGATGGTGAAGGCTGGCTCTCCGAAGAGACGACCGACGATCCATTGCGTCTCGATAAAGCCCGTGTCTGGGTGGTCGATCCGCTCGATGGAACCCGCGAATTCGTGCAGGGCATTCCGGAGTTTTCCATCTCGATCGCCATGGTTGAAAATGGCGTTCCGGTCGCTGGAGGAATCTGCAATCCCGCCACCGACGAGTTGATCCTCGGTTCGCGGGAAACAGGCGTTACTTACAATGGTGCACCTGCCCGCGCCAGCCAGCGCCCGAACTTGCACGGCGCCAGCGTGCTTGCCAGCCGCAGCGAAGTAAAGCGCGGCGAATGGAAACAGTTCGAATCGGCGCAACTCGAAATTCGCCCCATGGGCTCGGTCGCCTACAAACTAGGATTGGTTGCTGCCGGCCGCGCCGACATTACTTTTACCCTGGTTCCAAAACATGAGTGGGACGTCGCTGCGGGAGCCGCGCTTGTACTGAGCGGCGGCGGCTTCGTGCAGACGCTCGAGCACACTGACTTGAAATGCAACCAGCGAAATCCTTTGATTACCGGCCTGATTGCGTGCGGCCCACATCTGGGCGCGGAACTGATGGCGCGGCTAAGCGGCCATCTTCATTCCGTGGAACGATAACAGGCGATAAACGTGAAAGCCGACCGGTAGAATTGTTGTGGAGGAGTTGTGAACGCCCGAAGCAGCGCGCAATCCAGAAGCACGGCCCCAGTGTTTGTAGTGGGCAGCGCTCGCTCGGGTACAACGCTTTTCTACGACATGCTTCTTTCCTCTGGCGGATTCGCCGTTTATCTCGCCGAGTCCAACGTCTTTAACATGCTGGGGCCGCATTTTGGCAATCTCCGCACCCGCGCCGACCGCGAGAAAATGCTGCGCGTATGGATGGCCAGCAAGCTTTTCCGCGCCACCGGCCTGGAAAAAAGCGACATCGAATCCAAAATTCTGGAGAGCTGCCACGACGCCGGCGATTTCCTTCGCACTGTAATGGAAGCCATGGTGCGCCGGCAAAGCATGCGGCGCTGGGCGGAAAACAGCGTGGAAGGACATATTCCCACCATCAAGAAGCATATTCCGGACGCGCTTTTCATTCACATGATTCGCGATGGGCGCGACGTCGCAACCTCTCTGCACAATTCGCGCTACGTGCGCACGCTACCCTGGAGAAGCCAGATCAGCCTGCCCGGCGGCGGCGTTTATTGGGAGTGGGTAGTCGAGCGCACCAGCAAGGCTGGACGCCAACTCGGCAATGACTACTTGGAAGTTCACTTTGAGGATCTGATCGGCAACACCCAGCAGACGCTGACGACCGTCGGCAACTTCCTTGACCACGAACTGGATTACGACCGTATTCGCCACGTTGGCTATGGCTCGATCAGCAAGCCGAATACTTTATTCAGCTCGGAACTAAAGGGGACATTTAGTCCCATCGGCCGCTGGAAGAAGAAATTCTCAGCGCCGGAGTTGCGCCGCTTTGAGGCCATGATCGGTCCTACGCTGCTCAAGCACGGCTACGCGCTCGGAAGCAAAGATCCGCAGCCGGCGATGAATCTGGAAATGCGCGCCACGCGCCGGTTCTATCGAATTTTATTTGAAAGCAAATGGCGGGTGAAACGCCTGCCCGTCGTGCGCTGGCTACGTCCGCTCACACCGCAGTTTCTGGATGCCAACACGCAGGCGGAAGATCATCCACCTGAGGTGCGCACTCCCATCGTCCAATCTTCTTCCGGGAGCGCCCAGTGAAGGTACTCTGGGTCAAAAGCGGCAAGCTTCTTCCCGTCGACACGGGTGGAAAGATCCGCTCTTATAACCTGCTCCGCTTTCTGGCGCAAGAAAAAGACCATGAAGTGACGCTGCTCTCTTATTACGGAGGCCGGCGCGACCCCGGTTACGAAGCGGCGCTCGTCAAAGAACTTCCCGGCTCCGAGATCATCCACACGGCGGCGCCCGACTCTAACGCGCTCGACCGCAGCCTCGACTATCTTTACCGCTTGCCCCGGCCCGCACCTTACGCGGTGTCGAAATTCTCGCATCCCAAGGTTCGGGCACGCGTTGCCAACTGGCTTTCGAGCGGCCGCTGCGATGTCGCGGTCTGCGATTTCCTTTCCGCCTCCGAAAATTTTCCGGAGCGCCTGCCGATTCCCTGCGTGCTCTTTCAGCATAATGTCGAAAGTTCGCTCTGGCAGCGCATGGCGGCGGTGGAATCGAATCCTATTAAAAAGCTGGCCTTCACCATCGAATCGTCCAAAATGACTCGTTACGAGCGCGCAACGCTCGGCAAGTTTCATCACATCATCGCCGTCTCCGAGCACGATCGCCAGCAGATGCTCGCCATGAATCCCGCGTGCGAAATCACGGTCGTTCCCACCGGCGTGGACACGCAGAAGTTCAACGTCGCGCCGCCATCGTCGGCCGATCCGCCGCGCATTGTCTTCACCGGCTCCATGGACTGGGAACCGAATATCGATGCGGTCGAATATTTTTGCGCGCAGATCTGGCCGCGTATTCTCGCCGAGTTCCCTTCCGCGGTCTTTCAGATCGTGGGCAGGAATCCATTTGCGAAAGTTCAGCGCCTGGCATCGCCATCGGTTGAAGTCACCGGCACCGTGCCTTCCGTGGCCCAATATCTGGAAAAAGCCTCAGTGGTCGTGGTTCCGCTGCGCATTGGCGGCGGCACGCGACTGAAGATTTTCGAAGCCATGGCCATGGGCAAAGCGATGGTTTCGACCTCCATTGGAGCCGAAGGTCTGGCCGTCGAGAACGGCCGCGACCTTCTTCTTGCCGACGACGCCAACGCCTTCGCCGGCGCAATCATTCTTCTGCTGCGCGATGCTGCCATGCGCCACAAGGTGGAGCAGGCCGCCGTGCGTCTGGCCATTCAGTACGACTGGTCGCAGGTGGTGAAGCAGTTTGCCGCCGTTTTGCGAAATATGATGTCGGCAAACTCCACGGGAGTTCGCGCACTGGGTGTCGATCCCGTCAGGCTATGAGAGTTCTTGTCCTCGACGGCAATCAGAACCAGGCGGTCGCCGCGGTGCGCTCCCTCGCCGCCGCTGGACACACTGTTCTCGCCGGCGATTCCACCTCGTGGAACAAGGCTGGATGGTCGCGCTGCGCTCACCAGTCCTTTCAATATCCATCTCCGCAGAAACAAGCCGAAGCTTTTGTCCGCCACATCGCCGCGATTGTTGCCGGATCGATGGGTGCAGGATCGATTGTTGCCGGATCTACGACTGGCGCCGCGCCTCCGCTCAACCCGGCTCTTTCCAATTCGACTCAAGCAAGCGTGGCCCAGCTCAACTCTTTGCCCGATCCAATCCCGCAAACGCTCGTCATGCCTATGACCGAGGCGACCACGCTCGCGCTGTCCCTGCATCGCGACCAAATTTTCAGCGCAGGCGGATTGATGGTGCTCCCGTCGCACGAGCAGGTTCTGCGCGCCTTCGATAAACAGCAGACGACCGAACTGGCGAAGTCGCTGGGCATCGCTGTCCCGCGCACTACTCTGATCGAGAACCGCACCGACGCCGGCCGCGTGGCCCGCTCGCTTGAGTATCCGGTGGTCCTCAAGCCTCGCGCTTCCGAAGAACTGGGGCAGCAGGGCAATGTGCGTACCGGCGGAAGGCCGCGTTACGCGAGCACACCTGTGGAATTCGACGCTGCCTATGCCGATATAAGCCAGCGCGCGTCTGGCGTGCTCGTTCAGCAATATGTCGAGGGAGAAGGAACCGGCTATTTTGCCCTGATGCATAATGGAGAACTTCGCGCCGAGTTCGCCCACCGCCGTATTCGCGACGTTCATCCGACCGGCTCGGGCAGCGCCGTGCGCGAGAGCCGCGCGCCCGAACCGGAGATTCGCAGCGCCAGTCTTGCAATCCTCGAAGCCTTGCGCTGGCATGGAGTGGCCATGGTGGAATTCCGCTGGCAGCCAGGCCACGCGCCCGTATTCATGGAGGTCAATGGGCGTTTTTGGAATTCCCTGCCCCTCGCCTGCTATGCCGGTGTCGACTTTCCCGCTCTGCTGGCCCAGATGGCTGAGCGCGGTGACGTTCCGCCGCAGCACGGTTACCGCAACGGCGTGCGCTGCCGCTGGTTTCTTGGCGACTTCCGCCATCTGATTGAAGTGTGGAAGGGGCGGCCGCAAGGTTATCCGGGAGTTTATCCGGGACGATTCGCGACCCTTGCTTCGGTTCTTACGCCGGTGCCGGGGACGTTTCACGATTTGTTTCGTTGGAACGATCCGCTGCCGGAGGCAGGTGATTGGCTGAATTTCGCCCGCCGCATTGTGCAACGCGGGAAACAATAGTGCCGGGCGCGATTAATAAAAATGTGGACAGCAACGGGCTCGGTAAAGGTTATCCGATCCTTGTTCCCTTGGCCTGCGGGGCGGATTTCCTTTTTTGCGTGGGACCTTGCCATCCCTGCACTCTAAGGCCTATACCGCGAGCGGACAGGTGGCTTAAGAAAGTCGGCGTTAGAGACAGCTCGAAACACTTGTCTCCATTTTTCCATTCTGGGTTTATCGTGTGGTTCAGAATCAGTGTCACGCTTCCATCCCCCACTATAAAATCAGTCCAGAAATCATTGTTCTTCTTGAGAAACGAGACAACCCTTTTCAATGCACCTTCAAACTCGGAAGCATAATCACCGTTTTGCAGATGGGCATAGTAAGAACTCCATTTTGATCGCACCTTACCGAGTTGTTTGCAGCCCACCGAATAGGCCGCCAAGGGCTTTAAAGACAGGGCCTTCGATATGCTCTCGAGGCTATAGGAAGGATCTCTGTGGCGAAGAGAGATGTTGATGCTAAATGAATCTTTGGTCATCATGGGATGATAAATGAGACTTACATGCTAAAAGGCGCGCTGCACGTTCACAGCACCTACTCGGACGGCGAATTCACGCTCGCCGAGCTGCGCCGCATCTATCAGGATGACGGCTGCGCTTTCGTCTGCATGACCGATCATGCCGAGTCATTCGATCCCGGCAAGCTTCTCCAATATGTTGATGAGTGTCAGTCGCTCTCCGACGCCCGGTTTCTTTTTATCGCGGGCCTCGAATTCGAATGCGAGCAGCGCATGCACATTCTCGGCTATGGCGCGACCGAGCGAGTCGGCAGTAAAGATCCCGAGACCGTTATTCGCCACATCGAGGCGTTAGGCGCGCTTTCTGTCATCGCGCATCCCAAGAACGATTTCTTCGATTGGATTCGCAAGTTCGAAACCCTGCCGCGCGGAATCGAGACCTGGAATTCAAAATACGATGGACGCTATGGTCCGCGGCCGGAGACGTTCGCGCTGCTCCAGGACTTGCGGCAGCGCAAACCAGAAATGCTCTCTTTCTATGGACAGGATTTGCATTGGAAAAAGCAGTTTCGCGGACTCTTCGTTCAGCTCGAAGCGCCTCATCTCGATTCCGCGCCTGCGCGCGATGGCATTTTGCAAGCGTTGGCCCGGGGAGCATTCACCGGGGTTAAAGGGGATGTGACGCTTCCGTCTTCGGGCATTGTCGATCCGCAACAACTGGCAGAGTTTGGCAAGGCGCACGCCGCCTCGTTTCGCGTATGGCACTTGCTGAAGCAGTCCAAACAAGTACTAGATCGGGCCGGCATCCGCGTTCCGGAATCGGTGAAGGCGCAATTGCGAAGAATCTTCTAATCTGAATGACCGCTCACGACTCAGCGCCGGCAAAAGACTCGAAGCCTCAAACCGGCTCGATTCCCCGCAACGAATCGAACGCGCGCAAAGATTGCGTTTACCTCATGTATCACGAACTCGAGCTACCCGGCCGAAAGCTCTGCCAGTCCGAACCCGGCTATGTGCGCTACATCCTGCCGCTGGAAACTTTTCGCACCCAGATGTCTTGGCTGAAAGATCAAGGCTGGCGCGGCCTTAACGTGAGTGAGGCTCTGCATTTTTCGGCCCCGTCAAATTCGTCCCAGCCGTGCGTGTGTCTCACCTTCGACGATGGCTGCGAAACCGATCTGATCGCTGCCGCCCCCGTACTTCGCGAACATGGCTTTCATGCCACCTTTTATGTGACAGCGGGATTCCTGTGCGTACCAGGATATCTAAATGAGCAACAGCTTCGCGATCTCGATCGTATGGGATTCGAAATTGGCTGCCACTCGATGACCCATGCGTATCTTTCCGATATCTCTCACGAAGAGTTGAAGCGCGAGATCGTCGACGCTAAAAATAAAATCGAACAGATCCTCGGCCATCCCATTGAGCATTTTTCCTGTCCCGGCGGGCGCTACGACCAGCGCGCGCTGGATATGGCTCGCCGCGCCGGATTCAAGACAGTTGCGAACAGCGACTTTCATGCCAACTCAGCCGCTACCAACGTCTATGAACTGGGTCGGATTGCGATCATGCGCGATCTCCAAATTTCCCGGTTTTCCGCCATTTGCCGCGGCACCGGCCTGTGGAAAAAAAGGCTTCAATACCGCACCCGGCGAGGCATCCAGCGCATTTTTGGCAATCGCGCCTATGATCGTTTGCGGGCCGCACTGCTGGGCGAACATCTCTGGTAACTATCCTGAGGTTACTTTTTCCGGCTCACAAATCGTTTTTTGCCAACTTTTTGCATGTTCTTGCGCAGAAATGGCACCGGAACGTACCCAGATGAGTTAACCTCGCCTCCCAAACCGCCTGCCCCGCGCGGAGTTCGGCATCAATCGTCGTACGCGGCGGTACATGTCTCCATCCCAGTACTTGTGAGTTTTACTGATGAACTTCTGGAATCTAGGCAGCCTTCCGGAACCACAGTAAGGTGTGGGCTGTGGACTAGCTCGACGAGTCCCCCATTTCGTTGGTCGAGGCTTCTCTAATGTATTGCACGTCCGCTGTTCGCAATCGCTGTGCAACTCCAGTCAACCAGTTGATTCAACGCGCATGCGCTTTGATGCTTCTGGCTGTGCTTGCACTCATTGGTTGTTCCTGCGCCACAAGCGCAAAAGCCGCCGGCTCGCACACTGACAATCGCCTGGCAGTCTCTGCTTCTCTTCCCGATGGAACCATAAATCAGCCCTACAATGCGGTATTCTCTGTCGGCGGTGGAGCGTCACCTTACCTGTTTTCCGTTTCATCCGGTTCCCTGCCTCCCGGACTCACGTTGAACCAAAATACAGGTTCCTTGAGCGGCGCACCCTCCGCTACAGGCTCTTATACATTTCAGCTTCTCGTCACCGATGCCGGTGCGGAACAGGGCAATGCTGTTTTCACTGTGGATGTCAAACGGTCGGTGCAAAGCGGCTTTGCAATCACAGTGTCGCCCACTGTAGCCACCGTGAATTCCGGCGGTAGGCAACAATTCACGGCAACTGTGACTGGGACTTCTAACACAGCCGTACTCTGGAGCGCCGCTTTCGGCTCCATCGACAAGAATGGCCTCTATACCGCACCCGCAGTTCAGTCGGGCTTTGGAGATACCGTTACGGCAACGAGTAAGGTGAATTCCGCCCAGAATGCTCAAGCCGCGGTTACCGTGAGCCCTTCGCAGGGCCAAACTTTGCAAATCACCACCAGCAGCTTGCCTGCGGGACAGTCGGGAAATACTTATAGTGATGTGCTTTCGGCAACGGGGGGTACGTCACCCTATAGCTGGAGCATTTCTTCCGGCTCGCTTCCAAGCGGAGTGACCCTGAATGAAAGCGGCGACCTCTCGGGTGCGCCCAGCGCAACCGGCACCTTTCCGTTTTCTGTCACCGTGACCGATGCCAGCCAGAACACCGCCACCGCCAGCCTGAGCATGAGTGTGACACAAGGGAGCGGTTATGACGGTCCGGCGAAGCTTCCGTTGGTGACGATTCCGTCTTCAATGGCGGACACGCCTGCGCCCGGCTCCATTATCCACGTCAACGCCGGCGACGACTTGCAGCTCGCTCTCAATCAAGCCGAGTGCGGACAAACACTGGAACTTCAAGCGGGAGCCACTTTCAGCGGTCAATTCTTCGTACCCGCAAAGAATTGCAACGCGACGCATTGGATCGTTATCCGCACCAGCGCCCCCGATACCTCACTGCCTCCTGAAGGCCAGCGACTCACGCCGTGTTATGCGGGCGTCGCCTCTTTACCAGGTCGCCCCGCTTACTCTTGTTCGAATCCACAAAGCGTGGTCGCAACCATCCAAATGACAAAAATGGGCAATGGTCCAATCGTGTTTGCCAACCGGGCGAATTATTACCGGCTGATTGGGCTGGAACTTACTCGTCCCTATGGCGTATCGGGAAATGCGTCCCTGATCAGCTTCGAGGGGACGGCCGACCACATTTTTGTGGATCGTTCCTGGTTGCACGGACAGGCGCAGGATGAAACCTCAGTAGGGTTTGCCAGCAGCGGTGGCACCAACATAGCCGTGCTCGATTCGTATTGGAACGATTTTCACTGCATTGCTCGCACCGGCATTTGCACTGACGCTCATGCGATTGCTGGAGGCGTCGGCAATAACCAGGATGGTCCTTATCTCATACAAGACAACTTCCTGGAAGCCTCCGGCGAAGAAGTCATGTTCGGCGGCGGCCCCGCCAACAAAACGCCCACCGATATCACCATCCAGGGCAACCACTTCTTTAAGCCCTGGCAGTGGATGCCTGGAAATCCCAACTTCGTGGGATCCACCGACGGCAACCCGTTTATCGTGAAGAATCACCTGGAACTCAAGAATGCCGTGCGCGTTCTTATCCAAGCCAATCTGTTTGAGGACAACTGGGGCGGCTTCACCCAGCATGGTTATTCCATCCTGCTGACACCCAAAAATCAACGTACTACGTCGGGCCAGAATGTTTGCCCCCTTTGCCAGGTCACGGATGTGACCATCCGCTACGATCAGATCTCGCATGCCGGTGGCGGCATTGAGATCGCATCCGCGAAACCTCAAGGGGGAGTTCAGGCGCTAGCCGGCACCCGCTTCAGCCTCCATGACCTTGTCCTCGATGATCTCAGCACCAGCTATGATGGCGAGGGTGTGGCTTTCGAAATCTTCAATGGCTGGCAGCAAAATCCAATTAACACCATCACTATCAACCATGTCACCGCCTTCTCCGATGCCACCAGCCATCTTATGGTGACCTCTAACGATGAGCGCAACCCGCCGATGTTCGGGCTCGTCTTTACCAACAACCTGGTTTTGACCGCCGCGCACCCCATCTGGAATGCGTTCGGCGAATCAGCCGGCCGGACTTGCGCTGAGAAAGACGTCCCCATGACAACTATTTCAAAATGCTTCACAACCTACAACTTCCAGAACAATGGACTGATCGCGAGTCCTTCTGCATTCCCGCCTTCATCGTGGCCCAAGGACAATATGTTTCCGAGTTCGCCAGCTGCGGTGCAATTCGTAAACTTCAATGGGGGAAACGGAGGAAACTACGAACTGCTGCCGAGCAGCCCCTACAAGAACAAGGGCACTGACGGGAAGGATCTGGGAGCCGACGTTGCCGGACTGATGCAACAGCTTGCAAACGTCCCTTAGCTGCGTGATCGTACTCAACTTGATTATCGAAAGGTCCGCGGGTCCCGCGGACCTTTCTTTTCTTCCGCGGGAAGCAGAGCAGTCCGCCAAAGCTGCCGCTTTTCGCGCCTTCTGACCAAATCAAACGAGCCTTAGCTCCGTGTTATCTTGATCCTTGAGCCTGCGTATGCGTTTGGGGCGGCTTGGCGCAGGCCAGGAGAAAGCAAAAATGGTTTTTCGGATTCATTGGCAGCGCTCTCGCTTTAATCCGTCCCGCGCAGTCCTTTCTTGGGCACTTATTCCTTTTATTCTGGTATCGGCCGCTGTGGCAACCGCGTCTGCGCCACCCACCAGTGAAAATGCATACTGCGGAAAAGGCAATATCCCCCACTTCGGCGACAAAGATGGGGTCGCGGAGCTGCCCAAGACTTGCTATTACACCGCTCTCGATGGAACGCCCTCTCCTGGAAAACAAATCTCCGTCAGTGCGAAGGCCGATCTCACCGGCGCTGTCGAAGGCGCAAAGTGCGGAGACACACTGCTCCTGCAAGCGGGAGCGTCTTACGAGATAAAGGAACTGCCCGAGAAGAAGTGCGACGAAGGCCATTACATCACAATCCGCACCGACACTCCAGATTCCAAACTTCCCTCTGAAGGTACGCGCATTTCTCCCGCATGGGCAGGTATAGCCGCTCTTCCGGGGCGACCGCCCTTCGCGCAGCCAGCGGGTGGCGCAGCCAGGCTCATGGCCACAATTGCCGCCACAAAATCGGGAGGCGTAACGCTCGGCGACCACGTTCGCTTTATCGGCATTGAATGGATTTCGCAGGGTAACATCAACCGCATCATTAGCACCGAACACAGCGACCACCTTATCTTTGACCGTAACTACATTCACCCCGTTGAAGGCGAAGAGATCGCCCATGGCATTTCCATGGCTCAGGGCGCCCAATATATCGCCGTCATCAATTCTTACGTCAGTGGATTGAACTGCATCGCAATGAGCCGATGCACGGACGCCACCGCGCTCGGCGGCGGCAACGGCGACGGGCCCATGGGAACCTTCAAGATCTTCAACAACTTCCTCGAATCATCGGGAGAAAACATAATCTTTGGCGGGGCCGGCGCCACCGCAACTCCCGTTGACATTGAAATCCGCCGTAATCATCTTTTTAAGCCGCTCATGTGGAGAAAAGGCGATCCCGCATACATCGCCACCCCCACGGGCAAGCCAGTCATCGTTAAGAATAATTTTGAACTGAAGAATGCCCAGCGCGTCCTGTTCGAGGCCAACCTGCTCGAAGGCAGCTGGGGAGGATTTACTCAGGCCGGCTTTTCTGTAGTCCTTACCCCGAAGAATCAGAACGACAAATGCCCCATATGCCGTGTCAGTGATGTGACCATCCGTTATTGCCGCATTCGCAATGTGGCCAGTGTCTTTAACGTGTCTAATGTCCTCTCGGTCGCGCGCGGCCCCTCCACGGATGGCGGGCGCTATAGTATTCACGACGTTTTCGCGGACCAGATTCGTGGTCAGGAGTTCGACGGCGGAGGCGTGTTCATGCTCCTGATGGTCAATAAACCTCCCTTGCACGATGTCCAGATCGAGCACGTCACCGCTTTCGTTCCCGGCTCTCTGTTTAACATCATGGATATCGGATCCAAGATGGAGAACATGATTGTTCGCAACAATGTGCTCTATATCGGCGACAGGCGGCCACCCGTCGCCTCCGCCGGAGGCGGACCGGCCAATTGTGCGGTGGGCGCGCAAAAAAGTGGGCCCGGCGACGTAATGAAGGAATGCTTCAGCACATTCCAATTCGAAAAGAACATGATCATGGGTGACAGGGCCTCTGGTTGGCCTGCCGGAACAATCCTTCCTTCTTCCCCCGAGGATGGCGGCATTCGCGATTTCAAAGACGGCACCGCCGCCAATTCCCCGCTTTGCCATGAGAAAGGCCCAGGATGCAAGAAAGTCTCCCCTGGCGTGGGAGCCGCAACCGACGGCCGCGACTTGGGAGCCGACATGGAAGGCTTGGAACAAGCTTTGGCTGGAGTGGAATAGCCACGGTTTCTTAATCCGAAACTTCCGTAACCGCTGATACCGGGGGGCTTTGCCGAAACAACTCTGCACCGCGTGATAAACTTTCTTTGTCAGACGACCGCACGCCTCGATGCCCCAAAATCGAGGCCTATAGGACATTCTCAAGCCTGTTTGTTAGTCCCGGTGGTCGCTTATGGCATCCCAGATGTCTTTTTTGGCAGCCAAGTTGACCGCTAAATGAATCCAGCTTCCCCATCTATCGAGCAAGAGCAAACCCATTCCGGGGGGAATCTCAGTAAGCGTTCCAAGGCTCCAGTCTTCGTGCTGGGCTGCGACCGGTCGGGAACCACTTTTCTTTATCACACTTTGCTTTCGGCCGGCGGTTTCGCCATTTACCACACGGAGAGCAATGCATTCAATCTGCTGGGCTTCCGCTTTGGTGATCTATCCCGGCGCAAGAACCGCCGCGCCATGCTCGATCAGTGGCTTCACAGCAAACTTTTCCATCGCTCCGGTCTTACCCGTGAGGAGATCGAATCCAGCATCCTCAACGACTGCCGCAATCCCGGCGACTTCCTGCGCATCCTCATGGATACCATCGCCCGCAAGCAGGGCGCTGTGCGCTGGGCTGACTGCACGCCTCCGCACCTGCTCTACGTCCCAATCATCAAGAAACTCATTCCCGACGCGCTGGTCGTTCACATCATCCGCGACGGCCGCGACGTCACTGCGTCGCTCAACCGCATCGGTTGGATCAGGCCTCTGCCTTGGGATAAAAAGCGTCCTCTGATTCCGCCCGCATTATATTGGCGCTGGATGGTCGGCAAGGGTCGCAAGTATGGGGCGCAGCTTGGCGCCGACTACATGGAAATTCACTATGAAGACGTGGTGGAGCATCCCCGCGAGTCTTTGGCGCGGATCGGCGCATTCATCGATCACGATCTTGACTATGACTACATCCACCAGCATGCCATGGGATCGGTGGTAACTCCGAATTCGTCATTTTCCGCCGACAAAGAGAAAGAGAAAGCCGCTAGCCCAATCGGACGGTGGAAGACAGTTCTTTCTCCCCAGCAGATCATTCAGGTGGAATGTGTGATCGGCGAGCTACTCCAGGAAACCGGATACCCTCTCGCTACACCTCGGGCGCAGTTGCAGCCCGGACTGGCAGTAAGCTTAATGTCCTTTCTTTATCCCCGGTATTACGACCTCAAGCTCTGGCTCAAATCCAAGACGCCCCTGGCACGCATGGCAACCCTTGACCGCATGGTCATCGGAAATGAGGAAGAAAGAAGCTAGAAATGGAAGTGCTTGGAGGGGTAGCTGAACTCATGAGCCTGAGCCACAACGGATAACTTTCGTACAAAATTCCACGCCCTACCAGCAAATCCCTTCATAGGTCTTCGCGCCTTCGGGCCGCTTCATTTGATCCAGATGGATCAGATCGATCACAATCTGCTCCGGCCGCAGATATTTTGCCAGCCGCTCGCGGCTCGCCGATTTATTGCCAAGAATCACCACCTCGGCAGCGCGCATTACACTCTCCAGATCGGCCGTCAGCACCGACCCTATGTGCGGAATCACTTCTTCGATGTACTGCCGGTTCGCGCCCGCCAGGCGTCCGAGCGAAACGTCTTCATCCCACACGCGCACTTCCAGGCCTTCCCCCATCAACCGCTTGATCAACTGCACCTGCGGGCTTTCTCGGAGATCGTCCGTTCCAGCCTTAAAGCTCAGCCCAAGCTGCGCGATTTTCTTCTTGCCCGTGCTCATCACCATATCCACCGCGCGATCGATGTGCTCGGCATTGCTTGGCATCAACGATTCCAGCACGGGCAGCTTTAGGTCCAGCTCTTTTGCTTTATAAGTGATGGCTCGCAAATCCTTCGGCAGGCACGATCCGCCAAACGCGAATCCGGGCGAAAGATATGCCGGAGATATATTCAGCTTCGTGTCCGACGTGAATATCTTCGTGACTTCATGCGCATCCACGCCAAGGTGCTTGCACATCGTTCCCATCTCATTGGCAAAGCCGACCTTCAGCGCGTGATAGCAGTTGGAGAAATATTTAACCATCTCAGCCACGGGAATTGTCGTCTCGTAAAGCGGGGCCGGAACGTCTTTGTAGAGTTCGCGCAGTGGCGCAAGATGATTCTTGTCGCTCGCTCCCAGGATCGTGTACGGAGGATTGAGAAAGTCGGCAACCGCGCTGCCTTCGCGCATGAACTCAGGGTTGTAACAAACCGTGAAATCGCGCCCGCACTTTTTGCCGCTCTCTTTTTCGAGAATCGGCAATGCAACAGTCTCAGTCGTTCCCGGCAGCACCGTGCTCCGCAGCACAAACACATGCGGAGACTTCTTCTGCCGGATGGCCGCGCCAATTTCGCGCGCCACGCTCGCGATGTGACTCAGATCGAGCTTGCCATTCTTCAGGCTGGGCGTGCCCACGCAAACAAACGACACGTCGCTGTTCAACACGGCTTCGGTCGCATTGGTCGTGGCATGCAGACGGCACGCCTTGTTGGCCTCCGCCACCATTTCACTCATGCGCGCCTCAATGATCGGAGTGCGCCCCGAGTCGAGCATCTCAACTTTCGCCATGCTCACATCGACACCAATGACCTTGTGCCCCATCGACGCAAAACACGCCGCCGAGACCGACCCAACATATCCCAACCCAAAAATGCTGACGGACTTACCCAAAGCAAGTTCTCCTATGACTGCGCTCATGGCGCGAATCTCACGCTAGAGCTCTCACGATGCCCAGCGCCCGAGGTTACGATAGTCAGGTAACATACTTAGTATCAATGACATACGAGCATTTACCAAACCATATCGCGAACCTGTCGGAGCAACCGCGATAATCCCAGATCCGCAGCAGCGCCGTATAAAACATACTACAGAAGCAACGGCTTACGAAGATAACCAAAGAATGCTCTGTTTGATTCCCCAGCAATTTCCAGCATGTAAGATATGAGAATCTGTGACTTCCGGATGGCAAACCAAGCTGTCGCGCGCTGCCCGCATGAGCGGGGACGAGCTTCGCACGCGCCTTGCGCAGGAGCTCCATAAGCGGGCCGATCTGTTGCGGCATAAGGCCGGCTTGCGGCCTGCCGCCATTCGCCTGCACGACCCTTCTTCGCGAGGCAAATTCTTTTTTGAGCGCGGCGAAGCCGCATCCCGCGCCAAGTTGCTCCTCACACACCTGCCCATCGAAGCTGCCGCTATCGTGCGCGAGGCGGATGAAATTTGCGCCCACCGCTTCCGCCTGCTGGGTTATGAAAATCTTGTTTTCAGCGACAAAGATGGCGCCATCGACTGGCACCTTGATCCCGTTCATGGAAAACGCGCGCCCCTCATTCCCTGCTTCAAAATTCCCTTCCTCGAATTCGCGGCGGTTGGCGATCACAAAGTTACCTGGGAGCTGAATCGTCATCAGCATCTGGTTACCCTGGCGAAGGCATGGCTGCTCACGCGCGAAGATAAGTATGTTGGCGAGTTGACGGCGCAGTGGCGGAATTGGATCGAATCCAATCCCTATCCGCTGGGCATCAACTGGGGAAGCACGCTCGAGGTCGCGTTTCGCAGCCTGTCGTGGATTTGGGTCGATCATCTGCTGGCCGAGGCTCCAGCCTACGCCGAATTTCGCGCCGAGCTTCTTTCCGCCCTGGCCTTTCACGGCCGTTACATCGAGCGCTATCTATCTACATATTTTTCTCCCAATACCCATCTCTTGGGTGAAGCGGCCGCGATGTTTTTTCTGGGCACACTCTATCCTCAAATGCCGCACGCCGCGCGCTGGAAGAAGGACGGCTGGAATATCGTGGTGCGCGAAGCCGGACGGCAGGTTCGTCCCGACGGAGTTTATTTCGAACAGTCGCTCTATTATCACGTCTACGCGCTCGACTTCTTTCTGCACGCGCGAACGCTTGCCGCGGCCAACAACATTCAAATTCCGCCGGCTTTCGACGACGTGCTGCGCAAGATGCTCAACGTCATTGCTGCGCTGGCCCAGGCTGGTCCAGCCGAGGGTTTTGGCGACGACGATGGCGGCCGGTTATTCAATCCGCGGCGCAATCAAACTGAGAACATGACCGACCCGCTTGCCATAGGAGCTCTCGCCTTTCGCCGTGATGGTCTCCCGCTTGCGCACCTGACAGAAGAATCGATCTGGCTTTTTGGAGATCGCGCCGTCGCTGCGCTGGCTCCGAAGGACAAGCCCAGCGCGGGTTCGCGGGCAACCGCGCCGCCAAGTTCAGCGTCGGCTCCAGCCTCAACTGCAGCGTTGCCCGCATCGTCCCGCTCAGCGATCGTTTCAGCTGCGTTTCCCGATGGCGGCATCTACGTGCTCGCCGATTCTTCGCCTCTGCCGCAAGTCATGATGATCGATGCCGGGCCGCAAGGCACGGGCCGTTGCGGGCACGGCCATGCCGATGCGCTTAGCCTGCGTTTGACCATCGACGGCTCGCGCTGGCTTGTAGATTCGGGCAGCGGCGTTTACATCTCGTCCGATCCAGCCGAGCGAAATAACTTTCGCGGAACCGCGGCACACAACACGCTGCGCGTCGATGGCCTCGACCAAGCCGTTCCAGCCGAACCGTTTTCCTGGAGGGACATTCCCGCGCCCCAGGCTGAGAATTTTGTCGCGGGACGAACCTTCACCTGCTTCGCCGGCAGCCATAACGGATACGCGCGTCTCGCCGACCCCGTAACACATCGACGATTGGTTTTGCGCATCAACGGGTATGAGGATACCCGTCTCGAAAACGCTCACACGAAAAGTGGTCGCGCGGAAAGTGATGGCGCACACAATGATTTCCCCGGAAGCAATCGCGTCCGCGCGGGTAACTCCAGCCGCGCCGGCATCTGGCTGGTGCGCGATGTAATGCTTGGTCAGGCGGAACACGACCTCGAACTAAACTGGCATTTCGCGAGCGGCATCGGCGCGCGCCAGATCGGGCCGTGCGAAATTATGGCGTCGAAGTCCGAGAAACCCAGGGCTGGACGCGCGGAAACTGCTTCTTGCGAGCTTCAGTCAAGCCAGCCGACTCTTCGGATGATCTGGCCTGCCGGCACAGCCTGGAATTCCAACGTCACGGAAGGCAGACTCTCTCCCGCCTATGGCCGTTACGACCTCGCGCCGCGGGTGCACTCGCTAGCGCGCATCAAATTGCCAACTGAAATCGCAACCGCCTTCGTCGTCGGCGAGAGCGCGGGCATCGCCGCGCACGCGAGCATGACCACTTTTCGTCACGGCGCAGCCCAGTCTTACGAACTCCACCTCGGCCCAGACAAACACGAATTCATCTTTTCGCTCGACCATGCGCTAGGGACTACGCTGGGCAGCCAAGCGCGTGGCGAACAACCTTGGAGCGTTGGCCCCTGGACATCCGACGCCGAGCTGCTCTATTGCCGCATGCAGAACGACAAGCTCGCGCAGTTGATCGTCATTGGCGGCACAAGAGTCGACTGGCAGGGGCGGCCATTGCTTACGATATCCAAGCACTCCAAATACTGTGAGTGGCGGGTGCCAGATGCCGCGCCACAAGCCGAGTCTGCCCCCTTTGCGACCACCGCATTGTTTGATGAACTTACCGGCAACGCTCCGGCATCCAATAATGCAAGCTCAATGTCTTCTTACGCGGAGAAACACTGATATGTGCGGCATCGCCGGAATTGTTGAATTCGGACGCAACTCACGAGCCAACGCCACCGCGCTCCGGGAAATGTGCCGCGTGATAACGCATCGCGGTCCGGATGACGAAGGCTTCTACACTGACGGTCCTCTTGCCATCGGCATGCGCCGCCTCAGCATTGTCGATCTGGCCACCGGTCACCAGCCCATTTCCAATGAGGATGGCTCGCTCTGGATCGTGTTCAATGGCGAAATCTACAATCACGCCGCGCTGCGCGAGCAGCTCATCGCGCGAGGCCACCGCTACAGCACTCATAGCGACACGGAAACCATCGTCCACGCCTTTGAGGAATATGGCGCCGATTGCGTGCAGCACTTGCGCGGCATGTTTGCCTTCGCTATCTGGAATCGCAACACAAAAACTCTATTCATCGCCCGCGACCGCCTGGGCATCAAGCCGCTTTATTACAAGCTCACGCCGGAGCGCCTGCTGTTCGGCTCAGAAATTAAAGTCCTTTTCGCGCACGGCGGCATTCGTCCGGAGTTCAATCGCTCATCGCTGCCCGAATTTCTCGCTTTCGGCTATCTTTCCGGTGAAGATACTTTTTATTCCGGGATCAAAAAGCTGCCGCCCGGCCACACCATGACCGTTGGCCCTGACGGCCTCGCCGATATTCGCCAGTATTGGGATCTGGACGCGTCGAGGCCGCATGAGTCGCGCGACGAGAGCTACTACGTTCAGAGTTATCGCGAGTTACTCGAAGGCGCGGTCCAAAGCCACCTCATGAGCGACGTCCCGCTCGGGGTCTTTCTAAGCGGAGGCCTTGATTCGAGCGCCGTGGCCGCTCTCATGACTAAGATTCGCCGCGAGCCAGTCGAAACTTTTTCCGTGGGCTACCGCGAGCAGGCCTACAGCGAACTGCCCTTTGCACGAACGGTTGCGCAGCATATCAAGTCCCAACATCGCGAAGTACTGGTTGGCGAGGATGATTTCTTCGATGCGCTGCCTCACCTGATCTGGCATGAAGATGAGCCGATCGTCTGGCCGTCCAGCGTCTCTTTGTACTTCGTCGCAAAGCTCGCGCGCGAGCGCGTCACGGTGGTGCTCACCGGCGAAGGCAGCGACGAAACGTTGGCTGGCTACACTCGCTATGCCTTCACGCTCAAAAATGCAGCCATGGATCGCGCCTATCGCGCGCTCGTTCCAAGCGCTCTGCGCCGCGCGCTGCGCAATTCGGTCGCGGATTCGTCTCTGCTCGGGGCGACTCTGCGCCGCAAGCTCGAACACACATTCGTGGGCAAAGACGGCGAGGCTTGGGATTCCTTCTATTTCGATAATTTCTTTTCCGCATTCAGTGGCGTGGAGCAGCAGGGCCTGCTGAGCTCCGAGTTCGCGCGCGAATTTGCCCCGGCAACCGCTTACAAGAATGTGCTGGCATACTGGGACCGCTCGGCCACTCAGGCGGGCGGCGCAATGCTGCAGCGCCTGCTCTACACGGACATCAAGACCTACCTGGTCGAACTGCTCATGAAGCAGGACAACATGAGCATGGCCGCGTCAATCGAAAGCCGTGTGCCATTTCTCGATCACGTGCTGGTCGAATTCGCCACGCGCATTCCGCGCGAAGAGCAACTGCAGGGACTCACGGGGAAACGAATCCTGAAAAAAGCGGTGGAGGATTTGCTGCCGCACGAGATTATTTATCGTCCCAAGCTCGGCTTCCCCACGCCGTGGAGCGGATGGCTTGCCGGTTCGCGACTGGAAAACATCCGAGCCATGTTGCTCGAACCACGAAGCCTCGATCGCGGATACTTCCGCCGCGAAGCCATCGAAAAACTGATTGACGAGCATCGCGCGAAACATCGCGACAACTATGACCGCATCTGGCGTCTGCTGAACCTGGAACTGTGGCACCGCGTCTGCCTGGAAGGCGAAGCACACGAGGAAATTGCCGCGCGTGAAATAAATTTAGTCTCAACCTCGTAACACTTACTTACCCGAAAACTGCTCGATACGCCTCGATCCACTGGCCGCGCACTGCATCCCACGTGTACTTTCGCGATTCTTCATACGCGCTCTTCGCCAGTGCGGCGGCGAGGGCTGGTTCCCGCAACAGGCGAATCACATTCGCCGCTAACGCCTTTTCGTCGCCGACTGCCGAGAGCAATCCAGTCCGCTCATGATCAACCAGGTAACGCATCGACTCAGGCGCAGTCGTTACAACCGGAGTTCCCGCGCCAAAAGCCTCAATCACCGAAACCGGCATGTTATCAAGCCATGACGCATTAATAAAAATATCGGCTTGATCGTAGTACCTGCCAATCTCCGCGCGTGACGCGACGCCAGTAAAATTCACGCCGCTAAGCTTCAGATCGGCGACCAACTTGCGCACTTCATTTTCCAGCGGGCCGCCGCCCACCAGATCGAGGCTCGCATCCGGATATTCCTTCTTCACCTCGGCGAATGCCTTTACCACTACGTCCACACTGTAATATGGCGAGAATCCGCGCGTGCAAACCAGGTGCGGACGCAGCGGCTTCCGCTCGCGATAGCAAAACTGCGAGAGATCGACAAGGTTGGGAACAACAAGTGCGCGCAATCCGAACTCACCAAAAACATCGACGAGATATCCGGATTGCACAACAATCTCATCCGCCCGCGAGAGGACAAATGTTCCGGAGCGAAAGCGCTTCAAATGATCCCGCGCCTCACCGCTGTGATAGTTGATGATCGTTTTTTTCCCGAGCAGTTTCGCCACCAGCCATGCCGGAGCTGGCGCCAGGAGAAAAGACCAATAGGAAGCCGAGAAAATGTGCGCGACCTCAACATCTCTCAGTCCGCGCCACAAATGCCACAAGTAGATAGGCTCACGCAGCGCTGTACGCAGCCCCGGAATCCCATTAGCCCACGACAATACGCGCGGCAGGGGCGGATCGACGGCGATGAAGCTCGTGTCGATTTTCGAATCGTTTCGCCAGAGCCGCAATAACAAGTCGGCCTGCGCCGATTGGCCTCCAACGTAGCGTAAACTGGGCGCGACAATCGCCACCTTTATGCGCTTCTCTGTCGATGCCGCCGCGTCGCTCATCCGGCCGCATTTCTCCGGCGTTTTCGATCGAGCAAATTCAAATAGAGTTCCTCATAGCGCAGGCATACGCGATCGAGGCTGAAATTCTCTTCTACAAACCGGCGGCCATTGGCTCCAAGATGTTCGCGGAGGCGCGCATCGCAAAGCAGTCGTAGAATGGCAGCCGCGAATTCGTCTTCCCTTCCGGCTTCAACCAATATTCCCCTGTCTTTGTCGATTAGTTCGGCATTTCCCCCAACATTGTAAGCAACAGTTGGCAACCGCGCCGCCATACTTTCGAGAATAACGTTCGACAAGCTCTCCGAGTCCGAGGTGAGAACTGCAACATCAAGCGAGGCGAGCACAGCCGGAATATCGCGCCGGTCGCCGGGAAAGATGGCGTGTTCTTGCAGCCCCAGGGCTGCGGCTTGTGCCTCCAGCTCACCGCGCAGCGGGCCGTCTCCTACGAGCACGAATTCGACGCTGGGCATCTTGCCATGAATAGCCGCAGCCATACGCAGAAAACCCGCATGATTCTTGTAGTGGGCATTCATGCGCGCGACCATCCCCACGCGCAGCGTGCCAGAGCGTCGTTCGAGTGCCGGGGCAACGCCATCGAAATCCGCGATGGGCAAGGCATTTCCTATTACCTCCAGCTTTTGGCGAGGAAGCCCCGCGGCCACAAGGCTGTTCGCCGCAGCCTGCGAATTGCACACAACCGCGTCGCATAAACGAAATGCGGCGGCCTGCGCGCGAAACTGCCCCCGCGTCATTAGATCTCCAAGCTGCCGATGGCTGCCGATGACCACCGGCAAACCTGCCAGACGAGCCGCCGGAATCAACGTGAGGTTGGCATAGAAATCGAATGCGTGTGCGATCTCAACCCGGTTCGTTCGCAGATGGCGGCGCAGGTTGAGCCGCGTCCTCAGCGACTGCAAGCCAAATAAACTTCCGCCCAAGGGGAATTGCGGAACACCGGCAAATTGATCGGCCAGCGCCCCATGCCGGCTCAGGCATCCGAGATGAATCTGAAATTTAGAATCGCTCAGGTTTTGCGCAAGCACCGCAAACTGCCGCTCCGATCCACCTGTTTCAAATGTGTTGACCATCAGAAACAGCCCAGCGCGTTTGATTGCAGGATGGATCGTCGGACGCGGGCGCGCCTCATCCGTACTCGGCACCGGGCTATTCTCCTGCCGCCGCAGGCTCTAATACGGGCGCGCGCGCAGTTTGCCTGCGCGAATCTGCGGTCACCGGAGAAATGCAAAGTGCGGCTGGCCTAACGTATTTTTCAAGGAAATTTCGGTGCCAGAGCTCAAATATCAAAAGCCGCCACAGCCGCGCCGTATTGAGCCGGTTGCGCACTAAATAGTCGTCCATTACAGCCCGAACGCCGCTCGGCAGAAAATATCCGCGCTCCAGCGTGCGCGGTTCCAGCAGCATCATCAGCATGTCTTTAAGTTCGTGCCGCATCCAGTGCACCAGAGGCAGCGAAAATCCCTGCTTTCGCCGGTAAAGCACCTCCCGGGGCACTCCGATGCGCTCGGCAAGCTTGCGCAGGATGTATTTTTGATGCTTGCCATCGCGCAGCTTCCAGTTCGCTCCCAGGCCCGTGGCCCACTCCACAAACACATGATCGAGAATCGGAACCCGCACCTCGAGCGAATTCAGCATGCTCATCCGGTCCACCTTGGTCAGGATGTCATCGACCATGTAGGTTTTTGTGTCTACGTAAAGAGTCTGGCTCACTGGATCCCTTGTCGGCGCAGCCGCAAAACGCCGCCACAGCACGTTTCCGGGGTCGTCCCCTCCGAGCAGTATGGCGCGAAAATCGTCTGACAGCAGCGGTGTATCCCGTTCGAATGCCGGAATGAACGCCAGTGCATCCACATAGCGTTCTGGACCCGGCAGCGAAACGTTGTAGCTGAATTTGCGCCCTTTCATGCCCTTCGGCAAATGCGAAAATAAGCGGTTGCGATAAAATTTGCGCGCCCATTCTGGAATGTGCTCGAAGATCCGCCGCCCTGCATGCGCGCGATAGTGATCGTATCCGGCAAAAAGCTCATCGCCTCCATCGCCGGAAAGCGCGACCGTTACGTGCTCCCGCGCCATTTTCGACACATAATAAGTTGGCAGCATGGAAGAGTCGCCGAACGGCTCCTCCAGCGATGATGTCAGGTGCTCAACCGTCTCGACCACGTTCGGCTCGAGAATCATCTCGTGATGATCGGTGCCGAACTTCTTCGCCACGATGCGTGCGTATTGGGCTTCATTGAAGTCGTCTTTCTTGAAGCCGATAGAAAACGTTTTGACCGGCCCCGCGCTCGCTCGCGCCATCAACCCAACCACTGTCGAGGAATCCGTGCCTCCGCTCAAAAACGCACCCAGCGGAACATCCGAAATCAGACGAATCTTGGTCGCTTCAAAAAGCAGCCGTTCCATTTCCTCAAGACACTCTTCTTCGCTTTTCGGAGCATACGTGTTGTATTCCGGGAGATCCCAATATTGCCTTACCTTGATCTGGCCGTTTTCGAACTCCAGCAAGTGCCCTGACGGGAGTTTATGAATTCCCGTAAAAGCCGTCAGCGGCTCCGGCACATAACCGTAATACAGGTACTCCAGAAGCGCCTGGTTATTGACCTCGGCCAGCTCCGGTGCCACTCGCAGAATGCTCTTGATTTCCGATCCGAAGTACAGATTGCCCTTGTGCAGAGCGTAGTGCAGAGGCTTCTTCCCGAGACGGTCGCGCGCCAAAATCAGTTTGCGCTTGGTCTTGTCGTAGATCGCCAGCCCAAACATCCCGCGCAGCTTCTTGACACAGTCAGCCCCCATCTCCTCATAAAGGTGAATGATGACTTCGGTGTCGGTCTTGGTGTAAAAACGATGTCCACGTTTTTCAAGTTCCGGCCGCAACTCGGGAAAATTGTAGATTTCGCCGTTGAACACGATCCATGCGCTGCGGTCTTCATTGAACACTGGCTGGTGGCCGCCCGCCAGATCGATGATGGAAAGCCGGCGCATGCCTAGCCCCGCGCCCTCTTCTACATAAATGCCTTCGTCGTCCGGGCCGCGGTAGACGATCTGATCGCACATGTGGCGCACCAGACCTTCCGTGATATTGCTCTCGCGGCTGCTGCTCACGACTCCGGCAATTCCACACATGGCCTGCTCTATCCTTTCAAACCCACGGGATGCGCGCTGGAATCTTTCTTCGCGCTTTCTCCCGCACCGCTGTCATGGGGTGACGGCTGCACTTCGGCAAAGCGCCGGAAACGATAGTCGCGAAAATCCCCCGGGTTGCCCTCGCGCCCCTCGCAGGCCGCCAGCAGGATATTGGTCATCTCCCGCGCCGTAACAAAATGCAGAGTCTCTTTGCGGTCGCGCGCGCCCTCCGTCAGATCCTTTAGAAAACTTTGAAACGCCGCGCCCACAACCTCGTCTTGCTGTCTTGGATCCATACCATGGCAATGCAGCTTGATAAATAACCAGTCCGGCCGTCCCGCCACTCGAATCTGCGCCCGCTTCCACAGCGCAAGGCGCGCCAGCGTCATCGGATGCGATCCCACGATGGCCCCATTCTCGATCGCCGGCTTTGCCCGTCGCATAGTGCCAGCAACGTCGATCACCAGCGGTCCCTGGATCATCAGCGGAAACGTTCGCGGCGCGCGGCCTACAGTCAGATCATGACCCTTCCGGTGCGGCGCCGCCTCACTCAGCGGCAGCGCGCATTCATAAAGCGAATTGATTTTTGCGATCTGTGCCGGATTCAATACCGAGGTTGGAAGAGTCATATCCGCATAGCAGCCCGTTTCAGCCAGAATCTGCATCTCGGAATCGACGCCACAACCGCGTCCCCCTCCAGAATTGGCCAGCGCCCAATTCCCATGCACAAAAGCATAGCGGGGCTGCGACGATCCTTTTTCTGCGGAAAGTGAACGATGCCGGAACGCCAGCAGGTCGCGAAATTCGGTCAGCAGACGCCGTGTGTTCTCAGCCGTGTCCGGGCCTCCTGCCATGCCATGATGAAGGTGAATCTCAATCTCGCCCCAGCCCCGGTGGCAGTGCTCTGCCAGCATACCCAGCAGCCCTTCGTCATATTGTTCCGCGGGATAAAAATATGTGTGCACGAAAGGACGGCCGTCGTGGTCAAGCCATTTCTCTGCCGCCCTGGGATACTCTCGGCCCCACTGCTCCAGTCGGCGTTCTTGCTCCTGTCGCGGCACGCGCTTGGTTCCATCGGAAGGATCGATGGCCGGTTCAAAATGGTCGGCAAGCGCAAAAATCAAATGGACCGCTCCAGACGCCGCCCTCCGAAGTCCCGTCCATGTTGCCGCGGGCAGAACCTTCCTTGCGTAGGCGACCTTCTTTCTCAGGGTCATGATATTTCGCGTGTCTCAGTTGCGCTTCACCCGCACTGGAATTTCGTGCATCGCTATTTCAGCGGTTTGCGGCCGCGGACGGCGATCGCATAATCTCCTATCTTCATGTCTTCCATTCCCATCGCTTCGTACCACCGGAAGACTTGCTCGTAGGTATGCTTCGATTGATATTTCGGCGAATACCAGTCGAAGGTGTCGAGCATTCGCGCCTCGGGATCGGGCTGCCGGTTCACCGGAAACACATGCTGCACCAGTCCCGCTGCCGGCCTCCCCACCAGCGGAATCTTCTTCAGCACCGTTTGCGTGTTGTAGATTGCCGGCACCGCGACCCTAAGAATGCCGTGCAGCGTCTGCGGCTTCATCCCGCTCGTATAGCGCCGCCAGAAATCGCTGAAGCGGTACCATTTGTTGTATCCGCTATACAGCCACACGGCCAGAATCCCGCCCGGCTTCAGATACTTTGCCAGTGATTTCACCGCCGCTTCGCAATCCGGCGTGTGATGCAGCACGCCCACGCTGTAAATGATGTCGAAGCTTTCCGGCGCGAAGGGCAAAGCAAACGCATCCGCCTGGAATGCCACAAATTCGCGGGCGGCCAGATTTTTGGCTGCGACTTCTGCGGCCGCGCTCAGGTCCACACCCACAACGCGCGCCCCCCAGCGTGTGGCAACTTCTGCGAATCGGCCCATCCCACAGCCCACATCCAGCACCAGTTTGCCTTGCAGCTCCTCCGGACGAAGAGCCGTCTTGATGCGGAAGTTGCGGTCGGACTCGCGCACCTCGTCGTGATCCAGTTGCGTCTTCTGATAGCGGTGCCATTGGAAGCCGAAGCTTGCCGCATAGTGCTGCGCGTCGACGAATCGTCCGATCCCGTTCACTTTAGGATAGGCGCGCTTGCACCTTGGACACACGAATCCTCCCAGCTTGTCGCTCTCAAGTTCGGAGCTGCAGCTCAGGCAACGCAGGATCGCCTGCAAGTCAGCGGACAGGGGACACTGCGCCGGTTGTTCCGCGATTGGCATAAACCTCCAGGAAATGCCTCGGCTTCACCGGTGGCGGCGCCACCGAGCCGGGAGTTTGTTCTCGTTCTCGAATTGTCTGCAACAACGCCGCGGTAAAGGCAACGGAGTAATACGGAAACAGCTGATAAGCCTCGGGAGCGAATAACGCCCCTATAACAAATCCGACCAGCGAACTGTAAAGCGCTCCCACGAACAAAACGATATCTTCGTCAAGATTCTTCTCTTTTTTCAGAATCTTCAGATTCACGAACGCTCGCCGGAAGAACATGAGGAAGAGGATGCCGACTGGGATTCCACCTTCTACTGCAATCTGAAGATATGTCATATGCACATCGTGCCAGATCAACGAATAGGTGGGAAAGTTGCGCGCTCCCACGCCAAAAATCGGGTAATTAATAATGCCGTCCACGGCGCGTTTCATCAGGAACATTCGATCTTCGTAGGATCCTTCCGCTTCATCGGTTTTGTGTCCCGCCCCGCTGGTATTGCTGGTGAGCGCATGGAAGCGATCATAGAGTTTTCCGCCGGCGCCGATTCCGATGATCACCGTGAGAAACGCGGTTGCCACCAGAAGATACATTCGCTTGCCCTTGATAGCAAAGTGATAAAGGGTTACGCTGCCGGAAATTACCAGGTTAATAAAACCGGCTCGGGAGGCGGTCTCAAAAATCGCCACCAGCATGAACAGCATTCCCACGAACCAAAAAGCTTTCTTGATCGGACTCTTCGCTGTCAGCATGAACGCCAGCGCAAAAGGCAGCGACAGGACAATGGCAAATGCCAGGTCGTTGGGATTGCCGTAGATGCCGCCGATCACTCCTTCCAGGCGCGGCGTACTGTGGCCTTTAATCAGGCAGACCACGCAAATCAAAACCACCGAAATCGCTTGGATGAAAATAATCCGGCGCAACCGGTCGAAGGTCGTGATCAAAAGGAATACCAGCATCCACGCAATGTAAATCTTGGAAAAATCCATGGTGTTGACGATCGCGCCGCCTCTCCAGATGGGAGAGAGAAAGGCGCCCACGTACATCAACATAATCATGGCCAGCAACAGACGGGCTTCCTTGGGCCGGTCTTTGTAATTGCGCTTCGTCCGTCCCAGACTGTTAAATAGCCCCCACATGGCGAGGATGGCGGTGATTTTTGCCAACGGGATTATCGTCAGCCCCGGAATCCAGTCTTCCGGACGCGCGCAGTAAACCACGAAGAATGCGCTCAGCCAGAAGAACGCGCTCTTGGTCGGATCGGTGGCATAGGCCGCACGCTTCCCCGCCCCTGCTAGCGCTCCCACGTTCCCGTTGTTTCCAATCGCCACAATACCCCTTAATTATCGGACCTGAATTAGTTTGTTCCCCATGCGTCAGTGCCCTGCCGTTACTTAACTAGACCCTTCGCTGCCCAACGCCGCCCCCACCTTTTTTGATATCCGCTCGCCGCATCCAATCCCATCAGCGTGCCCACACCGTCTTCTTTCCCGTGACAAAATTCACAAAAGCCACCATCGCCGCCGTATTCAAAACCACAAAAGTGCGCGCGGCGTCCGCGACCCGGGTCAGCGGGCCCGTCTTAAATCCTCCCAGCGCCGCCAGGCTGAGCAAGTAAAACCCCAGCTGCATAAACAGCGCCATCCGGTAAAACGGTTGCGGCAAAAACATTGAGGAAATCAGCAGGCCAAGGAGAGCAAAGGGCGCCGCCAGCCGCGACAGCTTGTGGCTTACAAATTCGAACCGTATGGAATTCTGCCGGCCTAGCAGCCACGGCGCCAGCTGCAGCAATTGATAGTTTCCGCTCAGCGTCCGCACTTTGCGGGAAAACTCCCGCCGGTCGCCCAGGTTCGGCGAATCCCACGCCCGCGCCCGGGAGTCGAATACCACCCGCCCGCCGCGCTGCACGACCTGCATCGGCAGCAGAACATCGTCCAGAATCGTGCCCTCTGGCAGCGGGCCGGCCAGACTCTTGCGCGCACAATAAATGGCCCCCGTCGCGCCCACCACCGACCCCGATGCCGATTCCAGTTCTCGTATTTTTTTCTCCACCCGCCAATACATGCCCATGCCTTTTCCCGCTTCGCCGCTTGCCGGATCGCCCAGCATGAGTTCCCCGCTGGCCGCGCCAATTTCAGGATCGGCAAAATTTTCGACCAGCAATCGCAGCGCGCCCGGCTCGATCTGCTGCCGCGCATCGGTAAAAAGCAGCACTTCGCCGCGCGCCAGTTCGATGGCATCGTTCAGTCCCGCCGCCTTGCCATGAGACTCGGCCTTCAGCATCGTCCGCACGCGTCCGTCGCCGCTATACCGGGCCAGTTCCGCCCCGGTGCCATCGTCCGATCCATCGGAGACAACCACCACTTCCATTTTCCCCGCTGGATAATCGAGGCCCAGCAAATTGTCGAGCTTCCGCGCAATCCCCGCCTCTTCGTTGCGAACCACCATCACCGCCGAAACCGCCGGTTCGACCGCTCCCCGCCGCACCGGACGCGGCGACCATCGGCTCCGCAGCCACAACCATAGCGGATAACCGAGGTACGAATACCAGATCAATGCCGCCGATATCCAGAACGCCAGCTTCATCTTCATTGCGCGCCACGCCGCAGGATGACCGTCTTGATCGTCAGAAACATGATCATAAAGTCCAGACCGATGGATGCGTTCTTCATATAAAACAGGTCGTACTGCAATTTTTCCCGCGCGTCCGCCACCGTGCTCCCATACTTGTACTTCACCTGCGCCCATCCGGTGAGTCCCGGCCTTACCATGTGGCGCACTCCGTAAAATGGAATCTCCCGGGAAAGCCATTCCACAAACTCAGGCCGCTCCGGGCGCGGTCCCACAAATGCCATGTCGCCCTTCAGCACGCACCAGAGTTGTGGAATCTCATCCAGCCGCGACGAACGCAGGAATCTCCCCACCCGCGTCACTCGCGGATCGTTGTCCCCCGCCCACTGCGGTCCCCCCGCCGCCTCCGCATCCTGGCGCATGGTGCGAAACTTCACCACATTAAAAACCCGTCCCCCTTTTCCCACCCGCGCCTGCGTATAAAAAACCGGTCCCTTGGAATCGAATTTGATCGCCAGCACGATAAAAGGGATCAGCGGCAATGCAAAAATCAGCCCCGTAAGCGAGATCGCCACCGACAGCCAGCGTCGCGCAAAACGAAATGCGCTGCCTCGCCGGAATCCCTCCCCAAACACCATCCAGCTCGGATTCAGGTTCTCTACCTCAATCTTGCCCGATATCTTTTCCAGCCACGAAGTCGCTTCCTCGACCTTGACGCCCTGCATACGGAGATCGAGAAGCTCCTTCATCGGTATGGTGCCGCGGCGGTCCGGCATGGCGACAATCACTCGATGCACCTTCTGCTTGCTGGCCACTTCGAGCAGATGCTCCGCTACCGATTCCCGGGTCACCGCCCCTTCCATTTTCCCCGTCCAGCTCGCAACTTCCACTCCAATCTCCGGATTTTGCCGCAGACCTTGCACCAGTCGCTGCGCCCTCTCTCCCGTACCCAGCACATACACGCGCTCCATCAAAATCGGCAGCTGGATCAGCCATGAAAATCCGATCCTCCACCCGAACAGCGCAATCGTAAGAATCACCACCCCGATTTCCGTCGACCCATTGCCCAGAACATATTCCGGCCGGAAGTAGGAGACCACCGCAAGAACGAACGCCAGCAGGCCCGGAACCATCAGCAGCCGAAAATACAATTCTCCCTTGCCGATGATCCGCGACGTGTCGTAAAGATCGAACCAGTACGAGCCCAGCAGTACCAGCAGCGTGGCCACAATGATCTTCAGATAGCCGTGCTCGTAAACAAGCACCAGGTAGCTATCATCCCAGTTCGCATACATCGCCCCCATGAGTAGAGAGGTCCCCACTATCAGGGCCTCTCCGATCAGCAGGATCAGAGTGCGGACTGGATAATAGACATTGAAGAGCCGGATCACGAGGCCTCGGTTTACTTACGATACGGAGTAAGGTATGGGCTCACATAAGGGCTCATCGATGCGCCGTAGTAGTACCTGGCCTGCGCATGCCGTCCCATGGTGCCGTTCAGAACCACTCCCAGCAGCAGGTTCTCCGGGAACTCCTCGCGCGCACGCTTGGCTAAATCGGAAGACGTTACCTCCGAGCGCACAACCATCAACACGCCATCGCAATAACCCGCAACCACCGTCGGGTCCGAAACCGGAATGACGGGCGAGGAATCGACAATGATCCAGTCAAAAAGCGGCTCGAACCGCTGCAGCAGGAGTTTGAGACGGCCATTGGCCAGCAACTCGGGAGCGCTCGGCATCACGCGGCCCGCTGGAATGAAAAACAGGTTATCCATCTGCCCACGCCGCATGATGGCAAATTCGTCGCATTCCCCGGCAAGATAGTCCGAGAGTCCGGGCGTCAGCGGCACTCCGAAATTGCTGTGTTGTCCCGGATTGCGCAGGTCGCCATCGATCACCAGCGCCCGCCGCCCATGCTGCCGCACCAGCACCTGCCCCATGTTCGCCGCCACGAACGACTTCCCCTCTCGCGGCATCGCGCTCGTAACCAGAATGCGCTTCAGCGGCATCTTCTCGCGGATCTGGTAGAGCCGCGAGCGCAGCGTGCGGAATTCTTCCGTGCCCACGCGCGTCTCGTCGTCCTGGAAAAACAGCATGTGGTTCGGGTCGGGTTTCCACTCGGTTTGCGGGCAGCGAGCCAGCAGCGCTTCAAAGCTAAACCCCGATACCGGTCCCATCGCCGGCGCGTTCCCGCCCTGCAGATTCGGCATCTCCACCGCCTGCGGATCGAGCGGCTGCAGCGAATTCTCCACATGCGTGCCCATTGCTGCGGCTCTTTCCTCTTCGGCACGTTTCAATGCGTCATGGATACGGCTCATAGTTTCCTTCCCTTCCCAATTTCCTATTGTTCGGTGTGGCGCAGCTTGTCGGCCAGCGTCGCCAGCGTTCGCAAAGCATCAACCAGATCGAATTTTTGCGCCGCGGCCGGCGCCGGCGCCGGCGGCGTCATCGCTACCGCCAGTCCATCGGCGAGATCGAAGTCCCGCGCCACTGATTCCACAATCTCCGCCGTCACCATTTTTTGCTGATCGACGAAGGCGCTGACCAGGCAGTGCTCGCATAACAGATTGATCACTCGCGGTATGCCGGCCGAGTAACGAAAGATCGCCGCCGCCGCTTCCCGGTCGAAAATTGCCTCGCCATTCGATCCCGCCACCCGCAGCCGCTGCACGATATAAGATTTCGTTTCTTCCAGATTGAAGGCGTGCGTCTTTGCCCGCAGCGTCAGCCGCTGCCGCAACTGCCGCAACTGCGGCTGTTTCAAACGCTGCTCCAATTCCGGCTGCCCCACCAGCACGATCTGCAGCAGCTTTTCCGTAAAAGTCTCCAGATTCGTCATCATCCGGATTTCTTCCAGCACTTCATCGGATAGATTCTGCGCCTCGTCGATCACCAGCACCGCCGTTTCGCCCGCCCGGTACCGGTCCAGCAGCCAGCTGTAGAGCCGCTGCAGCATCTGGCTCTTCGACTTGGTTTCGCAAGGAATGCCGAAATCCGTCATCATGTACTCGAGCAGTTGGGTTACGTCCATGCGCGAGTTGAAGACAAACGCCGTCGCCACCTGCTGCACCCGCAGCCATTCCATCAACTTGTTGATCAGCGTTGTCTTGCCCGTGCCCACCTCGCCCGTCAGCAGCACAAAGCCCTTGCGGCTCTGGATGCCATAGGTCAGGCAGGCGAGCGCTTCCTCCGTGTGCCGCGTCAGGTACAAAAAACGCGGGTCCGGATTCACGTTAAACGGATTGGCGCGAAGCCCAAAAAATTCCTTATACATAGGGCACCACTAGACCTCAACCTTTTCTTGCTCTTCCGGAGGTGCGGACCGTCCCCAGAACGAGCGCCGGCCATTGCCATTCGCGGCTTCTTCCTGCTCCGCCCCCAGCCATGGCACCGAGATCAGCATGGGCAGATCCATCGCCATGGAAATATCCTTCTCCGTGCGAATCGAGCGGTCGCTGAACTCGATCCAGACCGCGATCAGCACGCCCAGCCCAAGGCCGCCTCCAAATCCTCCCGCCGCCAGCATCCAGCGCACCGGAAAACTTGGAGCGTCCGGCAGTTGCGCGGGCGTCAGGATCACCATCTGCTCGCCTTCCTGCTCGTTCTCCATGTTGTAGGCTTCATCCGCCGAGCTTTTCTTGGCCAGCAAATCCCGGTAAAAGCTCTGCGCGTTGTCATAGTCGCGCGTCAGTTCCCGGTATTGCTCTTCAATCGCGGGGCTCATCGCCGTCCGCGCCTCGTACACATTGATCTGCGCCTGGAGTTTCTTCTGATCCTGCGTCGATTGCTCGATCACCGTCTTGTATTGGTGAATCTGCAGCCGAAGCTGGCGAATCTCCGGCGATTCGTCTCCCGCCGTGGCGCTCGCACTGTCGCCTGCCGGCGCGCTGTTGACCTGCTTATTGATTTCGTTCAGCCGCGCCTGCACCTTGGCAATATCCGCCTTGGTCTTGATCACATCCGGATGGTCGTCCGTATAACGCGACTGCAACTGGATCAGCTGCGACTGTAATGCCGACAACTGCGTCTCCAGCGTCTGCGGGTTGGTCGCCGATTGCGAGGCCTTCCATGCCGCCAGTTGCTGTGCCAGCACGCTCTCGGCATAGCTCTTATCCTGCTGCGCGCGGTTCAGGGTCTGCGTCGTCGCATCCAGTTGCGTATTGAGCGACGCCAGCATCTTCATATTCGTATCCACATCGCCCGGAAGTTGCCCCAGATACTGCTTCTTGAAGGCCGCCAGCTTCGCATCCTGATCGTCGATTGCCCGCTTGGCGTCTTCCACCTGCCGGCTCAGAAAGTCGGTTGTGCCCTTGGCAATATCGGCGCGCGACCGCAAATTCTCGTCGACCATCAGCGAGGTCAGCGCGCTGCAGATTTTCTGCGCCCGGCTGGGATCGCTGTTCGTGTACCCGATGTAGAAACCGGGCAGCGGTTCGTCCGTCGGCGATGGCGTCTTCTTCTTGGCGCTCGCGCCGGCCGATGCCTGGCTGATCGAGGTGATCACCGGCGTCACCGTCATATTCGTCCGGATATCCTCCATCAGCTTGCCTTCATCCCCTGCCTTTACCAGGCCGAGACTTTGGATCACCGGACGCAGCCGGCTTCCGCTCAACATCTGCTGTTGCAGGCTCGCAATGCGCTCCGTGAAGTCCGCCGTGATGACGGGCACCACATAGTTCGTGGGCACCTTCTGCCCTTCCACCAGAATCATGGACTGCGACGTATACCGCGGCGGGAACAAGTACGACATCGCGAACCCCGCCAACGGCGCCATCAGCAACGGAATCAAAATAATTTTCAGGCGCCGCCGCGCCATCGCCAGATAATCTTCAATGTTTAATTCGCGATTCTCCGCCATATCTCCACCATTCTGGCTGCCTCGAGGCAAGCCACAAAATCACTCAATCCGTGTCGCCCGGGGATGCCATTCCATCCCAAACGTGACGCGCTGCCGCTGCTCCCGGGTGCCGCATCCAATTGTGTTCGAAATGCCCGCCGTGCAGGCCGTATCCCCGCTTATGTCAAACGCAACTTCATTGAAAGTATAGGCGCCCAGTATGTCGTAGGTGCGCCCCAGGTGCTTCCGTAGAATGACGCCCGCAATTCCCTCGTTATCGTTGTTAAGGTTACCAACAACCGAGCCCTGCAGGCGCTGATTTCTGGTGTATCCCAAATCGGCCATGATCAAATAAGTTCGCCCCAAGGGCCGGCGGAAGGCCAATCTGGCCTGCTGCGTGTCCGCGCCGGCGTATAGACCCGATCCTTGCGATGTGTATTTCTCCCAGCTCGCGGCAAACGTCGCATGCTCGAACGCATACGTCAAAATCGCCCGTCCGCTCAACGACCAACTCGGAGTGCTGAACCCATATCTCAGGTCGGTGTACTGTGGCCCCGCTCCCGCAACGAACCGCATCCTTCCGGTGATGCTGTGGCTCCAGCGCAGATTGAATACACTGTTATAAATCTCGCCACCCGTGTTGTAAGGAAAACGGAATAACTGAAATGCATAGACGCCGGCGATCTGATCGTGCCGGGAGAGCATGTGGCTGTAGCCCCCCTCCACCGTAGTCTGGTCGCTATTGATCAGACAGCTGGCCTGGGAAGGCGGGATACCCGGGGGGCAGCAGTTCTGCGGGTTTGCCGAGCTGCAATCCTGCGAAAAATGCGCGTTGCTGTAGGACCCCACTAACGTAACCGCCGAACGCGGACTGATCGCCTGCACCACGTCGGCAATGGCCGTGTTCGCCAGCCGCGGAATGTCTCCCACGGCCTCGAATGCCCCGGTGCCGAAGGCGTGCGTGCCCGGCAGGCCGCCGCCAGCCTCGCCCGTTCCTATTCCACCCAGCGCAATGCCCAGGCCCGGCAAGCCCTCGCCGGTTTGCGCGTCAAATGCTCCATCCGGCACGTAGCTGAAGGAATCTCGCAGCTCAAGATAGCCCGTGCGCCAGCGCGTCACCCCTTCAAATCCCAGCGCCTCCAGTTGTTTCACTTCATATTTGGGACTGGTTTCAAAAGCCCCGCCGCCCAGGTACTCCAGAATCAGATCGCTCTTGGGCCAGAACTTTTGCAGGTCGAGCGCCCCCAGCACATGCGAAACCGGCTCCACCTGGTAGGTCCCCAGGCGGTTGTTCTCGTCGGTATCCGCCGTTTCGCCCACTTGGATTGCAGGCGATATAAAGCTGCGGCTCGCCACTTTCATCTTCAGGCCCGGTTCATCCAGCCCCGATATCGGTGGGTTGTCCGGATTCAGCACCGGTGCGCTCTGCCCAAACGCCGGCGCTGGCGCCGGCCCCTGCGGAGAATTGTCCTGCGCCGCCGCGCACACTCCGAAAGCCAGCATCAGTAGTCCTACTGCCCGCATTTTACCCATCGTTCGCACTCAACCTTCTCCGTTACGGGACGACGATCGTGTCGCCCGGCTGCAGCGTATAGTTCTGGTCCATGGCTTCCCCTTTGACCAGCTTGCGATAATTCACCGGGAGCTTTTCCTGTTTGCCGTTCTGCGCTCGCAGAACGTAAATGCGCTTCGTGTTCGCGAACTGGCTGATGCCCGCCGATGACAATGCCTGCAAAACCGTCATGTGCGGCAGCATCGGCATGGCCCCGCTCCGCGCCACTTCTCCCACCATGTACACCCGCTTGCTGTTGATCGCCGTCACGACCACCGTGACCCGCGGATCGGCCAGAAATTTCTTCAGCTTCTCCGTAATCGATTCCGCCAGTTGCGTCGGAGTCATGCCTGAAGCCTGCACATCGCCGAGCAATGGCAGCGAGATCTTGCCATCCGGCCGCACCGGCAACGTCGCGGTCAGGTCGGCCTCCTTCCACACGTTGATGCTCAATCCGTCGTCGGGTCCAATCACATAATCCGGTCCCGCCACCGGCACCGCATCGTTCTTTGTCATCGCAGCCGGCGCGCTCGCGTCAGGAACACTCTTCTCCGCAGCCGATTGCACCGGAGCATCCTGCGCCCACACCATGCCCCCACACAGCACAACTGCCGCAGCCGCTCTCCATATCAATTTCATGTCTTTTCCTCGCTCGAAACTATCTCTTAATTATCTAATTATCGCTGTTCTTTCTTCGTTCCTTACATTCTTCTTCGCGCCGCGCGCTCCGCCCGCTCTATGCCCCGTATCCTTCGTATCCAATTTGCTTCAACTTATAGAGCAGTGCCTTATAACTGATCTGTAACTCCTCCGCCGCACGCCGCCGGTTCCAGCGCGTTCGCGCCAAAACCTGCAAAATCAATTCCCGTTCCGCTTCGCGCGATGCCGCCCGCGCCGCATTCTTTAGCGAAATTTTTTCCCCGTTCCCCGCCTCGCCACGCCGCAACAAAGAGCGCAGGCCGCCCATGGCCAGGCCTTCATCCCCCAAGGCCACGATCGCTCGCGTCGCATCCTTTAATTCCCGGATATTGCCCGGCCAGTGATAGTCCAGGAAAAAATTCTGCGTCTCCCCGCTCAGAGCCGGCACGCGCTGCCCGAACTCCTGCGCAAACGCCGACAAAAACCAGTCCCGTAGAACCGGAATATCCTCTTTTCTCTGCCGCAGCGGCGGTAAACGCAGGCACACCGCGCTGATTAGATAGTAGAGGTCTTCCAGCACCTTCCGCGCTCGAACTTCGGGCTCCAGCTCGATGGAGGTGCCGAAAATGTAACGAGGCACACGGCTCCGCTCCCCATCCTTCGCACTGATCTGCCGGAATACTTCCTTCTGTGCCGCCCGCGAAAGGTCGCCAACTTCCTGCAGATAGACCGTTCCCCCGATGTTTTCACACGCGGCCAGCGCTTTCTCGGTCGCTTCCCGGCCCAGCAGGATTTGAAACGGCTCCGGAGCGCGATGCGAAAGACTATGAATCCGCGCCGCCGCCGCCGCCTTCCCCGCCCCATGCTCGGCCAAAACCAGCACCGGAACGTCATTCTGCGACAACTCCCGCAGCACCGCTTCCACGGCGCGCATTCCCGCGCTTACGCTTTCCACCCAGACTTTTCCACGCCCATTCGGCGCAGAAATATCCGGCGTGTTCTCGTGGGTACGATTGAGATCCATGCTATATCCATTCCGAGGCGCGGGGGACGCTGCTCGGGCAAAGGTTCCGATTTGTATGTTGTAAAGCACACCAATTGCCAACCGGGGGAAAATAGCTGGCCTCAATGAGTGCTATACACACCTATGTTTTCAACAGCTTAAATGCGCTTTGTAGAGCGCGATATGAAATCCAAGTTAGCACATCGCGACTAACTGGGAAAACTTTTTCCCATATTCGCCGTTACTTTGGGGACTTCTTACCCTGACTCTTGGGCACACTTGGAAAGCTCCTCCCTTCGTCCATCACAAACTTTCCCCACAACCTTATGCTGAAGATTGCTAACTTAACGCCCCTCATCCTTTATTGCTTTGCGCGAATACCCCCTTTCGCATATCCTCATGCATAAGCGCATATTATGGGGGATTCTGTCGAACTAGCCCGGCTCGCCCGGGCCCGCGGAAGCTCTGCGGATTCGTTCTGGCCTCATCTTGACGGCTGGATCCTCCTCGCTTTACTGGTCGCCCTCTATCATTCCATCCTCTACCGCCTCGCCGTGCAGTGGGCAAACGATCCCAACTTTTCTCACGGCTTTTTCGTCCCAGCCTTCGCCCTCTTCGTTCTCTGGCAAAATCGCACGCGCCTCAGAGCCGTCCCCATCGGCCCTTCCTGGTCCGGCCTCCCGCTCATCGCCTTCGCCCTCGTCATGCTCCTCTTCGGAGTTCTTGGCGTCGAACTATTCACCTCGCGCGCATCGTTCCTCGTCCTCATCGCCGGCCTCATCATTCTCTTCCGCGGATGGCCCATGTTTCGCGCCGTGCTCTTTCCCTGGGCATTTTCATTCCTCATGATCCCGCTCCCCGCGCTCATCCTTCAGCGCTTCACCTTCCCGCTCCAGATCTTCGCCTCGAAACTCGCTGCCTGGTCGCTGCAGGCCGTCGGCATTCCCGTCCTGCGCGAAGGCAACGTCATCGTGCTCGCCTCCTTATCGCTCGAGGTCGCCGAGGCTTGCAGCGGAATCCGCTCCCTGGTTTCTCTCGTCACCCTCGCCATCATCTACGGATATGTTGTCGAACAGCGCAACTGGGTTCGAGTCCTCCTCGCCTGCTCAGCCGTGCCCATCGCCGTCATCGCCAACGTGTTTCGCATCTTCGGCACCGGCCTGTGCGGCCAGCTCTGGGATCCCGATAAAGCCCAGGGTTTCTTTCACGAATTCCAGGGATGGCTCGTCTTCGTCGTTTCGCTATTGCTGCTCTTCGCCTTCCATCGCATCGTGAATTGGATATGGAAACCAAAGCCCGTCCCGCCGCCTTCGCCCACCACAGCTGGCGGCGCCACACCAGCTCACAATCCGCCCGCGCGCGCCTGGTCGCCTCGTTTCTTCGCCAGCGCCGCCCTGATGCTTGCCACCGTCTTCGCTCTCCAGGCCCATTCGCAGGATGAGGTCCTTCCCCCGCGTCCGGCGCTTAGCGCGATGCCCTCACAGTACGGCAACTGGGTTGGCACCGACGATCCACTCGACGCGCAGACCCTCGAAGTTCTTGGCCCCGGCGAATTCCTCATGCGCGATTATGAAGATGCAAATCAGCGCGAGCCCTGGGTCAATTTGTTTGTCGCCTACTTCCCCTCGCAGAAAATGGGAGACACCATACACTCGCCCAGTCATTGTCTGCCCGGCGCGGGATGGGTTCCCACCGAGCGCGAGGTCATCACGCTGAACACGCCGATGGGCGCGTCTTTTCCGGTTAATCGTTACGTCGTTTCAAAGGCAGGAGAGCGTGAACTCGTTCTTTATTGGTTCCAGGCGCATGGCCGCGAAGTGGCCAGCGAATATACCGCCAAGTATTACCTGATCCAGGATTCAATCCGCCTCCACCGCAGCGACGGCGCGCTCATCCGCCTCATGACTCCCATGTTCGATCACGAATCGCCCGACGCCGCGCAAGCCAGAATGATGCAGCTCGGCAACCAGTTCTTCCCCTTCCTTGACCGCTCCATCCCGCGCTGAATTTATCATTCTCGTCGTACTGCCATTATCCCGACCACCTGTAGCGCCGGAGATCGCCGTTGTTAGTTTTCCGTTGTCCCGATCTGTTACTTATTCTCCGACGGGGCCCCATTCAAGCCCGGTTTTGGCTTGAGTGGGGCCTTCCTCGCCCGCAGTCTGTCCGTGTCTTGGGGATTGCAACGATTTCAGGAAGCCGGGCCGCCAGGCTGTATCGCCGGGTTGGGTCGTGATTGCCCCTCCCACCATTGTCATCCCGAGCCGTCCGGAGGCGAAGCCGAGGACGAGCGAGGGATCTGCATTTGCCGCGCGGACTACGGGCCCCGCAAGGGATGACAATTCACGAACACAATAGTTCCTGCCGATGTACGTTGGTGAATTAGAACACCAGCATGCGGACCACCATCGACATCGACGAGGGCCTGATGAGCAAAGCGATGCGCCTCAGCGGCCTAACCACAAAAAAAGCAGTCGTCGACGCGGCCCTGCGCTGCTGATTCAAACCTATTCTCATCCATCGCCGTTGGACGTAAAGGGCGTCAAGTCACGAATGCCTGCGGCGGATCGAGTCGCGATTGTGCGCAAGGGCCGGAAACGGGGCTAGACGGTCAGTAGGTGGCTTCCTAGCGAGCTTCGTGAAATCCCATCGCAAAGTGCGCCGACGGGTGAAGCATTTGATGTCAAGCTAATTTTCTGATTTTGAGAGGCATTGCTGCCTGTATTTCCCACAATGAAACTCCCCGGCCTCCGTGTTGAGTAACTACCTTCGTGGAATTGCGCGTTGGCAAAGCAAGCCGAATACTCGGGTTGGATAGATTGCGTCTGGAGAACGTTGCCAGTGGGTACTGGACGCCATCTATCAAATGGTCGAGTGGCCTAGTCAGCCATTACGGTTCGAGTCCGTCGTCCTCCGCCCGGCTTCTCGACGCAAGTTCTCGTGCTATAGTTAGTATGTTTGATAGGTGGCGTACCGACTGGTAACGAAACATGCCCCGCTTGACTAGCGGGGCTTTTGATTTTTGCATGGCGACGGCTATGCCACCGAACAGAAGCGGGCGTCCGCGCGCAAGTCGAAGGCATCGCCGCTGAATGTGAAGGGCGTGAAGTTAGCGTGTCCACCGCGGACCTGGGTTGCGGCGACTCCATCCCTCCCTATTCATCACATCCGCACCGTGCGCACCATCACTGACTCCATTTCTCCGCCATGCGAGAATCATTCCCAGATGGTGGAAGCGAAGCGTGTGCCCGCCTCCAGAGGCGGTGCGAGAACTTCTGCAAAGAACAATCGAATAGCTCTTTGAAAATCGGCACCAGAACTTCCGAAGCTGGCAATCTGGCGAACTTGAAAACTTGGCCCCTAACTCCTTATTCCGTAAGACTTTACGAGTAAGCCTATTAGAATGAATATTTTAAGCAAAAATGATAGGGGGGGGAGGGGTACCATCCAGCCCCAAAATGTCCCTCCAAATCATTGAGTCGACACGAACTATTCGGCGAAAAGCAGATTGCTCATTCTGTTCGGAATGACTGCTCTTAATGGAATCCTGGCGTGAAGACGAGTCCTTAACTGGGAACTGAGGACCGAAAACTGAGAAGCTCTCAGCTGTGCATCCGGAATTCGCGGGCATCAGGGCTTCGGGCGGCGGCAAACGCATCGGGCAGGAACCGCAGTAAGTCGGTTGCGACCAGCGAATTCTCTCCAACCACGCCGGCGGCGAGATCGCCGGCCAGGCCATGCAGATAGACGGCGAGCGCCGCGGATGGGAGCGCATCCTTGGGATGCTGCGCAATTATTCCAGCGACGATGCCGGTTAAAACGTCGCCGGTGCCCCCTGTGGCCATTCCCGGATTGCCGGTGGAATTCACCCACACCGTGCCATCGGGCGCGGCGATCAGGGTGCGATGACCTTTGAGCACGACGATCAGCTTGTGTTCGCGCGAAAATTTTCGCGCTACTTCTATGCGCTTTGCTTGAATCTCCGCGATGGTCATTCCTGTCAAGCGAGCCATCTCGCCCGGATGCGGCGTGATCACAATAGTTCGCCCATCGCCGTTCAATTCGTCAGCCGCACCTTCAAAAGCGTTCAGGGCATCGGCATCGAGAACGATGGCAACATTCGCCGGCACGGCTCCGGGCTTGAGCAAAGTGCGCACCAGTTGCGAGGTCTCGGGATTTCGCGAAATGCCGGGACCGATTGCGACCACAGTTTTTCGCTCGGCGAGCGCGCGAATGGAATCGAGCGCTAACATGCCGATCGTTCCGTCGCTGGTTTCATACAGCGGCTCGGTCATCAACTCGGGATGAAAACCGGCGACAGTCGCGAGCACGGATTTCGGCGTCGCCACCGTGCAAAGGCCAGCGCCCGCGCGCAAAGCGGAAAATCCCGCCATCGCCGCGGCGCCCGCTTTGCCGAGCGAGCCGCCGATGGCGAGCACATGTCCATAGCCGCCTTTGTTGCTCTCTCGGGCGCGCCGTTGGAGCAGAGTCGCAAAATCATGCGGCGTGCTGAGATAAAGTCCAAGCTCGGAAAGGATCGACTCTGGAGGAGAACCAATTGGCGCGATGATAGTCGGCCCATTCGTCAGCGCCGCAAACACGTGAGCGGGCCGGGGCGAAGTGAAAGTCACTATCGCATTCGCGCGGGCATGTGCTTGTGTGGGGCGGGCGCCCTCGCCCGCGCTTCCCTCCGCGCTACCAGCCGCCAGAAAAGAATCGGCATCTGCTCCCGAAGGAATATCGACGGCGACGACCGGACTGGCGCTCGCGTCCATCCTGGCGATCGCGGCGGCATAAAATGCACCAACAGGCGGGCGAAAACCGGTGCCGAGAACGGCGTCGACTACGACATCCGACGCGAAGATTTCAGACGCGGTAACCGAATCAAGATCTGCTGCATCGCGCAGCACGAGCGGCTGGACTTTCGCGCTCGCGGATATCATTCGTTGAAACATCGCCGCGGCATCGCCGCGAAGTTCGGCTGGATCGGCGAGCAACAACACACGCACGGCGCATCCCGCCTCCGCCAGTTTGCGCGCCGCAACAAAACCATCGCCGCCATTGTTACCCTTCCCGCACACGATGCCGATGCGCTCCGCGTGCGGATATTCGTCGAGAACAAACCGCGCGACGGCCGAGCCGGAGTTTTCCATCAGGGTGAGCGAAGGAACTCCGAAGCGTTCGGAGGTAGCGCGATCGATGGCGCGCATTTCCGCCGCGCTCACGATTTTCATAGTTGTGACCCAGTCGGCTGCGTTCCCGCGGTCAGTTCCAACTCGCGAAGTTGTTGCGGCTCGCCCATGGCGATGAGGAAATCTCCCGCCTCAATTCGATCGTCGGGCGCGGGATTGAAACGCATGCCCGCTTCGCGCTTGATGGCCAGAATGATTACGCCGCGATCCTGGCGAATGCGCGAAGTCTCAATTGTCTTTCCGGCAAAGGCGCTGCCCGCGTGAATCGGCGCTTCCTCAATTTCAAGATCCATGCCGAGATGCGTGGTCGCGGCATCGAGAAAACTGACCACATGAGGACGAAGAAACGATTGCGCAATGCGCTGCCCGGCAAAGACGTACGGCGAGACTACGGAATCCGCGCCGGCTTTGAGCAGATGCTTCTCCGCCATTTCCTCGCTGGCGCGCGCCATGATCCGCAGGTTTGGGTTGAGGCTGCGCGCGGTCAGCACGATGTAGAGATTGGTTGCGTCGGTGGTGGTTGCCGCGACCAGGCCGCGCGCCGACTCGATGTGCGCCTGGCGCAGCGTTTGTTCCTGAGTGGCGTCGCCAATGAGCAGGAGCCAGTTTTCAGCGGCAAATTTCTGAGCCTTGGCCTCGTTGCTTTCGATAATGACAAACGGCGCGGGACGGCGCGCCAGTTCGCGAGCCACGCTGCGGCCCACGCGTCCGGCTCCGCACAATATGTAGTGATCCGTCAGACGGCCGATCTCGCGCTCCATGCGCCGCCTTCCAAAGAAACTTTGCAGCTCGAATTCTAGCAAAGCCTGGGTTAACGAGCCGAACACGAGGAACAGCAGCGAGACTCCGCTGAGAATGATCACTACATTGAACACGCGCCCGGCATGCGACAGCGGATGCACTTCCTGATAACCGATAGTGGTAAGTGTGGTGATGACCATGTAGAAACCGTCGAACCATGGCCACCCCTCGATGAAGTGGAATCCGGCGGTTCCGAGCGCAACTACGAAGAGCAGCGCAGCGACAACGAGTTTTACATTGCGCGACCTTTTCATCGTTCCATTTTTCCCTGGAAAGAATCTGTTGCATCCAAGTCCGCGACAGCCGAGTATATCGCTCGCCGATGCAGGTGTGCCGTCAGTAATATTGTGCCGGCAATACGGCCGTTGTTACGATCTCGAATGCAGGTTGCGGTCTCCCTATGAAGCTCTCTGTCGTCATGCCGGTCTACAACGAGCGCGGCACGCTGCGCGAGGTCGTCGCCAAGGTGTTATCAGTGCCGATCGAAATCGAATTGCTTTGCGTGGACGATGGATCGAGCGATGGCTCGCGCGACATTCTTGCGGAACTTGCCACCCAATATCCCCAGATACGCGTTTTTCTTCAGCCGCACAACATGGGTAAGGGAGCCGCTCTGCGGCGCGGCATTCAGGAAGCAACCGGCGACTTCGTCATTATTCAGGACGCCGATCTGGAATACGATCCGGCCGAATACGCGCAAATTCTCGAACCGTTATTGCAGGGTAAAGCCGATGTCGTTTACGGCTCACGTTTTCTGGGAAGCGGGCCGCATCGCGTTCTTTATTTCTGGCACTCGGTTGGCAACTGGTTTCTCACGCTGCTTTCGAATTGCCTGACAAATGTGAATCTCTCCGATATGGAAACCTGCTACAAGGCTTTTCGCCGGGAGGTAATTCAATCGATCCCCATCGAAGAAAATCGCTTCGGCTTTGAGCCTGAAATTACAGTGAAGGTGGCGCGACGCCGTCTCCGCATTTATGAGGTTGGCATCAGCTATTGGGGACGGACTTATGAAGAAGGCAAGAAGATAGGATGGAAGGACGGAGTGCGCGCGCTTTACTGCCTGCTGAAATACTCCCTGAAAGAACCAAAGGCTGGAGTCGCCGTTTTGGCGGCAACTCCAGCCTCTGATAAATCTCCCGCTCAAAGATAATCCGGCGGTTTTCGTTAAGCTTTGAAAGTTAGTGTTGGCCCTTTTGTTTGAGCCGTCCTTTTAAAGGATCGGGCGCAGGACGGTTGGAGCCACCCGTTTTTTGCGCACTCGCGGGTTTGAAGTTGATTTTGGGAGCAGGCTTCTGTTTGTCTTGAGATATCGCTGCGGTGGTCTTCTTAGAGCTGGGTTTGCCACTCTTAGGCTGCTCGCGTTCAATGCGTTGCAGATTCTTGGAAGACGCATTCCCCGGCGTAGCACCAATGCTGGCATTGGGCCGCGGGTTGCTTTCGTTGTTTACCTTGAATTCATTCGAAGGTTTAGCCTTCGGCGGCTTCGCAGGCCCACTGTCCTTTTGCCCTAAAGCTACGGCGCCCATCGCCAGAAGCATCACTAACGCAAACCGAAATCGCATTTATTCTCCGTGAAGCTATCCCAAGTATTAAGGAAGGCACGTCCAACGCCGTTCCGCTTGGCAATCTCTCTTATTCTAACCCGGCATAGAGGAGAACCACTTGCCCAAAAAGTGAAAGACTTACTGGCCCAATGGTGCCAACGCCGATTTGGGTGGGCCGCAAAACCTTGCACAAAACTGCCCATTGCTGAAAGTCGCTAACTCTCTTTCTAATGGCCGGGGTTCGTTCCAAAACCACATTTTCCCGGTTTGCATGGATCTTGGTCGGCCGGAAATTGCACTTTGGTGTAGCGTTTTGCTTCCCGAATTCTCCCTGGACTTGTGCCCGGAAGTCCAACAATCCATAGTGACTTTTGAAATCTGGCGCTTGATTTTCCGGTAGTTCACACTACAATTGCCGGGATGCAAAACCGACGTCTCAGAAATCCAGAATTCACCATGCCGCGTTTCAAGTCTAGAAGGACGCGCTCCAAGAGATGCCCGTACCCAACGGGGCTTGCTCTATTGGTGACAATGGTTTTTGTTGGTCTGCTTACGGGCTGCCAAGGGCTTGCGCCTTCCAATTCCACCTCGATCGGCAATTTAGCTGTCTCGAGCGGCAGCCTCAGCTTCGGCTCGGTTTCCGAGGGCAGCAGCAAGAGCATGAAAGAGACGATATCGAATCCTTCTTCCTCTGCGGTCACCATTTCGCAGGCCAGCGTCAGCGGCCCAGGCTTTGCCATTGAAGGATTGAACCTGCCGGTAAGTCTCGCGCCAAATCAGCAGACATCGTTCTCGGTTACATTCACTCCGACCGCGGCGGGCTCTGCTTCGGGGACATTAAACATCGTATCCAATGCGGCGAACTCCCCGCTTGGCGTCACGCTCTCGGGTTCGGTTTCAGGTGCCGGCTCGCTGGCGGCGAACCCTATGAGTCTCGCGTTCGGCAACGTTCCGCTGGGCAGCGTGGCAAATCTCTCAGAGACTTTGACGAATACTGGAGGGACATCGGTCACTATTTCACAGGCAAACGTCACCGGGAGCGCATTTTCGGTCAGCGGATTGACTTTGCCGCTGACGCTCGATCCGAATCAGAGCGTGACGTTCACAGCCACATTTGCTCCTGCCGTCCTTGGCTCCGACAGCGAAACGCTTGCCATTGTATCGGACGCATCGGACTCGGATTTGAGTATCGCACTTTCTGGCGCGGGGACGCCGGTGGAGACGAGCCAGCTCTCAATTTCTCCTGCGAGCCTCAACTTCGGAAATGTGAATGTGGGATCCAGTTCATCGTTGAATGCGAGTTTGAACGCGGTGGGGGGAGCCGTCACTGTCTCTTCGTCCGCTACAAACAGCAGCGAATTCGTCCTTTCTGGAATCACGCTTCCGGTCACGATCGGCGCCGGTCAATCTGTAACCTTCTCAGTGACGTTTACGCCGAACGCCTCGGGGAGCACGAGCGGAAAGCTCAGGTTTGTCAGCAGCGCGTCGAATTCGCCATCCGATCAATCGCTCAGCGGCACCGGACAAGCGCAGTCCCACTCCGTCGGACTCTCATGGGACCCCGCAAAGGATGCAGTGAGTTATAACGTCTATCGAAAGCTCTCCACCGACAGCAGCTACACCCAGATCGCCTCGGGTGAGACCGTGGCTTCATATACGGATACCACCGCCGCTTCCGGGAACACCTATGATTACGCGGTGACGTCGGTGGATGCGAGTAATCAGGAGAGCGGTTATTCCAATATCGCAACGGCCGCGATTCCGAGTAATTAAAAAAAGCGCAAATCAAAGTGCAACTCAGATCTGTGAGTTCGGGTTCCGGCAACGGCTTTCGCGAGGTTTTGCACAGCGGGTCAGAGCGCCAGAACGCTAGGGAATTTTGGCTTCGATGTTATCCGAGAGAGGGCTCTCGTGGCCGGACTTATCGACGGCTGTAACTGCATAGAAGTAAGTCTGCCCGCTTCTCACCAGGCGATCCACAAACGGAGGCTCGGATATATGCGAGGCGATTCTCGTGTAGCTGGCCTCCGCCTTCGAGCGGCGATAAATGCTGTAGCCTACGATTGATACTCCGGCTTCCGATTTAGGACGCTGCCAGGTTAACGTCACGCTATGCGAGGTCTGAGGCTTGGGCTGAGACTGGCAGGATAATCCCGCAGCCAGAGCCAGCACACAGCTCAGCGCCTTTACCCTATGCAATTTCATGCCGCAAGTTTATTCGGGGTTCTTCCGCGACGCGAGTATCAGAGTTTGGGCGGATGACGGTGAGAGGAAAACAGATGCACGCGACCGGCACCGCAAATTGGGAATACTCGGGAAACTACGAGAGTACGAAAAAGGTGCTTCATAACAGCAATGATTCCTCGTCCCAATTTGGTTTTGACGCGTCATCTACGATCTATTTCTTCTTGACTAGTCGATTTGGGTTAACTAACATGATGATGTAGAAGTTGGATCTCGCCCGACGAGCAATCGTCCCCCTCCTGCGATTTCCGCGGCCCCGCAAGCGATACATTGGAGTTTCTCAAATGAAGTGTTTCAGCCGCGATCTGCTTTTAGCCGTGTTTTTCCTTCCGTGTTTTGCCACTGCATCCTCCGCGTATACGGGTAAAGAATGCAATGGGAGGAATTGCTTGCCGACGGAGCGCGTTCCCGAAGGCGGTTCCAATCTTACTTACCTGATCGCCTCCGGAGTGGTTTCCGCTGGAGCGTTGGCGATCCGCTGGGGTTCGAAAAAGAAGCACCTGTCCTAGCCCATTTACCGTGCGGACAATCGTATCCTGCGAACAGTTGAACGCGTAAACTCAATCCGGCCAAAACTCCCCATTTCTATCCTTCGTTTTGAATCTCGCTCCGCGCCAGCAACCACAGCAGGATTACGATCCCTCCCAGGGCGACCGTTAGAAATACGATCCCACCCCGCCGGTGAAGGCTTCCATGCAGGTATTCAGGATTCACGTGCGTAGCGAGCTCTACGATTACAAAAATTCGCAAAGCATTCTTGGCGATCGACAGCGGGATGGCAACCAGCACGAGCAGAACTTCGCGCCACCACGACTGCAGAAACAGATGGGCAAGGACCATAGTGGTGACGATCAGTACCATGCTGGAACGGACGCTGCTGCACTCGCGCGCCACTTCGATATCCAGGCCGGGAATCGATAGAAGGATGCCATTCTGCGTGACCGGCACCCGTGCCGCTTCGAACAGCCAGCGCGCCGCGGATGCGGAACCATTTTGCAGGCTCACGATAATTACAGTCAGCAGAAAATCCGGAAAAGGAACCAGCCAGAAAAGAAAGCACAGCGGAAAAACAAGAGCGCGGAAGACAGCGGAGCCGAAGCAGACGACTACCGACGCAACACACCATGTAACGAACGCAAACATGCTCAAGCTCAGCCGGACGTCCGATGTCAAAGCGAGTGGCGTCAAACCCGCCGACGTTAAGCCAGCCGGCCAGCGCGCGAAGCATCCCAGCACGAGCGCGCCGGTCAAAAGAAAAAGCCCGCCGAGCCGGCGGGGCTGAATGGCGGGCCGCAATGTTTGCCAATCGAACCAGGCAAGCGCCAGGCTCAAAGGAATAATCAGGATAATGTGGGTGTAGGCTTCATTGCTGAAGGCCAGTCGGAACGTCTGCGCCAGTGGAGCCCGCCAAAACGCGAAAGAAAATGCGATCAGCAGTGCGAACTCGACATGGCTTCGCCGTGACATCCCTCAGTTCTTGAATTCTCAAATTGCGGGAGCAGGGTTTCAAGTAACGCAGGTACTCGGGTATTGCACTAAAAAAAGTTCATTGTTCTCGATTCCACGGCGAGAGACCCGTTTCTGTCTAAAGCTAATGGCCAACTAAAAGAGCGAGCAGGACCGGACGGCCACGACGCCACGTTTGATTGCGAGGGCGGAGCGATAGCTTTCCGTTGCCGGCAAGCCACGCGCCGCTACGTCAGTCCCGTCAATGCCGGTCTCAGAGATGGCACTCTCGGGTGTCTCAAGCCTCCCTGTGTTCACCGCAGACAAGTCAATCAACGACCACTCCCGGCCGGCCTCTGCATCCCCTTGAATCTCTTCGACGCGCGGCTCGACATCGGGATGAACCGAGACCGAAAAATCCGATAACGGAAAGCCCAGGCCGTCTCCCATTGCCTTAAGGAACGCTTCCTTGCGCGTCCAACAGGCATAGAAGGCGAGTAAGCGGAGCGGCTGCGGCAGCTCGCGCAACGCTTTTCGTTCGCGCGCGGAAAAAAATCGCTCCGCCAAATCTGCCGTGTTGACCTCAACGCGCACTTTTTCTATATCGACCCCGAGATCATCCACGGGGCCAACCGCAATGAGCGCCGTGTTTTCGGAATGAGAGACGTTGAACCGCAACCGCCCCGGATTCTGATCAGGTGCAACTTCGGGTTTGCCGCTTGCGTTATAGGAAAATCGAATGTCCGCCGGAGCAATATCCAAATAACGAGCTAACAGCCCGCGCAGGGCTGCCCGGCAGCGGACAAACCGGGCGCAGTCGCGCTCAAAGTGAAAACGCGCAGCCCGGTTAAGTTCATCAAGAGAGAGCACGCCTTTGGACTCCGAAATTGCGTGCCGCGTTTCTCCGACCGCAGGGTCATCGAGGCGAAGCCGCCAGACATCGACATGGCTCGTCAGTAACGCAAGCTTGTCGGGCCCTTTAAGTCCGTGTTGTGATGGAACAGAATCGAGTTGCATTTCTTCCAGCGCCGATCTTGCAGGGCCAAATCTTTCAAGTGAATCGCTGCGGAAGGCACCTTTAGATCTCAATCCCTCCGTTCCCACTAACAGTTCGCAGACTGAAGGGCGCTCCACAAGTTACTAAGGGGCCATGCGCACCATTGGCCCCCTCCAAAGCGACGGAATTCACCTTCGGCATCTTTAAACTTCGGGACGCTCCCTGCAAACTGACTTTGCTATGCGACCTCCCCTGACAATTGCTCATTCTCTATCTGTATGTCCATTTAGGTTTGCTCTCGTTACCTTAGTAATCCTGATGGGCTTCGCATTCATTCCCACACAAGCAGACGCGCAGCCGCTGTTCAGCTGGCCCTCCAGCCTTCACTTCGGAGACGTTTCGGTTGGTCAAACGGAAACTCAACTGGTAACGGTGACCAACGATACGTCGGAGAGTGTGACGATAACAGGAATTGGCATTGCCAATTCCGAGTTCAGCGTAGTTCCTATGAGCCTGCCGCTGATTCTGGCCGCCGGCCAGAGCACTGATATTGGCGTAATTTTTGCCCCCACGGCAACAGGATGGGCAGGAGGCACGATCAGCTTTGTGGCCAGCCCCCCGAGTCACAACATTGTTATTCAAGCTATGGGAACAGGTGTGGCCAGCGCTGCCTTGACTGCAAGCCCTGGCAATATAGCATTCGGCACGGTTGGAGTTGGAGGCAATCTTACTATTCCGGTGACGGTTACAAATAATCGTTCGTGGCAGGTGGCTGTATCGGCATTCCAGACTCAGGGCGGCGCCTTTTCCGTCAGCGGCCCAGCTTCTCCGCTTGCACTTGCGGCTGGACAATCCGTGACATTGAATGTCACTTTCACGCCACAGAGCGCGGGTCAAACCTATGGCACGGTGACCCTGGTGGGGTCAGGACTTGTAATACCGTTTTCCGGAGCGGGGACGGCCACGGCCGCGGGGCAGCTTATGGTCAGCCCGGCCAGCGTGAACTTTGGCAATGTCGCTATGGGAGCGACGGGCGTCCAGTCCACGATACTGACCGCCAGCGGCGGAAGCGTGACAGTTTCGGGAGCCAACAGCAGCAGCGCACAGTTTGAGCTGCAAGGCGCCGCCTTCCCTTTCACCATTGCCGCCGGCCAGAGTATATCTATGAATGTAGCGTTTACTCCTCAGACGAGCGGTGCCGCATCGGGTATGCTTTCCTTCACCAGCAACGCGGCAAACTCGAGCGCGACGGCTTCTCTGGCGGGCACCGGAACCGCCCCTACAGTGAATCTTTCCTGGAGTCCTACGCCAGAGGCGACAGGATACAACGTCTACCGCTGCGTCACCGCCAGTTGCACTTATGCGAAGGTTAATGCAAGTGTGGACCCGGACGTGACGTTCGCCGACTCAACCGTAGCCGCAGGGCAAACATACTCTTATGTTGCGACGTCAGTAACCTCTGACGGACAGGAAAGCGGCTACTCTACGCCGGTGGAAGTTGCGGTCCCTTAGCCATAATCGAGAAAGCTGCGCCCCAGCAGCCCCCGGAAGAAATTTTGGAGCGGTGAGTCTTAATTTGCGACAAAAGACTCGCCGCTTCTACTTTACCTGCGCAGCCTTGCCCGCCGCAATGGCGCGCAATGCCGAGGTCGCGCTAATCAAAAACAACATCACGCTGGCCTCAAACAGATTCCGTTTAGGCAAATTAGCATTGCGAAGCACGACTGCCCCCAGCCCGAAATGCACGAGGGCGCCGCACAGGGCGAAAAGCCAACCAGCGTAATAGGCGATCCGCGAAATCAAGCAAAGACGGCTAGAGCTATCCATCGATCATCCTCCCAACTCTTAAATCACCCCAAAGCGGTCAAGCCTCCAACCCTACACTTGTGGACTTCTTTCTTGCATCTGTAACTTGCATCCATCGGGCCGGATGACGAACCTTCCCAGCCTCGCACTATCGAACAAGAACATCGGCGATGCGCTCGCCGGTGCGGCCATCCCAGAGCAGGGGCACCGTTCCCTTCTTCGCCTGTCCGCTAAGAACTTTGGCTAACTCCGCCTGTAACTTCTTTGCATCGCGCCCGACCAACACATTTGTTCCCTGAGCCACGGTTACCGGACGCTCCGTGTTCTCCCGCATTGTGAGGCATGGCACACCAAGGTAAGTAGTCTCTTCCTGAATTCCCCCCGAGTCGGTAATCACGACCGTGGAACGGGCTTGCAAAGCGAGAAAATCGACGTAGGGCAAGGGATCGAGGATGCGGAGCTGATTCGCGTCCAATCCGAACTCGGCAATTCGCTGCCGAGTTCGCGGGTGCGCGGGAAATACTACCGCGAGATCGCGATTCACAGCGAGCAGCGATTCAAGGAGCGCCTTCAGCGTGGCGCTGTCATCGACATTTGCTGGCCGGTGTAATGTGACCAGAGCGTATCGCGAAGGCAGGCCATTTTGCGGAATCTTCCGCGCCTCCGGCAACAGCCGTACCAGCGAATCGATCATCACGTTGCCGACGCGAAAGATTTTATCCGCTGCCACTCCTTCGTTTCTCAGATTTTCATCTCCATCCTCGGAGGGCGTAAAGAGTAAGTCGGCGAGCTGGTCGGTGACAAGACGGTTGATTTCTTCCGGCATAGTCCGGTCAAAGGAGCGTAGTCCCGCCTCCACGTGACCGACTCTTATGCCGAGCTTGGCGCAAACGAGAGCCGCTGCGACCGTGGAGTTGACATCGCCATAAACCAGCACCAAGTCGGGCTTGCATTCCAGGACAGCCGTTTCGAAACGAACCATAATCTCCGCGGTCTGCTTGGCATGACTACCGGAGCCGACCGCGAGATTGACGTCCGGTGCAGGGATGCCCAACTGCTGAAAGAACACGTCCGACATTTTGACGTCGTAATGCTGGCCGGTATGAACAAGCGTTTGCAAAACGTTGGCGCGATCCCGCAATGCTCCGAAGACTGGAGCAAGCTTCATGAAATTGGGACGAGCGCCTACTACATGGACTATCTTCATTTCGATTTTTATCTCTTATCCAGAGTCGTGGGATTCTTTGGTCGACGATTAAGGCAGAAAAAGCAAACCTTTTTTACTGCTTACGATTCGACGTAACTTCCATTTCCAAGACAGAAATGGTTGCCGGTGGCCCGGTTGTATATTTGCAGCATACTAAGAAACAACGATGCCTCAATGGGCGTACCAAAATAGCCGGTCTTTAGACGGATCCAGGCAAATGGAAAAAATAACTTATTTACGAAAAAGACAATCGGCCGGATTTTGTTCGAGCGCACCAGCCGGTAGAACTTAGGGTCCGCCAATGGGAGATAGAAGTTAGCGAAGCGCTCGAGCTGCCATTCAATACCGGAGGGAGCCCACGGAGCCTTGAATTTTCTTAGAGTATGCTTCGCCCATCCTGCCAGGCCCGTAGGTGGCCGAAAGCCTTTTTCCTTCGCTCTCTCGTATAAACGAGTGCCGGGATAGGGCGTAAACAGGAAAATACTCGCTCGCAGCGTGCGATGAGCAAGCTTGGCGCGGCTGAGCATGTCAATGGTCATCTTAAGGTCGCGACCGGAGTCGGTCGGCAGGCAGACCATGGTTGAGAAACGTGGCAGGATTCCGTTCCGCGTAAGCATTTCGACGAAGCGCAGATTTTCCTCGACAGTCGCGCGCTTATTCAGTATGTCGAGGGCCTCCTGATCGCCGGATTCGGCTCCAATGTAGATCTGCTGGCAGCCGGACTCGGCGAAGAGGCGTACATCTTCGTCGGTATAAGCTTTTGTGAAAATACGGGCGTGCGCGCTGGTCTCCCATTTCAAGTTCAGCTTGGCGTCAATCATGGCCTGCGCCAGTTCGCGCGCAAACTGTGCTCTTACGAAAAAATTGTCGTCTTCGAATAGAAGACTATCGATACCAACCTGCTCTTTTAGAAAGCGCAGCTCTTCGATGATCTGTCCAACACTTTTGTGATACCAGCGGCGCTGATAGATTTCTCCAATGCAGCAGAAGCTGCAGTCCAAAGGGCATCCATGGGTGGCAAAGTAACCGATGAAGCGCTCGGGTAGACGGCTTTTGTTCAGATATTTTGTCAGGTCAAGACGGGCGAGGTCGATGGGAGGAAAGGCGTCGATACCTTCGACCGCGGCCGGCGGATTGATGGTCACGTCTTTGCCGCGTTTGGAGCCGAGACCGCGAATGTGGGAGGAATCCTCGCCTGTGCGCAAACATTTCACTAACTCGCGCAGCGGCCGCTCGCCCTGGCCGACGACAACATAGTCGATATAGTCCTCGCGCAGCGTCTGCTCAGGCAGGAGCGTTGCATGCCAGCCGCCCCACACCACGGGCGCGTTGCAGAGTTCGCGAACTTTTCTTGAAAATGTGATGCCGCCATTGATCTGCTCGCCGGTAAGAGAACTTACTCCGGCCAGCAGGAGGCGGCTGGCATTGGACGCCAAAAGCGAAGCGTAATCGGGCTGCTGCTGTTCATCGAGAAGAATGACTTCGACGTCAAGATCGCGCAACATGCGATCGAGATAGAGCAAGGAGTAAGGCACGCGGAATTGGGAGACATCGCCGGGCGTAGGATTGGGAAAAAACAGGATGACGACGTTTTTCTCGCGTTGGCCTGTGCCGGAGGCATGATTTGAGGCGCTAACGATCGATGGCGAAGGCGCTGTTTTTGAAGCGGGTTGCATGAGGTGTTAGCTTCTCTTTCGACTTGCCACTTCACTTGCTCATTCGCGGCGCGGGTTGAGGAATTACTGCCAAGCCATTGGGATTGACGCCGTTCTGGATTCCTTGCGAGCCGCCATTACCGCTTCTGTCCGCGGTATCGCTGTCCGAGTAACTGAGCGCATTCCAAATGCGCCCTGCTATAGGCAGTCTTCCCAGCCAGTTATAGCGTACTTGAAGAAGAAATAGCCATGCTCCAATGATAGTCCCGGCCGTATTGGTCAGCCAATCCATGCTGTCGGAGATACGCATGGGGATGAAGTATTGCACTATCTCAATCGAAAGACTCAGCAAAGACCCTAGTAAGATCGCATACCAAAACGAATGCTGCCGCGGAAGAAAACCGGCGAACCATGCGGCCAGCAAGAATCCCAGCGGGACAAAGGCTACGACATTATTGAAAATATCCTTAAAGGCAGAGAGGCTTTCATAGGAGTCTTTCCAAAACGGCCGTAAGAAAGCTGGATACAGAATCGTATAGGAGTCGGGAATGAACAGATCGGGCTGGCTCGACGCCCCGAGATTGTGTATCAGTTTTCCAGCGCCCTCGCGAAAGAGATAGAGAGCATCGCCTCCTAAATTCACGAGTGAGCTTCGGTCGCCAGCCAGCCAGACGTCATAGTGCCGCGCAACGTCGTCGGCGGATAACTCCGATCCGTAAACGGCCATTCCCTGCAACAATCCCGACCAGGTGCTGTTACCGACTGGGGAGTTCGCAACCACCACTCTGCCCGCAAGATCGTCTGCGCTTAGACCATAATCCGCGCGAGTTTTGGCCAGCTTGCCATCCACATAGACCCGCGTTCCTTGCTGGCCGGCAGTAATCGTGAGTAAAACTGGCTTTCCCTCGCGAAACACGTGAGGGATATCGATGTACGGGCCTTTGGTCAGCGAACCGTTTGGAATGCGAATAGCGTAAAAGGCGTCTCCGCTTTGGCCTATGCGAAATTGCAGCGGATTCCTAGGGCGGGCATACGCGAGAATAACGTTAAAGTCGTCAGTTTCGCCCGGTGTAAGCCAGATCTCCAGGCTGCAACTTCCGTCGAGGCTGGCTGGCCGTACGGTGTCGGTCAGGGTTCGGATGCTGCCATAATCGCCGAACCACAGGCCATTCGGAGTCCAGGATACTTCATTGCGTGGATGGGGGTTGAATGGCCACAATGCAGCTACCAGGATTCCAGCTATCACCAGCAAACAAAGCGCTGGGATCGCCTTACGCCTCAGATTCTCCATCACGCCGTGCGTCCTACCTCGACACGTTCCACCAGACTGATGGCGTTCTTTCGAGCAAAATAAAAGCCCGAATAAGCGGGCACATTATGCCCTGGGAACAGTGGCATGCGGAGCCTGAGTTCGGGGGCCGCCCACGAGTCGACGAGTGCATAACCGGCGGTTGAGAACTCAGACACCATCTCATCCTTGTTACGCACAACGCACGGCACGGCATAAGTCTTTTTATATTGGACGGTCACAAATGTGCTCTCGCCTTTATTGACGGGAACGCGATTCACGATGATGTGGCGCGGCGGACAAGGCAGTTGCCCGATAAACTCCTCAACGCCTTTCTCCCAATAATGAAAGGCGCTCGATATGTGCACGACATAGTCGCCATCCAATTCCTGCAGTGATGAGGCAAACTTCAGGTCGTACTCGCCTCGCTGCCGCGCGAGTTCTCGGCCCGCGTCGACAATCGGCGGAAGATCGAAGACCACCCACTCAAATGGGCCGGCAAGCTGGCGCAAGTGCTCGGCATAGCTGTAATAGACGTTGCCGACGCTTCCCGCAAAGTCGAGAACGCGCAGCGGATTCATTCGGGTGCGCGAGAGCCAGTAAAGAACCGCATAGTCGCTCGGCCGCAGCATTCCCGATAACTCCACCTGGATGCGCAGGTAGTCGGGGTGGTCGTGACCGGCATAACTTGTGTTTCTGGCGGCCAGCCATGCCTCGTCAAAAGACTTAAACACGCTTCGGGGGTTACTAAGTCGATTGAGCAGTCTTAACCCAAGCCGACTCCTCTCCATCGAGCCGAGCACCCAGCGGAATGGAGGCGCGCCCAGGGCATCCATGACGACGTCCCTAACTTTGATTGGTGTCCGTTCCATGCTGAGCCAGTAAGAAAGAAAATTCTAACAGCAGCGCAGCCCCACAAGCTGGGAAATCAGCGAAGGGTGCGGGAAATGGCCGCTTTTAGCGATTCAGCAAGATGCTTTACGAACGGCTCAAGCAACATGCCCGCGGGATAAACCGGAAGGGTCATAATCTCGACGCCACCAAGAGCCAGGCGATTCCAGTCGTTCTCGGCGGGCCGGTATTTTGAGTATTGCCGCATGGGGCGGAAGTCGGTAATCACGCCATCGTATGGCTTTGCCTGGTAGAGCAGGCAAGCTTGATCGTTAATCCGCCACATCTTGCCCAACAAGCGCGATGCGGAGCTGTTGCCGCTATCGTCTCCGCTGAACATGTTCAGCATAATTCCACGCCAGACGTGGGTCCGGCTGCGCAGGACTTTGACCTTCTCCGAAAAGAACTTAAGTTTTTCGCCAGTATCGAGGAGGAGAAAATTCTTAAGGTGGTATTCCAGTCTTTGGCTTATCTGGCGCAGCTTGCGCCACATATTGTCGGGCGGGATCGACGACCAGTTCATGGTGTCGAAAAGCGCGACCAGCGCTACTTCTTCACCTGCGGCGCGAAATTGCTGCGCCACCTCATAGGCAACGGTTCCACCCATGCAATAGCCACCCAGATAATACGGGCCATGCGGTTGTACCCGGCGAATCTCCTTCACATAAAGAGAGGCCATCTCCTCGACGGTTTCAAGATAAGGGCGCACCCCATCCAATCCCTGCGCCTCCAAACCATAAAACGGCTGGTCCATACCGAGATGCTGAGAAAGATCGCGATAGATCAGCACATTTCCGCCGCCGCCGTGAATACAGAAAAATGGCGGGCGGGAGCCTAGCGGCTGGATCGTGACCAGCGGCGTCCAGGAGCGCTCATAGTGTTTGTCGCCCAGATAGCGGGCCAATTGCGCGATGGTCGGCGCTTCGAAGAGCACAGAGAGCGGCAACTTTCTGCCGAATTCGGCGCCGATGCGGGCAAACAACCGGACGGCTAGAATCGACGTTCCGCCCAGCTCAAAATAATTCTGGTTCAGCCCGATGGGGGCGATGCCGAGGAGGTTCTCCCAGATCTTGCCCAGCTTTCTTTCCGTTTCATCGGCCGGGCGCCGCGGCGAGGTATCCTGGGCTGGTGGAGGCGGAGGCGCGTGGGTTTGCGTTTGTTGGCCGCGAGGCGAAACTTGCAGTTCGCTCAGGTGCGCCTCGGGCACATCCCGCATCTGTTCGAGCACCTTGCGATAATCGTCGAGAACTTGCCGAATCGTCGCTGCATCGAACAGGTCGGGATTGTATTCCAATTGCGCGCGCACGCCTTCGCTGCGCTCCAGCAGTCCCATTTGCAATTCGAAATGCGTGCCCAAGCCGAAATCCGGAAGCGGCGTTATGTGAACCTCATCAAGCTCGCGCGGACGCAAAAATGCCATTTGATAAAAAAAGTAATACTGCGACAGAGGATTTCTTCCGTTGACAGAGCGAACCGCGAGGTCATCGATCAGGACTTCAAAGGGCACATCGGCATTATTGAGAGCGTCGATGGTCACATCGCGCATGCGACCCAGAAGCTCTTTCAGCGTGGGGTCGCCGCCCAGGTGCAGACGCAGCGTAATCGGGCTCGCCAAAGGCCCGATCAGAGGCTCAGTCTCAGGCCGCCGGTTTGCCACCGGAGAGCCGATGATAACCTCTTCCTGGCCGGCGTAGCGGCAAAGCAGCGCGGCGTACCCCGTGAGCATGACGGTAAAAAAAGTCACGCCTTCGGAGCGGGTCAATTCCTTGAGCGATTGCGTCAAGTCGTTCGGCAACAGCAAGGTTTCCATGGCCGGCCGCGAGGCTGGACGATTCGTCGGAGGCCGATCTGTTGGAAACTCGAGGACCGGCAGCGGCGGTTGCAACCGCTTCTTCCAAAATCCAATTTGTTCGGTCGCGGCTTCCGACTTCAGCCACTCCTCCTGCCAATGCGCGAAATCGCCATATTGAATCGGCATCGGCGGCAGGCTGGGATGCATGCCCCTGGTGAGCGCATCATAGATGGCCCACAGGTCCTGCTGGATCACATTCTGCGACCAGCCGTCCACGATGATGTGATGCGTCGTGATCATCAATACCTGTTCGTCGTCAGCCAGCCGGAACAAGCGAGAGCGCAGCAGCGGCCCGAGGGCGAGATCGATCGGGGCACTGGCCTCGGCCCGGATTGACTCCCATAGCTTTTCGTCGCGGAGCGCTTCGGGCACCGCATCGAGCGCCACGATCGGGAGATCGATTGCCATCGCGGGATGAATGATCTGCAGGAGCTCCTCGCCCGACTTCTCGAAAGTCGTGCGCAGCGTCTCATGCCGGTCAACCAGCAACTGCAGGCTCTGCTCAAGTTTTGCGATGTCGACTTTGCCTTTGAGTCGAACGCAGGCTCGCATGTGCAGCGCCGGGTTTCCAGGCAGCATTTCTTCGAGTAAGAAAAAACGCCGCTGCGCTGCGCTGGTCGGCAACGCGTACGCCTCGGGGTGGGCGGGCTCCATCGCAGCCCCGCTCGAAGTCGGGTTTTCGGTCGAAACCTGGTCCGCACTCGCATCCGCGCTTTGCATGGAGTTCTGGGTCGAGTTTTCGTTTGAAGCCGGAATCGAAAGCGAGCCTTCATTCGTGCATGCCAACGCCGGAGCTGTTGCCGCGCCGGCGACTCCTCGCGATCCCGAAAAATGCGATCCTCCTCCCTCTGACTTTGTGGAAGCGCTTACCCCCAGCCGGGTTTGCCTCGCCTGCGCCGCTCCTTCGGAGACCGGAAATTGCGAAATCGGGCGATTCGGATCGAGAACGATATTTTCGAGGAGCGTTTTGAAATCGCCGAGCAAACGCGTGATGGTCGCGCCATCGTAGAGATCGGTATTGTATTCGCAAGCCAGCCGCCAGCCTTCATTACGCAGGACGAGAAAGATATTCAGATCGTAGAGTGCGCCCTGTGATTTCGACGGGATTACCGTAAGCTTGATTCCGGCAAATTCCTGGGGCTTTACGGGATCGCGCTGGCAGATGAAATTGAGTCGGAACAACGTGTGGTGGCTGGGATAGTCGTTCGGCCGCAGATCCTTGAGCACCTGCTCGAAGCGCACGTTTTGATTGGCTATCGATTGCAATCCAACTTCCTGCACTCGGCCCAGCAGTTGCGGAAACGCCGGGTCGCCGGAAAGATCGAGGCGCAAAACAACTGTATTAATGAATGGGCCGATCAGAGGTTCCAGTTCGACGCTCGTGCGTCCTGAAACCTGCGTCGCCGCGCCAAAATCGCTCTGGCCCGTGTACTGATGCATGAGCACGCCGAGGGCGGCGAGCACGGTATTAAAAAACGTGGCGCTTTCGCGGCTGCCAATTTCGCGGACGGCGTCGGTGAGCGCGACCGGCAGGAGCAGCGATGTGATGGTGGCTTCGAACGTCGGCGAAGGCTGTCGGGGATGGTCGGCGGGAAGATCGAGCAAGGGCAGGTCTCGAAGTTGATCCTTCCAGTAATCAAGCTCCTTCTGCACGGCGGGAGTTTCAGACTGCTCACGCTGCCATACCGCGTAATCACCGTACTGGATTCCGAGCTCGGGCAGAACCGGCTCGGTTCCGCGCACATAGGATTCGTAGAGCAGACCCAATTCGTTCGCGATAAGGCCAATCGATTGGTAATCGATGATGGAATGGTGCGGCGTCACCAGCATCCAGTGCTCGTTGTCTTCGACGCGCAGCAGGGTCACGCGCAGCAATGGACCAGTGGCAAGATCGAATCTCCAGCGGGCTTCCTTGAATGAAAGTTTGTCGACTTCCGTGTCACGCTCCGGCTTGGGAACGTGCCGAAGATCGATGACCGGAACTTGGATTTCGAGCGCCGGCTTGATAACCTGTGCCGGCTCGCCATCGACAACGGTGAAGGTTGTCCGCAGCACTTCGTGACGCTCGATAATCCGGTTGAATGCGCGCTCTATCAAAGCTGGATCGAGAGTCCCTTGCAGACGAAACCGTACCGGCACGCTCCAGGTTGGATTGCCTGGATTGAGCCGGTCGAGTCCCCAGAATCGTTCCTGGCAAAGCGATGCCGGCAGAACAAACACTTCTCCCGGATCGTTCGCTGCGGCTGCCGGCGATGCGATCGCTTCCGGATTTTCCGGGATTCTCATCTGGTCACTAGCGGCACTCAATTGACTGGCTCTTTCTCTTTATCCGGCACCTGCAAAACGGTTTTCACGCGATAACGGTCGCGCGATACGGGCACGATTGCCGGCGAGGTTTTTGCCGGAGCGGCGCCATTGCCCATCTTTTCGACGACAGCCGCAATCGTCCGGTGCTTAAGAATTACGGCAGGCGCAACTCTTAGTCCGTTTTTAGCCGCGCGCGCCACGATCTGGAAGATGTGCAACGAGTCCGCGCCCAGTTCAAACAGGTTGTCCTGAATGCCGACGCGGTCGAGGTGCAGAACCTCGGCCCAGATTGCTGCCAGCGTCCGTTCCTGTTCCGTGCGCGGAGCCATGTATTCCCGCTGACGCGCGGTGCGCGTTGTATCCGGCGCAGGCAGCGCTTTGCGGTCGATTTTGCCGTTGGGCGTCAGCGGCATGGCATCCATGCGCACCACCGCCGAGGGCAGCATGTAGTTGGGCAGCTTGCCGGTTAAAGCCTCGCGAACGGCCGCCACGGTCAGCGCCTGGTGGTCGGTTGTTACGTAAGCTACCAGCCGTTTGTCGCCGGGAATATCTTCGCGAACAATCACCACTGCCTCGCGCACTCCGGGATAACGCGAGAGCGCAGTCTCAATCTCTCCCAGTTCGATGCGGAAGCCGCGCAGCTTAACTTGATTGTCGCGGCGTCCAAGGAATTCAAGTGTACCGTCGGCCCGATAGCGGACGAGATCGCCTGTCTTGTACATGCGCGCTTCGGCCTCGCCGGACGCCCTTTGGCCAGACGATAAGGACCGATCGGCGAACGGGTCGACCACAAATTTCTCCGCTGTCAGCTCGGGACGCCGGAAGTATCCGCGCGCCACACCGTCACCGCCGATGCAGAGTTCCCCGGCCACACCGATGGGCACCGGCTGATCGCAACTGTCGAGCACGTAGAACTGAGTGTTATCAATTGGAGGCCCGATTGGAACCGCGGAGTTTCCGGCTTTTACCTCGACGGTCGAAGACCAGATGGTGGTTTCCGTTGGCCCATACATGTTCCATACCGATTGCGCGCGCCGCAGCAGTTCGTCTGCCAGATCGCGGGGTAAAGCTTCTCCGCCGCACAGCGCCTTCACGGCAGGCGTTCCATCCCACCCCGCTTCGATCAGCAACTTCCAGGTAACGGGCGTGGCTTGCATGACGGTCGCGCCAGAACTGGTGAGCCGATCGAGCAACAGGGTGCCGTCGGCGGCCGCTTCGCGGCTGGCAATGACAAGCTTCGCTCCACAAACCAGCGGCAGAAATAATTCAAGCCCGGCAATGTCGAACGAAAGCGTGGTCACGGCGACCAGAGTATCGGTTGCCGTCAGACCCGGTTTCTTGCTCATCGACATCAACAGATTCACCACCGAGCGATGCTGAATTTCCACGCCCTTCGGCTTGCCTGTCGATCCCGACGTGTAGATGACGTAAGCCAAGTCGTCCGCCGTGGTAGTCGCAGCCGGCGCCTCGGCCGAAGACTGCGCAATCTTCGCCCACTCGGCATCCAGAAAAACGTGGCGCGCGCTGCCAACGTTCACGGTTCGAAATAGCGATTCCTGCGTCAGCAGCATGGGCACATTGGCATCGTTGAGTACGAATGCAATTCTTTCCGCCGGATACGTCGGGTCCATCGGAACGTAGGTGCCGCCCGCCTTCATGATGCCGAGCAATGCGACGATCATATCGAGCGACCGCTCTACGAAGACTCCGACCATCATTCCGGCGGATATGCCGTTGTTGCGAAGATAATGGGCGAGCTGATTGGATTTGCGGTCGAGTTCTCGGTAGGTCAGCTGAACTTTCTCAAATACCGCCGCAACCGCATCGGGAGTCTTTTTCACCTGCGCTTCAAACAGCTGATGAATACACAGATTCCGGGGATAATCGGCGCCCGTACGGTTCCAGTCGCCGAGCATCTGTTGCCGGTTTGCGGGTGAGAGCAAGGGCAGCCGGGAAACCGGCTGTTCCGCATCGGCGACCATTCCGAGCAGCAGAGTCTGGTAATGGCTGAGCCAGCGTGCGATGGTCGCTTCATCGAAAAGGCCGGTGTTGTAATCGCAGTCGAGCATGAGGCCGTCTTTCGATTCCACGATGTTCAGGAAGATATCGAAGTTGACGAAGCTCTTTGGATTGGGATCGGCGTCGGCTTCGAGTCCGTCGAACTTCATGTCGTCGCCGACCCGCTCCAGATTGAACTGCACCTCAGTCAGCGGAAGGCGGCTCGGATCGCGCGGAATTTGCAGCTTTCTTACCAGGCGTCCATAGGTGTAGTTCTGGTGCTCATAATCGGCAAGAAGTGTCTGCTTAGTGTTGCCGAGAAACTGCGCCGCCGTTGGATTGCCCGCAAGTTTGCCGCGCAGCGGGATAAAATTCACGCAATGGCCCACGAGAATGGCGTCTTCCAAAAGCGATTGCCCAGCCGTTGGAATTCCGACCACGATGTCATCCTGCCCGCTGAGCCGGCTCAACAAAATCTGAAAGCCGGAGAGCAAGGTGACAAACAACGTGCATTTCTGTTTCGCGCTCAGTTTTTTTAGAGCGTTGTAAGCCTCGGCGCCGATGCGGGTGCGGTAGGTTGCGCCTTCGAATTCGCGCACGGCTGGGCGAGGGCGGTCGGTTGGCAGATCGAGCAGCGGCGCGGGGTCGCGAAATTGTTCCAGCCAGAATTTTTCCGTCTTCGCGCCTTCCGGCCCATCCAGAAATTCGCGCTGCGATTTCGCATAAGTCGCAAAGCTCATGGGAGCGGGTAATGACCATGCTCTGCCGGCATTGAGGTCGTTGTAAATCTTCGCCAGCTCATCGAGCAGCACATTCGTCGACCAGCCGTCGCAGACGATGTGATGCGAGGTGAAAATGAGCTGCCAGGAATCCGCCCCGAGCTTTACGAGCTGAACGCGGACCATCGGACCTTCGGTGAGCTGAAATGGCGTATGCGCATCGTTGGAGATGATTTGCTTGACCCGCGTGCTGCGCTCGGCCGCGCTCAGCATGGAAAGATCGACCGTGGGAATATTCAGATCGATGTGCGGAATGAACTTTTGCGCCTGCCCTTCGTGAACAAACTTCGCCCGCAGCGCATCATGACGATTCACCAGCGCGCGAACCGCCTCTTTCATCGCCGTTTCGTTTAGATTGCCCTTCATGCGCAGCGTGAACGATTCATTGAAACAGCAGGAGGCATCGTCGCCCAACTGATCCGACAGCCAGACTTCAAGCTGCGGCTCGGTTACCGGAATTTCTTCCGTCACCGGCGCTGAAACCGATTGTGTGGAGACCGATGACGTACTGGCCACGGCGGCAATGGAATCGATTACGGTGCCGGCCTTTGAAAAGAAACCCGCATCCTGCATGTCCGCGACGCTTTCCTTGAATGCCGTAAACACCTTTTCGATATCGGCATCGGAGTGGGTTGTAGTGAGGAAACATGGGAAGCCTTCGAGGACGTGCACGCCCTTGGCGCGCAGGAAGTAATAGAAAAGGCTGGCGAAGCGTTCTTCGGAGGGAAACGCAAAATAGAAGATGCTGGCAAAATGCTCGATGCGCGTGGGAACCTGCTCGCGCTCGAACATCTGGTTCAATCTGCCAACGAGTTTCGCAGTCTTTTCATTCAGATCTTTTTGCAGGTTGGGCCCTTGCTGCTCAAAATGATCGAGCACAGCTTTCACGGCCGCAAGCGTGAGCGGATGGCGCACAAAGGTGCCGGCAAAGAATGTGACGCCAACTTCGGGATAGGAGTCGTCGCCGAAACGCCACTGGCCGCCGTCGAGCGCGTCCATGAAAGCGCTTTTGCCCGCGAGGATGCCAATCGGCATTCCGCCGGCAACAACTTTTCCGTAGGTGGCAAGGTCCGCGCGGATGCCAAACAAGGCCTGGCAACCTCCGGGATGAACGCGGAATCCTGTGACAACCTCGTCGAAGATAAAAGCTGTGCCCGATTTTTCCGTGATCCGGCGAAGCTCTTCCAGAAACTCCCGCGGCTGCAAATGCGGATGCCGGCTCTGCACCGGCTCAACCAGCACGGCGGCAAGATCGTTCGCGTTCTGGCGAATCCATTCGAGAGATTCCGCGGTGCCGTAGTCGAGCACAACCATGTTCGAAAGATTTTCGCGCGGGATGCCGGGCGCGACCGGAGCAGCATGCGGAACTCCAGCCTTCTTCACGCCTTTGACCAGCACCTCGTCGAACATGCCGTGATAGGCGCCGGCAAACAACACGACCTTATTCCGTCCCGTGACCGTGCGCGAGACGCGCATGGCGGCCATCACAGCCTCCGAACCGGTGTTGCAGAACGTCATGCGCTCGTTGCCGGTGAGCGCGCAGAACTTTTTCGCTACTTCGCCGGCCAGCCGGGTTTGCGGACCAATTTCAAAGCCTTCCTGCAGTTGCCGCGCGACGGCCTTCTCCACGAACTCGGGACGATGTCCCAGCATTATCGGGCCAAAGCCGTTCAGGATATCAATGTACTCATTGCCGTCCACATCCCAGAGCCGCGAGCCCTGCGAGCGCACGGTCACGATGGGATAAACAATTTCCTTCCACTGCGCGCGGAAGCCCGAAACCACGCGCGGGTCGGCCAGTTCGGCACGATGCTCCTGGGTGAAACTCTTCGATTTCGCGGTACGCTGCGAATAGAACTGAATCAGTTTGCGCAGCCCTTCTTCCTGCTGCGGCGTCACGCCACCAGAGATGCCTTTTTGCGGCGGCTTGTAGGGGCCAAAAGGCTTGAATTCCTCTTTACCCGACCCGCCGGAGTCCGCAGCCGCACTCGCCGATGACGCTCGCACTGAAACCGACGGTGCCTGGGGAATGTGAGTTCGCGCAGGTGCGCTCGCCGGAGCGGCGACGGTCGCGGGCGAAGCCACTGCAACCGCGGGTTTCGGCGCTGGCGCAGGTGCGGTTGGAGCGGCTGCCGCGCCCGAGCCGCGAAGGGCGTCGAGCTGCTGTGAAAACAGTTGGTTCATCGCCTGCAGCTGTTCGCGCATCAGGCGTTCCACGGGAGATTCAGACATGGCACTTTCTCCATTTCCCGCCGCTACCGGCATGGACCGATTGGCGGAAGCCGCAGCGGGTGCTGAGGCCGCAATGGCCGCGGCTGGAGCGACAACGATCGGCGGAGGCGTATCTGCCAGCACGTCGGCTGGCAACTGCTTATCGAGGTAATCCGAAAGCGCGCTCATCGTGCAAAGGTCGCCGAGCAACTGGCGGAAGGTGACCTTCACCCCGAATTTTTGCGACAAGGCCTGCGTCACCTGCGTCAGGAAGAGCGAGTCAAACCCTAGCTCAAGGAAACTCGTCGAACCGTCGGCCGTCGACACATCGACGCCCGAGAGGTCTTCGAAAATCTCGGCGAGGACTCTGGCGATTCTTGCCGGCCGCGCTTCGGCCGGTGCTGCCTGTGTTTGCGGATTTACGTTCACGTTTATCTGTTCCTCCCCCGCGGGCTTGTTGGAAAAAAGGTTCTGTGACATAAGGTTGTTTGAAATGACCTGCTCCGCCGGCGGACCCGCAGATACGGGCGGCGCGGCGGTTTCTTGCGAGGCGGGGGCCTCGATCCAACAACGTTTTCGTTCGAATGGATACGTGGGCAGCGAAACGTGCGCCCTCTTTTCTTCGCCGTAAAGTTTGCGCCAGTCCGGCTGCGCTCCGGCAAGCCAGAGCGCGCCCAGCGCGTTCATCACGCTCGGAACATCACCTTCGCCCGAGTATCCATCGGCCAGCGATGAAATGACCGGCTGCTCCGGCGATGCGCCCGGCTGCTGCCGGGCGAGCGTACCCAGTACGTTGCCGGGGCCGACTTCGAGAAGCAAGGCGTTGGCCTTGGTTCGCAACTCCGCGAGTCCGGAGGCAAACTGCACCGGCTGCCGGAAGTGCGTTGCCCAATAGGCCGGATCGGTTGTCTCTTTCTCAGTAATCCATTTTCCGGTGACGCCGGAAACATAAGGAATCTTCGGCGCATGCAAACGAATTTTCGCGACCCGTTCGGTGAATGGGCCGACAATGGGATCCATCATCGCGGAATGGAACGCATGCGATGTGACCAGATGCCGCGACACCACGTTCTCGGCAGCCAGCTTGCGCTCCAGTTCTTCGAGCGCTGGGAAGGGGCCGGAGACGACGCATAATGAGGGCGCATTGACGGCTGCGATAGAAAGACCGTTGGAGGGTCCATCTGTAAGCCGAGTGCGAAGATCCGCCTCGGGCAAGCGCACGGATAGCATGCCGCCCGGCGGTAAATCCTGCATCATTCTCCCACGAGCCGCGACCAGCGAGAGCGCGTCTTCCAGTGTGAACACACCCGCCAGGCAGGCCGCCGTGAACTCGCCAATGCTATGGCCCAACATGGCGGCCGGCTTGATTCCCCAACTCATCCAAAGTTGCGCAAGGGCGTATTCAATCGTAAAGATTGCGGGCTGCGCGATCACCGTTTCCGTGACCTTACGCTTCGCCTCGTCGGAAGCTCCATCCGGTGGATACAGCAACGTGAGAAAGTCCGTATTGAGGTGGGGCCGGAGAATCTCCGCGCATCGATCCACCGCCGCCCGGAACACCGGCTCCGTGTCATATAACTCCCGCCCCATGTTGGGGTGCTGCGAGCCTTGTCCTGGAAAGAGGAAACAAACCTCGGCATTGTCGAGCGTCCGCAGTCGCGTCTGCACGCGCTTTCGGTCGCGCTGATTGATGCTCGCGACCGCCTCGGGCAGATTGCGCGCGGCGATTGTCCGGCGGCACGGAAACGGATGGCGTCCGGTCTGCAAGGTCCAGGCAACATCGGCCAGCGGCAACTCCGGATGCGACGCAAGATACTCGCCGAGATTCGCTGTTGCCCGATCGAGCGCCGCTTCGGAACGAGCCGAAAGAGCCAGCAGATGCATTGCCCGCGACGAAGGCGAAGCCGTGCGCGGCGGCGCTTCTTCCAAAACCACGTGCGCGTTGCTTCCGCCCACGCCGAATGCGCTTACGCCGGCGCGGCGCGGTCCATCGCTCTCCCAGCGCTTGCTGGCCGCATTCACATAAAACGGACTGTTATCGAGATCGAGCTTGGGATTCGGCCGCTTGAAATGAAGCGTTGCGGGATAGATCCCCTCGCGCACCACGTGCACGGCATGAATAAAGCCCGTAGCGCCGGATGCGATATCCAAATGCCCGACGTTGGTCTTGGCGGTGCCCACCGCGCAAAACTGCTTTGCGTTTGTATGTACGCGAAACGCCTGGGAGAGCGCGGCGATCTCGATGGGATCGCCGAGCGGAGTCCCTGTTCCATGCGCCTCGATATAGCCAATGGTCGCGGGCGAAACCCCGGCCACCGCCTGCGCCATCGTGACGACCTGCGCCTGGCCCTCTACGCTTGGCGCGGTGTAGGCCACCTTGCTGGAGCCGTCGTTGTTCACGGCGAATCCGCGTATCACGGCATGGATCTGATCGCCGTCGTTCACCGCATCCTCATAGCGCTTCAGCAGCACGACAGCCGCGCCACCGCCAAATACGGTGCCATTCGCGTTCTCATCGAAAGCGCGGCAATGGCCGTCCGGGGATGCCATGCCTCCATCCTGATAAAGGTATCCGCGCTTCTGCGGGAAGGTGAGGGAGACGCCGCCGGCGAGCGTCATGTCGCACTGATAGGTCTGGAGCGCCTGCGCGGCCTGGCAAATCGCCAGCAGCGAGGTCGAGCAGCCCGCAACCATGGTGAACGCCGGACCTTTCAGATTGAACTTATAGGCCACGCGTGTGGCCAGGAAGTCGATGTTGCTGCCCAAGAGGACGGGATAATTCGAGACCTGATATCCGCCGACATAGTCCTCGATAAAGCGGCGGTCGCGGCAAACATGATTCAGAAAGTATGTGCTGGTGCTGCATCCGGCATACACGCCGGTCATGCCCGGCGTGTTCATGGGATCGTAACCGGCATCCTCCAGCGCTTCCCAGCAAATCTCAAGAAAGACGCGATGCTGCGGATCCATGATCTCCGCTTCCTTGGGATACAAGCCGAAAAACGCGGCATCGAACTGATCGACGTCCTGAACAATTGGTCGCGCCGCCACGTAAGCCGGATCCTTCCCGGCTTGTGCAGCATTGGCTACTTCCAGTTCATCTGGCCGGAAGTGAGTTACCGATTCGACGCCCGCGAGTTGGTTGCGCCAAAACTCGGCGACATTGCGCGCGCCGGGAAGCCGGGCCGACATCCCGATTACTGCAATCGCGTTGCTGAGGTCCTGCTCTTTATGCTCGCTCATTATGGTTGTTCATTATGACGTTGCATGATGATCGTTCATGAAAGTTGAGTAACCCGGCGCTGCTTTGCCATGGCGCTTTGCCTTTTGCGAACCCTGTCGGCAATGTCGCCGCTGGAAAGTTGCGAATTCTCTTTTCCTCCCAAGTGGTCGCTCAGGGAGCGGAAAGAGCAATATTGAAACAAGTCGGTTACAGAAAACGTACGGCCTAAGGCCTCTTGTAACTCGGCATGGGCTTGCACGAGGAGAATCGAATCTCCTCCTAAGTCGAAGAAGTTATCGGTGGGAAGAATCTGTTCGACTCCAAGGACGCAACGCCATACCGAATAGATTGCCGCTTCAATTTCGCTCGCCGGTGCCTGATGTGCTGCAATCGCTACAGCATCGTCAGGCTTGGCACGCACCAGCGCGGGAAGCAGGCTGCGATCCACCTTGCCATTCGCATTCAGTGGAAGCGACTCGAGCATCAGGAACGAAGAAGGCACCATGTGTGCGGGCAAAAAACTCTCTGCCGCCGCGCGCAACTCATGGGCACTCAACTTACTGTCTGGGTTGGTTTGTATTTCAGGCACAACATAGGCAACCAGCTTTTTCTGGCCTTCCGATTCGACGGCGTCGACAACCGCCTGCTTTACTCCTCGCTGGCCGAGTAAGACAGCCTCGATTTCACCCAGCTCGATTCTCTGGCCATTGATCTTGACCTGACGGTCGATTCTGCCGAGGAACTCGATCTCGCCGCTCGGCAACAGACGCCCCCGGTCCCCGGTGCGATAGATGCGCTCACCTGTCCGCGGATGGACGACGATGCGAGCCGCAGTCTGCTCCGGATTTCGCCAGTATCCCTTGAGCAGGCCAATGCCCGCGCAGCAAAGCTCGCCCGGCTCGCCAGCCACGCATTCGTTCAAATTTTCATCGAGCACGTAATAGCGCGTATTTGCGATTGGATGACCATACGGAATGCTCTTCCAATCCGATTGAACCTGTTGCACCGGATACCAGATGTTCCAGACGGTCGTTTCCGTCGGTCCGCCGACGCTAACGACCTGCACGCCGTCAGAGGGCTGGCCAGACGGTTGAATAACTTGGCCAAAATGCTTACGAATGCGCGCCGGGGCGCTTAGTGGAATCCAGTCGCCCCCGAGAAATGCCAGCCGCAGCCGATCCCGCAAAACCAGCTTTCGAGCCGCCATATGGACCAGCAGCATTTCCATAAACGCTGGCACTGAATTCCACACGGTCACGCCAAGCCGATCGATCAGATCAACCCAGTGATCGGGGGCGCGCGTGCCGCTGCGGTCGGGCATAACTAAAGCGCCACCCGCAGCCAGCATTCCAAAAATGTCATATACCGACATGTCGTGATGCAGCGCGGTCACCGCCAGCACACGATCTTTCGCGGTCACGCCAAACGTGCGATTTGTTTCCAGAATGCAGTTAACCAGCCCGCGGTGGCCGATCATCACGCCTTTCGGCTTACCGGTTGAGCCCGAGGTGTAAAGGACGTAAGCCACATCGTCGGGAGTCTGCATCCGCGAGAGCGGCTCGGGGTCGCCCGAGCTCAAACATTCCCGATCGACCGATAGTCTGGTCACATTCGCAGGCCACTCCAAAGTTTCATCGAGCCAGGACTGCGTGAGCACGACTGCCACTTCCCCGTTTTCCAATAAATAATGTAAGCGCTCGGTGGGAACACTCGCATCGATGGGCAGGTAAGCCGCACCCGCTTCGAGAGTCCCAAGCACGCCCGCAACCTGCTCCCACCCTTTATCCATTACGACCGCGACCAGCGTGTGAGGCTTAACGCCACACTCTTTGAGCCGATGCCCAAGTGTGCGAGAACAACGCAACAGCTCTCCATAAGAAAGCGCTCCGGTCACTGAAATCACCGCCGGCCGCTCGGGCGCACGCAGAGCTTGCGCAATGAACAGGTCCTGGGCGAGACACTCCGGTACATCGCGCACCGTGTTGGCTGAAAAAGGTCTCATAGCATCGGAAGATGTATCGCTATCGTCGCTAACTACTACACTCAGGCGAGACTCGATCAGACGAGTCTAATAAGTTCAATCGTAACAAGATTTTATGGGGAAGCGCGCAGAAAGTAGCCTGCACGAAAGGGCTATGTCCCTTAGTTTAAAGTGTAACTCAAGGCCAAACCATGAGCTACAGTTATAACTCGGGGTCAAAACCCTCTTTTAGCGGCCAAATATGGGATTAAAAACAATTCCACGATCCCCGGCAGCGGATCGGAGACGCTAAAAACGGCTTCCGTTCGGCACATGCCCAATGATCGCAGATAGCCGCCGGGGCCCAGACTGCCGGCCAGGCATTCCAAAATCACGGTAGGAATATCGGTCGTGGTTCGCACCCAGCCGACTCCCGGCCGCGCCTTTGCCGGTGTAACTGGATATCCCATCTGGTCGGCGAAGAGCATGTAACTGAAGTCGACGCCGGCGCTCAATCCCAGGCTGTGATACCCCCAGGTGCGCGCGTTGACATCGAGCAGTTTGAATTTGCCGTCGCGCGGATCGAGCTTGTATTCCAGTTCAACCAGCCCGTAGTAATCGATGGCATTCAAAAAGCGTTCGGAAATTTCTTCAAGTTCAGGCAGCTCGATGGTTTCGACGAAGGTGCTCGCACGTCCAAACTGCAGGGGATGCTGCCTTCTTCGGCGCGCGACCATTCTTCCCACCGCTTCGCCGTCGCGGAAAAAAGCGCAATAAGAATATTGCTGGCTCCCGCCGCCGGGAATTACGTCCTGCACCATGACTTCGCCCGGACCGACAATGCCGAACGCCTTCTGAAACAACGTTCGCAGCTCGGCATGGCTGTAGGCGCACCAGGCTTTTACGCGCGTCGTATACACAAAATGTTCTTTAATCGCGGGCTTGATGGCGAACGGTGGAGTTAGTCCGTCAAACCACGCGAGGTCCTTAACGCTGTTGGGATAAAAGGTCGCCGGGATTGGAATATCCAGTTTTAGGGCGAGTTCATAGGTATTTCGTTTATCCCATGCCCAGCGCACGCTCTCCCATTCCGGCGTGGGTACACGAAAAAACTGGCCCAGTTCTTCGCGATGGCGAGAGATAGTAGCCACCAGCTCATCGCGCGTGGGATAAAGCAGCCAGCCTTCAAGATCGAGCCGCCGGCCGAGAGTTAATAAGTCGTCGACGGTTTTTCGTTCATCCTTGAGGCTGGAAAAATGGACGCCCCGGCCCGCATAACGCGAATAACGCGCAATCGAGCGCTCATCGTCGACAACGCAGGTCGGAACCCCCTGCCTTCCCAGGCTGCGAACAATTCCCAGCCCCTGATAATCGCCGCCGAGAACGACGGCTCCCGCCGGCTTTGTACCGAAGCGCACACCCTGTTTCCTCTCGACGAGCACGCTTGCCAGATCAGCCATTGCGCTTCACGGCTCCCTCCGCGCGGGCGACAAAGCGCGTTAATTCCGTTCCGGCGAATTCGGTTCCGGAAACAAAACACAGCAGCGGCCCAAAGCTCCAGGAGGCCGTCTTGCCTATAAAGTGCAACCCCTTCACTGTGCTCTCAAATCCTCGACCTACCACGGGAAACCCATCGACGGTTTGCACCCGCTGCAACAAAGTCGACGGCAAGAATGCGTAGCGGCTCAGGTCAATGCGAAAGCCGGTCGCCAGCAGGCAATGATCCACCATGCGATCGCTGCCGGCGGCCAGTTTGAGGTGCAGACGGCTTCCCTTTTCCATTGCATCCGAAATCTTGCAGCCGAGAGAAATCTTCACATCCTTAAGCCGCGGTTGCAGCCATCCCGCGCCCGCCGGACGGATCGCCCGGTATGCGACTTTATCCTGAAACTTCCTGGGAAAGCGCTTGAATGCGTGCGGCGCCGCGACCAGTCTGCTGATTCCCGCCGGACCCACGTCGCGATTGGAATAAAGCAGCTTAGAAAACAGTCCCAGTCGATGCAAGCCCGCGTGCAATCCCACCCAATTCAAGGACGATTCGCGCACCAGAACCTCCGGATCGGCTCCCGCCTCTTTGAGCAAGGCAGCCGACTCCAGCGCGCTCTGGCCGCCGCCCACAATGGCAACTTGCTTCCCTTTGAACAATGAGAGATCGGATTGATCCACGGTATGTGAAGCCAGCTCTTTAGGAAGCCTGGAAAATTCCTGCGGCCGATGAGCGAATTGTCCAATGCCGCCGGCCACAACCACTCGTTTTGCCGCGAACTGCTCGCCGTCCGACAAGCGAACCTTGAACCCGTTTCCATGCTGCTCCAGATTTTCCACCTGACGAAGGTCGACATCTGGCACCGCCTGCTTCTGATACCAAAGCCCATAATCGACAAAATTCTTCAGCGGAATCGGCTTTTCAAAATGATGGCCATCGGCTTCGCGAAATGCGTCGAGAGTAAGAGCCTGCTTCGGGTGGGCGATGTGCGAAGCACCCCAATTTGACCGCAGAAACATTCCGGCCGGCATCTGTTCCGCCCAGAAAGACATGGGCTTTCCAAAAATGCGAGTCTCGATGCCGCATGACCGCAGATACGCGGCTGCCGCCAGGCCGTACGGTCCTGCTCCAATCACTGCCACGTTGCAGTCGGGCACGTCACCTCCACTAGCTTAGGTTTCAATTCACTAAGAGCCCGGGGGAGCTTGCCTGTCGTTTCGATTGAATTTTGTATGTCGTGGAAGATTTCGAAAGTGAAAATGTCTCAAGCGCCTCTGCATCACCGCAAACGTTAATCAGCCAGCGTGCGTGCCACCCGCTCCGCAATGCAGAGCGTCCAAGGGAGTCTGCGAGTACACCAGGTGACCGTCCTGCTCACTGGCATAGGCGATCACGGCGCGTTCGCTGCCGTCGCCCTCGATTCGCAGGTCGCCATTTTCCTCGACGATCTTCATCTTGGCGCGCTGCCGCCACCAGCGATTAACTTCGCCGGGAGTCGGGATCCAGACATTTTTGTTATCTCGCAACCCGGCAAAAAAAGCGAGCAGCGCCTTGTACACTTCCCTTTCCCGCGCGCCGGCAATGTAGTCAGGGTGAATGATTACGTTCATCAACCCGTGCTTCTCCATGATGAGCGAGCTCTGCTGCTTCCACAGTTCGGTCGAGAAGTCGGTCAGTATGTTGAAGAGGGTGTAGTCCTGCGTCATCGTGACCGGCAGTTCCAGCATCTTGCCGACGAAGTACGGCATGACGGTACAGCACCCGCCGCGCTGCGGATCGAGGTGCGCGACGTTTGGAACCGAAGAGTCATACTCGAAATCGAGAGCGTCGAGCCACTTCTGATTGCGATAGAGAACTCCCGCCCGGAAGCCGGTCGCGCCAAACTCCTTGCCATACGCGTTGATCCGAACAGCGCGCTTCATGAATTCTTTTTGATCGCGGAAAAGACGGCCGTCATGATTCAGGTCGTGCACCACAACTTCAAACCCCCGCCGCCGGATCGAATCCAGAAATTCTTCGGTAACTTCGTAACGCTCTTCCGGAACCACCTGGAATGAGGCGGGGATTCCGAAGGACTCGTTCATGTCCATCAGCTGCGGACAAAAATCGCGGCCAGCCGCCGTTTCGACATCGTGAGTCATCACGGCCGCGCTGGAAGCGCCCTTCGGCCAGAACCATATAAAGGGAATTTCCTTTACATCCTGTGCCTCGAGCAGCAGAAGCAGAACCTGCTCCATAAGATCGTCCACCGTGCGGTCAACCGGCCAATGCGGGAAGCGCAGACGCTCCCAATTGCGCAGGCGAATTGCCTGCAGATGCTTACGCACAGACACCGGCAAAAACGGCCGTACGAGATAGTAGGCGGCGCTCACAGCCGGCATCATGCCCTGCCCGTTGCCATTGGCATAGGCTTCCTGCCGCAGGTTATGGCTAACCTCGGTAACATCGAACGGCAGATAAGCAAGGCCGTTTTCGATTCTCGGATGCACAGTTTGCTTTTCCGTGAGGCCCATGGGCCGGGCCGCGGGCTGCCCTTGCGCCCTTCCATACAGCGTACTATCGCCGAAGCGAAAATAGCCGCAGCTTTCCGACAGAGGCCCGTCTAATGCAAGACGTCCATACTGTTCTGGAAAACGAAAGTATTCGATTACGCTGCGATTCATCGATTGTCGTGAACTCGGCCCTGAACTGCTTCTATGCCAGAACCCTACATTTGATAGCTTTCTACCTTCAACCACTAAGAATGCGAAGTGCGTTTATTTCTATTGCCCTTACAAGAGCTGTTCGACCAACAAGCTATTTCCGGGCCATACTCGCCGCAAGGTTGCGGCCGTTGCCCGCAGTCCTTGCCGGGAAGAGTTTGCGTTTCAGTCGGAATGCCAGCGGCAACCATCGGTACGCGCCCAACACTTTGAGCCGGAATTCAAGAGGCCAATCCGTCGGCTCCACCGTTACACGGCCGACGACAAATTCATGGGGCGTCGCAAAAGCCGGAAACGGCAGTGTCGTGAAAACGCGTTCGTATCCGGCGTCGCGGCACCATTCAATCAACTGCTCATTGAAGGAACCATAGGGAAAACTAAACGTATTTACCCGGCGGCTGAGTAACTGCTCGAGCTTGGTGCGCGACTCCGCCAGTTCCTGCCGCGCCCGCGCTTCGCCTAGCTCCGGAAGCCGCGGGTGGCTCAAGGTATGCGATCCGATGGCGATCAAGTCTTTGGGCAACGCTCGCAGACGATCGGCGGACGCCAGAGTTTCGTAGCGCTCGGGCGAGGTCTGCGGCCACCAACTGGCGAAACCGCCCAACAGATCGGGGATGGCGAAGATCGCAGCCGGTATGCGCCTCTTCTCAAGTTCGGGCACGGCGTTGCGGATCGTGCTCTCGAATCCGTCGTCGAACGTAACCGCCGAATATTGTTTGTTGGGGAGCAGAGCGGCCGGCCCGTCGATCGCAATCGGTTCGGTGAGCCGCCGAAGCGTATCCATCTGCCGGGCAAAGCCTGCGCGGTCGTCGTTTCGAATCGCGTGATAATAGAGAACCGTACAGGTGGAACGGCGCCGCTTTCCGCAAAGGAAAAGAATCGCGCGCCGGAATGAATCGGCGAAATACACCATCAGGCTGATGAGCAGACTAAGTACGCGCCTGAATTTTCTGTAAATGACTAAACTCATATCTTGCGCTGTAATGATTGCCGACGTCTCTACTGCGAAAAGGATGCCTTCCGCTCCGTGGCTCTACTGCCGTCCCGCGCGCGTCCCAGAGGGCCGAGGAGCCCATTGAGCAAAGTGCGCGCCTGCTCGCGTCTCAGAAATTGAACCAGCTCATCCGAAACCTGCCGTTCTTCACGCCGCCAATAACCGGCGGCAAAACCGCTCAGCCTGCTCAGCGCGCCCGCAATATAAGGACGCCGATGCAACGAAACCGCACACTTAGCGATCTCAAACACCGGATGACTGCCAAGCGCAAAGGCCGCTAAGCCGGCCCGGTAAAGGTAACTCACGCGGCCGCTGACGCTCCCCGTCGGCCGGTGATGAAATACCTGAACGTCGGGAAATGATTCGACTCTCCATCCATTCATGCGCGCCGAAATTTCCGCACACCAGTCGGGAGCGCCATAGCGCAGCGGAATGTAGCCTCCAATCGCCTGAAAGCATGCCCGACGGAATAACTGTATGCCATGAGGAACGCTTTTCGTTCGATTGCCTTTTCTGGGCGCGAAGCCGGGGTCGTCCTTTTCGTACAGCCATCCCCCGGCCAAGCCAAGGGTTGGATCGGCCTCGAACTTACTCATCAACTTACGAAAATATGATTCATCGAACGAAATGTCCGAATCGACATTGCCGATGAAATCAAACTCGACTCCGCTCTTGAGCAGGAACTCAACCCCCGCATTGATAGCATGAATCTGCGCGCCGAAGTCGGGAGCATGGAGCTTCGAAAGTTGCAGCAGGTGAATAAAAGCATGCTCCTGCGCGTATTGGCCGATAATTCTCGCTGTACTATCGGTCGACCCGTCATCGACAATGACCCATTTCCTGGGACGCATCTCCTGCCCACAAATGGCGCGGATCGTTTGTTCGATGAATGCCTCTTCGTTGTGCGCGGCCGTTACCAGAACATACTGGTGCGGAGTCGCGGACTCGCAACTTGCAAGTACGCTTTCACCGGCCTGTGCATCGTCGAATGGCGTCACTGTGGAACCGGCCCCATCCGAATAAGCCATTTTAAACACGACGCGCTGCGGCTCATCTTGAACGCTGCCATCGACCTTCGCGCCTTGGCACAACAATAGACAACACTGTATCCGCCGATTCGCACTAGCTCATGGATCGACGTCGCGAAAATGTATCCCACGCTTCCCAACCGTCCATGATGCTTGCGAAAGTACTGAAGGTTCGCGCGGCGCATTTCAATATAAAAACGCGTTGGAGCCTCCGCTGAACTGGCCGCGCCATAGTGCAGCGCCTCGGCGTCAGGATAAAACACCACCCGCCATCCAGCCTTGGCGAAGCGATGACTCCAGTCAATGTCTTCGCCATACATAAAGAACTGCTCGTCCAGTCCACCCACCTGTTCGAGCGCCGCACGCGGCACCAGCCAGAACCATCCCGTCAGCACTTCCACATCGTCGATGCGGTCGTAGGGATAGCCTTCCATCAAAAATCCGCCGAACAACTTCGACCTCGGAAACAGCGTATGCAGCCCGAGAGCGCTGCAGACCGTATTCCACACCGTCGGCAGCCGCATCACGGATTGGCCGATGCTGCCATCGGGACTCAACATCTTCGGTCCCAGCAAACCGATGGTCCGGTTGTTCTCGAGATAGTCGACCATCTTTTCCATGCAGCCGTTGGGAACGACAACATCGGAATTCAGCAGGCAAACATACCGTCCGCTGCTTTGAGAAATGCCGATGTTATTCGCCTTGGCGAACCCAAGGTTGGCCTGATTGCGGATCAGCAGGACATTGGGAAACTGCTCGGCGATTGCCTCCGGCGATCCGTCGCTGGAGGCGTTATCGACAACAATAATCTCGAACTTGCCGGGAGACCCCAGTCCGGACAATGATTCAAGGCACTCCAATGCGTATCGCTTCCCATTCCAGGTCACGATGATGATCGACAAAACTGGTGTTTGTGTGTCCATTGCGAGTTTTAGTGCTATTTCTGCTGGCGACTCCCAGCCTTGCCATTTGCTTCGCGCGGGATTCACCGGCAAGTCGTCAAGGCTCTAAGCGGGCGTGAGGACCTGACTGCCCTGGCTTAACGGGTTCGCCGAGGTCACGTCTGCGGAAGTGCCGGAAGTCTTCTTCGGAGGAACCAGCTTCGCGGAAACCGCCACCATAACCAGTAATGCGTACCACGCGATAATGCTCTGATCAAAATAGAAGATGCCAAAGAATGCGACCGTATTGGCGAACAGAGCGGCGCCAATTGCCCAAGCGAGATAGGCATCGTTCCGCGATTTCTCTGATAGCTTTCTCACCATTCCAATCCTCTTATAGGCATAGACCAGGATGGCAATGAAAAGAATGAACGTGATCAGCCCGCCGCCGACTCCCGCGGCCACATATGCGTTGTCGACGTCCCACATGTAGTAGCCCCAATCCGCATTGTTGCGAGTCCCGATCAGCCACCATTCTGTAAAATGCCGCACAAAGTTGTCGATTAGCGCAGCTCTGTGATATCCACTTCCGCCCGTCTGTCCCCCGACATGGGCAATCAGGAACCAGACCGGCGCCTTCATCACCAATTGCGCGCAAACCAGCAGGATGACAAAGCCCCAGCGGAATATCCGCATCTGTTTTCTCGCACGCCAGAGCAGGAGAGCGAGCGTTCCGGCAGCAAACGTCATCAGCGGAGTGCTGGAATTCGACGCAATTGTCATCATCGTCGCGCCGACAACGCCCAACCCAGCCAGCACGCGCCCTTTTTCTTTGCGACACCATAGGCCGACAAACAACGGCATCAGCATGCCCCCCACCGTCCCGGCAATGATGGGGTGCGCAAAAGGTCCCTCCGCCCGCACCGACCCGTCGCGAACCTCTGAAAGTTCCTTCGCGCCAAAAAACGAAAATTCGTTGTGTCTGGTGATGTGCTCGGCCATCATGCATGGGGCAATGATGATTACGATTACCGCAAACACCTTGATAGCCCGAATGACGTCGGCCTTGTCGCGAATCAGGATGCGAAGAAGCAGGTAGGAGCCGACATTGGTGTACAAGAATCCCAGCCGGTTGGTGACCGCCGACATGGCTCCCCAAAGAAGAGCAAATGTCACCGCATTGGCCGCGGCCCAAAGTAAGATTACCTTGTCGAGCGAATTCAACCGGGGAAGAAACTCCGCGCGCGTCAGACAGCGCAGCCAGCCGGCGAGCAGCAGGATGCGTTCGATGGGAAAATGCAGGCCCGCGACAATGATATTCAGTTCCTGCGGAAGCAGCATACATGCGATCAGGAGCGGCGCAATCACATATTTGCGCGGCAGGGCAAAGATCAGGATCACCGAAACGATCAGGAGGGCGATCGCGAATGGCGTGAGAAATGTCTCTCCTCCACCGCCGAAGTAGTAATTCTTCGGCATCTCGAATCTAGGATCCATGCCCGCTCCAGCACCAGTGGAGATAGTGCGATCCGTAACGGAGACACCCGTTCATACCCTTACTACGCAACCCTCAAATCGCCAAACACTTCTCTTGCCGTTTTGCCGCCGTTCGCTTGCCGGTCCGTGTTCTTGCCCTTGTCGACCGAGTGGACAACTTTGTAATTGGTTCTGGCAAGTTCGGCCGCCGGATAAGGCAGACCTCGCCATTCCAGACACAACGGTCCTTCTGGCGCGCCGAAATGTCCTAGTTCCAACCCTGCGGCCACTGTGGCGATAGAGAAATAAACGTCTTCCATTAATTTGCTGTTCCAATGATAAGGGACGTCCAGCGCACCAAGTTTACTCATTTCTTCCAGTCCCTTGCGGGTCACGAAATAGGCGCCGCCGAATACGTTATCCCCACGCTTATATCCCCGGCTTTCGGCCAGCCGGAGCAACTCTCTCCAGGACGGTTGCAGTCCAACCAGTTTTCTTAACACGCTGGTTTCTTTTGTGATGAGACGTGCATGCGAGTCGAACGAACGAGGCCGGTCATAGTCATGCGCCCAGACGCCAAACAAACCCACTGTTGGATTCGCTTTCATGTACCCTCTGGCATCGGTAATGACGCCAGGCTTTATCACCAACGCATCCTGATCTAGCCGAAGCACCAGATCGCAGTCGGTCTCGGAGAGTACATGCCGGTAGGCAAGGCACAAGGTTTGTACCAGCCGGAATCGTTTCATGGATCGATTGTTCCGTAGGATGTGCCAATGAACACGCTTTTCCGCGAGCAACGCCTCATACGTTCCATCTGGGGTGCAGTCATCGACAACTATCACTTCATGCGCTTCGGGGCAGTAGTGTTCGACGCTGTCCAGCGTATCCAAAGCCGTATGTGCTCCGGGGCCAACCGGGAGAACGACCGCCGCACGCGTCACCAACTTTGCACCTTCCTAAATTCTCCTCGTAACCAAATGGGCTGGAGCAGAGACATTATAAGACTCGGGAATGCTCTTGAGAATGTTCGTACTTCAAACTGCAAACTCCTTCGACAAAGTCTTCCATGAGATCGGCGCTCTTGTCCCAATTGAGTTGGGAAACATATTTATTGCCCGCTTCAGCAAGACGGATTCGCAAGCTTTCATTCTCAAGCAGTAGACAAAGATTCTCCGCGAGACTCTCGGGGTCAGCCGGGGGCGAAAGCAACCCGGTGACGCGATGCTCCAAAAATTCTCGTATCCCGCCATTGTCCGTGGATACGATGGCGCAGCCACACGCGGCAGCCTCCGCCGGTGGAAGTCCCCACCCTTCAGAAAGACTGGGGCACAGAAAAACAGACGATCCACCAAAAATCTCATTCACAATGAAGTTCTGGGGGGGATTGCGAAAGTATTCGACCCAGCCGGGAACCCATGATTGACGCCGGCTCGTGCTGAATAACACTGCTTCGAGGTCGGGGAATATTCTGCGTGCGATTGCCAATGCCTTCAGTCCGTCCCTCGACCCTTTGAACTCCTCTGTCGAAAACATCATTGCCACTCGACGGGGCCGGTTTTGAATCGGTCGCGTAAGCCGATAGGTATCATGGTTCACCGCGTTCGAGATATAGGTCAAATCCGAACATCCCAATTCCTCACCCTTTTCCAACAACCATTTCGCAATAACAACTTTATGCAATGGTGCACGCCAAGTAGCGTCCACTAGATCCTTTCGCCCTTGCCAGGTCTCATAGTGCTGAATCAGGTAGCACTTCTCGCCCTTCGTAGCCGGGCATTTGAGAACTGAATTCACAGTGTGCCAGGATGTTGCAAACAGAACATCGCTATCCGGCAGGAAGCGCGAGTGCGAACTGGGAACGAAGAGCGATTGAACCCTTTTGTCCACGGGCAGCCAGGTAATGGTGGGGTTCGAATCCGTCATGAGCAGCGAATGAAATTTCCTTCGCAGCCTCTGCCTGAGCGTAGGTGGCTCTGGCGCGGAATATGCCAACTGCCTGGGATGCACGACGCTAACTTCGTGTC
>JBAWBR010000012.1:0-1640 GCA_049589875.1 Terriglobales bacterium
GCTGGTCGGGGAGCGCAATCCGAATCTCGCGCCCAGGGCCGGGTCACGCTCAGGATATTCGCAACTGGCATGTGATGCGTTTGCCATCATTCGAAAGAACGGGCCGATCTCAAAAGGAAAGTTGGGCGAGTTGCTGGGCGGAGGCCTTTCGAATGCCGGCTCAGACCGTGCCCTCGCCGAACTTTGGGCCAAGCTCCGTATTACGCGCGTGGATTACTCCGAGGACGAAGGTTCGGTGTGGGATGAACTGTCGCGCTGGGCCCCCGACAAAGTCTGGGAGGGCGTCGGCGTTTCGATCGGGGAAGCGCTCTCGGCGCTGCTTTCGAAATATATGGAATGCGTGATCGCGGCGGAGCAGGAAGATGTCGAGATGTTCTTCTCGAATTTTGTGCCTCGCTCAAAAGTCCGCGATGCGATCAAGGCCCTGCTCGCGGCCCGCGAATTCAGCTATGTGCGCCTGGGGAGCAAGTCCCTGCTGCAGATAGCTCCTCCGAAAGAAGTCTTCGTACTGCGCCCGCGCGGGGCCAAGGCGTAGCAGCCCTCTCGGCCTTGCCTTCGTCCAACAGGCGCCACTACCGGGTAGTTTTCCGGGCGTGAGCCGTGTAGAATCGCCCTTCGCACGATGATCTTTTTTGCCGCATGATCGATTCTTCCACCGGAAAACTCATTATCGCCATCGACGGCCCAGCCGGAGCGGGCAAGAGCACCATCGCCTCCCGCCTCGCGCGCAAGCTCGGCTATGTCAACCTGGAAAGCGGCGCAATGTATCGAGCCCTGGCCCTCAAGGCGATCGAATGGGATGCGTCCTTCGAGGACGAAGCGGCGCTGCTAAAAATGGCGCAGGATTCGCGCATCGCGCTCGAACCCACCATTGCCGGCAACCGCGTCCTCCTCGATGGACGCGATATTTCAGCGCGCATTCGCGACCGCGACGTGACCGAGGGCGCGTCAAAAGTTTCCGTACATCCAGCAGTGCGCGCGTGGATGGTCGCCCGCCAGCGCGAACTCGGCCTTGGAGGCGGCGTGGTCATGGAAGGGCGCGACATAGGAACCATGGTTTTTCCCGATGCCGACCTGAAGATTTTTCTCGATGCCGACCCCGTGATTCGCGAGCAGCGACGACTCGACCAACAAAAAATAAGAGGCGCCCCGGCGGAGTCGATCGCCGCCGAATTGCGCGAGCGTGATCGCCGTGACCGAACCCGAGCCGCGTCTCCGCTGCTGGCGGCCGACGATGCAATCGTGCTTGATTCAACCCATCTAAGCGAGGACGAGGTGGTCGACCGCATCGAGCGCCTCGCGGATGAAAAACTGGCAGCAAAGTAGGTCACCCTGCGGCCAATAAGTTCAACCTGCCACTCCCAGCTTACCGCTCACCCACTCTTCAGAATTTCATGCACCGCGCGATGGGCCTCGTCGATGGCCGTGTCCGTTTCCGCCGAAGCTCCCGCGTCGGAATTCGCAATCGTGATGCGCCCGAATGGCTGCCGTCCAATCACCCACGGCTGATTTTCTTCTTTCCACTCCGGATCAAAAAGCGAATTCGGACTGTAGGCGTATCCGTGTGCCCACCGGTTCACGGTGATCCCCTGAATGTCGCGAGCCGGATCGAACCCCGCCGATCCCAGCATGAGTCCCAG
>JBAWBR010000013.1:0-4919 GCA_049589875.1 Terriglobales bacterium
AGCTTGATCTTCCCGCCAAAGGAGAGACCCTTTGCGGGAGCAATGCGCTCGGAGAAGCTAATCTCGACGCTTTGCGATTCCACGAACTTAAACAGGCGTTCGCGGTATCCGCTCACGTCGCCATTGACTTCGGTCAGTGTTGGGAGTTCTTTGCCTTCGGTCTGGCTGACATCAAAAACGTAGACGGCCCGGAATCCGTACAGCGTCCGTTGACCCTCCGTTGTTGCGTCCTCACTCGGCTCGTCGGTCGCTACATCTTTCGTGCTTCGTTTTCCGACCATCGGGGCGAGAATTAAAATGCCTTTTTCTCCCCGTTTAACGAAGCGGCCAAGCGAGTTCCATGTCCGAAGTCCGGCAACGTTGGTAGCGTCGGGCTTCTGACGTGCGATGAGCATGATATTGCCGAAGCTGTAGGTGTGAAACTTCGCCATTGCTCCGAGGTATGCGGTGAGGACTTCACTGTGACCGGACTCCAATGCTGCAACGAGGAAATCCACGGCCTCTTTGGTTCGTGTGTTGACTTCTTCTAATTTCATGTTTTTTCCCTTTCTGCCGTTTCCGGCTTGTTTCTTTCTTCACTTGAGCGGCAGCGGGAAGAAACAAGGCGGAACGGTGAAAGGGACAGAACGGAGACCGGAGGAGGGTGGCAGGGCGTGAGTGAAAGCGCGGTGAGTGCCAAACGGGGTTGGGGTTAGTTTGGCGCGAAACCGGCGCAGTCCGAAACGCCCGTCCGAGCCGCGGCCGAGCGGCGTCCACCCGACGGAGGATGAAGTGGGGAAGATCGTGCGTAGCACTCCGCTTGAGAATGACGGATGGCTGTTAGGAATGGGAGGTCAGCATACAGCAGGGGCAAACTCGGAACGCGACTTCTAATGCGTGTTGAAGTCGTTATATTTGGCGTTCAGCGCGAGGGTGCAATAGATCTCCAGAAGCGCCTGGGCATTCTGGTCGGACTCTTCAACAAACCGAAACTCCATTTGTCTGATGCGTGCCTTGGCGGCATCAAATGCAGCACGGAATTCGGAGTTGAGCATAAGGCCTTTCCGGCTGTCATCTCCTGCCTTATAACTCGCGGTCGTCTTTCCCGTAGCTTCGCGGGCAAGTTTGAAGGCGAAGGCGGCCATACGATGTGTGGCGCCGGGATTACAGTGGCGTCCGTAGCGTGAGCGAATCTTGTTCGATCTGCCGACGTACAGGAAGGCCCCTTTTTCGCTGAAGAGGTAGACGCCTTGCTTCGGCATCGTTTTCGGCAGCTTCCCATATGCGGATGGTGGCATGCGCATGAGTTCTTCAAATTTGGGATGCAGGCTTTCGAGTAGTCTGGCGAACATTGGGTGCATGGCAGCAGAATCGAGTAAAGTCGCAGGATCAGGATAGAAGGGCCAGCCAGGCTGCGCAAGGGCGGGGCGGTGAAGTGCGGAACAGAAAATCGGAGCGGTTACGTAGTAGATGATTTATTAGAAGTGTCCAATCCTGCTGGGGCGTTGAGTGTTCGTATTTCGAGCGTGGCTCCGGCGATTGTTTCTTGAGCGATTTGCGCAGCAATCTTAAAGTCAGTTCTAAAGAATTCCCGGTCGGTACGGATTCGATAGGCAGCTAAGGCAGTGTGGACGATCTTTTCTGCTCGGTGCGGGTCGGATACACGCCAACAGCGGCGAACTCCGAATGGAACTGCGACACCAGTGGCGCTATTGATCTCTTGCGCTCTCGCCTCGACGGTCCGCATAGTCATTCCAATTTTCAGGAGATCCTTCAGCTCCCGAGTGGAAAGTATGTAAATCCATCCCGCGTCCACTTCGTCGATGATGCGAGCGAGGCCTAGAAACACCGCGAGGCAACGACGGGTTGGTAGTCGCAACAGGTTTGCATGAGCGTATGCGAAGCATGTCGCATCGGCGTAACGGATCGCCGATCTGAGGTTCGAAAGCTCGAACGCGATGGAGTGCGCAAGGCCGCGCGAAGGATAACCCAGCTGAGCAGACACGGTGAACCAGTCCCATTGATCTTCGCGAACGATCCGATTGAATAAGCCCTTGGCGATACTCAAATGAGCAAGTACTTCTTGAGAGGCGTTTGGCTGTTCTGATCGATTCAATAAGTTGAGTATGCTGCTACAGGCGACTGACCTCTCTCGCTGCGTGGCCGGTTTTGGCGGAGCCATTCCGAATCCCCATTTCTCAGCTATTTCGTTAGTCATGGCTGGTATGCGGTCTTTGGGTTCGGCTCGCTAGGCGAAACTGAGAGGCATTGTCATCGCGACCGATGATTGCAAATGGTATCGCGTGAAAGATGGGTCTGCAATCTGGTCCGGACCAAGCAGCGAAACTGACGTTTCACGAAAGGGGCAGTAGTCAAAGCCACGCAACGACGGCTGAGCAAGGGTTCAGGCTGGAGTAGAGAGAAGAGTGAGGAGGAAATAGATTTAGAAAAACTAGTATACTTTTTCTAAATAAACAGGCAGACTGGCATCATGCAAACCATGCGGGATCAGATAGTTGCGAGAATCGAGCGGCTAGGAGAGGGGAAGGCCTTCTCTGCGAAGGATTTTCTTGACATTGCCAGCCGGGGCACTATCGACATGGCGCTGGGCAGCTTGGCTCGCAGCGGCACAATTCGCCGTATCCGGCGAGGCCTTTACGACATGCCGAAGGTCAATCCCACCCTCGGCGGCAAATTGAGTCCCGATATTGACGAAGCTGCACAGGCGATAGCTCGAAGGCAACGTTGGAAGATCGTGCCTGAGGGAGCTTGGGCAGCAAATCTGCTTGGTCTCTCTACTCAGGTGCCTGCGAAAATTATCTACCTGACCGATGGCCCAAATAATGAAGTGCTAATCGGACGCCGGAGCATTCACTTCAAACACGCTCGTCCGAAGGCCATGGCCGGACTTGAAGGCAAATTCGCGCTCGTGGTTCAGGCGCTTCGTCATCTGGGAAAGGAGGGGATTGGGCCACGTGAAATTGAGAAGTTACGGTCGGCGCTATCCCCTGCCGAGAAACGCCGCCTTGTAAAGGACGCGCAATTCGGCGTGGATTGGATTTATGAAGTGGCGAAAAATATCGCGGAGAAAACCGCGTGAACAAAGTCGCCCAGATGCCAGCGCGAGACCGCGCGGACTTGTTCGCCGAAACCGCTGCACGAAAAGCTCTGCCGGAAGCCATTATTGAAAAGGACTTCTGGGTCTGCTGGATGCTGAAACAGCTTTTCTCGATCGACGCTCTTACCGGACGACTCCTTTTCAAGGGCGGCACATCACTGTCGAAGATATTCCAAGCAATTAACCGGTTCTCGGAGGATATAGACCTCGCCGTGGACTACGAGGCATTAGGGTTCAAAGGAGAACGTGACCCGCGACGGGAGGGTATCTCGAAGACCAAGCGGGCAGGCATTCTCGACGAGATGATGGCGGAATGCCGGCGGTATATCGGTGGTGAATTTCTGCATGTGCTTAAAACACGTTGCGGAGAAATTCTCGGCACGACGGACGCATGGAGTCTTCATGTTAGTGAGCAGGACCCGAACGTGGTTCAGTTTCGTTATCCAACTGCAATCACGAAGAATCTTGATTATGTTTCTCCCCAGGTCGTGCTTGAGTTGGGAACGCACGCGGAATTTGTGCCGCATGATCACTTTACGATCCGTTCATTCGCTGCCGAAGCATTTCCGAATGTTGTTGTCGATGCAGACGTTGCGGTCGTCGCCTTACTCGCCAAGCGAACCTTTTGGGAGAAAGCAACAATTCTTCATGCAGAATACTACCGCCCGCCAGAGAAACCGATCCTCGACCGCTATTCTCGCCATTACTATGACGTTGCCATGCTGGCCCAAGGGCCGATCCGAACGGACGCTCTTGCCGACAAGGACCTGCTAACGCAAGTTGTGAGACATAAGGAGACGTTCTATCCTTCCGCCTGGGCCCGCTACGATCTTGCGCGTCCCGGAAGCTTCCGGCTTTCGCCGGTCGAGAACCGGATTGCGCCGTTGGAACGGGATTACCGGAATATGGCTGTCATGTTATTCGAAGATGCTCCCAAATTCGACTGGATCATGGAAACGCTGACGGCGCTTGAGCATGAAATAAACAAATAACCGCATGAATAAGAAAGACCTGAGCGAACGCGACATCTGCTCCAAGTTCATTGGCCCCGCAGTGAAACGCGCGGGCTGGGACGGGATGATGCAGATCCGCGAGGAGGTTAATTTCACCAAGGGTCGCATCATTGTTCGGGGGAAGCTCGTCACGCGCGGCAAAGCCAAGCGCGCCGACTACATCCTTTACTACAAACCGAATATCCCCATCGCCATCATCGAGGCGAAGGACAATAACCACAGCGTCGGTTCCGGGATGCAGCAGGCCCTCGACTATGCGGTGACACTGAACATCCCGTTCGTGTTCTCTTCCAATGGCGACGGCTTTGTCTTTCATGACCGCACTGGGACGAGCATGGAAAAGGAAGCCACGCTCTCGCTCGACGCCTTTCCATCGCCCAAAGAACTCTGGTCCAAATACCGTGCCTGGAAAGGACTCAGTTCCGACGAGGAAGCGATTGTCCTTCAGGATTATTTCGATGACGGCAGCGGCAAGGCACCGCGCTACTACCAGACGAATGCCATCAATGCGTCAATAGAAGCCATCGCCAAAGGCCAAAACCGCGTCCTGCTCGTGATGGCTACCGGCACGGGCAAAACCTATACCGCCTTCCAGATTATCTGGCGGCTGTGGAAAGCGGGTCGCAAAAAGCGCATTCTCTTCCTGGCCGACCGCAATGTGCTGGTGGACCAGACAATGGTTAACGACTTCCGGCCGTTCGGTGCTGCAATGGCCAAGCTAAGCACGGGGGCGAAGACGATTGAGCGTGAGGATGGAACCGATGTGGATCTCACCCTTGCCCTCGATAAGAAACGTCGGATTGATACGG
>JBAWBR010000014.1:0-87042 GCA_049589875.1 Terriglobales bacterium
GCATTAGGCTTGCAAGCCGCCGCCGTTCTAAACCGCATCGGATCGTGTAGTACCGCAAATAAGCGCCATCCCGGCGAGCGTCAGTTTTGGCAACGTTGTAATCGGCAAGACGAAAAAAGAAGTTGTGGCCGTGGCGAATGGTGCTACAAAAGCGGCGATTAGCGACATTTCACTCACGGTCACCCAAGGGAACCCAGCCGATTTCAGCGTTCATAGGTTCTGTGAGTCGAACCTCGAACCAGGACACGAGTGCACCATTGCTGTTCACTTTACTCCAGATACCGCGGCGGCTGGCGCGGCCACTCTGAATATCTCGACCAGCGGCGGCAACTTGCAAGTGCCTTTGACCGCCGCAGGCGTTGAAAAACAATAGGGTCGAGTGTTCCATTAAGGCCACCCCGGAAAGCGGGGAGAGCGTAACACATGGACCCTGACGTTGGTGTATGCGTGGATCTCCTCCGTGATCTGACCTCGAAGGTGGGACAAGTTCGTCCAGCAATTTGTAGAGAAGGTCTCTGTCGATGTCATCACTGAGATCGACTCTGTCCTTGCCAAAATGTGCCTTCTCTAGACGCATCTCACAGACGACGCCATTGGATGCGAACCGTGATGTCAGTTGCCCTCCGGGTTGGAGCTCAAAAACCTCGTGATGTGGGTATTTTCCAATTCCGCAGCCGTCTGCCCCACGAGCGCGGGCGACAGTGTGACGAAGATTACGAAGAATGCTCTGCGCATTGATCTGTCCTTGCACTGATCCTCTCGCTCACTGAGACTTGCGAAGTCGAACCGATTTCCGACGAAAACCATCCCCACAGGATTGGTCGCTGCTGCCAGGCTATCCTGCGGAAATGCGACGCCTGCGCCACCTTGGCCCAGTTGCTTGATGCCATAACCAGTTGCGAAGTAGCCGTCGGTCGCGAAAACCGGGACGGTCAGAATGGCGATGAGTGCCAACAAGCAATACTTGTGTTGAACCTTCATTCGGTTGTCTCTCCTTAGTATTCGAGCTACTGGGGGCAAAAGACTCCCCAGTCAGGTCGACCGGCACCGTGATTTCGGGAGTCCGGGTTGGCGCAACTTTTTGGAAACACCTACGCCGCTGACGCTGCGTGGAGTTCAGCAACGTGCCGTCTATGGCGGCCCTATGTGAAGGTTGGAAATATCCTCCAGATAGTCCGAACGGGGCCGTGAGCCCCAAAGGACATCTGACAACCTCACTCGAAAGGGTAAGGCTGCTTCATTTTCTACAGCAATGATCATCAGCCTGCACAATCTCCGAATCGGACTTGAGTGGTGGCATCAGAATGGTTGGCCGTCAGACATGCACAACTCCGCCTACGCCTATCTGTACGCTCAGCGGAGCAATGTAGGAACCGGGCCTTGGTGGAGCAAGACCGTCGATCGCCTGTGGGATTGGAAGGCGATTCGTAACCGCACGCCTGGCGCGGAATGAAGGCGGAATGGGGCAGGTTCGCGAAAAAGGCGGAGGCCTGCTAGATGCTTACCAACGCGATCCAGTCGAACAAAGGGATCTTCATCTTCTACCCCTGTGAAACAAAAATCCTGGAGCTGTGCCACATCGGTTACAACCAACGGCAGAACCAACGGTGAACGTAGGATGGGAGCCTGCGGTTCGTGCCTCTCTCGGCATCTGAGCGGCAGAGCGGTGTAGTTCTAAGTGGCGGTGCGGGGGTCGCCCGGTCACTGCCGAGGTAGGGCGCAGAGATGTGGCTCACCTGCGCTTTTTACCTGTGATCCTTACCTGTGTTGCGGGTACAAAAACCCAAAAGACGGTCCTCTGGGCGCTGTAAGTTGTTGGATTTCTTAATACGGGCTAAATGGCATGGAAGAGGTCGTCGGTTCGATCCCGACCAGGTCCACCAAATCCCCCAACAACCTACCGTACACTGACTCACAACCGCCATATTGTCCCTGCCGCGCGACTCTCATAATCCAGACTGGCCCCAACCCAGACCGGCCCTAAGCCGGCCCTAAGAAAGACGGGCCGCTGCCAGCGGCCCTTCGCACAGTTACCGAAAAATACATCCTCAACGCGATGGCGAGACCTTCGGCGTATCGACTTCAAGCGTATAAGTCGCAACCGATGTTCCGCTCTGTGAGATTCCGTTCCCCAAAGCCATCGCTCTGATCGTGGTCGTCGTCGAGATCGCAACCGTGCAAGGACTCGTGCACGATGGCGAGGAAGTGGTTGGAAACCCTGTAGTCGAGTAGTAAATGGTCACGCCGCTTGTTGTATCCGTAATGGTCACATCCAGCGGTATTGAGTAATAAATGCCCGACGCCGGAGAGAAACTCGGCGAATTCGCCGAAATCGTATACGTAGCGACTGCCACACTGCTTGCTGTATAACCTCCGCCCGAAGCGATCGCTTTAAGAGTAGTCGTCGTCGAAACCGCTAGAGTGCAGGGATTCCCACAAGAAGTAGATGAAGTCGTCGGCGTCATCCCATTCGTCGTGTAGAAAATCGTCGCCCCGCTCACCATGTCGGATATCGTCACACTCTGTGCGCTGTAATACGTGCCCGACGCCAGAGAGAAACTCGGTGCCGGGGCTTGAATAAGATACGTGCCGCTCGATACAGGACTCGTCAGATAGCCATAAGCCGCCGTGATCGCGTTGATCGCCGTGTTCATCGAAACCGCAATCGGCGCGGAGTAGGGCGTTGAGCCGGTTGTAGGAGTTGAACCGTCGACGGTGTAGTACATCTGCAAGTTGGCCGTGTTCGATAAGGTTATTGCTTGCGGGGAGCTGTAAGTCGACGGTGTCGGCCAGAAGCTGGGTGGCGGCGCCGTTGGCAGCACGATCGAGTAAGTGCCGGCCGCCACATTGCTTTGTGGATATTCAGGATACACAGCCATCGCGCTAATCGTTGCCGTCGCCGGGATCGTAATCGGTTTCGTGAAAACGGCCGAACTCCTGGTCGGTGTCGATCCGTCAGTCGTGTAATAGATCGTCGCCCCCGCCAGTGAGTCCAAAATCGTCACCGTTTGTGGCGAATGATAAGTGTTCGCCGGAGGATTGAACGTTGGTGTCGGAACTGCCGCATCCGGCGGATGCATCACCGATGCCCAATACGCCAACTGCGTCCTCGTAAAGGCGTGCGCTCCCGGCATTCCCGGCGGCAGCGTCAACCCATATTCATTCGTGACGCCGTCGTTTCCAACATGACATTGGCCGCAAGCAAGATCCACGTCTAGCCACGCGGCGGGAGCAAACGTTGTTCCCGTATAGGTTGAATAATCTGCCTCGGTCCCAACAGCAGTTACGTTTTGTGTGTGGAGCTGACTGGGGGTGGGGAACGTCATGTAATTCACATCCGAGCTGATCCGAAATAAATGACTGACCGGAGTTCCCAAAGCCGCCTGCATGTGACAAGTCACGCACGCCCCCGGAAGGTCGGCATTGGTTCCCGTCGGAAACGGGGTCCCGGGCCCCATCGGGTGATTGATCCTGCTCATGATTGTCTGCGACAGCGTGTGGCACTGAACACACGTTGTCACGATCGGAGTCCCATTCACCTGAGGAACCGTACTCTGATGGGGATCGTGACATCCCGTGCATCCCAGATTTTTCGTCGGATCGTTCAGGTTCTCACTAAACTGGCTGTTGTAAGTGCCCGAGATATTCACGGAAAGATCCGAGGAATGCTGCGAATTCTGCACTAAGTTGCCGCTAAAACGTGCATGCGGACTGTTCAGAAACGCTTGCCCCGCTTCGTGATTAATGTAGGGCTTGTACAGCCAACTGTTGGCCGCGTTGGAAACGCAGGTTGAGTACAACGATCCCGACAAGTCTGAGCAGTAGCCATGGTCGCTGGTTTGCAGCGTGTTCGCCGGATTGATGCTCCCCGTGACTGGCGGATTGCTCGTCGGATTCGCCGCGACGATGGTCTCGCTGCGATGGCACTCCATGCATAAAGCCGTGGCCGCTTCATTTTGCGGAACCGTAACCGTCACTTCATCCCACGGATGCGTGCCCCATTCATATCCTGCAACGTGGCATCTCTCGCACTGAATACCAGTCAAGAACCACGAGGAAGTTCCATTCGTTCCCGGCGCTACGAATCCGTCCGTGGGAACTCGGCTGAACCTCGCATCCGCGATATAAGAAATTAAGCTGTTGGTATTCTGCGTCGGTTCGGGCCCAGAGTCGTCGAAGTTATAGCCCGTTGCATGGCAGCGGCCGCAATCGAAATTACCTTTCGGGTATAAATCGCCGGTAAATCCGCTATCGAAAACCGAATTCAGATGAGTGGCTGCGGGATTGCTGCTGCCTCCATAGTTTTGCCACGCGCCATAAAGATAGTAGAGATTTCGCACGCCGCCAGCCGCAACGGTCGCCGCCACCGGCGTATATGGCGCGGGAGCATTCGCATTTGGCTGCGCATAAAAAGGATATTGACAACCTGGATCCGTCGACGTCAATCCATTGAGCAAGTAGGTCGAGAGCGGATCGCACCAGCCAGTCGTGATCTGTTCGGTCGTCCAGTTATAGACGCTTCCTGAACCATAGTAGTTATCGGTTGTCGGATAAATGACATCGTCCGGCCCTCCCCAAAGCACGCCCGGAGCGAGCTTGCGCAGCGTGTTCCTGTGCCCGGTGAAAAGATAGGGCAGGGTGTCGGTCCCGTAATGGCAACTCAGGCATTGATCTACATCCGAGTAGTAAGTTGTCCACGTGCCTGCGCCGTTATTCGATGCCCCGTCTCCGTGATAAACCTGCCCGGTTCCATTCGGCTGGTAGGTTAGGTTATCTTGCGGCTTGCACCCTTGATTTAGATAGCATTGTGCGCGTGCAGTCAGCGGACACGCCGCCAGAAATGTCAGAAGAAAAAATGCAATCGACCATGAAACGTACGGTTTCGCGTTCATGCTAACCTCCACGTTTTAACTGGTAACTTGCTGCTTCGCTCTGAACTGCCGTCTGCCCGAACTCAGTTCTTATTACTTACCTGCCCGCATAACTCCTAATAGGAAACAACCCGTGATTGGGCTCTTCCATCGGATCAGGTTGATTTGTCGGAGAGGAAATCGCCAGACAAAATAAAAAGAAGAAACTGCGAAGTGCCGTTGTCGTACGCGATTGATTGGTGAGAGTTTGAGTGACAATACAATCCTCTGCAATGTGCAATCAGAACCGAAAGTTCGTGAGTGTCTGCAGCAAGGTGTAGCAAGCGCGGATGATTCGCGTCAGTGATTCAACTCACTCACGAATGTGACTGCATGGCGGCAATGCATCACTAGGATTCAGGAACTATGGGGTTAGCCGTGTCCGAATCAGTTTCGCACTTTGGGTCGCCTCCGGAACTGGAATTCACCCATTTGATAAGCTTTTACCGATGCGCAAACACGCTCTCTTCCTAGCGATTATCGTTTTTGCGGCCGCCTCAGGCTTCTTTATCCTTTTTCATTCGCAAACCCACGTGCACAGCGACGAGTCCATCATCGGGCTTATGGGAAAGCACATACTCGATGGCCGCCAGCATCTCGCCGTCTACATGTATGGCCAGGCCTACAATGCCGCCGCGGCTTGGGAGGCTTACCTCGCCGCTGCTAGCTTCGCTGTTTTCGGCGTCGGGGTGATCCCGCTCAAAGGCTGCATGCTGATGTTGTCCCTGGTTTGCCTGGTTTTCTTTTATGGGATGGCGCACACGCTCTACGGACCCCGCATCGCAACGCTGGCTGCGCTCGTATTCGCATTATCGCCCTCGCTGCTCAAATGGCATTTTCAGGTGCGCGGTTATTCCTTCTACTTTCTCTCGTTGCCGATTTTGACCATCCTCTTCCTCCGCATGGACTCCGGCAAAGCTCGCGCTAGGAGAGCATTCCTCTTCGGCTTGCTCTGCGGACTCAGCATGTTTTTGCTGGAGCTCGTGCTGACGGTCGTTGCGGCTTTGTGGCTGCTGCTCGCCCTGCGACGAAGACTTCCCATCCGCAGCGTCTTGGCTGGACTCGGAGGATTTCTTGCTGGCTACACCCCGGCGATCGTCTTCAATTTCACGCACGACTTCAGTAATTGGCAGGAGGTCTTCCTGTCTAAAACCGGAAGCCTTTCAAACTCCACCGCCAACTCCTCGTCGGGGCTGCTTCATCCGGGCACGCTGATTAACATTTTTATTCACGAGATGCCTAAATTCTTTGGTCCCGATACCGTTCTCTGGTATTACCCCGAGACGCCCGCATTAGGTCTCGTTCTTTATTTGGTCGCGCTCCTGGCGGTCGCCGTCGCCCTCTGGCCGTTTGTCAGGCAACCGAAGCAGATCCTCCAGGCTCTGCGTGGGGATTCAGTCGACAAAAGCCAGGACCAGGACTTTCTCATGCTTGTTCTGATCGCCGCCTGTTTTGTCCCCTACATAGTCGCGCCGATTCGCGTGCCCGGATATTTTCTCGGTGGCTGTTTCTTTCTATCCATCCTGATGGCCCGTCTGCTCGATCGCTGCTTCTCAGCTTCCCGCACGCGGCAACGACTTCTGGGCATAGTCCTCCTCGCCGCCATCGTGGCCGCGGGCGTGGCTGCTCTGGTGGAGGTGGGAGCAACCAATCAGATCGAAACATTAACGATGACTCGATCCGGCAATCGCGGCCACTTTGTGATGGCTCGCATCCCGGGGCGCGATATCGACGCCGTCGAAACCCATCTGAGGCAAAACCAAATCGCCGCCGTATGGACGACTCCTTCTTTCGTCTATCCCTTGACTTTTGAAAGCCGCGAAACCCTCGCTGTCTCGAGCGAAGTATTTGGCGGCGACCGCAACGTTTATCCCGAGGGCGTGCCTCGCCGCCGGCCCGCCGCTGGCGAGCGCATGGCCGTGGTCATTGAAAGCTCTTCGCCGTTCCGCCGCGCTGTTGAGGCCTCTCGCACAAGAGTCACCGGAGCCGCGCCAGTCGTCACTTCTTGCGGCACACTCGCCGTTATCGAATGAGCAGAGAGAAAGATCCGGGACTTGCGAAGAAGAGCGGACGAGAAAAAGAAGAAGGAGGTCGAGCGCCAGCAAACAACTGTCCTAGTTTCGGTTGCCCCAGCGCTTCAGCGCCGCATTTCGAGGGTAGCTTCGAGAGGCCGAGGTTTTCGAACTCCCTTAGCGCGTAGGCGCAATACTGGGCGGATAACTCATCGAAATCGCCTCGTTCGAGAAAAACGAAATCACGATGTTAGTCTCCGTCGCGATCGATAGTCCATCTTTCGTGTAAGGACGATATCGCCATTGCCGAACCGCCCGCACCGCGGCGGCAGCGAGTTCCCGGTCGCCCCGAATCACTTTCACCGCGCGTACGGTGCCAGTGGAATCGACCTGCGCCGTCATCGCAACTATGCCTTTCGCACTGCTGTCCGCAACTATCGGATATACGAAATGGATCGGTGGTCTCGTCGCCTGTATGCTGCTGCGCGTCTGGCTCGAAAGTGGCTGCCTCGCCGACGGAATCGTTTCTATTGCATCCGTCGCCGTCTTCTGAGTTAAAGGTCTCGCGATCGCCGGTGATGAAACGGTGGATATGGCCGATGCGACTTCACTCGTCGATGACTTGACCTCCACGCGGGTCATTGGTTCTGCGGTAGTGATTGCTTTATCAGTTGTGTTGGATTTTGCGTTAGCTGAGGGTGTTGACGCCCCATTTGCAGACTGCGTGTTTTCAGCCGGCAAAGTTATTGGTGACACGGTAACTGGTAATGGTGAAAGTGGTGACACATTCGATGGGTTCGACGCATCTGTTTGAGAAGGAGTGCTGGCAACCGGCTGCAATGCTGGTTCCAGCGTCGCCGCGCCGGCCGATTGAGTAGCTGTATCCGCGCTCGCGGAAACAGTCGCTGGCCCAGTGAGTTTTGAAAAACCTGCTACGGCCAGGCCTTTAATTTGTCGGAGACTGGGTCCGCTGTACGCATCAAAGCCCGGAACAATCTGCATCTCCTGTAACACGATCACACCGGCACACAGGCATAACACGGCGGACGCAGTTGCGAACACACGTGACGATGTCCTAACCCCAAATAATCTAACTCCAGTTTTCGGAGGCTTGGCCGTCTCAGATCGTGGAGCGTTACGTTTGGACGCGAGCTTCGCTGCCTTCAGCGCAAACGCGCGGTCCGCTTCGGTTAACTGTACCAGTTTCGGGCTCTCCTCTGTCCGTTCTTTCCGCTGCTTTTTCTTGATCGACCGGGCAACATTCGGCGCCGCCTTAACCACGCTGCCTTGAGCGGGCATACTAACTGAACTAATCGTACTAACTTGAGCGATCGCGGAAGCCTTACTCTGCGAAGCGACAAGTTCTATCTTCGCAGGAGCAAAATTCTCGACCACTCCGACGGCGAGCTCCGGGTCGTAACTCTGTAATTCTTTCCTCGCGCTGTTTCGCGCGAGAGTATGGATCAATTGCACCTGCCGCACGTTCAGCAATGGCAGCGAAAGCTGGCGGAAGTGCCGGAATGTCCACAGCAGGTAAATGCGTTGCCGGCAGGTAAGTTCCACGGGAACCATCCCATGCGGCGTCTCAAGCAACAGAAAACCAGATTGAAGCCTGTCGAGGAACACTTGTGATCCTCCCCGACTCGGCAAATGCAGCCAGACTGCCACAGGCTCCAAGTTGTAACTCGCAGATAACAGAGTTCATTGCTCAGGCAACTACATGACTTACGGTATAGAAGTGAAAATGCTTTCACGCTCCTGTCCATCACAGTCCATACTCCTGATTCCAACCAATTCAAGTAATTACACGAAGGTAACCACCGCGTGTTACCCGAAGCATGCGATCGATGATCGCATTTAAACCCAGCTGTTCCCGTGTTCCTCTGTCTCCCGCCGTGGTTCAAGCCTGTCGCCGGCATTCACCGGGACTGCCTGCAACAGTCGCACTCTCATCAAAGCCGCCATGTTAGGCTGAAAAACATGTGGCGATCCCGGTCATTGCTCGGCGTGTTGAGTATGTTCATCCTGATGGCTGTTGCGCGCGCAGCTGCTGCTCCTAAGAATGGCTGGGATTTTCGCCACGAGCCTGTCCGCATCGTGAACGGATCGCCCGTGCTCTTTCGCGTCAGCCCTCCCAAATCGCTCCGCTCGCTCACCGGCAGTTGGCTTGGACATAGGATCGACTTCACCTTCGATCCGCGTCATAAAGACTGGTTCGCGCTGGCGGGCGCAAGTATCGAAACGAATCCGGGAGTCTATTCTTTCGCGCTACACGCTGAAACGTCCGCGGGACAAGCCATTTCATACGACAAGAAAATCGCTATTCAGCGCCAGCATTATCCGCAGGTCATTCTTAAAGTTCCCGGCAAGTACACGGCGCCCAGTCCCGAAGAGCAAAAAGAAATTGACGAGGACAAAAAGATAAAACAAGAAGCCTTCAAGACCGAAAGCCAAAATCGCGAATGGGACGGCTCATTTCATGCCCCGGTCGATGCCGAAATTTCGGATCTATTCGGCGTCAGGCGTGTGTTCAATGGCACCGTGCAAAGCACGCATCAGGGTCTCGATTTTCGCGTTCCCGCCGGAACCACCGTCGACGCCGTTAACCGGGGCACAGTCATTCTTGCGCGACCTTTATTCTTCGAAGGTAACTGCATCGTCATCGACCACGGCCAGGGTCTGCTCACTCTCTATCTTCATCTGTCTAAGTTCCTTGTGAAAGAAGGAGACAGCGTCGACAAAGGCCAGCCCATCGCGCTCAGCGGAGGCACTGGCCGCGCCACGGGCCCGCACTTGCATCTAGCGGTGCGCTGGCAGGGCGTGTACCTGGATCCGCAGACTTTACTGAAATTAAATCTGCCATAACTTAGGCGACGCGGAACGGGGTTGAGTGCACCCTCCCCCCTCCCCCCCGGTCTATTGGAATCTTCGAGTTAGGCGGAATTTCCTTGCAAAATCTTGAGCCGAAATGACTTAGAGGTAAAATCTTGAGCGTGTTGGAGTTAGTATCGCAAAGCCTCGTTCCGGCTAGCAGAATCCCCCCTCTGCTCAATTTCTTGCTTGCAAGTTTGCCTCTCAATATTCTTGTTAGTAAGTGAAAATATTCCGAGTAAGAATGTGTTTCGCCTATACGCCGTGATCAATCGCAGCGTCGATTGCCAAAAAAGTTAACTTACTAACTTCAGTATAACTCAGGGTGTCAAGTAAAAACGCTCGATGGGATCTCTAAGTGAATGCCAGCTTGCCTACGGAACAATTAAGATGCCGTCTTTTGGGTGGACAGGAGGGTCCGCGCTAGACGCGAAAATACTAGTATCCTGCGGCGGCTAGCGGTTCTCCCTCCGGATCCCAAACGCCATCGCGGAACGCGACGCTGCGTCCTGAGATTGCCGGAATGCGCTCGCCGGGAACGATGATGCCGACCAGATTCAATGGATCGGCTGCGGAGATTACGATGCGTTCGCCCGGAGCTGGCTGATCCTCACTCCCACTCAAGCCAAAATCGGGCTTGAATGGGCCACCCGATTTCTCACCCGCCCCTTGCAATGGAGAACCGGGAACTGGCAACTGGGAACTAGCAACTGACTTCCTGCGGCTGGCGCGCAATGATTCGACCGCAACCGGCAGCGCGAACTGCTCGCCCTGAAATCCATCAACGAAGCGGCCGCCGCGTACTTCGCCGCGGTCTTCCAGCCGCCGAAAGCCAATCTGCAATTCGCGCCAGCGCGGCAGATTCGCCTCGCGCGCCAGGAGATCGCGAAACACCACGCCATAGCGCCGCAGCAGCATCCAGCAGCAGGATTCCACGTTGCGATCGCGATCCGCCGCGCCGCCGGTGTAGAGCAATGACCAGCGTCCCGGAGCATGCCGTGGACGGCGCAACTTTCCCATTCGCGAAGCGCCCGAACTCCCTGCCACGCCGCCGCCGACATTTTTCGGCGTCACCAGGGAGCGCAGATTTTCAAATCCATCGGCGGTGACTAATCCGGCGGCAACCAGCTCCCAGAGTCCGGTCTCAACTTCGGCTTTGAGCCTGCCGGTGGCGCGCACCATGTCAGGAAAAAACAACGCTCCTCGCTGCTTGAGCAGATCGAGCAATGCGCGTGCTACCGGACTGAGAAAGGAAGTCGCGGAATCCTCGGCTCCGGGATGATGCGGCCGCATCCAGTCGGCATCCTCGCGTACGAAAAAGGCAATCGGTGCCACGCGCGTAGGAATGACGCGCCGTTGCCGATGTTGAGCGGCCCCGTCGTTAGCAAAGGTAGAAGACGCCCGCTCGCCGCTCGCCCCATTGTCGTCCGCGGATTCCACAGTTTCGCGATTGGCAGCCAGCCCCGCGTCAAGCGTCGCGGGATGCGGCGAAAGGCGGCCCCAGCCGACGACTCCGCTCAACGACAATTGATCAAGATGTGCAGGATCGTAGTCGGAGATTCTGCGCGCCAGGATAAAACGTTCCCATGCATTCGCCGGGATTTCGAATCCCTGCAACTGGCGGATCACTTCAAGTGTGCCATGTTCACCGCGCACCTGAGTTCCCGGAGCGAGGTGCTGCCAACGCAGCAGCCAGTTCATGAACTGAGCCGCCGTGACCGGCTGAATCTGCTTGCGCAGAGTGGCAACCGTGAGGCGATGAATGCGGGCGAGAAGACGGCGCTCACACCATTCGGTATCTGAGTCATGGGAGGATGCGTGGGAAAAATGCATGTTGGGATGAAGCTCAGGCTCGTCCGAGCCGGGTGCATTTCTCCACGGTGCAGGCCGGAACTTGCCGCGCAGAATTGCGCCGCCGGCCTCCATTCGCAGCAAAGCCTTCTCAATGTCAGACGCGCTTACTCCAAGCAAGGCGCCGAGTTCACCTGCGGTGGTTGGGCCGATGTGCGACATCCAGCCTTGCACTGCAGTCAACATGGCATCGTCTCTAGTAGAGACAGGACTTGCAGCGCTCTCGGCGGTCGCGAGCGAGTGCTTCTGCGCCACAGCAGTAAATGCATCGGGGCTCAACGCGGCAAACATCTCCGCGCGCTCAGCCGCAACCCAAAATTTCCGCCCGGCCGCTTCAGCCACAAGCGCTCGGCGCTGCGCCAGTAGTCTCTCGAAAAATCCGCGCCAGCCAGCCGTTTTCAGATTTTTCTGAGGACCGGGAACAGAGAACTGAGAACTGCTGTCCTGGCCACTGTCCAGTGGGCCACTGGCCTCCGGCACTGCCACCAGCGTATGCAGCACGTCATGCAGTTCATCGGCGTCGCGCACGTCGGGCCAGGCTTCGGCTTGTACCTGCGCAATGGCCGCGGGATCGAGTCCTCCTACCTCTTCAAGCACAGATTCCGGCAGCACGCGCCGCATCTCGACGGCTCGCGCCCGGCGTTCTTCGAGCGGAGCGTCATCCAGATAGGCATACGGATTCGCGTTCAGAATCTCATGCGAAAACTGCGATGGCACCGGCGTATCGACGGCCAGGCAGCGAATGCTGCCATTTTCGATTCCGCGCAGCACATCGCGCAGGCCGTTTATATCAAGCGCCTCGGTGAGCACATCCTTCATCACCTCGCCAACCAGCGGGTGATCGGGAATCCTGATATCGCCCTCGATGTTTTCGAAACAGGCGGCAACATCGGGGAAGACCGAAGCGAGCAAATCGTCGGAGCGAATGCGCTGAATTTGCGGCGGAACTTTCTTGCCTCCCTGAAAGCGCAGTAGCGCCAGCGCGCGAGTTGCGTCCCAGCGCCAGCGCGTCTGGAAAATAGGAGAGGCGAGCGCGGCCTGCTCAAGAATCGGAGCCATCGTCTCCGAATGCAGAAACTGAAAAACGTCGGCCAGAGGGAAGCTATGCTGCTCGGCGAGCGCGATGTTCAATCCGTTATCGGTGGCGGCGGCCTGCAATTCAAAATTGAAGCCGCGGCAGAAGCGTTTGCGCAGCGCCAGTCCCCAGGCCTTGTTGATGCGCCCGCCGAACGGAGCGTGGATGATCAACTGCATTCCGCCGCCTTCATCAAAGAAGCGCTCAGCGATGACGGTGGTCTGCGTGGGAACGTCGCCAAGCACAGCGCGGCCTTCCAGCACATACTGGATCAATTGCTCCGCGCCGGGTTGATCGAGTCCGCATTCTTCTGCGAGCCAAGTCACGGCCTCAGCGATAACTGGCAGATTGCGCCACCCCTCCACGGGAACGACGCCGGTCAAGCGGTCGCTGATGTCTTTTCGCAACTGGCCAAGCTGTGCGGAAAGCTCCGATGTGCGCGCCGGCGCTTCGCCTCGCCAGAAGGGAATGCCCGGCGGTTGTCCATGGGCATCTTCCACTACGACGCGCGAGGTGCGGCCCTCGATGCGGCGAATTCGCCACGATGTATTGCCGAGCAGCATGACCTCGCCGGCCATGCTCTCGACGGCGAAGTCTTCATCCACGGTGCCGACGACGGTGCCATCGGGCTCGGCGACGACGGTGAACAGGGCATTATCGGGGATGGCGCCGCCGCTGGTGATCGCGGCCAGGCGGGCGCCCCGCCGCGCGCGCAATTTGCGATTGATCTTGTCATGATGCAGATACGCGCCGTAGCGTCCGCGTTGCGACGCGATTCCTTCGGCCAGCATTTCGATGACGGAATCGAATGTCTCGCGGGAAAGATTGCGATAGGGATACGCGCGCTTGACGAGCGCGAAGAGTTCGTCCTCATCCCAGCCGCCGCTGTCTTTCTCGTTTGAAGCACTGGACTCGGCGTTATCAGCGGCGGTAGAGCCGACACTGCTTGAGACCGCGCAGCACGCCACAATCTGCTGCGCCAATATGTCGAGCGACTCCTCGGGAAAAATCAGCCGGTCAAGGTCACCGGACTTGATGGCACGCACTAAAACTGCGCATTCGGCGAGATCGTCGCGCGTGGTAACAAAAAATCGGCCCTTGGGAACCGCGCCACGCCAGTGACCGCTGCGGCCCACGCGCTGCAACGCAACGGCGATTGATCGCGGAGAACTGATGTGACAAACCAGATCGACCGTGCCGATATCAATTCCCAACTCGAGGGAAGCGGTTGCGACCAGCACTTTCACCTGGCCTTCTTTCAGCTTGCGTTCCGCCTCCAGGCGGAGTTTGCGCGAAAGGCTGCCATGGTGCGCCGCCACATTTTCTTCCCCCAGCAACTCGCCCAAGTGGTGCGCCATGCGCTCCGCCATCCGCCGCGTGTTCACAAACACCAATGTCGAACGATGCGTGTTTACCAGCTCAACGAGACGCTGGTAAATCTCGTCCCACATTTCATTCGAGGCCACGGGCCCAAGTTCGGAGCGGGGCACTTCGACTGCAAGATCGAGGGTGCGCTTGTGGCCAACGTTGACGATCACCGGCTCGGGCCGGGGATGTTGCGGGTCAGGTGTGCCAGCGAGGAAGCGGGCAACGTCCTGGATGGGCTTCTGAGTTGCGGAAAGGCCAATTCGCACAGGGGCGTGATTCGCGAGTGCATCAAGCCGTTCAAGGGACAGCGAAAGATGCACGCCACGCTTGTCATCGGCCACGGCGTGAATCTCATCGACGATCACCGTCTCAACCGACCGCAAAATTGCGCGGCTGCTCTCCGCTGTCAGCAAAATGTAGAGCGACTCTGGCGTGGTTACCAGAATATGGGGAGGCCGCTTGAGCATGGCGCGGCGATCCTTCATAAGCGTGTCGCCGGTGCGCACCGCGGTGCGAATTTCAGGCATGAGCAGCCCGCGCTCGCCCGCCATCTGGAGGATCTCGCCCAGAGGAATTTCAAGATTCTTTTGAATGTCGTTGCCCAGCGCCTTGAGCGGAGAAACATAGAGGACTTCGGTCCGATCGTGAAGATCGCCGGCGAGCGCCTTGCGCACCAGCCGGTCAATGCAAGCCAGGAATGCGGCGAGTGTTTTGCCCGAGCCTGTGGGAGCCGAAATCAGAGTGGTATGCCCGGCGAGGATGTGGGGCCAGCCCATCTCCTGGGGCTCGGTGGGAGTTCCGAAGCGCGAGACGAACCACTCCCGTACAAGTGGATGGGCCCAGGCAAGGGAAGGGGGAACTGCGGGCGGCATTTCTGCATTCTAGCGGGAAATTGTGTTTTCGTAAAACGTTCGCCCTGGGCGGCGGAGACGTGAACCGCCTCGAGATTCCAGCAACCTCTGAAGCCGTGCCCTCCCTCAAACCGTTTTTGAGACCAGTTGTGGAACTCTCAAGTTGCCGGGGCTGAGTGCAACCGCAGCGGCAGCACCTTTGCGTAGTTCTGAAAATCCCGATCATTGGTGAGAATGGCCCAGCCGCGGCGGTGGGCGGCGGCGCAGATGAGGAAGTCCACGGGTGAGCCGGCAATGCCACGGTTGCGGCATTGATTGCTCATACGGGCGGCGTCCTCGTAATCTTCCGCTTCGAGCGATGGCTCGCGAAAGGCTCGTAAATAGTCGCGGATCTTCTTGAATTGAACTTCCTCGCGGATTCCGGAGAGCAACTCCTGGCGGATTGGTCCCAGCATCTGCGCGCGGCCCTCGCGGATCAATTCGACGAGGATACCGGCGAGATTTTGTTGCGTTCCACTGAGATGCTCCGGCTGGCGCCGCAGCGCGAGCGACCAGACCGGTGTATCCACGAGCACCATCATGGGCGGCGCCGCGAAGTCTTACTTCGATTGCGCTGACGCTCCGCCTTGTAATCGTAGGCGGGATCGAAGGTGACGGTGCCGAATGCCTGCAAAATGCGCAATTGCTTGTGCTTGCGCACATACTCGTCGAGTGCGGCATTGACCGCTTCCTTTTTGGTCTTGTGCTTGCCCGCGCGCCGGGCTTCTTCAATGAGGCGGTCATCGAGGGCGAGGTTGGTAGCCATGTGTTAAGTATTACACATCGAAATGTGTGGAGCAATATTACTCCCGATCATGGATGTTAGAATCGCCCTGCAATGTCCAAACTTCGCGCCCGCAAAATCAAACTCATTCTCTTCGACGTCGATGGCGTTCTGACCGACGGCAAAATCTGGATTTTTCCAGCCCCCGGAAGCTCGCACGCCGGCGGTCAACAGAGCGTGCTCGAACAATCCTCGCAGCGCGACGAAAAAGCAGGCCAAATTCTCCATAGCTCCAACCTCATCGAGGCCAAGGGATTTCACGCCCACGATGGCACGGCCATTTTTCTCGCTCGCATGGCCGGCATCAAGACCGGCCTTATCACCAAGCGCGTTTCCGAGACGGTCTCGCTCCGCGCCCGCGATCTCAAGATGGATTACGTCTACCAGGGCATTCAGGATAAGGCCGGAGTCTTCGGCCAGATTCTCGAGAAAGGCGGCATCACCGCCGCTGAAGCTGCGTTTGTTGGAGACGACATAATCGATCTGCCCGTAATGCGCCGCTGCGGCCTGGCCATCGCGGTGAAAAATGCACGCTCAGAGGTAAAGGCTGAGGCACACTGGGTTACCCCGCACGCTGGCGGAGACGGTGCCGCCCGCGACGCCGTCGAATACATCCTCAAAGCGCAAGGGAAGTGGAAAAAGGCAGTCGAGGATTACACGAAGGAGAAGTAGAGCGAGGTTTCCAAGTTCGAGAAATACAAGTTTCAAAACCGGAGCATATGAATCGGGCCTGAGCGTGTGGCCAAACGGCGGGAGCCCGACGTTCTGGTAAGAACTGCCCGAGAACCTCGAGGGTCGAAATCCTGATCTCTGGCAGGGAAAAACAAGCCACCGGTTGCTTGCTTGGGGCGTGCTCGGGTTTGCAACCGGTGGATGTTTCTCCTTACTCACCCTGTTTGTTTTCAGGAGGAATGCCGGTACAAACACTGTTGCAGTTGGAAAGTTTCGGAGAAAGTGGGAATTTTGTAAGGCGACTACTTCAAGTAAGCTCCCGGCGCCGAATTCTCACGGAAGAGGATGCGCGCTGTACGCACCGCCCGTCTCCTCACTCCGGGATCGCCATCGGCCGGGCCGCCATCAACTCCGCGAATCGCGGGTCCTTCCGCAGATCGCTGAACTCCTCATCTCTATAAACATTCTTAATGTTCTTATAGCCGTCCTCCATCGCCTTTCTCAAATAGTGCAGCGAGCGCTCCGGCATTTTGTTTTGCGCATAAAGCTTCGCTAGCACATAGTCATAATGCGCCCGATCCTGCGGCGAAGGTAGCCTGGCCTGCACTCCTCCACCGCGCTCGCTGCGCTCGAAAACGTCGGGATCAAGTTGCAGCGCCTTCGCATAATCGGCGGTGGCCTTCTCGAACTCCCTTTTCGCAAACAACGATGCCGCGCGGTTGTTGTAAAACACCGCCTCATTCTTGTCCAGCATGATCGCTCTGTCGTAATTCCGGAGCGACTTAGAGTAACTCCCTAACTCGTAATAGATCACGCCCAGATTCGCATACGCATTGGCATAGCCCTTCTCCATTCGGATGGCCCGCTCAAAGCTTTTCTTTGCATCCTTATAGCGGTGCAGTTGCAATTGCGTGATGCCAATTTTATTGACTAAAACCGCGTTTCCCGGATCCTTGGCCAGTGCGGCCTGGTAATAATCCACTGCGTCCAGATAGCTCTTGTCCGCTTGCAATGCGTCGCCAGTGGTTTCCAATTCACGTGCCGATGCTCCGGCTGCCGGGGGCGCCACGCGGTGGATTTGCGGCGGCCCAACCGCTAACTGTTCCAGGCTTTGCGCATAGAGAGGAGTTACCCGCGAGTTAGATAGCAGAAAGGCGGTTACCGCTAACACTGCTATGACGCGGGAAAATGACGGCAGATTGAAGAACGAAGTTGCCGAGACGACGCCCCACAGCGTCGACCAGTGCGAGGACCGCATAGCGACCTCCAATTTTGCTTTACACCCGCCACTTAGGGTGGCGGGGGACCATTCGTTGCCGGTTTAGCCGGCGCAGCCGTGTTCTTGTCGTTCTTATCCCCACCTTTGAACACGTCGGCAATCTTACCAAAGAAACTTTTCTTCTTCTTAGTCTCTTCTTCGGATTGGACACCGCTGGCGTTCTGAGAGTTCCCAGGCGGCAGCACCGTCTCCGATTTCCCCCCAAATATACGCGAGAATATGCCCCGAGCCCCGCCCGTCTGGTCGCAGGTATCGTGCGGTTCGGTGCCGGCTACGAATGCAATCGTGTAAGTCTCCGGGCAAGAAGGCGTTGCCAGCCGGTTGGTGGCCTTATCCAGGGCCACGTCTACCACGCCTTCGGGTTGCGTGAATGGTTTCGCATTCTCATACTGTGGGAGGGCAACAGCCTTTTTCATGAACTCCGCCCAGATAGGAGCCGCTGTCTGCGCGCCACTCAACCGGATGTCGCTATAGTCGTCGTATCCCACCCACACAATGCAGAGCAGGTTGCTGGTGTATCCCGCAAACCAGCCATCGTGCGAAGTGCCCGTCTTGCCGGCTGCGGGAGCGGTGAATCCCCGCTGGCGAACTCCATATGCCGTTCCAAAGTTCACTACTCCCTCGAGCATATTTGTCATCACGAATGCGATACGCGGGTCCAGCACATCTTTCTTGTCCGTTCCAAAGTTCACCACCACATCGCCCTGGGCATTGCGCACCGAATTCACCAGCAGCGGAGACAACCGCACTCCTCCATTGGCGAACGTCGTATAAGCTGCGCTCATGTCGACGGGCGTCGCATCATACGCACCCAATGCCATCGCCGGGGTCGCCTTCACGGATGAAATTCCAGCCGCCTTCGCCAGATCGGCGACCTTGTCATAGCCTACTTCCTCCGCCACTTTCACGGTCGCGTTGTTAAGCGACATCGCCAGCGCATATCGCAATGTCACATCGCCGTGATATTCCTCTTTGTAATTGCGCGGCTCGTAAATCTGGTCGCCATAGGCAAACGTCGAGGCTTGATCGGTCACAATCGACGCCGGCGTGATCACCGCCGCCGATCCATCCAGCGCAGTGTTCATGGCAGCCGCATAAACAAAGGGCTTGAAGATCGATCCCGTGGGACGTTTGGCGAGCGCGTGATTCAACTGGCTGGTAGCGTAGTTCCGACCGCCAACCAGCGCCTTGATCTCACCGGTATGAGGATCCATTGCGACCAGCGCTACCTGCGCCTGCGGACCCGGCAAAACGGTTGTCTCAATCTTGCCGTTGACCTTCGTTCGTTTCGTCCGCATCTTCGTGACCTGGTCATCGACCAGCTTGATGCCGATCTCAACCGCAGCCGCAGCCGCCCGTTGCAGCTCAGGATCGAGCGTTGTGTAGATACGGAATTGCTGTTCGTTTACCTCACGCTCGTTGAGCTTGCTCAGCACGGCGTCGCGCACCATATCGACAAAGTAGGGCGCATCGCTCGCTTCCACATTGGGGGGGGCGAGCTTCAGCGGTGTGGCCTTGGCCTTATCGGCCTGCGCGCGCGTGATAGCGCCGGTATCGACCATCGCCTCCAGCACAGTGTTGCGCCGTTCCTGGGCCCGCTCGGGATGCCGGTATGGCGAAAGATAACTCGGCGCCTGGATCAATCCGGCGAGCAGCGCGGCTTCGGGCAGGGTAATATCCTTCAGGTCTTTGTTGAAATACGAATGCGCGCCCTCCGCTAAACCTGAAATCGTGAACGATCCCCGCTGCCCCAGGTCCACGCGATTGGCGTAAAACTCGAAAATCTGCTGTTTGGAGAACTTCTGCTCCAGCTCGACCGCAATCAGCATTTCAATCATCTTCCGCTTGAACGTTTTCTCCGGGCTGAGAAAAAACGCCCGCGAAAGCTGCATGGTAATTGTCGATCCGCCCTGCTGATGCCGCTGATGGGTGAAGTCAATCCATGCCGCTTCTCCCAGGCGCAGAAAGTTCACGCCACTGTGCTGAAAGAAGCGCCGATCCTCGATCGAAGTCACCGCTTCCACCATGATCTTTGGGATCTCGTCATACTTGACCAGCTCGCGCTTCGAGCGCTGTTCGGCATCGAACAGCGAGGCCAGCGGCTGCGGTTCGAGCTCGTAGGCTTCCAGCTCTCCCGCCGAGCGGCTGACGATGTCGTTCACAGTGCCATCGGCAATCGTGATCGAGGCCGGCTCGGGCGAATGATACGACTCCGCTCCCGGCATGATCTCAATGGTCCCGCCATGCACCCGATAGGTTCCAAGCGAGGACTCGCCTTTTTCCGCATAACCTGCCCGGCGCAGCTCCGACGCGATGTCGCTGATCGTGTCCTTGGAGCCGACCCGCACCGTCTTTGCGCTGGCATAGATCTTCGCCGAGGTGGCAAACACGGGCCCGCGGAAGCGCTGCTCGATGATCCGGTCGTACTTCACATACTGGTAGGCGAAAAATCCGATGACGATCAGCGACAGGGCCACAAATCCAGCGAGTGCGTAGCGCACCACGGGATCTTTCCCGCGCGAGCGGCCCTTGCCGCTCCCGCCGCTCCTTCGAGCGCCCGGAATTTTCAATCGGATTGCCACGAAAGTGGTTGGCTCTCGCCTGTGAGGATTGTTTCAGCCTTGAAGAAGCGGGTTGGGGCCGAATCCATCCGACCGAATGCCCCTCTTCGGAAGCTGGTATTTCAGTTAGATTCTAAATCAGAATCCCCTTCAGTCCCTTAGATGCAAGATGCCCGTCACCAGGGGATAAACCCGGCGTGAAAGAGGCATAGAGCGCGAAGCCGGAATGATTGAAGGCAGAAACGCTGGAAAGTAATCCATTGAAGAGGGAAAAGACACCAAAGGCCGAGGAGCGATAACTGGGCACAGGCGGTCGGAACTGTTGTTAAAACACTCCCCTATTTACGCTCGAGGGATGGAATTCCAGAGTAGTCGAGAATCCGGGCAGTTCGAGCGGTACGCTGTAATCGGCTTCGATAGCAAGGGTCCCCGTACCGAATCCGCCGCTTCGTGTTATGTGGATCTCCTTCGGCGACAGCACGATGTCATAAGCCCGTGCATCCCTCAGCACCGCGTCCCGGATGTCATCCTCACTACGCGTACTATAGGTAGACCGCAGAGCCTCGCTCTTGATGGTGTCCTCGAATTCATAGTTGGAGAAGAATGGCGGGATCAGCTTGATGCCGACCATCACCATCAATGCCATCACGCCAAAGCCCAGTACCAGCCTGAGTGTTCCCATAACATTCACATGCCAACCGGTTTCCGCGAGTGCCGGACAGCCCGGTCCCGCCTCTGCCTAGCTCGCGGGAAGCCCGCGGACCAGTGTGCAGAGATGATCGGTTATAAGTGAAATGTTAACGTCCACCCTCTCCAGAGTCGAGCGGCGAACCACTTCGACGATGCCTTCAGTAACCTTCTTGCCCACGTTGACACGAAAGGGTATGCCCACCAGGTCAGCGTCCTTGAACTTTACCCCCGGCCGTTCGTCCCGGTCGTCCAGCAACACGTCCAGCCCTGCGGTCTCGAGTCCGTGCGCAATGTCTTCCGACGCAGCCCGTATCGTCTCATCCCCGCTGTTCGTGCTGACCACCACCACGTCAAACGGAGCGATCGACGGTGACATCCAGAAGCCGTTGGCGTCGTTCGATTGCTCGACCGCGGCCGTCAAAATGCGTTCGATACCGATCCCGTAACTTCCCATGATCGGCGCTATTTCCTTGCCGTTGCGGTCGAGCACCGTCGCGCCCATCGATTGCGAATACTTATAGCCCAGCTTGAAGATGTGCCCGATCTCGACCGCCGTGTCGATGCGCAGTGCCGCGCCGCAATTGGGGCAGCCTTCGCCGGTTGTAACGCTGCGCAGGTCAGCGTAGGCGGTGGGCTGAAAGTCTTTGCCGGGAGTCAGGTTCTTGAAGTGATATTCCCCTTTGTTGGCGCCGCCAATCAGGTTGGTGCGCCCCCGGAGCGCCTCGTCAACCAGCAAGATTGGCGTGCGAGGCTCCTCCATATTCTTAGCCCAGTCGATCCCGAGCGGTCCAAGGTATCCAGCAGGAGAACGAAACAATGAGTGAATCTCCTCCTCCTGCATTGGCCGCGTCTCTTTTCCCCCAACTACCGTCGAGAGCTTGGCTTCGTTCATTTGGTGATCGCCGCGGAGCAGCACCACAACGGCTCGCGATACCAGGCCCGGCTCCCACTTCGTGGGAATGCGAGTTTTCCCTCTTTCCGGTTCCTCTGCAGCGATCATCATCGCCAGCGTTTTGATGGTGTGTACCTGCGACACGCCCAGAAACCGCGCTACATCTTCAATCGTTTTCTGATCTGGGGTGTGCACCTCGAGTGGCTTGCCGTCCCCATCCGCTGCCAGGTCCTCCACCGGAGCGATTTTCGAAGTTGCCTTTTCCATATTGGCCGCGTAGCCACATGTCTCGCAGCTCACGACCTGATCTTCGCCCGCCGGCGTGCGCACCATGAACTCCTGGGACTGTGATCCGCCCATCGCGCCCGAGTGCGCATCGATCACTACGTACTTCAAACCGCAGCGGTCAAAAATTCGGCAGTACGTCTCATAGTGCTTTTGGTAAGAGGCATCCAGGCCTGCTGCATCGAGATCGAATGAGTAAGCGTCCTTCATCGTGAACTGCCGTACCCGCAGCAGCCCCGACTTCGGCCGCGGCTCATCGCGAAACTTGGTTTGAATCTGATACCAGATTTGCGGCAGCTGCTTGTAGCTGCGCAACTCTTTCCGCGCAATGTCGGTCATGATCTCTTCGTGCGTCATGCCCAGACATAAATCCGCGCCCTTGCGGTCCTTCAGGCGAAACATGTTTTCGCCCATGACCGTCCAGCGGCCGCTCTCCTCCCAGATGTCACGCGGATTAAGCGCCGGCAGATAAAACTCCTGCCCGATCTTGTTCATCTCCTCGCGCACAATACCCATGATTTTCTGCGTTGTGCGATTGCCCAGGAAAAGAAAGGAGTAAATGCCGGCGCCCAGCTGCCGGATATATCCAGCCCGAACGAGGAGTTTGTGGCTTGCTACCTCGGCATCCGCCGGAGCCTCGCGCAATGTAGGAATAAAAAGTTCAGACCACCGATGCATAGGGGTTTCCTTATGAATATTTCCTGTAATTGAAGGAATGTTCGATTGTAAATGATGGATGTTGGAGTGTGGCGCGGGCGCCCCCGGGCGTTTTCACCCGTTACCTCCGGTCGCTTCGGATATCCCAACATCGGCGAGGAGTGGGGAAGAGAAGTGCCCGAGGCGAAGCGCGCGGCGTAAACCGCTTCCGGACCGGACCTAGTCATCAAGGGGGCCATTGCATGGGAGAATGCCGCCGAATTTATTCCGCCAGCCGGCGCAAAATCTCTTTCCCCAGCTTCTGCGTCTCGCCGAAAAATTTCTGGTATTCAAGAAAAATGCGGTTCAGCTCCAGCGCGTGATCCGCATTGAGCTTCTTCCGGAGCATCATGTCCCGAACGTGGACCGGATTGGGGAGCGTGGCTTCTTCGTTGAGTTCTTCCAGCGCGGTCGAGGGATTGTAGTGATACATACAGCCAATTTTACCGCTTTGGCCGATTCGGAGGCGCGGCTTCGCCTACAGGAAGTTCGTCCAATGAAAGCCTAAGCCAGCCTTAATTTAGAAAATACTGACGGTACAACGTATCGCGCTGCGCCGGACGGAATCCCGCGTCGCGAATGATGCGCCTCAATTCTTCTTCGGTGGTGCAGTTGGTCACGCCGGCTGCGCGCACCACGTTTTCTTCCAGCATCACCGATCCCACGTCGTTGCCGCCGAAGCGCAGGCCCATCTGACAGACTTTCAATCCTTGCGTCACCCAGCTCGATTGCACGTTGAGGATGTTTGAAAGGTAGAGGCGCGAAATCGCGAGTACTTTAAGATATTCGACCGCGGTTGCCTCATCCCATTTGCGGCCGCCGAGCGCTGTGTTCGCGGGCTGAAAGCTCCAGGGGATGAAAGCGGTGAAGCCGCCCGTCTCCTCCTGCAAGCGGTAGACGGCGTCGAAATGATTGATGCGATGTTCGTAGTTTTCTCCCACGCCAAACATCATGGTTGCGGTCGTGCGCATGCCCAGTTGATGCGCGGTGCGATGGACGAGCAGCCAATCGTCGGTGAGGCATTTCAGGCGCGCAATGCGGTGGCGCACCTCGTCGTCCAGAATTTCCGCGCCGCCCCCGGGGATGGAATCCAGGCCGGCATCGCGCAGCCGCATGATCGTGTCGCGCACATTCAGCTCGCTGTATTCGGCAATCGCGAGAATCTCCGAGGCGGAATAGCAGTGCAGATGAACTTTCGGAAAGCGCTGCTTGATCCCGCTCAGCATTTTTTCGTGCCAGTCGATCTTCAGATCGGGATGCAGTCCGCCCTGCATCAGCACGCCTGTTCCGCCAAGCTCCACCGTCTCGCGAATCTTCTCGTAGATCGTGTCGAAATCGAGAATGTAGCCCTCTTTGGCCGCCGGTCCCTTGAGCGGCCGGTAAAAGGCGCAGAAGGTGCAATATTCTGTGCAGAAGTTGGTGTAGTTGATATTGCGGTCGATGATGTACGTTACGGTGCCTTCGGGATGCAGACGACGGCGAACCGCATCCGCCTCCATGCCAATGCCGATCAGGTCATCGGACTGAAACATCTCCAAAGCTTGCTGCTGGGTGAGGGCCATTCAGTTCACTCCACGGTAATGGGTATTTTAGCTGAAAAGGAGCCGTCCGCTTATCGTGCTGCCGGGTGTGAGCTGTCCAGTGTCAGTCAAGAAAGCGAAATCCGACCGAAACCCCGTGTTTCGAAAACGCGAGGGACACGCGCCCGGCTTTCTGTCGCGACAAATCTCTCATCCAATACTTAATTAAAATCCTTAATAACATTCTTATGTGTTTATTTTTGCAATAGTTAGACGGACTTTAGGTCAGCCGTGATGCCTCTGGTCTCGCGGCTTTGGAGACCTGCCAAAAGCGCCCGCCGCTCCCTACACTGGGAACTCGAAACTACAGCCGCTTTCTAGGGAGCCAGCGTTGTCTCAGCAAAGAATCCTGATGTGCGCGCCCGACTATTTTGGCATTGATTACGTCATCAATCCCTGGATGGACGGCAACCTTGGCAAGTCCGACCATGCCTTGGCGTTCGAGCAATGGTCCGGGTTGAAGCACGCGATTGAGGCGCACACGGATGTAGTTTTGATTCCGCCGCAGCCCGGCCTTCCCGACCAGGTCTTTACCGCCAATGCTGGAATGGTTCTCAAGGAAAAGGTGGTCGTAAGCCGTTTCCGGTCGCCTGAGCGCCAGGGCGAAGAGCCTTTCTTCCACGAATGGTTCGCCAAGCACGATTTCAACATTGCCGCCTGGCCAGCGGATATACCGTTTGAAGGCGCTGGCGACGCGCTGCTGGATCGCGGCCAGCCCATCCTTTGGGCAGGCTATGGTTTCCGTTCCGCCAACACTACCCCGCAACTGCTTGAAAAAACCTTTCACCGGCGGACGATTGGGCTGCAACTCGTCGACCCGCGCTTCTATCATCTCGATACCTGCCTCTGTCCGCTCGAAGGTGGATATCTGATGTATTTTCCCGCCGCGTTTGATGGCGACGGACAAAAAGCCATCGCCGAGATCGTGCCCGCCGAAAAGCGTATCGAAGTCGATGCCGCCGATGCCGAGCTGTTTTGCTGCAATGCGGTCGATCTCAACCGGCAGGTCTTCATGAACGGCGCCTCCGACTCGTTAAAGGCCCGGCTGCGGGGGGCGGGATTTACGCCGGTCATCACGCCGTTGTCGGAATTCATGAAAGCCGGCGGCGCGGCCAAGTGTCTGACGCTGAAATTAAGAGAAGAGCTGGACTGCTAATTCGCGAGAGTAGACTCCTAAGTCGCGCTTGACGCCTGGGCAATACAACTGCCGCAGCCTCTTTCCCGCATCCAAATTCACAGCATCCAAACCACATGCTACCCTCGACACGGGAGAATGAAACAGTGAAACTTTTTCTTTCAACGCTTCTGCTCGGGCCGCTTCTTTCGGTGGCTGGTGCATCGACGGCGATGGCGGCTGAACGCGGCACGATTATCCGCGAAGCCATTGTTTATCTTTCGCCCGATTCGTCTTCCGCCAAGCTGGCGCAAGCGGAACGCGGCCGCGAAGTGGTGCTTCTGGACAAGAGCCGCAATTGGGTGCAGGTGGAAGCGATGCTCGGCTTCGCTCACGCACCCGATTCCGCGTTTGTGGCAGACGACGAGGCCGAACGCAGGACGGTCACCGGGTGGATTCTCGATACAGGCATCGTTTGGCCTTCCACGCCAAATGGCGACCGCATTTTGTTTGGCGCAGCGGTCGACTCCGAAGATGAAGCCAGCCGCCGGCATGGGCGACGCGGCGCAGACCAGGATGCGCTTCGCCTCTATTACAGGGTGTATGACATTTTTCCTTCTTCTCCTTTGGCCGCAGAAGCCCTTTACCGCGCCGCGGATATTAAATGGCAGGTAGACAAGGCGGATATGCAATCTCGGCCATCGGCTCACGAAAAGGAAAATTATTACCGGCAGGGCATCAATGAAGACCAGATGAGATTAGTCATGAAGAAATTCCCGGGAACGAAATGGGCCGACTTAGCGGCATTTCATCTTATCGATAACAAATTGTGCGGAGAATGGCAGGGGGCATCCAAGTGTCCAGATCTGGAAGCTGAGTTGTATGAAAAATATGCCAAGGAGCATCCGCAATCGCCGGCCAACCCGGAAGCCTTGTACGACGCGGCATTCCGGCGGGCAGCGCTAATTGAGATTTATAAGACGGAAGATAAGTCCAAGAAATCGGATAAGTCCAAAGATGAGGCGGTTGCAATCGCGCAGCAGTTGATTTCGCAATATCCTCAGAGTGAGTGGTCATGGCGAGGACAGATGCTTCTTTACTTAGTACAGCAGGGCGTGCCGACTTATGGGAATGCTGTGCAGTAAATCATGGACATGATGCCCTGCCAGTCTTACACCCAATCTAACTGCGATATTAGAGGGATGATTCCCGATTTGTGTCCCATTTCCAGAAGGCGACGAACCGCTTCTCTTCCATCTTCGCCATAATCGAGAGTGCGCTCGTTGACATACATCCCTACAAACTTATCGGCGAGTTGAGTGTCGAGATCGCGGGCGAACTGCATGGCATAACTCAAAGCCTCCTCGCGATGATCGACCGCATATTGGATGCTGTCCCGGAGAGCCTGCGTGACGCTGGACATTGTCTCAGTGCCTAAAGAACGGCGGATCGCATTTCCACCCAAGGGCAATGGGAGGCCGGTAACTTTTTGCCACCAACGGCCAAGATCGACGACGCGATGCAAACCCGATTTGTCATAAGTAAGCTGGCCTTCGTGAATGATGAGGCCGGCTTCGTATTTGCCTTCGAGAATCTGCGGAATAATCTGATCGAACGGCACGACCTCGACCTCGATGCCCGGCGAAAAAAGCTCGAGCGCCAGATAAGCGGTGGTCAGCTTGCCGGGAACGGCGATTCGCTTTTGCTTGATTTCATCCTGCGTAAAGGGGCGGGTTGAAACCACCATGGGCCCGTAACCCTCGCCAACGCTGCCTCCGCACGACATGAGCGCATACTTTTCCTGAATATAGGGGTAGGCGTGGAACGAGATCGCAGTCACGTCGTAGACGCCGCGCTGAGCGTCGCGATTCAGCGTTTCGATATCGCACAGCGTGTGCGTGAAACGAAGGCCGGGCACGCGCACCTTGTTCGTGGCGAGACCGTAAAACATGAATGCGTCATCGGAATCCGGGCTGTGGGCCACGGTGATTTCACGAACTGGAGAAGAAACGGTAGTCATAATTTTTAGGATTCCGGGCTCTGGGCTTTAGGTTCTCGTCTCTTGGCTTTGGGCTTTCTTTCGGTCTGGAAAATTTCAGCTTTTTCGGGTCGGGTTTGGTAACCCTAACTCAACGTCTCACCCTTAGGCCGCCGCGCCATGCGGCGATTCCAACCAGACGCCATTCCAGCAGCCAGCATGATCTTGATTACCTCTGCGAAAACGAACCAGTAAAGGCCCCACTTCGCGGCTTGCGCGAGCGAATGGGTGAACATGAAGAGCCAGCCGAGGCCTCCCGCAAAAAGAACGAGTTCGCCGGCGAATGCCGCCAGCGCCGCGGAAACAAAGCGGCGCGAAGAGTGCTCGTAGAGCCATGCGGCAACGAAAGCGACAAAGGGGTACGCGAGCAGAAAGCCGCCGGTGACACCGAGAAGTTGTGCGATTCCGCCTGGTCCCGCGGGATTGAAGACCGGTAGACCGGCGGCTCCTTCAGCGAGATAGAGCGCGAGAGCCGCGAATCCGCGGCGTGGCCCCAGCACAAGAGCAACTGCGAGCACGCCAAAGTTCTGCAGCGTGAGCGGCACGGGCGTGAACGGGAGCGGCACGGTGATGCGCGCGCACAACGCGACGATAAGACTGGCTCCGACCACGATGGCCGTTTGCTTTACCCACTCCAGTGATTGAGGTTGGTGGGTAACAACCTGAGTCGCTGCTTTCGACATGGCTTTCCTTCCTGAGACGATCAAGCCTGAGACGAACAGGCTTCTGAAGATAAAGTTAAGATTCCGGCGAAGGCGGGTGTTTGGCCAAGGAGTCCGATTGTGTGTGGCCCGCTGCGGGCTGCATTTGACGGCGCACCGTCATGTAAAGCCAGACTGTAACGGACACGACTATCGCAGCGCTCACTCCAAGAATCAGAAACCACCAGAACATCCGCACTACCGATTAGGATAGCAGAAGGCGGCGCGCGCGCTCTGAGGAGAAGTGGAAATAAAGATCAAGCGGCGGCGGGAACGATTGCCATGCGCCGACTGAGACGGAGTGACGCGGCGAGATAGGCTTTATGGCCGCAATGATTTTTCCATCGCGACGAGGCAGAGGGCGAGACACGTTCGGAACAGCCGGCAAGATGCCGGCGTTACGATTTGCTTTCGAGTCCAGCGGCCGCGATTCGACTCAACGGGCCGGTTCGGCTTAGCGCCCTGCGGCTTTTGTCATCTGTTTGCGGCGCATCGCCACGGTAGCGGTGGTGCGCTCCAGACGCTTGCGCGCCAGCTTCGATCCGGTTGCGACTTTTTCGATGTTCATCCAGGCATCGGGATTGTTCATCTTCTGCCGCATCTCCTTCAGGAAGGGTTGCATTTTGGCGAAAATAAAAAACATTTCGCCGCTGCAGCCGGGCTGGAGAAATAATTCCTCGTGCACGGCGCCTTGTAATACCAGTGCGGCAGCCATATCCCAGTAGCTACCGACCTGGCGCAGCCAATTATTTTCCTGACTTCCCAACGTGCTGCCGATTTTCAATATCTCGTCGGGGCTTTGCGGCCAGAAATCTACTACGAACCAGTGCCTGGCCTTGCGCATTTCCGCCTCGCGCCGCAGATCGTAAAGCCTCAGGATCACACCTGCATCGTTTGCAGTCGCCTTTTTTGCCATGATTTCCTCCCAACGAATATTTATTTTGCCGCGACTTCGGCTGAGCCCTCTACCGCGCGCCCGTAATCGCATTCCTTGTTGGGGCATGCGACTACAGTTCCTTCTTTTCGCATACGTTCCACAAGATATTCATGTCCGCACGAGGGACATTTCTCTGGAATCGGCTTGGCCGCGGAAGTGAATTTGCACTTTGGATAATTTCCGCATCCGTAGAACGTGTTGCCCTTGCGCGCCCGCTTTTCCACAAGTTCGCCCTCTTTGCAAAGCGGACACTTTACGCCAATGAAATTCTGCTTCACGTATTTGCAGTCGGGATATCCGCTGCAGGAGACGAATTCGCCGTAGCGTCCGTGGCGCAGAATCAGATTGCGTTTGCACTGAGGGCAGGTTTCGTCGAGCGGAATATCCGGCACGCGCTTGCCTTGATCGAGCCGGCGCGTGGTCTTGCAATCGGGATAGCCGGTGCAAGCCATGAACTGCCCGAAGCGGCCCCGCTTGAGGACCATGACGCGCCCGCAGTTTTCGCAGTACTCCTCCTGCGCCGTCTCCTGCATGTCGGCGGAATCGAGGTCCGGCAGGTTGATCGGATTTTCCTTGGTAAAGGTGCAACTCTCGGGATTTTCCTTATCGTAGGTGCTGCAAGCGTAAAACGAGCCGTGCTTGCCCCATTTGATGACGAGCGGCGCGCCGCAGCGCTCGCATTTCTCGTCCGTGGGCTTCTCCATACGCTTGATGTTTTCCATGTGCTTCTCAGCGTATTTGAGGTCCTTGGCGAATTTTTTGTAGAACTCGCCGAGAGCGTCGGTCCACTTCTCTTTGCCTTCTTCGATCTCGTCGAGTTCTTCTTCCAGGCGCGCGGTGTATTGAAAATCGAAAATGTCTTTAAAGTTTTCGACGAGCAAGTCGGTGACCACCAGGCCAATTTCGGTAGGGGTAAATTTGCCGCCGATTTTCTGCGCGTACTGCCGCTCCTGAATCGTGCTCAGGATGGTCGCATAGGTGGAAGGACGGCCAATGCCGCGCTCCTCAAGCTCTTTCACCAGCGAGGCTTCGTTGTATCGCGGAGGCGGCTCAGTGAAATGCTGCTCGGGATTCAGCGACTTCATGGTGAGCTTCTGTCCCGCTTCGAGGGCTGGGAGCTTGTGCTTCAGCTCCTCGTCTTCGTCGTCCTTTGCATCTTTCGACTCTTCGTAGACTTTTAGGAAGCCGTCGAACTTCATGACCGAACCAGTCACGCGGAACCAGAAAGTCTCGCTGGCGGACTTTGCGTCGATGTCGACGGTAGTTTGGTCGAAGACCGCGGGGTTCATCTGCGACGCGATGAAGCGCTGCCAGATGAGCTTGTACACCTTGAATTCATCTTCCTGCAAATACTGCTTAACCTGGTCGGGATGGCGCATGGCCGAGGTTGGACGGATAGCTTCGTGCGCGGCCTGCGCTTCTTTCTTCTCCTTATATGTGTTGGGAGACTGCGGCAGATATTGCGCGCCGTATTCGCTGGTAATGTATTCGCGCACCTCGGTGATGGCCTCGGGCGCCACGCGAGTGGAATCGGTACGCATGTAGGTGATCAGGCCCACGAGGCCTTCTTCGCCAAGCTCCACGCCTTCATACAGACGTTGCGCGATCATCATGGTGCGCTTCACGCTGAAGCGGAGCTTGCGCGAGGAATCCTGTTGCAGCTTGCTGGTGGTGAACGGCGGCGTGGCATTGCGGCGGCGTTCTTTCTTTTCGACCGAACGAACCAGCCAGTCGGCCTTTTCAAGCGCGAGGCGGATTTTCTCGGCGTCGTCGCCGTTTGTAACCTCGACCTTTTCTTCTCCTTTGCCGACAAAGCGGGCGTCGAATGCTGGCGGCTTGCTGGCCGCAAGATTGGCGTCGATCGTCCAATATTCTTTCTTCTCGAATGCTTTGATTTCGCGTTCGCGATCGACGATCAGGCGCAAGGCAACGGTTTGCACGCGTCCCGCGGAAAGGCCGCGGCGAACTTTATCCCACAAAAGCGGCGAGACCTGATAGCCCACGAGCCGGTCGAGAACGCGGCGAGCCTGCTGCGCGTCGACGAGATTGCGGTCGATATCGCGGGGATGCTCGAAGGCCGCCTTCACTGCGCGCTGCGTGATCTCATTGAAGGTGACGCGGCGGATGCGATCGCCATCGCCATCTTCTTTCCTGGTCTTTTTCGCGCCTTTCTTTTTCTTGTTCTTGTGGTCGTCTCCGAGTTCATCGGCAAGATGGGCGGCAATAGCTTCGCCTTCGCGGTCAGGATCGGGCGCGAGGTAGATAGTGTCGGCCGCGAGGGCGAGCTTTTTCAGCTTGGCAAGGACTTTTTCCTTGCCCGGAATGACGACGTACTCCGTGCTGAAGTCGTCCTCGACATCGACACCGAGACTGCTCTTGGGCAGGTCTTTCACATGGCCGAACGAAGCATCGACCGTGAATCCCTTGCCCAGATATTTCTGGATTGTTTTCGCCTTGGCTGGCGATTCGACGATGACTAGACCTTTGGACAATGGTTCCTCAGTTTGGCGGTATTGGATTTGAAGCTAGCACGAATGCGGGGGAGGCAACAACTGGCGAGCGGCGACAGCGACTAGCTACTGGCTTCTAGCCACTAGCTTCGAGCCACTAGCCTCAAATGCCTTCGAGTACGGCTCAGTCGTGTGCTTCCGACCTCGCGACCTGCACTCTTTGGACAAGCGATGTCAACATTCTCTGCACCTCAACTATTTTTTTCTCCGCGCTCAAGTAGTCCCTCTCGGCCAAGAATCCCAAGTCCTTCGCGAGTAATAAATGGTACTCAGTCTCGCTTGCCGATCCTCGCGCAATTTGAAGAAACCGCGCCAATTCGCCATCCGACCGTCTCCCGCACCCCTCAGCAATATTGGCGCCAATGGAAGCAGAAGAACGGCGCACCTGCGAGGTCAACCCGTAAACCTCATCTCGAGGAAAGGCTCGCGTAAGCCCATAGATTGCGAGTGTCAGCTCGTGAGCCTTGGACCATACCTTAAGTTCCTTGAAGTCTTTCATCTCGCTCCCTTTCGCATGAAGGCAACCCTCCCTCCGCTGAACACGAGTCCATACGCTCGCTAGAGGCTAGCAGCTAGAAGCTCTTTACAAAATTCTTCCCTGGCAATTGGCGAATCTTGCCATTCATTTCCAGCTCGAAGAGGGCGGCAAATATTTCGGAGGAGGACATTTCGTTTTCCAGCATTTCCACCAGTTCATCGATCTGCGTCGACTGATCGGCCTTCAGCAGTTTCAGTATCTTTTTTTCGTGAGGCGATCGAACCTCGTCCGGGAATAGAGATGCGCTCGCCGGCTCGGCGGATTCATCGCGGCCCGCGGTTAGCGCCAATTGCACATCGGCGGGCAAGTCTTCCCAAACATCTTCCCAGGTCGCAACCAGCTTCGCGCCTTGCTTGATCAGTGTGTTTGGCCCCCAGGAATTCTTGTTCGTGACATTACCCGGAACCGCAAAGACGTCGCGATTTTGCTCGAGCGCGCAGCGCGAGGTGATGCGGGTGCCGCTATATTCCGCCGCCTCCACGACCAGCACGCCGGCTGACATGCCGCTGATGATGCGGTTGCGGATGGGAAAATTTTGCGGCGTGGGAGGCGTGCCTGTGGGGAATTCGGAAATCATCGCGCCGCCAAGCGCGAGAATCTGTTCGGCGAGACGCGTGTTCTCCCTGGGGTAGACAACGTCGATTCCGGTGCCCAGCACGGCAATTGTCTTTCCCTTGGCGGCGATTGCGCCGCGATGCGATGCCGTGTCGACGCCGCGCGCCAGCCCGCTGATGATCGCCAGGCCACGCGCCGCAAGATCCGTGGCGAGTCTCTCGGCCATTCCGGTGCCGTAGGGCGTGGGATGGCGGGTTCCCACCATCGCAATGCCCGGCAGCGACAACAATTCGACGCTGCCTTTCACGAAGAGAATGACCGGCGGATCGTAAATTTCCTTTAACCGCGGCGGATACTCGGCATCGCTCAGCGAAATGATGCGAGCCTTCGCCTGGAGCGCTTTGCCCAGTTCGTCCTCGGCAAGCTCTTGCGACTTCCCGCTGGCAATCGATTGTGCGGATACGGCGCGCACGCCGCTCGCTTCCAGTTCGGTGAGGCTGGCCTGGAAAATGCGCACGACCGCGCCGAAGTGCTCAACCAGTTTTCGTATGCGCGATGCTCCCAAGCCTTCGGTAAGCGCGAGCGCAAGCCATAAAGTTGATTCGCGGGAGGCGGGGCTGGACGAGGCTGCGGCGGTGGACATAATGCCGACCCTAGCGGTCGGCCAGCCGGGAGTCAATGATGGCGCGCACAACATATTTGGTAGAATTCGCAAAGTGATGAGCAGGCTAGCAATGAGCAGGCCAAGGATTGCCGCGATCTCGTATCTCAACACGGCCCCGCTGATGTGGGATTTCGAGCATGGGCATGCGGGGGCGGGGTTCGATATTTCCTACACGATACCGTCGGCTTGCGCGCGCGCTATGGGCGAGGGCGCCGCTGATATTGGGATTATCCCCGCCGCCGCTTACACGACGATTTCGGATCTGGCCATTATTTCCGACATTGCCATCGCGGCGCGGCGGCCGGTGCGGTCGATTCTACTGGTCAGTAAAGCGCCAATTGACCAGGCGCGCACGGTTGCGCTCGACACGTCATCGATGACCTCAGTCGCGCTTACCAGAATCATTTTTTCGAAGTGGCTGGGCGGAGAGCGGGTTTACACACCAATGGATCCCAACCTGGACCAAATGCTCGGGAGTTGCGATGCGGCTTTGCTGATCGGAGATAGGGCGCTTCAGGTGGATCGTACAAAATATCAGACGTTGGATCTGGCCGAGGAATGGATCGCTCGTACGGGAAAATCCTTCGTGTTCGCCTTCTGGGCAATTCGCCAGCAGGCGCTAGCCGGTCATAACTTACAGAAAATTGCCGAGGTTTTCCGAAGCTCTCGCGACCACGGGATTCGGCCGGAGAATTTGGAGACGCTGGCGCAGGAGTGGTCGCAGCGTCTGAATTTATCAATCGAAGTGGTTCGCACCTATCTCGCGCGCCACATCCATTATTATCTCGATCCGCCGTGCCTGGAAGGACTGGCGCTCTTCTATCGCTATGGCGAAGAAGTGGGCGCGCTGCCACGTGCGCCTAAGCTGCACTTTCTGGAGAAGAACCCTGACTCGGCCGAGCCCGACCCGGCACTGAACGCGCTGCCTAAGCTCTGAACGGCTTTCCTAGAGACTGACTCTGAGACGAATGTGAAAAGGCGAGTCTGACAAAGTTTTACATCTGAAACAACAGATCTAAATCCTTCTTTGCATCGCATGGCTCCGATTTGGCTTCTAAGGAGTGTGCATCTGCTCATGTTCATACTCGCCGCGCCGGCTAAACGGCAAAGCGCCCTCCGCTGGATGATTCACCTCGGAGGACCAAGCTTAATTCTCCTTGGCCTCCTCGATAATTCTGTGATTCCCATGCCCGGCAGCACGGACGTGGTGACGATTTTGCTGGCGGCGCATCATCGGCAGCCCTGGATCTATTACGCATTCATGGCCACAGTGGGAGCCGTGCTCGGCGGCTACGTCACATACAACATGGCGCGCAAGACCGGGAAAGAGACGCTGGAGAAACGTTTTTCGAAAAAAAAGGCGAAGAAGGTATACGCGATTTTTGAGCGCTGGGGATTCGCGGCGGTCGCAATTCCAGCCATCCTGCCGCCGCCATTTCCAATTGTCCCCATGCTGCTAGCGGCGGGAGCCATGCAATATCCGCCGCGGAAGTTTCTTGCCGCTTTGACCGTGGGGCGCGGTATTCGCTTCACCATCCTGGCTTATCTGGGCTTTCACTACGGGCGGCACATTGTGAAATTTTTCTCGCAGTACTATTGGCCGGTTTTGATTGCCCTCATCGCACTCTCTGTGCTGGGCGGATTGTACGGGTTGTATGAGTACAAACGGCGGCAGCCGGGGGGAGTATTCGGGAAACTGGCGTCGAATGCGTCGTCCAGCTAGCTGTGCCAAGCGTTCGGTTGCAAAACCCCAAGTGGCCGTTAACCTCAACGAATGGGCCAATCATGCGCGAGCTTTCGGAGTGGCTGCGCGGTTGGCTTGTCGAGGCGCGGGTTGCTCCGCATGCCCGGCCCGCTTCGGCCGCCCTTTCTCATTTTTCTCAACACGCAATTGCCACGCCGCGCGCAGCGCGCCGGTCAACACGTCTTCGCTCGCCGCGGAAAGCCGTATGTGCGTCATGCCCATGCGTCCCCAACCGCCATGTATCGGCAAGAAGACGTCCGGCATTTCTTCTGTAAATGCGGCCTGCTGCTCTGGCGTGAGCTGCAAATTTCCATAGCCTTGTTTTGCCGAGGCGAGCGTGGCGAAAATTCTTCCGCCCACGCGAAAGTCCGGATTGCCCATGTGCGAACTTTCTTCGGCGCCTTCAAAACTCAGAGCGATGCGCCGAAAATCCTCCAGGGTCATCGAACGATTTTTAATCGCAGCACCCCACGTTGGGCAAACAATATCACATGGTTAAGTATTTGCCGCGGCAGAAAATCTTACAGGCCAGCGCTTATCAGGTGGCACGAACTCCGATTCTGAACCTTGTGCCGCCCCTTCTTTTTCGCGCAGGTTTTCGTGTGAATTTTCCGGTAACGAAATAGTGATTTGACGTGGTAAGCACTTGGGTGTTGACAACGATTCAACCAGTGCTGTAAGAAGGCCCGCAATGACTGCTCCACTGATCTCCATTCGCGACCTGCGCTCGATCGACGAACTGATTCAGCTCAAAACGGTGGAGAAAGCTGTCTGGGCGATGGACGATGAAGACGCCATCCCACTGACTTTGGCGATCGCCTTGAAGACGGCGGGGAATATTTTTATTGGCGCCTTTGCTCAGGCGAAGGCTGGGAATCAGAAGGCTGGGCCAGGAGCTGCCGAGAGGGACAAACAGGAAAAAGACAGGGCGGAAAAAGACAAGCAGGAAAAAGAAAAGCTGGTGGGCTTCGCCTTTGGATTCCTGGGACGCGAGCATGGCCAGACTACCATTCATTCACACATGCTGGCGGTGCTGGATGGATACAGGCATCTGGACCTGGGGGTGAAGCTGAAACAGGCGCAGCGCGAGCGGGCGCTGGCGATGGGAATCCACGAGATGACGTGGACCTTCGATCCTCTACAAAGCCGCAACGCGCATTTCAATTTTGCGAAGCTGGGCGTGCTCGCCGAGACCTATAAGGTGGATTTCTACGGGCCGGAGACTTCGAGTGTGTTGCATCGCAACGGGACGGACAGGCTCTGGGTGCGCTGGATGCTCGATTCGCGGCGCGTGCGTGACCGCATTGCCGGTAAGAACGGGCGCACGGAAACAATGGATGCGCTCCGGTTGCTGGGGCCGCTGGTGCGCTTCGATGGAAAAGGGAAGCCGGCGCGAGCGGAGCTGGGGGAAGCGCTGGGGCGCGAGCGCGTGGGGATTGAAATTCCGGGAGACATACTGGCGGTGGAGCGGGCAGACATGGGGCTGGCTCGCGAATGGCGCGAGGCGACGCGATGGGCGTTCCGTGAAAGCCTGAAGGCGGGGTTCATGGTGACCGAGTATTGCCGCTCACTGCGGGGGCAGCAGGGGCCAGGGGCGTATCTGCTACAGCGGGCGACGGTTGGGGAATACGTCACCCAGGGCTGAGGCGAAGGGCTTGGCGGTTCGACTGAAGCCGCACCGTTTCAAAACAATGTGACGGTCACAGAAATGACTTTTTCCGCGGTCTTTATAATCCAGGCCTTCCCACCTAAAGAAAGGCAAGTAACTATTTGGGATGTAAGTTGGCTGGAAAGCAGCCGATGCAACATCTCGCGAACGCGCGGGAGCGAAGTACGCCGCCTTCCCAGCGGCTGTCCGGCGCGGCGCGATAAGTTAACAGTAGTTACAAAGCGATTGCACTACGCAGCGCCTTGGGACATGGCTTAATGCGAGAGCACGATATGCTGAGCGCCTTTTACCGCGCGCATGTATTGGGCGCGCTCGAAGGCGGAGGGATCGGCGCTGCGCATCTGGCTCATGCTGCCCTTCATCTGTTCGACGGATTCGTACTCGCGCGCTTCCATCCACTCGCGGACACCTTGCTCGATGGCGCGAAGGTGATTGATGCCATTGCGAAGCAGGGTGGAGCAGAGCATGGTGACATCGGCGCCGACCATGAGCAGTTTAAGGACGTCGGGCGCGCTGTGAATGCCGCTGGTGGCGGCGAGCGAGGCCTGGACGCGACCGCGAAGAAGGCCGACCCAAGTTAGAGGAAGGCGCATGGCTTGGGGCGTGCTCAGCAGCACGTGGGGAGCGAGTTCGAGCGTTTCAAGATCGATATCGGGTTGATAGAAGCGGTTGAATAGAACCAGGCCGTCAGCGCCGGCAGCGTCGATGCGCTGCGCCATGTTCGCGAAGTTAGTGAAAAACGGGCTGAGCTTGATGGCCACGGGAATATGGACGGCGGCTTTCACTGCCTGAACGATATCGAGGTAGTGCTGTTCAACGTCGGCGGAACACATTTTAGGATCGGTGACGATCCAGTAGATATTGCACTCGAGGGCATCGGCTCCTGCTTCTTCAATTTGTGTGGCGTACTGAATCCATCCGCCGACGGAGGTGCCGTTGAGGCTGGCGATGACGGGAACCTTGACGGCGTCTTTGGCTTTGCGAATATGTTCGAGATAGTCGTCGGGCCCTAAGTGGAATTCCGAGGGTTGAGGAAAGTAAGTCAGGCTCTCGGGGAAGCTTTCGGTGCCTTCGCTGAGATAGTAATCGAGTTCGAGACTCTCGCGGCGGAGCTGCTCTTCAAAGAGTGAATAGAGGACCACGGCGGATGCGCCGGCATCTTCGAGCTGGCGGATCGACGAGATGTCCTGGGAGAGCGGAGACGCCGATGCCACCAAGGGCGTGCGAAGGTTGAGGCCGAGATAGCGGGTTGAAAGGTCGAGCATTTCTTTCTTTCTCCTGACGTTGTAGCGCCGATCTTGCTGGCTCCCGAGGGCGTCTCGCCCTCGCGGCGGCGCTATTTGTTCAATACTGGTAATCCAGCAGGTGACGGCGCGGTTGGCGCCGCTGTCATCTTTCTTGACGCCAAATACTCGTAGAACTTGTATCTCACCTCGGCGTCGTGCTGAGCTTCGGCCCAGAGAATTCTGGCGTGTTCGGGATTACTCTTGGTGAGCATCTTGAAGCGCGTCTCCATTTGCATGAAGTCCTGCACTTTGCGGGTGGGCGTGCGCGAATCGAGCGTTAGCGGATTTTCTCCGGCAAGGGCGCGATCCGGATGGTAACGGTAGAGCAACCACTGACCGGAATCGACGGCGGCTTTCTGATTCTGCATGCCGGTGGTCATGTCGATGCCGTGAGCGATGCAGTGGGCGTAGGCGATGATGATGCTCGGTCCGTCGTAGGCTTCGGCTTCGAGGAATGCTTTGAGCGTGTGCTCGTCCTTGGCGCCCATGGCGACGCTTGCGACATAGACGTTGCCGTAACTCATGGCCATCATGCCGAGATCTTTCTTGCCGGCGGGCTTGCCTCCGGCGGCGAACTTGGCGACTGCGCCACGAGGCGTGGATTTGGAGGACTGGCCGCCCGTGTTCGAGTAAACCTCGGTGTCGAGCACGAGGATGTTGACGTTGCGGCCGCTAGCGATGACGTGATCGAGGCCGCCGTATCCGATGTCATAGGCCCAGCCGTCTCCGCCGACAATCCAGACACTTTTCTTGACCAGCATATCGGCAAGCTGGAGAAGTTGTTTCGCATCTGGCGTGGTGGCGTTCTTCAGTTTCTCTTTTAATTCGGCGACGCGCTGGCGCTGGTCGTAGATATCGGCTTCGTCCTTTTGCGGCGAGTTGAGCAGACCGTTGATAAGTTCGTCGCCGAGGTTGCCATTCTGCCGCTTAACCAGTTCGCGGGCGAACTCGGTTTGCTTGTCGATGGAGAGGCGGTAGCCAAGGCCGAATTCGGCGTTGTCTTCGAACAGAGAGTTGGACCAAACGGGTCCACGGCCGTCAGTGTTCTTGGACCAGGGCGTGGTGGGCAGGTTGCCACCGTAAATTGAGGAGCAGCCGGTGGCGTTGGCGATGAGGGCGCGGTCGCCGAAGAGCTGGGACATCAGTTTGAGATAAGGAGTTTCGCCGCAACCGGAGCAGGCTCCGGAGAATTCGAAGAGTGGCTCCTGAATCTGCTGCGAGCGGATGGTTCCAACTTTAATCTTGCGGCGGTCGAGTTCTGGAATATTGAGAAAGAAGTTCCAGTTGTCGCGTTCAGGGACGCGGAGCGGGGGTTGCGGCACCATGTTGATGGCCTTCAGGCGTGTTTCCTGCTTGTTCTTGACCGGGCAGACATCCACGCAGATTGCGCAGCCGGTGCAGTCTTCGGGCGCGACCTGAATGGTGTATTTCTGGCCGGCAAGATCTTTATCCTTCGCGTCGGTGGATTTGAATGTTGCAGGGGCATTGGCCAGTTCTTTCGAATCGTAGACCTTGATGCGAATCACGGAGTGCGGGCAGACCATGGCGCACTTGCCGCACTGGATGCAGATTTTCGTATCCCAGACGGGAATTTCGAGAGCGAGATTGCGCTTCTCCCATTTGGCGGTGCCGGTGGGGAAGGTGCCGTCGAGGGGGAAAGCGCTGACGGGGAGCTCGTCGCCGCGATTCTCGTAGATGGTGCCGAGGACGTTGCGATCGAAGTCGGGGGCGGAGGTGGGGAAGGGCTCCGGAATTTCGATCGTGCTCGTGACCTGCGCGGGGACCTTTACTTCGTGCAGATGGGCGAGGGTTTCGTCCACGGCGAGCATATTCTTTTTGACGATGTCTTCGCCCTTGCGGCCATAGGTATCGCGAATGGATTTGCGGATGGCCTCGATGGCTTCATCGCCGGGAAGAATTTTGGAAATGGCGAAGAAGCAGACCTGAAGAATCGTATTCATGCGGCTGCCCATGCCGGTATCGCGCGCTACGCTGTACGCGTCGATAACAAAGAGCCGCGCCTTTTTGGCGATGAGCTGCTGCTGCACGGTGCGCGGAAGCTTGTCCCAGGTTTCATCGGCGCCGAAGGGGCTGTTAAGCAGGAAAGTGCCGCCTTCGACGAGCCCGCCGAGCATGTCATAGCGGTCGAGAAATATCCATTGATGGCAGGCGACGAAGTTAGCTTTGGAGACGAGATAGGTGGAGTGAATTGGGTTGGGTCCGAAGCGAAGGTGGGATGTAGTTACGGCGCCGGATTTCTTGGAGTCGTAGACGAAGTAACCCTGGCCGTAATTAGGAGTGTTTTCACCGATGATCTTGATTGAATTCTTATTCGCGCCCACCGTGCCATCCGCGCCGAGGCCGTAGAACTGCGCGCGGACCACGTTGTCTGGCTCGGTGGAGAAGGTTGGATCGTAACTCAGGCTGGTGTGGCCGAGATCGTCGTTGATGCCGACGGTGAAATGATTCCTGGGCTCGACTGCGTTCAGGTTGTCATACACCGCCTTGACCATGGCGGGAGTGAATTCCTTGGAAGACAAGCCGTAGCGGCCGCCGATGATTTCTATCGCGGAGCGTCTGGATTCGTGCAAAGCGTTTACGATGTCGAGATAAAGAGGCTCGCCGGCCGCGCCCGCTTCCTTGCAGCGGTCGAGGACGGCGATCTTCTTTACTGTTGCGGGCAGAGCTGCAGCGAAATGCTTGACCGAGAACGGGCGATAGAGGCGGACTTTGAGCAGCCCTATCTTTTCGCCCTGGGCGGTGAGGGCTTCAACGGTTTCCTGGGCGGCTTCGGCGCCGGAGCCCATCATTACAATGACGCGCTCGGCATCGGGCGCTCCGACGTAATCGAAAAGACGATAGGAGCGGCCGACTAACTTCGCGAACTTATCCATGACCAACTGCACTTTTTCAGGGGCCGCGTCGTAGATGGGATTGATGGTCTCGCGCATCTGGAAGAACACGTCGGGATTCTGCGCGGTACCGCGGAGGACGGGGTGGTCTGGTGATAGAGCGCGCTGGCGATGTTCGAAGACGCGATCCATATTGATCATGGCGCGGAGATCGTCGTCGTCGAGGATTTCAATCTTGTTGACTTCGTGCGATGTGCGGAATCCGTCGAAAAAATGGAGGAAAGGGATGCGGGTTTCGAGCGTCGCGGAGTGCGCGATCAGAGCGAGATCCATGGCTTCCTGCACGGAGTTTGAGGAGAGCATGGCGTAGCCGGTGGTGCGGCAGAACATGACGTCGCTGTGGTCGCCGAAGATGGAAAGCGCGTGAGTTGCGATGGTGCGGGCGGAAACATGAAACGTCGTGGGCGTAAGCTCGCCGGCGATCTTATTCATGTTGGGGATCATCAGGAGTAACCCCTGCGATGCAGTGAAGGTGGTGGCTAACGCGCCGGTCTGGAGAGCGCCGTGGATGGCGCCGGCGGCTCCGCCTTCGCTTTGCATCTCGGTCACTTGAGGAACCGATCCCCAGATATTAAGGCGGCCTTCGGAGGCCCACTGATCCGCCCACTCTCCCATGTTGGAAGAGGGAGTAATGGGATAGATGGCGATAACTTCATTGACGCGGTAGGCAACGCTGGCAACCGCTTCGTTGCCATCCATGGTCTTGAACTTGCGCATCTGGAATCTCCTCTTTTCGGCAGGCGGTGGGTGGCAAGCGGGCAGGAAGAATCTCGAATGTCGACCCCACCCCAGGGCAGCCAGTAACCGTCCTTGTTCACCACTATGCCGGATAAGTCGAAGCAAGGTGGCGACATGGGTCACAGGAAATTGTGATAGCCGTCACAGGGCGCAGAAAGAGGTGGGAGTTTGGGGTTTTCGGGCGCGCTCCTTTCCGAAGAGGAACCAGGTAATCACCGTACAAAGTGATTTTGATCACTTCGTCGGGGGAAAGCCGTAGTACAATTCGCCCCCTACTCCCGGTTTGCATTTTGGCGAACGAGTTAGAGACCCGGGAATGTGCGGTCCAAGCAATTTAGAGCGTTGCTCAAAACGAGGAGGAAGGGATGCGATTTCGGAGCAAGATTATCGGCAGCATCGTTGTGTTGAGTCTTGCGTTGTTCACGGCAGCGGCATTCTGCGAGGACATGCCAGCTACCACGGCGCCGGCGCAGACAAGCACGGTGGCAGCGGGCGATCCGCTGTTGCAATTACTGGTTGCCAAAGGAGTGCTCAATGCCGATGAGGCGAAGTCTCTCGGCGGAACTCCGGCGGAACAACGGGCGAAACTGCTGGCCCTGTTGCGGGCAAAAGGGATTCTGAGCGCCACCGATTATGAAGATCTGACCATGCCATCGGCTTCGGAGCAAGTGGCGCCGAACCTGGTGGCATCCACCACGCCGATTTTGCCAGCGGCAGTGATGCAGAAAGAGCCGGGACCGGTCACGACACCGCCGCCTGTGGCGCCTCCCGCGGTAGTGGCGGCGATCGCGCCGCTGCGCGTGCTGCCAGTCGACCCGCCAAAGAAAGACGGGTTAAATGCGGCATTCAAAATGGGGCCGGTGAAAATGACGCCGTATGGCTTCCTGAAAGCCACGGGCGTGTATGACACCAGCAATCCCAATGGCGACGATATGCCGTTCCCCGGATTGTTTCTGGGAACAACTTCCATCCTGAACACCGGACCGACGGAGGATCCGGAATTCCATCTGAAGGCACGCTCTTCAAGAATCGGAGCGAACTTTGAGTGGCCGGATATATCGCCGAAAGTAACACTGACAGGACGAATCGAAGCCGACTTTGAAGGCAACTTCAGCGAAGTCGATAACCGCGACGTGTCGTCGATTCGAAGCAGCATGTTGTCATTCCGCCAAGCCTGGGTGCGTATGGATTACGCGGCCAGCGACAAGACGGATGTCTACTTCGAAGGCGGGCAGGACTGGACTCTATTCGGATCAAGCGCGCTGCCGAATCTGCTGGAAACGACGGCGTTGGGCTACTGGTATGGCGATATCTACGAGCGCTCGCCGCAGTTCCAGTTCGGATTGGTGCAGAAAGTGGGCGACTCATCGCGCAACTTCAAAATTGCACCGACGTTTGCGATCATGATGCCGAGCACCGGGCAGATCGAAAAGCTCGGGTCTCTGGGCCTTGCCGGACAGATCGGACAAGGAGAACGCGAAGGCGCGGACTCCGGCCGTCCGGAATTTGAAGGACGGTTGGCCTTGCAGTTCCAGCTCGACAAGGCGCCTGCGGTTGCACCGGCTCAACTGTTCTGGGCGGGATTCCGCGGCAAACGCACGTCAATCGTTCCCGGCACGGCAATGGCTTCCGGGCCGGCAGCCTATGAGGCGGCCTTCCCGAACGGCTTCACCACCTCCAGCAAGATGTATGGAAACCAGTTTGGCGTTCAACTGCCAACCCGGTGGTTCACGCTGGTGGCGAGCGCCTACCGTGGCGGCGACCTGCGTTTCTTCTTCGGCGGCCAAGTCAATACGTTCTTTACCGACCTGGGAGGCCTGTCGAACGGAGTTACGTATGTTCCGCTCGATGGTGTAACCAGTGCTTCCGGCACACCGCAGCTCGCTTGCCAGGGGACATGGGACGCGGGAACGGGAACCTGCTCCGGCAGTATTGTGGTTGCTCCGCAGAGGCCGATTCGTGCCTTTGGCGGATTCGTCAATCTTGGATTGCCGCTCTCGCGGTGGTTCAATGCGAATCCGAAAGGCCATAATGCTGGCTGGCAGCTTTACCTCGATGCGGGTAAGGACCAGGTCGTGCATCGCGACCTGACGAATGCCTTCCTTACAGGCGAGGGCGCGTTACCGCTCTTGATGGGCAAGATGGGGGCGTTGACTCTTTACTACAAATACAACCCCTACATCACGTTTGGGTTTGAGCAGTCGATTTATGCGACGCGGCTCGATCCCGGCGTGACTGGCCTTGCCTACACGATCGCAGGAAGAACCTCCAACGAATGGCAAGATCACCGGACGGAGTTCGGGCCGATCTTTACGTTCTAGATAAATCCTCGACTCCGGCGGGCCGTTGGCGGCCCGCCGGGGAAGGGATTCGGCTGTAGGGCCAGCGCACGCCAGAAATGGGTCCGGCGCTGGCCAGTAATTGCATGATTTGCGTCCGGCCGTATTGCGTGGGGCGGCATTCGGGGTCACAATGTACCGAATCTGGGGCCTTCTCCGGAAACTGGGAATCGTGCACACGGAGATGGGTCCGCGACGAAGCCAGGAAAGACCGGTGCGTTTCGAGGAATAGTGGGCGATGAGTAAGTTCGGGGTGACCATCCGATGTGCGGCAATTCTGTTGGCGGCAGCCGTCTTGGCGAATGCCGCGACGCGCAGCGAAATGCGGATCACGATTCTGGATTCGGAGACGCATTCCGCAAATGTTCAAGGAGGCGACGTTCCCAAGAATTGCGATGACGTGAATTTCGACGCTTATTGCAACAACAGCAAATCTGTGGAGCTGACCAACACCTTGGTGGTACAGGAGGGTAACAATCCTCCGTTCAAAGTCTCCTGCAATATTGAGACGAAGTGGTCCAAGTGCGTGCCGCTGCCGAAGGGCGAGAGTTTTGACGCGCGACGGGAGAAGCGTGGCCTTGTGGTCTATTACGTGGACGACAAGGGCAAAGTGCGAGGCCAGCTATACACATTCGTTGGAGGGGAACCAAAGAGTTGGGCGGCGGCCAGCGCGCCGGCAAGCCCCGCGCCGACCATGATGCCGCAAGGGCCGACGGCCGCACAGGCAGCAGCAAGCGGTCAGCGGGAAACGGTGAAGTGTAATTTCAGTTCAACTCCGGCCGGAGCGGAGGTTACAGTCGACGGCAGGTATGTGGGGAGCACGCCCTCGGTGCTCGGGGTGACGACCGGCAAGCATGTGGTGACAATCTCCATGGCGGGCTATGAGCAATGGAAGCGTGAACTGGAAGTGACGACGGGATCGGAACTGACAGTGAATGCAGTTTTGCAGAAAACGCAGTAGGGCAGCGGCGTTAAGCAGGCATAAATGAAGTGACATCTCAAAGCAAGAGGAGCCTCGATCATGTCTACTCAGTCAAGAGCAGTCGGAGCAATCGATCAGGGTGGTTACAGTATATGGCGCGTGATCATGGCCTCATCTGTGGGCACCATGATCGAATGGTACGACTTCTATATTTTCGGAAGTCTGGCGGCCGTGTTGGCTGTGAAATTCTATCCTCCCGGCAACGACACCTTCGCCTACATCGCATATCTGGCAACGTTCGCGGTGGGCTTCCTGGTGCGGCCTTTCGGTGCGCTTTTCTTCGGCCGTATCGGCGATCTGATCGGACGCAAATATGCGTTTTTAGTGACTCTCTCCATTATGGGCTTCTCAACGTTTGCGATCGGCCTGATGCCTTCCTACAAGACGGCGGGCTGGTTTGCGCCGGTTGTTCTGATTGCCATCCGCGTCTTACAGGGACTGGCGCTGGGCGGAGAGTACGGTGGCGCTGCCGTTTATGTGGGCGAGCATGTGCCCGACAATAAGCGCGGTTTCTACACAAGCTTCATCCAGATCACGGCGACGCTCGGTCTTTTCGTTTCGCTGATTGTGATTCTGGTCACGCAAAATGCGATGTCGAAAGAAGATTTCACCGAGTATGGCTGGCGTATTCCTTTCCTGGTGTCCATCATCCTGGTGCTGATCTCGCTGTACATCCGTTTGAAGATGAAGGAGTCGCCGATTTTCGCGCAACTCAAGGCTTCTGGAATGACGTCCACGCAACCCTTAAAGGATGCGTTCACCAAATGGACCAATCTGAAGCTGGTCCTGATTTCGCTTTTTGGAGCGACTGCAGGACAGGGCGTGGTCTGGTATACAGGGCAGTTTTACGCCTTGTTTTACATGCAGACCATTTTGAAGGTGAATGTGAAGACAGCGAATATCATTGTGGCGGTCGCGCTGCTGTTGGGAATGCCATTCTTCACTGTGGTGGGCGCGCTATCCGATAAGTTTGGACGCAAGAAGCTGATGATGGCGGGCTGCCTGCTCGGCGTCCTCACCTATATCCCGATTTACCAGGCGATGGAACGTGCGGCGGGGAATAATGTGGTCACGGTGAAGTCCACTCGCAACAAAGTGACCGGTGCGATCGGACTGACGGCCATGACTACGGACGCGACGGGTGCTTTGGTGCCTGCCAAAGAGGCTCCAAATCCGAATTTCTGGATGCTGGTGCTCCTGATCTTCATCCAGGTTCTTTATGTTTGCCTGATTTACGGACCGATCGCGGCATATCTAATTGAGGCTTTCCCGGCAAAGATTCGCTACACGTCGCTTTCTCTGCCCTATCACATAGGCAATGGCGTGTTTGGCGGGTTGCTGCCATTGATCGGCCTTTCGGTGGTGGCGGAGACCGGCAAGATTTATGCCGGTCTTTACTACCCGATGATTGTGGCTGGCATCACGTTCGTTGTGGGAAGTCTGTTCCTGCGCGAAACGCATGGCCATCGTATTTGGGACGAAATGGAGGACTCGAAGACGCGGTCGGTTGCATAGGTCTCGCAGACACGACAACGGTTTTAATGCGAAACACGAGGGCCGGTGCTCAAAAGCGACGGCCCTTGCAGTGCAGAAGCGCTCTTGAAACTCACAGATTAAGACTTTATATCTTCCGACTCGATTTCAATAACATGGGGGAACGAAGCACCTATGTGAGGGGCATAATAATTCTTAATAGACAAGAGGTAAATCATTATGGCTGACAATCGTTCGAAACAGCAGGTCATTGAAACCACCGAAGCGCAAATCGCAGTTCACTGGCGGGAAGAGGAATACTACTATCCGTCATCAAAATTTATTGGACAGGCGAACTTGTCCGATCCCGACGTTCTTAACCGGTTCGCAGAAGATAAGTTTCCCGAGTGTTTCCGCGAATATGCGGACATGTTGAGCTGGGATCAATACTGGCACACTACGCTCGATACCAATGAGCCTCCATTCTGGAAGTGGTTTGTGGGCGGCAAGCTGAATGCCTCATACAACTGCGTCGACCGGCATTTGGCGAAATACAAAAACAAGGCGGCGCTGATCTTTGTTCCGGAGCCTGAAAGCGATGCCGTCGTTTCGGTAACCTACCGCGAGCTGTATGTGCGGGTGAATGAGTTTGCCGCGCTGCTGCGCGATTTCTGCGGGCTCAAGGCCGGAGATCGGGTCACCATTCACATGCCCATGGTTCCGGAGTTGCCTATCACCATGCTGGCGTGCGCCCGGCTGGGCGTAATTCACTCCGTGGTCTTTGGCGGATTTAGCGGCGAGGCATGCGGCACGCGCGCCGCGGACTGCAAGAGCCCTCTCCTGATCACCATGGACGGCTACTACCGCAATGGAAAGATGCTCGATCACAAAGCCTCGGCGGAGATCGCGATTGATATTGCCGCCAAGGAAGGACACAAGATTGAGAAGGTCCTGGTTTGGCGGCGGCAGCCTGGCAAGAGCGCCACGGCGACGGCCTTTGCGAAGGGACGCGATTTCTGGGTCGACGAGATTCTGCCCAACTATTCGGGTCAAATTGTTCCTCCGCTTTCGGTGGATGCGGAACACCCTCTGTTTTTGATGTACACAAGCGGCAGCACCGGCAAGCCCAAGGGGTGCCAGCATCGTACTGGTGGCTATCTCGCCTATGTGACTGGGACCTGCAAATACATTGAGGATATCCATCCCGAGGATGTGTACTGGTGCATGGCCGATATTGGCTGGATTACGGGCCATTCGTATATTGTGTATGGCCCATTGGCATTGGCGGCGACCAGCGTTCTGTATGAAGGCGTTCCCACCTATCCGGATGCTGGCAGAGTGTGGCGCATCGCAGAACGGCTGGACGTGAATATCTTCCACACGTCGCCCACCGCTATTCGCATGTTGCGCAAGTCGGGGCACGACGAACCCACCAAGTACAACTACCACTTCAAGCATATGACCACGGTGGGAGAACCGATCGAACCGGAAGTCTGGCGCTGGTATTACGAAACAGTCGGCAAGCGCGAAGCCGTCATCGTGGACACGTGGTGGCAGACTGAAACTGGCGGTTTTCTATGCAGCACGAAGCCGGCGCTCGATCCAATGAAGCCGGGAAGTGCTGGACCGGGGATGCCTGGAATCTATCCGGCAATTTTGGACGAAATGGGAGAGATTCTTCCTCCGGGATCCGGGAAAGCAGGGAACATTATCATCCGCAATCCCTGGCCCGGAATCATGCAGACGATCTGGGGAGACAAAGACCGCTTCGTCAACCAGTACTACCGGAAATACTGCAAGGATCTGAAGAGCAAGAATTGGAAAGACTGGCCATATTTTGCGGCGGATGGGTCCGTTCTTGCCGTGGACGGGTATTTCCGGATTCTGGGACGCGTGGACGACGTCATCAATGTGGCCGGTCACCGGCTGGGCACCAAGGAAATCGAATCGGCGTGCATGACGGTTGCTGAGGTCGCCGAGGCGGCGGTTGTGCCCGTGGTGGACGAGATCAAAGGGCGCGTGCCTGAAGTCTACATCGCCTTGCAGCCGGGGATTCAGGCCAGCCCGGAGATTGTAGAAAAGGTCAATAAGGCGATCGAAACTATCATCGGCAAGATTGCACGGCCGAAGCATATTCACATCGTGCCCGACATGCCGAAAACACGCTCTGGCAAGCTGATGCGGCGCATTCTGGCATCGATCTCGAACAACCTGAATACCGGAGACATCACAACTTTGGCGAACCCGGATGTGGTGGAGAAGGTGAGGGAGCTGGTGCAAGGCAAGGAGCCGGTTGCTGTCCATGCGGATGGACCGGAGGACTTGAAGCAGTTCGGCAAGGACGAGTAGAAGATCGGGCGATCTGGTGATCGGGTCATCGGGCGATTGAAGCCTGGGCGAATAAAAGCCGACCAGGCTGAATCGTTGCGGTGGCCCGATTAGTGTTGCGGCGGCGCTGGGAAGTTACCACTTTGGGCACGTCGAGCGACCGCGGACCAGGATCATATCTCTACGCGAAAGCAATGTAGAGACAGATCATGGAGTGGGAATCGACGCTTGCTGTCCCGTTGACGGTAGATCAGAAGGCCGGGCGGTCGCGGAACTCTCGGGGGCCAGTTCGTGGGTCTTTCACCACGATCCTCATTTCGGTTGTCGCGCTGGTCGTACCGTCGGCCAGGTTACGTCGTGCCAGGTCTAGCGCGATGCCTGCATCTGGCGGCGTTGATGCATCTGCTGCACGAAGGCCTCAACCGGTAATTGTGCTTTCTGGTGGAACATTGTCACGAGCGCATCGCCTGCAGCAAGTGGAGAAGTGGGAGCCGCATCCGCAGCCGTCTCCAGTCCTTCTGGTTCAACCTGAAGCTCCGGTGATTCGCCACTGGCTTGCAAGGCTTCAATCAGACGGCGAACCACATTTCGTTGTTCGACCGCCGATTGCACGAACTCGATTCCCATGCCAAATTCAGGGTGAACAATGCGAACCACGCCGGCGACCCGCATTTCGGCGCCCTTGGCAGGAAGCGAGAGGGTGACGCGGGTGGATTTCGGAAACGGTGAACTGGTCGTTAGATAGCAGCCGGCCACGCTGAGTTCGGTGACGCGGCAAGCAACGGCCATGTCGTCCGGCTCAGGTTCGGGAAGTTGGTTCTTCAGCCAGTCGCGGAGTCCGTTGCGCTGGTCGGCGGTAAGATCTTTAAAGCGCACACCCGCCTGTTCGCCCTCGCCCTCCCAGGCCATTTCGCCCCAAACATCGAACTTGAGATCGACTCCCGGCAGTTTGAACGAAAAGCGCAGAACGCTTTCCCTGGATTTGCGAGCGGAAAAATGGAGGGCCATGCCACCTTCGCAGATATCCAAAGTACGGGCAGGATAGCGGCCCGATCCAACGCATTCGACAGGAATTTGCACCGGAACCCGCAGCTGCGACCTGCGTTCCCGTTTCATCAGAGCGCGCACGGCGCGAAAGCTCGATTTGGCCCGCTCGACAGCCAATGGCTTGTGCAGAACGAAATGAGCGCCCATGTCGAACCCGCCCTTCAGGCCGACTTGCGGCTCTACGAGCACAATGGACAGGGCTCGCTTGTTAATTGGAGCGGCTTTGGCAGCGCGCAGGACGTCGCCCGCATCCTGGGTATTGAAACAATCGACAATGATGGCTTCAAAGCGCTGGCGTGTGAGCTGGCGGATGATTTCGTCGGTGGCTGAACAGTGTTCCACGCTAATCTCAAGGTCGTTGAGTACGCGACTGAGGACGCGGACGGTTTTGTCGTCCGAACTCCATAGTAAAGATTTCAGGCTCATGCTGGGCACGCTTGCAATCGCGACCTGAATGCGGGCCGCGAAACCGGGTTTATCGGTGATGCCTTGCGAGCGCGGGTAATGGGGGAACCGGCCCGGACGTCCCGATCAACACCTGTTTGAACTCTAGGCGCGTGGAATTCATGGGTCAACGGCGAGGTCGGCTTCACTGTTACGCTGGTCACCCGGAGAAGTCGGACAGCCTACGGCTCGCCCTTGCTTGCAAGTCGTTTGGGCCGCGGCCTGAGCGCACGCCTTCTGGGGTGTGGGCTTTTCTGGCTACAAGCCGCCTACGGGGAGCAGCCTTGGTCGCGCCGGCTGGGAAATTCCGGGGCTCGGGGCAAAGGCTGACAATCCCATTTTGCGCGGCGACACCATGAGCGACACCCACCATGAGCGACACCACGGAATGGAAAGATTAGAAACGGGCCTTAGCCCAACCGGAGTAGTCATAGCCAGACCGCGCGCAAATGATTCCGGCTCAACAAGATGCATACTAGCCATTAGGTGATACCCATTTTGCTATTGACTGAGATTAGAAAACCTAGTATTATCAATGGCTTCCACGCGGTTTGAGCGGTGTGGGTGGGCACGGAGGAATTTGTTTTTCCCCGTGAATCCCTTGGCAGGATTTCGGAATCCAAAATATTGTAGAAAGTCGAATTAAAAAAGAAACTGAGTCTTACTACTTCAGGGAAGAAGGACACATTTTTCATGGCCAAGCGACGCGGAAATCCTAACTGGGGCAAGCCTGAGCCCATCGGGCCAGTTACTCCCACAATCACTGAGTTTGAACAGGTTGTGCACGAGTACAAACTCTCCCCCGACCAGTACTTGCGGTCGACGCGGCTGCGGGAATGGGCGCGCCGGAATAAGAACTCCAAGTACATTCCTGAGCCGTTACTGGAAGCCTGGGGTTTCGAAATCGAATCGACTCTGTAAGTTAGAGCGAGTTTTGACCTTAGCGGAAGGGTCGCCAGCAGGCGGCCCTTTCTGCTTTAGCACTGCGAGATAGGCCCGAGTATTCTGTGTGTTGCAAAGCGCATCATCCGATACAGCATGCTCGCGGCTCGGACTTGGCGCTCGCAAGCGCTACGCTACAATCTAGAGAACTATGACCCCCCATGCCCCCTTTACCGACGTACCCACTGCGATTGAAGATATCGCTGCGGGACGGATGATTGTCGTCGTGGATGACGAGGATCGCGAGAACGAAGGCGATCTGACCCTGGCGGCCGAGAAGGTCACACCTGAAGCGATCAACTTTATGGCCAAGTTTGGGCGCGGTCTGGTTTGCCTGGCGATGACCGAGGAGCGGCTTGATCATCTGCGGATCGGCAACATGACCTCGGAGAACACCTCGCAATATGGCACGGCGTTCTGCGAGGCGATCGATGCGCGCGATGGGGTGACGACTGGGATCTCGGCTTATGACCGCTGCCATACCATTCAGGTGGCAATCGATCCGGCGACGCGGCCTGCGGACCTGGCGCGGCCGGGGCACGTGTTTCCCCTGCGGGCGCGCAAAGGCGGAGTGCTGGTGCGGGCCGGGCAAACGGAAGCATCGGTCGACTTGGCGCGGCTGGCCGGGTTGGTGCCGGCGGGAATCATCTGCGAAATCATGAAAGACGACGGCACGATGGCGCGCGTGCCCGACCTGATCGAGTTCTGCCGCACCCACAATATGAGCATGCTGACGGTAGCGGAACTGATCCGCTACCGCATGCAGCATGAGCGCTATGTGCATCGCGTGGGCGAGGCGATGGTTGAGACGCGGCATGGAGAATTTCGCTTGATTGCCTACGAGAGCGAAGTGGATGGCGGCGATTCGCACATCGCGCTGATTCGAGGGGATATCAGCGATTCGTCGAAACCCGTGCTGGTGCGCATGCACGCGCATTGCCTGCTGGGCGACGTGTTCGGGGCCACGGGATGCGAATGCCATCGCACGCTGGAGGCCTCGCTTGAGACAATCGCGGCGGAAGATCGGGGCGCGCTCATCTATCTTCACCAGAGTTCGCGCGGATTTTCCGCGGAGAAGATTGGCGAACAATCTTTTCTGACCTTTCATCGTGAGCGCCGCTTGCCGACACTCCCGGACAGCGAACGCAAGATCCAGCGCGAGATTGGGCTGGGGGCGCAGATTTTGTCGGATCTGAATCTGAAGCGGATTCGGCTGCTCACCAACCGTCCGCGGCGGGTGGCTGCGCTGGAAGGGTTCGATATTGAGATTGTGGAGCAGATACCGGTGACGCTAGGGGCACGGGAAAAATAAGTGCTGGAGGTTGACTTTCCGTGAAGGCGTTCCCTGGTTGATTGAAGTGGGGCAATTGTCCAACGTTCGAGCAACTTTTCCGCGGATCGTGGGTTCTCCGAATAGCCAGCAATCCTTGGGTAATTCCGCTGTTGAGCGGTAAGCGGCCTAATAAGGGCGAGTCGACACTTCTCCGTTTTAACTCCAATGGGGTGAATCACAATGCTCGATACCAGGGGATACTATCCGGCGATCGCGCTGTTTCTGGCGGTGATGTTCCAGTCACAGCTATACGCATCTATCAACATCCTCAACAGCGGAGCCAAGGGAGATTGCATTACGAACGATGCAGCCGCGATTAATGCCGCCATCCAAACACTCGCCACCAGTACCAATCATTCGGGCGAGGTCTATTTTCCCAAACCGCCGGGGGGCTGTTACCTGGTGGATGAAGCGATTCAGCTTCCTGGCGGACCTAGCAATTTCGCCTATAACGTGGTCATATCCCTGGTCGGAGAAGGGCGCGGCGTATCCGTAATTAAAGCCGGAGCCGCAATGAACGCCGTCCTTCAAAAAGATGCCTTCTGGGATAAAGGCGATACGGTCACGGACATGACCTTTGATGCCAACGGGCTGGCCAAGCATGCCATCGATGTCGAGGGCGGCACGGAGATTCGGTTCACGCGAATTGAAGGTTTGAACGGGACGGTGGACGATTTGCGCCTGGATGCACCGACCAACACCTCGAGCGGCGAAGATTATGTTTCCGACAGCTTCTTCTTAAACACAAAAACTTTTCCTCCCTACAACATCTACGTGGGGACTTCGACTGATAATAAGTTCACAGACAATGTCATGGTCAACGCCAGCGTGGCAAATGTCATAGAGGCCACCGGCGGATCGAACCATTTCATCAGCAATCATGCCTATGGATGGCCGGCACAGTTTTGTCCCACCTACAGTTACATCACGGCGTTCACCTCGATATGGATTGGAAATCAGAGCGACTGCTCCAACGAAGCGGCATTTCTGGTGAATAACTGGCAGGCCCTGATTGAAGGAAACTTCATTCAGGGGGCCGCTAATCATGGAATCTGCATATCTCCGAAGGCTGGCGGCGCCCAAGTGATCGGCAACAACATGAGCTTTAACAATCCGAATGCTTCGCCGGACAACGCTATCGTGCAGGGAGTGATGGAGGGCGGACAGGTCTCATGCAAGGGGCCTGGAGTTCGTACGGCAACATGGGGAAACAGCCTCAACTATGGTGCTTCCAACATTGTGATGAACAATTGGCCGGCTAGTAATGAGAGTCTGTGGACTGCGCTGTTTACGGGCAGTGTTAATCAGAGCCCGGCCATCGGCATCGGCACTACGGCGCCTCATGCGACTCTCGACATTAACGGCTTTGCGCGCTTAACGAGCAATGCGAGCGCGCCGGCAGCTTGCGAAGGGAAGAATAAAGGGGCCATTGCACTGAATAGCGCAAGCCATATTTGCATTTGCGATGGGAGCTCGTGGAAGCTTGATAGTTCCGGACAAGCATGCCCGTGGTGAGATATCAGTTTCCTGGAAGCAGCACGCAGCGTAGAGCATTCTTTCCAATAATGCTAGAACGGTTTTCGCGGCGTGATTACTTCATCCTTGATAAAAAACTGCGCCGAACACTGCTGGGAGCCGCAGATCGTCGGCAGCAGGCCGGCCATTTGCTTACGCGTAATCAAGCCCAGCGTGCCGCACGAAGGACACGAGAGCACCGCCCAATAGGGATCTTCCTTTTCGCCGACCTCACCCGCGTTTTCGAGCACAAATACCGTGCCCGGTTCCATTTGTTCAGGAATCCATTCGTTGAGAATGCTCAATTCGGCGATCATCATGCCTCCGGTTTCCTTCCCAAACATGTTTCAGGCTCTGCGAGCCCGGCGTAACCATTGAACGGGCTCCGAAGCTACGGCTTTTTTATGCAAATCATTTTTCTGCGTCCTGGTCTTCATGGGATCAGATGGTTGCGATCCGGCTCGGCGAGACCGGGCCTTTGCTTGAGTCTTTACCCCTCGGCTCATTGACTTGCGCATCAACTCTGCTCGCACGCGGCGGACCTCGTCGCTGAGGCATATATCGAACATCGGCTGATCGGAATTTTTTAGCAGGTCCACAATCTGCCGCGCGGACGTGCGAAGGTACAAGTTCGTGCCGTCAGTGAGCAGGTGATATTCGGACGCGGCCCTCACGGTGGCGGCCAGGCTGGTGCCAAATTCGCGCGAGAGAAACGCGATGACCTTACGCACGCGCTGCAGAGAGAATCCCCGACGGCGGAGCTGCGAGATGACCGCCGCGGTTACAAGCTGATCCCAGCTGTAGAGGCGCCGGTGACCCTGATGCACTGGCCTGATCAGGCCGCGCTCATCCCACCATTGCAACTGGCGGGCGCTCAGGCCGGTGAAGGCGGCGACATCGCGGGTTGTGAACTGCCGCTTCATTCTCGTGTTGGTGATCGCGTCAAATTCGTTGGCGCATCAAAAACGGTCGCTTCAAACAAGTCTGCCAAACGCAATTCCGTCAAAACAAAGCTGCCTGGAAATGTTTGAAACATTCTAGGCGAGGCATGCTGTGAATCCATGAATGTTTTCTTAATGTGCTTGTTGACTAAGCGGATACGGGCGCATGGGACGGCTGCCAGCCTTCAATCAAACAAGCGTCAAATGCAAACCGATATTTGAATGTCAGCGCCTTCGTGCATTAACATGAACGCACTTCCATCTCTGGTTTTGGGGCCACTTCATGATTCGACGATTGCAGATTTTAGGGACAGCCATTGCGCTGCTGTTTTTTTCTTCGGCCAACCTTATTTCGCAGCAAAGGGAGCGCAATCGCCAGTTGGATGAGGCATCGCAGAAAGAGACGCCGCGGGCGAACCCGTCTGCCGCGGACGATCAGCAGGCAAAACAAGACGCCCACAACGAAGGCGATCCCTTATTCCGGGGCATGAAGTACCGTTCAATCGGGCCATTTCGCGGCGGCCGTTCAATCACGGCGTCCGGAATTCCGGGCGATCCCACAACTTATTATTTTGGCGCGACCGGCGGCGGAGTCTGGAAATCGACTGACGGCGCCAATAGCTGGACGCCGATATTCGATCATGCGGGCGCTCCGGCCATCGGCAGCCTTGCGGTTGCGGTTTCCGATCCGAACATAATTTATGTGGGGACGGGGGAGGGATGTCTGCGTGGCAATATTTCGCAGGGCGATGGCATTTGGAAGTCGGTGGATGCGGGCAAAAGCTGGAAAAACATCGGTCTGAAGGATTCGCGCGCGATTGGAAAGATAATCGTCAATCCACACAATGCGGATATAGCGTTCGTGGCGGCGCTCGGTCATCCTTATGGCCCGAATACCGAGCGCGGAGTTTTCCGCACAACCGACGGCGGCAAGACTTGGGAGAAAGTTTTATATAAGGACGAGAACACGGGCGCGGCCGACGTTGAGTTCGACGCGCAGAATCCGAATGTTCTTTTCGCGGCGTTGTGGCAGGTGCAGAGGACCCCATGGACGCTAATCAGCGGGGGCGCGGGAAGCGGGATCTATCGCTCGAACGATGGCGGAACAACCTGGAAGCACATTGAAGAGCACGGCCTGCCGAAAGGACCGTATGGCCGCATTGGCGTTGCGGTGGCGGCGAACTCGGAGCGCGTGTATGCCCTGATCGAGGCAAAAGAAAATGGCGGCCTGTATCGCTCCGACGATGGCGGAGACAGTTGGGATCTGGTGAACGGCAACCATGGCCTGTATCAGCGGCCGTGGTATTACATGCATGTGATTGCCGATCCGCAGGATGTGGACACGGTGTATGTGGCGGATGTGGAGTTTTTCAAATCGACCGACGGCGGCCGGACATTTAATAAGGTGAAGGTTCCGCACGGAGACAATCACGGCCTGTGGATCGATCCCAAGAACACGAAGCGCATGATCGCGTTTGACGATGGCGGCGTGACGGTCAGCCTGGATGGAGGCAAATCATGGACGCGCGAAGACAACCAGCCGACGGCGCAGTTTTACCATGTGATCACGGACACGCGCACACCGTATTACGTGTACGGCTCGCAGCAGGATAATTCCAGCGTGGCGATTGCCAGTCGCAGCGACAATGGCTCGATCGACCGCGAGGATTGGTATTCGGTCGGCGGCGGCGAAGCGGGATACATTGCGCCCGACCCGGCTGATCCCAACATTGTTTTTGCCGCCGATTATCAAGGCAATCTGACGCGCTTTGACCGGCGCACCAATCAGGTGCAAAGCATTGAAGTGTGGCCGGAACTCACCGACGCGCGCGGCGCGGCCGTGCTGGAACATCGTTTCCAGTGGACGGCGCCGATTGTGATTTCTCCACAAGATGCGAAGACGGTTTACTACGGCGGCGAGCGGATTTTTAAGACCACCGACGGCGGGATGCACTGGGAGGCGATCAGTCCCGACCTGACGCGCAATGACAAATCGAAGCAACAGCCGTCGGGCGGCCCAATCACGATTGACGATACCGGAACCGAATACTATGACACCGTGTTTTCGATCGCACCGTCGCCGGTTGCCAAGGGATTGATTTGGGCGGGTACGGACGATGGGTTGATTCAGGTGACGCGCGACGAAGGAAAAAGCTGGACCAACGTCACGCCCAAGGATCTGCCGGAGTGGAGCCGCGTGAGTCTGGTAGAGGCTTCGCCATTTGATGCCGGCAAGGCTTATGTTGCGATTGACCGTCATCAAAATGACGATCTGGGTATCTACATTTATAAGACCAACGACTATGGTTCGAGCTGGACGAGGCTGGGGGCGGGCATTCCCGAGGGAGCGTTTGTGCGGGCGGTGCGCGAAGATCCAAAGAGAAAAGGATTACTGTACGCGGGAACGGAGCGCGGAATTTATGTTTCGTTCGACGATGGCGCACACTGGCGCAGCCTGCAACTGAATCTGCCGAATGTGCCGGTACACGATCTTGTCATTAAGAACGACGATCTTGTGGTGGCAACGCATGGGCGCGCATTCTGGATTTTGGATGATCTGTCTCCGCTGCGGCAGTACGCCGATTCGGTGAGCGGCGAGGATACCCATCTTTATAAGCCGGCGACAGCATATCGCATTCACGCCGGCGAATCGTCGAAGCATCACTTTTTTGCGGGAGAAAATCCGCCGAACGGAGCAGTCATTTACTACTATTTCAAGAAGGCTCCGAAAGATGAAGTGAAGATTGAGATTCTGGATGCGGCGGGCAACGCGATTCGGCATTACTCGAGCGCGGCGACCGAGCCGCCCGATGAGCCGCTCGATCCCGATGACAAGAAGCCGGAGAAAGAGATCAAGCCGGAAGACGGGCTGAATCGATTTGTGTGGGATTTGCACTATGACAACGCGCATCGCGTTCCCGGCTATTACCTGTGGGAGTACGGCGAAGGAGCGCGCGGCCCGCTGGCCGTGCCGGGAAATTATCAGGTGCGTCTGACTGCAAATGGCAAGAGTGAGACGGCAGCGTTCGAGTTGAAAATTGATCCGCGGGTTACTGTTTCGCAAGCCGATCTGGAGAAGCAGTTCAAGATGGAGTTGGATCTGGAAGAGCAGTTGAATCGCGTGTACGACGCGGTCAACCAAATTCAGGATGTGCGCGAGCAATTGGACGGGCTGACGAAGCGGCTTGCGCCGGGCGATTCATCCAAAGCGCTTGTGGATGGCGTGAAGGCGCTGGATGCGAAGCTGACGCAGGCGAGGGAACCGCTGATTAATTTCAAGATCAGCGCGAGCGAGGACTCTCTCTCTTATGTGCCAGGGATCGATGGAAGGCTGGCATTTCTTTCTATGAATGTCTCTGGATTTGCGGATGCTGCGCCAACCGCGGCGGAGTACCAGGAATTCGACAAATTGAAGAAGCAGACCGATGAGCTATTGGCTCGCTGGGATCAGGTGAAGAGCGTGGATATTGCAAGCTTCCAGAAACTTGCTGCGGAGCACAACGTGTCGCCGATCTACGTGCCTGACGTGCGAAGCGAACGAGTGCTCGGCGGAGAAGAAGAGTAGAGAGGGCTAACGGGGCGTGCCTGGGCTAAGCGTTTTCGTTGTCCTGGGAAAAAGATAACTTAGTTGGCTGCGACTGCGCCGGGGATTTCCTCTGCAGGGTGTTGCGGGAAGAGCATCTGCGTCTGGCGCCAGTCGCCATATCGTTCGGAGACCATGATGTGGAAGCACCAGTGGCGGCTCTCTTCCTCCGCTTCCACTAGCCCGAGCGCGTGCAGATAGAAGAGGTAGAACTCGATGAAGCGAATTTCGTCCTTGGTTAGACCCCGTCGTTGGAGGTCGACTGTAATGCCGGCAAGGTGCGAAGAGGCCGTTTCGCCTTCGGCGGGCGCCGCGTTGCGATTGCGGCGGCGGAGCTTCTTTTGAACTTTCACGGTGCGCACGGCTGAGTTGAGCTGAATCTGATCGTGGAAGCGGCTGTAGTAAATTTCGGAAAGATCCTGAACAAAATCGCGGGTCCAGGGCCGGCAATAGCGGCGCGAAGGGTCGAGGCCGTGTTCAATTCGCAGCGTCTGGCTCTCTTCAAGCGGAACCAGTTCGTGCGCGGCTTTCAACTCCTCCAATTGGTCATCGTCGGCAATTCGCGGAAGCGCGAGGCGATCGATTTCCTCATTCTGACGAAGCAGGGAATCATGGGTTGGCGGGAAAAGCGGATTCCAAAGAATTGTTCGCATGCGATGGAGAAGCCGATGCGGCCGCGACAAGAGATGATGCCGGCGAGGAACGTTATGAATCGCAAACGCCGATCCATGAGCCATGGCGAGGATCGCGGTGAGCGCGCAAATCCTTAGCGCGCAAACCTTGAATAGCCGCGTCTTGATCGTGGACCCTGTGGTCATGCGGGGAACCGGCCAGGCATCGGGCCAAGCCCGATATTCCCAGAGGACGTGTCATTCTAACCCACTCGCTGCGGACTTTGTGGAGGAATCGGGCTGGACTCCGTTACGTAAGACTTAAAGAAGGATGCGCAGCGAGCAGGTAATGGTTACCGTCGACGATGGCCAAGTGGCGTAAAGGTCTGGAAAAAGCGCCACCCCGCATTTCCTTCCGAGCAGAGGCTGGGACATAAGGAAAAAGGGCTCTGGTCACTTGGGGAGGGCCAGAGCCGCTGTTAGAGACCGATGGTGGATGCTGGCCTGCCTCAGTCGCCCGAGGGCATCAGTTCATCCCTTTCTTCTGTGCGAAACAATTCCTCGTCGGAGAGCCCCTTGGGAGTGTCTTCCGGCCCCGGCCATTTCTTGTGGATCATATCCAGCAGGCGCGTCCGATCTGGTTTCACCAGCTCGGCCATGCCTTCCTTGCTAACCTGCGCCACAATGATCTGTCCGATTTCCGTATGTACGTCGGAGAAGATCCCCATGCGCTTCATCTTCTGCGCCTGGTGCCGGTTGTCCTCGGTGGGGATCACATAGTGCACCGCACTTGCCGAGTAGCGATGAATCAGGAAAAGCTGCGTCAGTGTCATCAGCCGTTTCTTTCGGAATGGCATGGTGATGTTCTGATCGCGGACGGAAAGGAAGTTTCGCCCTCGCCGATCCTGCAGGCTGGCAAAGATTACATTTGCGAGTTTTTCCTGATCAGCCTCGTTGAACACGGTCAGCTCCAGCAGTTCAGAGCCAGCCGTGTGCGGACGCAGCTTAACCCGAATCTTCGCCGGGTATTGATTGTGCTCGCCCCAGGCCGCCAGCCATTCCTCGAGCAGCCGCGGCGGAACCTCGGTCTGCACCAGGTGCTGAAATTGCGTAGACCCCTTGCCCATGGCCTTGGTTGCAGCCGTGCGGCCCGAGGAGGCCATGAGAGCACCATCCAGGCGAGGACCGCCAACGAGCGTTTGCGGAGTGCGGTAGGGCGACTCCAGCAGCCGGAACTTGCGCTGCAAGCGCGCCAATGCCAGCATGCCATCCTGCTTGAGCGCGGTTGCGAATTCCTCCGCAGCCAAGCCGTCGATCTGATGGCCGCCATAGGTGATGAAGTTGAAAACGTACCCAAGCTTGCCGAGTTCTTCCGGGAAGCTGCGCATCTGCTGGTCGGACATCCCCGTCGTGTCCCAGTTGAACGACGGGGAGAGGTTGTAGGCCAGCATCTTATCGGGATACTGGGCGTGAATTGCATGAGCGAATTTTTCCGCGTCCTCCAGGTCAGCAGTCTTCGTTTCCATCCATAACAAATCGGCAAAGGGCGCGGCCGCCAGCGATTTCGCAATCGCATAATCCAGTCCGCCCTGCACTTGATAGAAACCCTCGGGAGTCTTCGGCAGCTCGCAATCCCACACCACGTGAATGCCCATGGCGCGCGCCTGTTCGCGGACCTCATAGAAGGAAGCTCGTTTGGCGAAGTTGCGCCATTCTTCCACGGTCATGTCAAAGCGCTCGCCATCGTTGGCGCGCACCTGCATGGCATCGGCAACCGCTCCGCCATATGTCTTCAGCTTGGCCTCGGCCTGCCACGCTTCCATGAAGAGCGTGTCCATCTTGTCGAGAGCGCTTTCCATTTCAGTGGGCGTAGCTGTGCGGAGAGCTTGCGCCGTCGCCTGTATGGCCGGAATCAGTCCGACCTTTTCGAGCCATGCAAACGCCGCCTGATATTCGATCTCCGACACCGCGAACAGCAAATGCCCGTGGATCTCCTCGACACCAAGCTCCGCTAATTTTTTCAGCGTGGCAAGATAGCCCACGCGATAACTTGGCAGGTCAGTGTTGGTCGCGCCGAGAATGAAGGGCTGATCGCGCTCGTCGCTAAGATTCTCAAGGAAGGTCGCCGACTCGGCATCGGTGCGGGCCACGATGATGCCCGGCACGCGCATGATATCGAGCTGTAATCGAGCGGCGTTGAGCCGGCGGATCTGTTCATCTTCTGCAACCAGCACTTTGCCGCCCTGGTGGCCGCATTTCTTGGCGCCCGGCTTCTGGTCCTCAATGTGATATCCCGGCACTCCAACCTCGACAAACCGGCGCACCAGATTGCGCACGTGCGCATCTCCGCCATGACCGGTATCGGCGTCAGCGATGATGAAGGGGCGGTAGTCGACCATAGGAGTCGCCTTGCGCTGCTGTTCTGTCATGCGAGCGCGAGCAAAATGCTGGTTCTTGTCGGCTGCCAGCAGCGCCCGGACCAGCACCGCGGCTTCGTCCGGCACCTGGCTCAGCGGATAGCTGGCTAAATCGGGCCCCGGATCCTCGTTGACCGAGCCTTTGGCGGAGGTCGCCCACCCGCCGAGATAAATCCCCTCCATCCCCATGCGCTTCATCATGACGGCCTGGCCAGGAGAATAGGGGCCGAATGTCGTGATCTGTCTGCGCTCCTCGAACAACTGGCGCAGGCGGGTGTAGAACTCCTCCGCCGCCTGCCGCGCCACCGTGTAGTCGCCGTGAATGGTGCCTTGCTGTTCGGCGATCTGCTGCGCCGAGTAGAGGCGAATGATTCCGGAAAAGCGTGGATTCGCAAACCAGTGGCGCGCCGCCGCGACCTGCTGGTCGAACATCGTTTCTGCGTTTTCAACTCTCATCAGGGTTCTCTCCAGCTTTAATTCAAATGTAGAGGCCGCTATCTTCCGGCCAATTTGGGAGCCTGAAATACTTGGGAGGCCAGCTTAGCCAGTTTGCCGCCTCCGTGGATGTGGAACGGTCGCCGCTCATTGGCGTGCAATTTGAAAAGCATCCCTATTACAGCGTCCTTTGGCAGTAGACCCCGAAACCTCCTATGGGACAACCCTGTATGGGCCTCCTGTCCCAGTGGTCCGATTTGACCTAGTGTCAGAATTCAGCCTCTTGAGGGGGGATATGATTTTCTTCATTATGAGTACAATGACATTCTTGGAAAATCCCACGCAAAACGCGATCCTGAGTCATGAAGCGCATGCCTTCCTGACCAAGTTGGCGGCCAAGTTCGAACCTCGCCGCCAGCAACTGTTGGCGCGCCGCAAAGAGATTCAGCAGAAACTGGATTCCGGCTGGCCGCCCGATTTTTTGCCGGAGACTGCCGACGTCCGAAAGGGCGATTGGAAGGTTGCGTCAATACCGAAGGATTTGCTCGATCGCCGCGTTGAGATCACGGGACCGGTCGATCGCAAGATGATCATCAATGCGCTCAATTCCGGCGCCAATGTTTTCATGGCGGATTTCGAGGACTCGAATTCGCCCACCTGGAATAACAATGTAGAGGGGCAGCAGAATCTTTACGACGCGATTCGCGGCACCATTGAATTCGTCAGCCCGGAAGGCAAGCGTTACCAGTTAGGATCGAAGCTGGCAACGCTGTTTGTGCGCCCGCGCGGATGGCATCTCGACGAAAAACATTTCCTGGTTGATGGGAAGCCGATCTCCGGCTCACTGTTCGATTTTGGCTTGTACTTTTTTCACAATGCCAAAGAGCTTCTTAAGAAGGGCACAGGTCCATATTTTTATCTGCCGAAGATGGAGAGTCATTTCGAGGCACGCCTTTGGAACGAGGTGTTCTGCTTCGCGCAGGATGAATTAGGCGTTCCGCGCGGATCGATTCGCGCCACCGTGCTCATCGAGACTATCCTCGCTGCTTTCGAGATGGACGAGATTCTTTACGAGCTGCGCGAGCACTCGGCTGGCCTGAACTGTGGCCGCTGGGATTACATTTTCAGCTTCATCAAGAAATTCCGCGCCCGGCCTGAATTTGTGTTGCCGGATCGTTCGCTGGTCACAATGGAACGGCATTTTTTGAGCTCCTATGTGGAACTGCTCATTCAAACCTGCCACCGGCGCGGCATTCATGCGATGGGCGGAATGGCGGCGCAGATTCCGATTCGCAATGACGCAGCTGCCAATGAACAGGCGCTCGATAAAGTTCGCCGCGATAAATTGCGCGAAGTGCAGGCTGGCCACGATGGCACCTGGGTCGCCCATCCGGGACTCGTTCCCATTGCCAAGGAAATTTTCGACAAGTACATGCCGGAGCCGAATCAGATTGCGAAACCGCGCACTGATCGCGCCATCACCGCACAGGATTTATTGAAAGTGCCCGCCGGCGACATTACCGAAGGCGGCCTGCGCTGGAATGTTGATGTGGGATTGCAGTACGTGCATTCGTGGCTGGGCGGATCGGGATGCGTTCCGATCTATAACTTGATGGAAGACGCCGCGACCGCGGAAATATGCCGCGCGCAGGTGTGGCAATGGGTCAAACACAGCGCCCGCATGACCGATGGCAAGACTGTGACCGAAAGCCTGGTGAGGCAGATCATTCATGAGCGAGTTGCGGAACTGCAGGGAAAAGCGCCGCGCGCCGACCGTCAGCTTCAAAAAGCCGCGCAGGTTCTCGAAACGCTGATGACCAGCCGGGAATTTCCCGAGTTCTTGACCCTTGCCAGTTACGATTTATTGGATTAGAACGTCAAGGCATGGGCGTACGCCAGGGTTCCCCTGCCAGACAAATTGACGAGGACTTTCTTTCTCAGCTACAGGAGCACGTGGCCGCGCGCCAAATTGAGCGCGGCCTCACTTGCCTTGCATCGCACCGCGACCTGATTGCCGCCATCGATCCCGCGCAACCCAATGCGGCTCGACTCGTCGTCCTGCTCGCCATCTGGAGCGACATAGGCTTCGCCAGTTCACTACCGGTTAAAGAGCTTCTCTCGCGATTCGAATCGGGCGTGCGCTCGCGCCTTTCCGTCTCCGAGTATCTCTGCCTGCGCATGGCTCAAGGCATGGCCGCGATGGCCGACGAAGCCATGGAGGTCGCGATCCCGCATTTTGATTTTGTTTTGAGCATGCCCGAAGAGCTGGACGACGAATTCCTTCTTGCGATTGCGTATTACTGGAAAGGCCGCTGCCTGCGCCGCCGCGGCGATTATGACGAAGCGCTCATTTATACACGCCAGGGAAGGGATCTCGCGCTGAAGCTTGACCATCCGCGGATGGGCGCCGTCATGGAAGTGCTTGAAAGCTGGCTGCTGTTTCAGCAGGGCAAGTGGAAGGATGCTGTGCGTGTTTCGGAAGCGGCCGAAGCGATTCTTCGCCGTACCGACGATCACGTGACGCTTGGCAATATTCAATCGTTCTACGGGCGCATGGCGCGGCGCGAAGCGCGCTTTGACAAAGCCATCGATTTTTTTGCGAGCGCAATCGCTCACTATCGCAAGCGCGATTCTCGGCACCCCAACCTGGCGCGGTCGCTCGCCAACATGGCGCTGGCCAAGCGCGGGATCACGCTGCAATTGCAGCGGAAGATCGATATGGATGCCGAGCGTCAGCGCAAGAGTTCGAGTAAACGTTCGAGCAAGAATTCCGGCGAAAGTTCAGGCAAAGCGGAGAAGTCTTTTGCCAGCGCCAGCGGAGTGGCGGCGCGCGCCGACCATCGCCGCCGCTTCACGCAATTGCGCCGCGAAGCGCTTGAACATCTCGACGACGCGCGGAAGATTTATTTGCAGCGCCCCACGCATCATGGACTGGGCACCGTTCACCTCAATGCCGCCTATATTCACTTTGACGGGGGCGATTACCAGCATGCTGAGGAAGAATCCGCTTCCGCCTACGAACTGGCAAAAGAGAAGAACGATTACATTCTGATGGGCCGCGCGCGAATTCTGCAATGCATGATTGAGAACGCCAAGGTGGAAGAAGGAATCGGCGGCGGCGCCGATCCCGGCACGCACGCAAGGCGCGCGCTCGATTTGAGCCGCGAAGCGGTGGAGTTATCGAAGCACACGCAACATCACGTGTTGCTTGCGACCGCATATCTCTGGCAAGGACTGACGCAATGCAATTCGTTTTTCGATAATCCGGAAGCGGCTCGCGAAATGTATGACCTGGCTCGCGCTGCTTGCGGAGCCGCGCAGCCCGATAGTATCTGGCAGGACCTGCAAGGATTGCGCGCGCGAATTGTACGCAAGGGAACTGTCGATCCCACGCTTAAGGCCTGGTCGCAGGGATCGGTGGGGGATAAATCGTTCCGGCAGATCAGCGAGGAATTCGCAGACATTGTGATTGCCCGGGTATGGGAGCGCGAGGGGCGAAAGGTGTCACGCGTGGCGGCGCGATTGTCGATTTCTCCGAAGAAGGTGCGGAGAATTCTGGCGCGAGTGGGCCGGCGGAAGCCGCGCGCTCAATAATTCACAACATCGTATTAGAAGATGCGCCGATTCAGAAAACGCCGGTCGTCGTCATTTCGGAGGCGCTCTCATTGCAATCTGGTTCTCGTGCAGTCCGATTCTAGGCGTCCCCCCATCTATTTCGTGGGGCATTAATCATCCGGCATAGCCCGCCGTGTAGAATATCTATATGTCTCCGCTGCCGGTGAATAACAAGAAGCGCACGCCTCCTCCCGATGAAACGTTCGAGGAAGCGTCTTATCTGAAATCGCTAGGCGAGAAGCAGAAGATCGTCAGCCTGAAGCTCGCAGACGGAGAAGTGGTGCGCGGTTGGATTGAGTATTACGACAAAAATATGGTTCGCGTGACGCGCGACGATGGCCCGAATCTATTCATCTTCAAGCACGAAATCATGTATATCGCGGAAGATGGAAAGAAAAAATAGTGCGCTCGTCAGTCGCCCTCAAGACCGTTCGACGTATTCGCATTACATATCCTGCATGAGTCCTTCTCAGCCAAATCCCAATCAGCCCGATCTTAATCCTCATCGTTCGAATCCCATCGCTCATTCCCCCGCCCTTCGATCGACCATGGAATCGATTGCGCGCGAGGCAGGCAAGCTGCTTATGGAGCACTTTCGCCACCGCGTGAAGATCGAATACAAAGGCGACGTCGATCTGGTCACCGTCGCCGATCGCGAGTCCGAGGCGCTCATCCTCAAAGGCATCCGTGAGCATTTTCCAACTCACGATGTGATGGGCGAGGAGGGAACGAGGATTGAAACCGGCAGCGACTATAAGTGGTATGTCGATCCGCTGGACGGCACTACTAACTTCGCGCACAGCTATCCGGTTTTTTGTGTTTCGCTGGCGGTCGAATATAAGGGCGAGCGCATCGCGGGTGTGATCTACGATCCCACGCGCGATGAATTATTTGCCGCGGAAAAGGGAAGCGGCGCGAAATTAAATGGCGAGCCGATCCGGGTGTCATCGGTTGCGAAGCTGGGTGAATCGCTGACGGGGACCGGTTTCCCCAGCCACAAGCGCCACAAGAACCCGAATATTTATTTTTACCACCATCTCACCCTGCGCTCGCATGGGGTGCGGCGCGCGGGTTCTGCGGCGCTCGACCTGTGCAATGTTGCGGCGGGCCGCTACGACGGATTCTGGGAATTCAATCTCAATCCCTGGGACACCGCGGCCGGGGTGCTCATTGTGGAAGAAGCCGGTGGCCGCGTCACCGATTTTTCCGGAGGTCCGTTCCAGATCGCAAGCCGCGAAACGCTCGCTTCCAATGGATTAGTGCACAATGCGTTGTTGCACGAATTCCGGGAGATTTTCGCCGGCCGCGGCCTCGAAGACTTGCCCCGCCCCGAAGCGTACGCTAAAGATCACGCGCGCTGATTTCGCGGGTGCGCACGCCAAAAAAGTAACTCCCAAGTACAATCAACAAGTGTGGGGACTCTTCCAGAGCGATCAGGGGCTTGAGCCTTCCCCTGTGAAACCCTGTGTCCCACGCGGTTAAAGCCCTTGTCCGGTGGAATAAAGCGTGTCCAATACATTCGTCTCCAACCCGCTTCTCGAACGTCAAGTAGCCAAGCGCGCCGACCGGCTGCGCCTTCGGGGCCGCATCCTTTTTCTTACAGAAGATCCAAGTCTGATCAAGCGTCAGCTGGCGGGTGAAGATCTGCCCTGGGATACGGCGAATCCCGCTAACAATCCCAAGCTCCGCGATGACATTTCGACCGACGAAATCACGCCTGCTCATTTTTGTTTTTACTTCGATCAGACTCTCGGCGAGATTCCTTATGCGGGGCTGAAGTGCGGCGGTATCGCGCCCATCGGCCGCAACGACGTGAAAAATGGCGGCTTTGTTTGTTCGGTCAGCGGTAAGCGGCGCGGCAAAGGGTCCAGTCGAGAGCAGTCGCCCTATGCCGAAATGTGCGCCGGCATTCAGGTCGCGATCGCGGAAAACATCGAGCGCATCTACAAACAAAATTGCCAGAATCTCGGATTGTTGACGTCCACAAATTTTTCGCTTATCGATCGCATTCGCGCGGGAGAAGAAATTCTGCTGTCGGAATTCACCACAGGTGAAGACGAAATCACGAAGCAGGTAATCGAGTACGGCGGCCTGTTTCCGTTCAATGTGGCGCGCATGCAGAAGAAAGTTTTCCTGCCGCCAATTTCCAGTCCAACCGGGGGCAGCCGAGCCACCCATCCGATGACGCTCGCCGAGAAAATTTTTGCCCGGCACATGATCACGCCCGAGGGCACAGTGGGAGTGCCAGCCGTTCGTCCCGGCGACACCGGCTTCACGCGCGTCGATCTACGTTTCAGCCACGAATATGTCACGCCGATGGCCTCCATTTTCTATGAGCAATATGTCGGCAAGGATGTGCCGGTCAACGACGCCTCCACCATTTGTTTTTTCCGCGACCATCTCACTTTTCTAGACGACGTGATCTCGGAGGAGAAGAAGAAAATCGGCCTGCTCGATCTGGCCACGCAGCTCAAGCTGAAGCAGGCTGAATTCGCCCGTCAGCAGGGAATCAAGCTCCATGGCGAACTTACGGATCGCAAAGGGTCCGAGGGCATTTGCCACTCTGTCATGCTTGAAACCTACGCGCTGCCGGGGCAGGTGAATGTTGGCTCCGACTCGCACACACCGCATGTCGGCGCGATTGGCTGCGTTGCCTTCGGCATCGGCACCACCGACGTATTCAATTCCTGGATCACGAAAGATATCCGGGTCAAGATTCCGGAGTCGGTGAAGATCGTCATCAAGGGCAAGCGGCAGCCCAACGTCACCGCCAAGGATTTCATTCTCAAGATTCTTTCGCTCGATTACGTGCGCAGCGGTAAGGCTCTGGCCAAAGTGATGGAATATGCCGGCGAAGCGGTCGAAGCGCTGAGCGTGGATGAGCGCGCAACCATGACCAATATGGCCGCTGAAATCGGCGGCTTCACCGGCATTGTCGCCCCGGATGAAAAAGTTATTGAGTTTTTGATGGAGCGCCGCGGGCTCGCGCGCGCCGATGCAGAGCGCATGATTGCCGGCCTGCAAAGCGATCCCGGCGCCGAATACTCCCACATCATTGAACTCAATGCCGCTGAAATCACGCCCATGGTCGCCACTCCGGGAGACCCCGGGAACGGCAAATATATTCGCGATCTCGATGTCCGCGTGCCCATCGAAATCGCCTATGGAGGAACCTGCACCGCAGGAAAGAACGAAGATATGGATATGTACGCCGCCGTGCTGGCCGACGCTCTGAAACACGGCCGTCGAGTTTCAGAAAATGTCGAGTTCTGGATTCAGTTCGGTTCGCAGGAAACGCGCGAGTATTCGCGGCGCAAAGGCTATATCGAGATTTTTGAAAAGGCCGGCGCACGGCTGATTGAGCCCAGTTGCGGTGCTTGCATCAACGCCGGCCCCGGCGTTTCCACCAGGGCCGATCAGATTGTCATCAGCGCGCAGAACCGCAATTTTCCCGGCCGCAGCGGTCCCGGACAAATGTATCTAGCCTCCCCTTTGACGGTAGCCGCAAGCGCCGTGGCGGGATACATCGTGGAATACGAACCGCTCAGCGAACGCGAACTCACGCCCGTCTGAGTGCGATATTTGAGCGCGAGGCCTGGGAACGAAACAGACTTGGCTCTTCAGGGACTGGCGCGAACATTCGTGAGTACCGCTTTGAGGTAAATACCTCGGCAGGGATCCCGGGGCGTTCAACGTATGACGTCGGCGTAAATAGGCAAGAAGTTTTTGGGAGTATCATAGCCACGCGAAAGTACCACTAGCGTTTTTGCCCGCGCGGCTGTTGGAGCGGGTGTAGAATGTACGCTGGGGTACACTAGAAAGAACGCCGCCTAACATTCGATGCCAAGCTCCTGCCTGCTTGGCGTTCTCGTTTTTTCCTATCAGCCCGGCACCCAGCAAAGCGGCGCTTTGCGGAATCGCGAATCAAGCCATGAAAATCCTGCTCTATAACCCCGACAACGGGGTCACGCGCAATTTCATGCCACATCTTTGGATGTTCCTGCTGCAAGCGCTTACCCCTGAGGGGCACGAAGTGCTGCTGGTGGATGGCAACGCCCATCCCATGGATGAAGCGGGAATCGCGCAGTTCGTGCGTGACGAAAAAATCGGGCTGGTCGGCATCGGCGCCATGACGCGCATGATCGCCAAGGCCTATCGCATGGCGGATGCGGTTCGCGCCGTGGGAGTCCCGGTTGTGATGGGCGGACCGCACGTGACGGAAATGGCCGATGAGGCGCTAGGCCGCGATGGCGGCCCGCGCCATGCCGATGCCGTCGCGTTAGGAGAAGCCGACGCGACCTGGCCGCGCATTGTTCAGGATGCCGCGCGTGGCGAGCTGAAAGATGTTTATGCGCCAGTGGATGCTTTTGGCCAGGAGAGTAAACCTTCGCTGAAAGATTATCCCGAGATCCCCTGGCAGTCGATCGATCTCAGCCAGTTCAATCTGGTGCCCAAGGCGGCGCGTAGCGCGCTCGGAAAAATCGGCGAAGGCTGGGGAACTTTTCGCATCGTTCCCGTCGAATCCGGTCGAGGCTGCCCCTACGGTTGCGAGTTCTGCACCGTGACCGGTTTTTTCGGAGACTCCATCCGCTTTCGCACCAACGAAAGCGTGGTCAATGAACTTCTGCGACTGAAGGCGCGCGCCCGTAGTGAAAAGGGTCAGATGGCAGTCTTCTTTATCGACGATAATTTCGCCATCAACGTAAAGCGCACGAAGTCGCTGCTGCGCGACATTATTGCCGCCGGCGCGCAGGTGCATTGGGTGGCGCAGATCAGCGCCAATTTGTTGCGCGATGAAGAACTGGTGGATCTGATCGCGGCTTCGGGAGGTAAATGGATTTTTATCGGCATGGAATCCATCGACCCCGCCAATCTGAAAGACGTGAACAAGGGATTTAATAAGCCCGGTGAATACGCCGCCGTGCTGGAGCGGCTGGCGCAGCGCAATGTCTACGCCATCACCTCGTTTATTTTTGGCATGGATAACGATACCGTGGGTGTCGCCGAGCGCACGCTTGGCCAGGTGCGCACCTGGCCTCCGGGTCTACCCATTTTTGGGCTGCTCACTCCGTTGCCCGCAACTCCGCTGTACAAGCGGCTGGAAAAGGCCGGACGCCTGACGCGGCCCAAGCACTGGCAGGAATTTGTTCCATTTGCCATGGCCCACACTCCCTTGAAGATGACGATTGACGAGGCCCACGCCGAAGTAAATCACGGATGGGAGCAGGCCTATAGTGCGGAGGCGCTGGCGCAGGCGGTTGATGCGTTAAACGATCAGCCGCTCGGTTATCGCGTCAACATCTTTCTGGCGCGGCTCTGTTTCCGCGGAATTTACTTCCCCATGATGGGGAAAATGGCTTGGGTGAAAGTTATCGCGCAAAATCGGCGAACGATTTTTAAGCTCGTCCGCGAAGGTTTCAAAGCCAACGCATGGCGGGGTGCGCCGGCGCGGATTCCAGCCGTTACGTTACCGCAGCCCGAACCGGGCAAAGCAATGGCGCAGGGCGCAGAGGGATAAAAGCGCTCGGCATTGTAATCGGACAAGCATCGGCCACAGAGGCGGTCGTCCCACCCAAAGCTCAGTTTGGGTGGGATTTTACGCCCTGGCTCCAATCACATTTGCGTCCAAGATCCCTTGGATTTAATCACAGCCTGGATCCAATCTGCTTGTTACCGTCACTGCTGAAAGACGAAGTGACCCACCCGGTTTTCCTGCCAGCACTGGTCATTCTCCTGCATGCAGAACGGTTTTTCCTTGCCATAGCTGATCGTGCTTAGCTGTTTTGCCGGAACGCCCTGCTGTATCAGCGCCTGCTTAACCGACTCCGCGCGACTGGTGCCGAGCGCAAGGTTGTACTCTTCCGATCCGCGATCGTCGCAGTGGCCCTCAATCATCACCTTCATCGAGGGATGCTGCGCCAGAAAGCTGGCATCGCCCTCCTCCGTCCCAGCCTCGTTCGGACGAATGCTCGCCTTGTCATAATCGAAGTAAACATCCTTCACGTTCCGGGCAAACAAGTCGGCATCCGACGGCCCCGGTGTCGCGGCAGCGGACGCTACATTCACCGTCACACGCGCGGAGGCGTCACTCGATCCGCCCGGCCCCTTCGCCACAAGTGTGTATGTAGTCGACGAACTGGGCGTCACCGTGCGCGAACCCGAAGCGCTGAGCGTTCCCATGCCGGCGATTGTGATGTCATTGGCATTGCTGGTCTGCCACGTCAGCGTGGTGGGTTGGCCTTGTTGTATGACATCCGGATTCGCCGCCAATGTCGCGGTGGGGGTTGCGGGGGCGGGGGGAGCCGCGGGCGGTTCGGCCTTGGCCACTTTCTTGGCGCAGCCTGTCGAGAGCGCCACTGCGAGCACTGCAAGCGAGGCCAGTATCTTTGCGTTTTGCTGAATCACGTGAAACCTCCTCTAGTATTGGATGAAATCGTAAGATGATTGCGTTCGACGAAATGGCGTGAATGCCCGTTAGCCGCAACCCATTATGGATCTAGGTGCGGAAGCGGAATGCGCGCCGAAAACAGCGGCGTGGGAATCGGAAAAAGATCAGCAGCGAAGGATAGTGCTTAGCGCGCCCTCAGGCGTGAACTCGAATTGCAGAGGGCAAACTAAAACAGGGGATAGCATCCGCAGCGGCGGTACTACGAAATTCGAAAAAGCCTTACGACCCGCCGCCAGAATTGCAGAACGCAGCCGCGCCGCGCCACGAACAGCTTGCAGCGCGGTTACCGGCCCATGTACCGCCGAATACGGCCCCTGCGCGCTGGGGAAAAGGAAAATGGAGAGCACACACAGAGCGGCCAGGACAGCTAATTCACATCCAATGTGGCCAAAATTTATGTGCATAGTGGTACCTCTCAATTATAGCGAACTGTGCCGTCTTCGCAGAAAACCTACAGTAACCAGAACGGTAATTACCCTGACGAATTAGCTGCCCCATCCGGCCGCCCTCCCGTTCCGGCACTTTGCCCGGAATCTCCTTCCATTGGCTGCAACGGGCGCACACAGGCGTAAAATTCCTGTTACAATTTTTGCATTCTGTTTATCGTTCTAATCTCCTGGGAGCGCTGAGAAATCTATGGCCTATGTGATTGCCGAGCCCTGTATCGGTACCAAAGACACCGCGTGCGTCGACGCCTGCCCGGTGGATTGCATTCACCCCAAGAAAGATTCCGACAAATACGGCACCGAAGAGATGCTCTTCATCGATCCAGTTGAATGTATCGATTGCGGCGCGTGCGTGCCTGTCTGCCCGGTCTCGGCCATCTTCGCGCTCGACGATCTGCCGGAAAAATGGAAAGAGTACACCGAGCGGAATGCGAAGTATTTCGGAAGATAGCTACGAGCTGTGAGCACTAAGCTTTGAGCAAGCCTTACCTCCCGCGATTCCGGGGCACCCGCGCAGGTTTCTGCTCAGTACGATTTTGTTTGCTCATAACTCGCGGATCGAGGCCGAAGCTGTTTGGTTCAAGGACTCGCGGCTGACGCCCCGGCGCTCCATCCATTACAATCATCATTTACCCCTGAGCCTTCCATGGCGTTGAAGGAGTCTGAAGCGATCGTTCTGCGCGCGTATCCGCTGCGCGAATCCGATCTGCTGGTTACGCTCTTTACCCGCGCGGAAGGGAAGGTGAAGGGTGTGGCGCGCGCCGCCAAGAAGTCGAAACGCCGCTTTGGAGGCGCGCTTGAACCGCTAACCTACGTCCGGGTGTTTTACGACGACCGCGAGCGGCAGGAGTTGGCCCGGCTTGATTCCTGCGAGGTGATCGAGTCGCCGATGGCGAGCGAGGTCACATACGCGCGGGCAACGGCGCTGGCGCACGTGGCCGAGTTGCTCGATCAGTTAATGCCGGATCGCGAGGCGAGCGATGCGGTTTTCCGGTTGAGCCTGGCCGTGATTCAGGAGTTGCGCGGCCCTGCGTTGTGGATGCCGCTCACCTACTTCGAGCTGTGGATGACGCGGCTGATGGGCTTTTTGCCGGAACTCGGGGAGTGCGTCGTCTGTGGACGATCGCTTGATGGCACGCGGGCATTCTGGCATGCGCTGGCCGATGGCCTGACGTGCGTGGACGATAAGCGCCTGGCGTCATCGGAGCTATCGCCTGAATCGCGAAAGATTGCGGCGCAGATGTTGCGGTCGCGAGTTTCGGAGTTCGCGGAAATTGATTGGCCAAAGCCGGTGTGCGCTGATTTGCGAAAGTTCCTGATCCAGATTCTTCAGCGCCACATTGAGAAGAAGCTGGTGACGGCCGGAATGCTGGAGAAAATTTAGGGAGCACTTGTTTTGAGTTGTCATCTCGATCGCAGCGGGATAGTTTGCCGCGAGATGCAGATCGCGGGCGCGGGATCACAAAGCTAAAAGCAAAGAGCGGGAATTGACACGTTGACCTCCTCCAAACCCAATTCGCTGACCTTCCAGGAACTCATCCTAAAGCTCCAGGCGTTCTACGCTGCACGTGGAGCTGTGATCCAGCAGCCCTACGACGTTGAAGTCGGCGCGGGAACCATGGCTCCCGAAACTTTTCTGCGCGTGCTCGGGCCCAATCCTTATAAGGTCGCCTACGTGCAGCCGTCGCGGCGACCCGCCGACGGCCGCTACGGCGAGAATCCCAATCGTCTGTTCAAGCACATGCAGTTGCAAGTGATTCTTAAACCGCCGCCTGATAATGTGCAGGAGCTTTACCTCGAATCGCTCGGCGCAATTGGCATCGACCTGCGCCAGCATGACATCAAGTTCGAGGAAGACAACTGGGAGTCGCCGACGCTGGGCGCGTGGGGCATCGGCTGGCAGGTCATGCTCGACGGGCTCGAGGTCACGCAGTTCACTTATTTCCAGCAATGCGGCGGCGTGGATTTGGATCCGATATCAGCCGAGCTGACTTACGGCCTCGAGCGCCTGTGCGCTTTTCTACAAGATGTCGATTCCATCTATGACATCGTCTGGGCGCGCGATCCCGATACCGGCAGGGAAGTGAAGTATGGCGATGTTCGTCTGGCCGATGAGCAGCAGTTCTCTGTCTACAACTTCGAAGCTGCCGACGTTGCAAGCACGTGGAAGCACTTCGAAATGTGCGAGGCGGAATGCAAAGCACTGCTCGATCGTTATGCCACGGTGAAGAAAGATGGAGCGGAAAAGTGTGGCGCGGAGACTCCTGTCCGCGCGGCCGCTGAAAGTTTCGAGAGTAATGGGTCAGCACGCGAAAAATCGCGCTTCCCGCTGCTCGGCGCTTACGACCTTTGCCTGAAGTGTTCGCACTATTTCAATATCCTCGATGCGCGTGGCGCGATTTCAGTAACCGAGCGCGTCGGTGTTATCGCGCGCGTGCGCGCATTGGCCGTCGGCATCGCCAAGGCATGGATGGATCAGCAGTACGGCTCCGAAAAAGCCGGGAACGAAAAAGACGGGAACAAGGAAAGTAAAGATCAAGGCAGAGATCACGGCGCTAGACCAGCCGCAAAAGAGAAGAAAGGCAAGCTGGCTCCGGTGGGATAGCTTGCCGCTCGTAACTCGAAGCTCGCGGCGAATTTGTGACTCGGCTCACATTAAATGAGTGGTCAACTCTGAGAGCATAACTTAATTATCGAATGCCAGACTTTTTGCTTGAGCTAGGTTGTGAAGAAATTCCCGCGCGCATGATCGAAGGCGCCAGCCGCGAATTGAGCGAGCGCGTTGGCGCGCTGCTGGGCCGCGAACGTCTCACGCCTAATGGCACCCTCACGGGCTTGAACACTCCGCGCCGCCTCGCCGTCATCGCATCGGGCATTCCTGCCGCGCAGCCCGATGTTACCGAGCAGGTCACCGGGCCCTCCGCGCAGATCGCCTTTAAAGATGGGCAGCCCACGCCCGCCGCGCACGCCTTCGCGAAAAAAGTCGGCGTGGATGTTAGTCAACTGGAAAAAGTCGCCACACCGAAGGGCGAATACCTGGGAGCCACTGTTACGCGCAAAGGCCGCACCGCGGCTGAAATTCTGGCCGAAGCGCTGCCCAAGGAAATCGCGGGCCTCTACTGGCCGAAAAATATGTACTGGCGCAAGCGCGGAGAGCTTTTCGTCCGCCCCATGCGCTGGCTCGTTGCCATGCTCGACGAGCAGGTCATTCCTCTTGAAGTGTTCGGCATCGCAGCCGGCAAGACTTCGCGCGGGCATCGATTGCTCGGCCATGCGTCAGCGGAGATCGCGCGGCCCGGCGCTTACGTCGACGCCCTGCGCACAGCGAAAGTTCTCGGCGCGCCCGAGCGCGAGCAGGTCATCCGCAAAGCTCTTGACGCGGCTACGCGCACCATTCCCGGCGCGCGCTGGCGCGAAGATGCGCCGCTCCTCGCCACAGTCGTGAACCTGACTGAATTCCCTTCGGTCATCCTCGGCAATTTCGATCCCGAATTTCTCGCGCTACCCGAAGAAGTGCTGGTCACGGTGATGCGCGATCATCAGAAATACTTCGCGATTGAAGATGCCAACGGCAAGCTTGCGCCGCATTTTCTGGCGGTGCTTAATACCGCCGGCGATTCCGATGGCCTCATCCGCCACGGGAACGAGCGCGTGTTGCGCGCCCGCTTCAACGACGCGCGCTTTTTCTGGCAGACCGACCAGAAGCAGACTCTTCGCGACCGCGTCGAGCTGCTCAGGAATGTCACCTTCCAGAAAGATCTCGGCAGCTACTACGAAAAAACTCTGCGCGTACAGCGCCTCGCCAGTTGGCTCTCCGAAACGGTGAAGCAGCATGGCATAACGATTCGTCCCGGCATAGTGCACAAAGCCGCGCTGCTCGCCAAGACCGATGTCACCACCGAACTGGTGAAGGAATTCACCGAACTGCAAGGCATCGTCGGCGGTCTGTATACCAAGGCGCAGCAGCTTGATCCCGATCTACCCGAATCCGCGCGCTTCGCCGTCGCAGACGCCATCTACGATCATTACAAGCCCCAATCGATGGAGGACGCGGTTCCGCGCACCATTGAAGGCGCTGTGCTTGCGATTGCCGACAAGGCCGATTCCATTGCCGGCATGTTTGCGCTGGGCCTCATTCCCAGTGGGTCAAAAGATCCATTCGCGCTGCGCCGTCAGGCCAACGGCATCGTCAAGACCATCGCCGAGCACAAGTTGCCATTTCGACTTTCGGAGATCACGGCCGACGCGCGCTCGCATTATCACGGGTCGGCTGCGGAGAAGAAGTTTGCCAATGCCGATTACACCGGATCAGTGCGCGTCTTCTTCCGGGAGCGGCTGGAATTCTATCTAAAGGATGCGCGAGGTTTTGCGTATGACGCGGTGAACGCCGTGCTCGCCGCCGATGCCGACGATGTTGTGGATGCCGCGGCCCGCCTCGTAGCTGTAAGCAAAGTGCGTGGCTCCGCCGATTTCGAGTCGATTTCTATCGCCTTCAAGCGAATAAAGAATATTCTGCGGCAGGCCGGAGAAAACAAGAGGCGCATCGCGGATCATCTTGACCCGGCCGGACTCGCCGAAGACGCGGAGAAAGAACTCGCCATACTTATTCCCGCGACCGCGGCCTCGGTCGAAAAGTTACGCGCAACTCGAAACTACGAGCAGGCCTTGCTCGAAGTCGCGAAGCTGCGGCCAGCGGTCGATACATTTTTCGACAAAGTAATGGTAATGGTGGATGATGAAAAACTGCGTGCCAATCGCCTGGCCCTCCTCCAGACGTTGGTAAAGGAATTTTCCACGATCGCGGATTTCTCCGAGATCGTCACCGAAGGTAAAGAATCCAAATAATGCAGAATCGAAAGAGCGAGGACTAATATCATGGCAACCACGACCCTCCCCCAAGCCGAAATCATGGAAACGAAATCCAACGATGCAAAAACCGCGGCGACCAAGTACGTCTACTCGTTCGGCGGTGGAAAGGCCGACGGCAACGGAAAGATGAAAGACGTGCTCGGCGGCAAAGGCGCTGGCCTTGCCGAAATGACCAACGCGGGCCTGCCCGTGCCTCCCGGCTTCACGATTCAGACTGAGGCCTGCCGCGAATACATGCGGCGCAACGCTGTCTCTCGCGAAGTGGACGCGCAGACCGATGCCGCGCTTGCCCAACTGGAAAAACTTCAGGGGCAGATGCTCGGTAAGGGCGATAACCCGCTGCTGGTGAGCGTGCGCTCGGGCGCGAAATTTTCCATGCCGGGCATGATGGATACGATTCTGAATCTGGGCTTGAACGATCAGAGCGTTGAGGCGCTGGCCCGGCTCTCAAACAATCCGCGCTTTGCCTACGATTCCTATCGCCGCCTGATTCAGATGTTCGGCAATGTCGTGCTCGAAATCGAGAAGGCCGAATTCGAAGAAGTATTCGACGGCAAGAAGAAACAGAAGAAAGTAAAGCTCGATACCGAACTCGATGCCAGGGCGCTGAAGGAAGTCATCGAGGAATACAAGAAGGTCGTCAAAAAGCACGCCAAGCGCGACTTCCCGCAGGATGCGCACGAGCAACTCGTGATGGCGCGCGACGCCGTGTTCCGTTCGTGGCAGAACGATCGCGCCAGACACTATCGCCGCATCAACAATATCGATGACATGCTCGGCACCGCCGTTAATGTGCAGGCGATGGTATTCGGTAATCTCGGCGATACATCCGGCACGGGCGTGGGCTTCACGCGCAATCCCGCTACCGGTACAAAAGAGTTCTATGGCGAATTCCTGCTCAACGCGCAAGGAGAAGACGTCGTCTCCGGCGTGCGCACGCCGGTTCCAATTCTTGAGCTCGAAAAAATCATGCCTGCGGTCTACAACCAGCTGCGCGAAATTACAACGCGGCTCGAAAAGCACTACAAAGACATGCAGGATTTCGAGTTCACAATACAAGATGGCAAGCTCTACATGCTGCAAACCCGCAACGGCAAGCGCACAGGTCTGGCCGCCGTCCGCGTCGCTTTGCAAATGGTTGAAGAAGGCCTGATCACAAAAGAAGAAGCCATCTTCCGCGTCTATCCCAATCAGTTGTATGACTTCCTTGTTCCCCGGCTCGACGAAAAGGGCAGCAAGGTCGAAGTGCTGGCCAAGGGGCTGCCGGCCTCTCCGGGTGCGGCTGTGGGCCAAATCGTTTTCACCGCGGACGACGCGGTGGCAAAAGTAACGCAGGATAGAAACGCTCCCGTCATTCTGGTGCGCGGCGAAACCACTCCCGAAGATATTCACGGCATGGAAGTCGCCAAGGGCATTCTCACCTCGCGCGGCGGCATGACCAGTCACGCGGCGGTAGTAACGCGCGGGATGGGTAAATGCTGCGTGGCCGGCGCGGGCGATGTCGACGTCAACGAAAAGGCGCGCGAGATGCGTGTCAATGGCCAGGTCTTCAAGGAAGGTGACTGGCTCTCACTCGACGGCACGACGGGCCGTGTGATCAAAGGCAAACTAAATACGCTCGATCCTTCGCCGGACGATCCCGAGCTGCAAAAATTTATGGGCTGGGCCGATCCGTACCGTACCATCAAAGTCCGCGCCAATGCCGACATTCCGCGCGACGCGATTCAGGCACGCGCCTTCGGAGCGGAGGGGATTGGCCTCTGCCGCACCGAGCACATGTTCTTCGGCGAGAAAAAAATCCCTCACATGCGGGCGATGATTCTCACCAATAACGAAAAAGACCGCCGTGCCGCGCTGAAAAAATTGCTGCCCTTGCAGCGCAACGATTTCATCGGGGTCTTCCGCGCCATGGACGGTTTCCCGGTCACCATCCGCACGCTCGATCCTCCGCTGCATGAGTTCTTACCCAGCCGCGAAGAGTTGATGGTGAATATCGCCACGCTTGCCAACATGGAGGCGAAAGAAAAAAAAGAGCTGGTCAACAAATATAAGGATTATGGCGCGAAGGCGGCCACGGACCTGAAAAAGCTGTTGCCCACGCTGCTGGCGCGGGTGGAGCAGTTACACGAGTTCAACCCCATGCTCGGTCATCGCGGCTGCCGTCTCGGCATCACCTATCCGGAGATCACCGAGATGCAGGCGCGCGCGATTTTCGAGGCGGCCGTTGCTGTGGCGAAGGAAGGCGTCAAGGTTTTCCCCGAAGTGATGATTCCGCTCACGGCCACGCTGAAGGAAATGGCTAATCAGGCGGAGATCGTCAATCGCGTTGCTAAGGAAGTGTTCGCGGAAAAAGAGAAGAGCGTGGAATATCTGGTCGGAACCATGATCGAGTTGCCGCGCGCCGCGCTGGTTGCCGATGAGATCGCCAGGGAAGCCCAGTTCTTTTCCTTCGGCACCAACGACCTCACGCAAACCACCTGGGGCTTCTCGCGCGACGACGTCAACAAAATCCTCCCAACTTATCTGGAGCTTGGAATCATTAAGCAGGATCCGTTCGCCGTCCTCGATCGTGAAGGCGTCGGACAACTGGTAAAGATGGCCACGGAGAAAGGACGCAAGACGCGTCCGAATCTGAAAGTTGGTATCTGCGGAGAACACGGCGGCGAACCTTCGTCGGTCGAGTTCTGCTACCAGACCGGCCTCAATTACGTTTCCTGCTCGCCCTATCGCGTGCTTACCGCTCGCCTCGCCGCAGCCCAAGCCGCCGCAAGCGAAAAGCTGAACGTGGAGGGTGGAAGAACGAAGTAAGTGCTAAGTGGCAGACAAGACATTCATAGACCACGAAGGCCAACTCAATATCTCGAAGCCCAGCCGCTATAACTAGCGCTGGGCTTTGTTGTTAGTCCGGCTCTTGGAAGTCGATTTCTTGTTAATTTTATTTCTTGTTAATTAATGCCCGCGCGCCTTACTTACCCGTCCCGGTGAGCCCGATCTCATTCGGACTCCCCGGGGTATTGTCCGTGATGGTCACGCTTCCCGTACGCGCTCCGGTTGCTGTCGGAGAAAACGTGACGTTAATGATGCAGTTTGCTCCAGCCGGGACAGCGCTCCCTGCCTGGCAGGATGTGCGCACGGTCTCCAGGGCAAAATCCCCGCTGACCGCTAGTTGAGTAATGTTCAGTGTCGCGGTGCCGCTGTTCGTCAGAGTTACTGTCCTTGCGGAAGATGTTTTGCCCACTGCAACAGACGGCCATTTTACCGATGTCGGGCTAAAACTGACTGCGGCGCTTCCTCCCGTGGGCGCGAGCGCATCGATGAGCCCAGCGCCCTGCGGACTCCCCCAGCCGGTTGCAAGGTCGTACCCGGGAACCGCCGGCCAGTAGAAAGGATCGCCGCAACAATGGTTGCTTCCGCTGACGATGTCGTGAAATTCAGTCCCATATCCAGCGCCCAATCCGAGAGGATAAAGAATCGGATTGATGAACCCAAGCCTGGGTTGCCCATTGGCTACCGCTTGTTGATTAACCAGCGCCAAATAGCCCGCCCACATGGGCGCGGCAAAACTTGTTCCGCCCCATCCCGTTTGGCATGCTTCCTGGTCGGCGCAGGTGTAAAAATCGTAGTTGGCCTCGGCGGCCACGTCAGGTGAATTGCGCAGGGTGGCGGAGCCCTTATTCTGCGAAGTGATGACCCCACTCAATTGCTGCCATGAAGGAATCAAAATATTGTCGGTCGCGCAGTAACCGCCGCCACCCTCCTTCCAAGCCGTTTCCGAAGCCCATGCGCCTCCCGCGCTCGCGGTCAGCAGATCCGTTCCGCCCACCGAAGTGACATACGCATCGTACCCCGGATAGATACATAAGAAGCCCCCCGAATATCCGCCGCTGTCGCCCGAGGCCTGGAAAAAATTCTGTCCCTGCGCGGCAAATTTCTTGAAATAAGGATCGGCGGTTTCGGGATCGGATGGCGCCCATGTCCACGACGAACTCAATTGCGCATCCAGCGGACGGTGCGCAGACATCGCACTCAGAATTGCCGTGTCTGTCGAGCCAACATAGACATTCACCGCATCCAGGCCCGGGGCCATGGAAATCGCCTGCACCATATCGAGAATCTGCTCCCGGTCGTCGCACGAGTTTTTCCCGGTAGCAAAGCAGGCCAGGCTGCTCTTGTTTGCGGAAACGCCATTAACCGGCACATTGTTCGTTTGCCCGGCGTTCTTGAAATATGTTTGCAGGTCGGCGATATCGTATCCTTCAAATTCCAGCAACCCCACAGTTTGTCCCGCGCCCGTCAACGTGGTCTCGCCGTAGTACGCGGCGCGCATGTCGCTTCCGCAATAAGAGCCATCCGGGCACGACCCCTTCACAGCGGCTGGCTTCACCGTCATTTCTTTATGCCTCAACAGCGGCCGCGGAATGGAATAGTCATCGAGACCCGAGATATGCCATAACTCAAATGGCAGATCGACGGTCGGTTCGCGGTCGGGCGCATAAAATGTCCGGCTCTCCACCGGATGGGGATACACGCCCATTGTCACATGAAAAGCTTTTTCCACAGCCGCCACTGAACCGGCAAGCTGCACATCCATGGCATCGCGCGAGCCGCCTGTCACATCGAAGCCATTCGTCTCAGCAAATCGTACGACCGCATCGTATTCTTCCTGGCTCGGCCCGAATCTCTCCGTAAACTCCTTCACCGCGACGAAATGCCGGTACGAAGGACTCGTCGGGTCGTACAGTTCCTCCAGAAAATTATCCAGCTCGGCTGGATTGCGCAGCGCCAGAACAATATCCAAACGCAGCGTCTGCGATGCCGGCAGCCGCTCGATCATTGCCGCCCGCCCGTTCACAACCGCTTCGCGCACGTGCCGGGTCTTCGTCGGCAAAGGCTGAGCATGGCCGGCCTCGCTCATACCGCACAGCGCGGCCGCCGCCATGAACAAGGTCCCAATTAGACTGCGAATCATGATTGTCCTTAATCGACGCAAATCTGCCATCTCCCAACTGGATGATGTGTGGGACCTGATTTAAATGGCCCCGAGAACCTGAGTCTGGAGCCTGATCCCAACTCGCGGTGAGTGCAAATCTTTGGTTTAAGGTCTCTGCGACTGCGGTAGTGTACACGTATTTTCCGGAACACAATAGAGTGAACCGAATTGCATTCTGTAGGTTAACCCATAGGGATGTGGATTAGTGGATGAATACAGATGGATTTGTCGGGATTCGCGAAATTGAAAAATGCCGCAGGAAATTCGGAAAACACGATTCTGGTATCTTAGCCAAAACAAAAAGCCCCGCCTTGCGGCAGGGCTTTCCGGGGTGACCGGGCGACTGGCGATCGCGGCTCACGTCAACTCACGACTGTCACTGGGTTTCTAAGCCAGGCCTCCTGAGTAATGGCTACCATCGACGGATTGTCGATGATTCCAATACTGTCCCACGTAAATAAGCCATAGCCCGGCGTTGCGCCATCGACGCCCGCGGGAACCTTGACCCCAAGCTGACCTGCCAACCAGGAAAAGGATCCATAGCCGCAAAGACTCACGCAATGGTCTTCGTTCGTATCCTCTTTGAAGCCTGTGGCGAACCAGCCATTCGTCGGCGGATTAGGCACGGCTGCGTCGAGTTGATCCGCTGCCACTCCTATTTTGACGGGCCCATGCGCGATCGCATTTTGCAGGAGCGCAGTGTTCGTCCAATCCACCGCGGTGTGCGGGCCGTCATTGTAAGTGTGGCCGCCCTGCTGGAATCCCGTTTTCTGCATCAGGTCCAGCACATCGACCAGGTTGGCCCCATTGATAACTTTGTGCGCAGTTGCCCATTTGCCAACTTCGGCGTCGGAGATAAAGATCTCCGGTTGATGACAGGCCTTGGCAAAAGCCTCTTCCGCCGTGACGCAATCGCCGTCTTTGTCATTCAGCCAAAACGAGAGCTTTGACGGCTTATACAGCACCTGTGGAGGAGTGGGCCCAATAATCGTGTGAGGGGTTGCCCCAGCCAGCCGATACCTTGGAGACGGAAATGCTCCGCGTGGGCGCTTGTTGTTGGCCATAGTACGCTCCTGTTAAATAAGTTTTTGGGGAAGCTGGAATTATAGACCAATTGTTGGCGGGCAGGCGAAGGCTGGCAATCAAACTTCCGCCAGTTCGGCTCGCTCCTTGTCGGGAAGCGTTAGAGCTTTCTGCAAAACTTCTTGGGCGTCATGAGTCATAGGGCGATTATCTCTCGGATGTTCTCCCTCAGCGGCTAAAGCCGTCGGGAGTTTTGACGGTGTGAACGCAGCGCTGGAAGCGCTGCGCCACCCCCAAAGCGTCGGCAGTCGTGGGGCACTCGACTCGCCCTTTATAATTGTAGGTATGAATCAGAGCGGAGATATAGGTAAGGCCCGCCAGTTCGCCGATACAGCCTATGGGGTTGAGGTGTCGCGCATTTCTAAGGAGTCCCAAGAGAATCTTCAGAGAGTGCGGGTGGTCTTCGCCGCGCAAGGTGCAGTCCTTTCTGGTGGCATGACGAGCGAAACTGCGAGAATCCACGGTGAGCGAATCACCTCTTTGATTCAAGCCCGGTTGAACGCGCTTATGGAGGGATACGATCTCCACGGTGTTCGATTGGACGAACAGCTCACCTGCCGCACGATTGACGATCTTTCAAAGTTGCGGGCTTCGATGATTGCGCAGGCGCGGAATGCGGTGGCTAAGGGCGTGGTGGTAGATCGGGGTTGCGGCGGTTCCGCCCTCTATATGCGATTGTTGGAGCAAAACGTCGGGATGTTACCGGGGGAGATCAAGGTTCAGCTCGATCGAAAGAGACTTGCTACTAAGAAGACAGAATCCACTTCCTCGATCACCGTATACCACGTCGAAGGCGACAACTCCCGGGTTAATGTGAACAGCGCCGACAGCTCCGTGAACGTTGTTACGAAGACCACCGACCAGATTTTCGAGAACCTACGACAGCAGGTCGAGTCTGGCCTTCAGGAGGGGAACGAGCGGACGGTCATTCTTGAAAAGCTGACGGCTCTCGAACAATCGCAGGGCTCCCCGTCGTTCACGCATCGCTACACAGATTTCATCGCGGCGGCGGCCAACCACATGGCGCTGCTCACGCCGTTCATTCCCGCCTTGACGGAGATGTTGCACAAAGCATTGGGTTGAACCGTGGTGCGCCACTTCTCCCGCTTCTTGAGAGGTGACTCTCCGAGCTGTGGGCATTGCTGATTCCGCTTACGTGGGCGGAAGTCAGATCTATCTTACGCACGCTCATTTGGGGTGCAGGCGGCGTGAGTCAGCGCTACTTTTCCCCCTCGGAATCCACCGATCGCAACGCTAAGCATCGCAGGGCCTAAGTACCGATTGAAAAACCGATTCCACTGCGCTTTGCAATCCCGCCCTGATGGCAGCCTTTAATAAGTCCGACGATGGAGTTGTAGAGCTCGTTCCATTGATTTTGGTCATCTGGATCAATCTTGCGGACCTCACCGGTACCAATTCTGATCGAAGCTCTGCCATCGGAATCCGCAACGTGGAGTCCAAAAAACACCCATTGCGACGGTGTCAGGATAATCCGTAGCCCGAACCGCCAGGTCTCGCTTTCTTCGTCGAACTTCATTGCGCTGGGGGCTACGAAGTTATGGCCCGGCTCGGCCTCTTCGTACGGTGGGTGGGCTTCGTCACCGTTCCACCTCATTACGCGAATGTTTTCCTTTGGAATCTCGCAATAGGAAGCAAAGCCTTGTACGAGTTTTGCTCCGTATTGCCAACTACGTTGTTGGCGCTCGCTGAAGTTGCGTTGGGCCGCGAGCGCGACTTCCTTTATTTCCTCGTATTTTGTCATTCTAGTCAGCCTACCGTTTCCCGCTGAGAAAAGGCCCCACCTTGCGGCGGGGCCCTTAGGGTTCTTGCTTACAGCTAAAAGCTAAAAGCTAGAGGCTAGCGGCTGTTTAGTACATGCCTTCCATGCCGCCGCCGTGGCCGCCGCCGCCCATGGGAGCTTCCTTCTTTTCCGGAATCTCCGAGACCAGGGCTTCGGTGGTCAGCATCAGGCTGGCGATGGAGCCGGCGTTGGTGAGCGCGGTGCGCACAACCTTCGTCGGATCGAGCACGCCTGCCTTGACCAGATCTTCGTACTCTCCGCTTTGCGCGTTGTAGCCGAAGTTCGGGTCCTTCGAGTCGCTAACCTTGCCAAGCACAACCGCACCTTCTTCGCCGGCATTCTCGACGATCTGGCGCAGCGGCTCTGTGATGGCGCGCTTTACGATGTTGACACCGATCTGCTCGTCACCTTCCAGCTTCAGCTTCTCCAGCGCGGGAACGCAACGCGCAAGCGCCACGCCGCCGCCGGGGACAACGCCTTCTTCCACGGCCGCGCGCGTCGCATGCATCGCATCTTCCACGCGGGCTTTCTTTTCCTTCATTTCGGTTTCGGTTGCGGCGCCGACTTTAATCACGGCCACGCCACCGACCAGCTTCGCCAACCGCTCTTGCAGCTTCTCGCGGTCGTAGTCGCTGGTGGTCTTGTCGATCTGGCTGCGAATTTCCTTCACGCGGCCTTCGATCTCGCTGTGCTTGCCTTTGCCTTCGACAATGGTCGTGTTGTCCTTGTCGATGGTGATCTTCTTCGCCTGGCCGAGGTCGCCCACCTGAACGTTCTCGAGCTTAATGCCGAGATCTTCGGTGATCGCCTTGCCGCCCGTGAGGATCGCGATATCCTGCAACATCGCCTTGCGGCGGTCGCCGAATCCAGGAGCCTTCACGGCCGCAACGTGCAGCGTGCCACGCAGCTTGTTGACGACGAGTGTCGCCAGCGCTTCGCCTTCCACGTCCTCAGCAATAATGATGAGCGGCTTGCCGCTCTTCGCGATCTGCTCGAGCAGCGGGAGCAGGTCCTTCATATTGCTGATTTTCTTTTCGTGGATCAGGATGTACGCGTTCTCGAGCACCGCTTCCATGCGCTCGGGATCGGTCACGAAATAAGGAGAGAGGTAGCCGCGGTCGAACTGCATACCTTCGACCACGTCCAGCTGGGTTTCGAGCGTCTTCGCTTCTTCAACCGTGATGACGCCGTCCTTGCCAACCTTCTTCATCGCTTCGGCGATGATCTTGCCAATCGTCTCATCGTTGTTGGCCGAGATCGTTCCAACCTGCGCGATGTGGTCCCCCTGGATCTGCTTGGAGAACTTATCCAGTTCGCCGGGCTTGCGGTTGCCTTCTTTATCAAAGCTGCCGCAAATGGTGGTGACGGCCTTCTCAATGCCGCGCTTCAGGGCCATTGGATTGGCGCCCGCTGCAACCGTCTTCACGCCTTCGCGGAAAATCGCCTGAGCCAGCACTGTCGCCGTGGTGGTGCCATCGCCGGCGATGTCGCTGGTCTTCGAAGCAACTTCGCGAACCATCTGCGCGCCCATGTTTTCCTGCGCGTCTTTCAGATCGATTTCTTTTGCTACGGTCACGC
>JBAWBR010000015.1:0-20737 GCA_049589875.1 Terriglobales bacterium
GTATAGCAAGTAGCTGTGAGATTAAGTAATTGGAAAGTTTGTAATTGAGTAATTGAAAAAGCAGTATGGAAAAGGGAGTTGGGTTTTAAATTACCCAGTTGCTAATTCCGAATTACTCAATGATTCTGGTCTATTTTCGTGCCAGATCAGCCTTTCGCGGCATTCACCTGAGTCGGACCACTCAGGTTTGGCTTAAAGCCGAGCTGCGATTGAGCCACATGGCCGAAAGGAGAAACACAAATGCTTTGGAGAGGCTTTCAAAAACCGAAACGGCTGGCCAGCGATACCAGTTCACTCACCGATAAGTACGGGATGTTCTGGGCGCAGCCGTTTGAACGCGGATTCGGCACTACAATCGGCAATGCGCTTCGGCGCGTGCTGCTGAGTTCGATCGAAGGCGCGGCCGTTACCGCCGTCAAGATCGAGGGCGTGCTGCACGAGTTCCAATCCATCCCCGGCGTCGTTGAGGATGCGACGGACATCATCTTGAACATGAAGCAGGTGCCATTCAAGCTTGCGGGCGATGGTCCGAAAGCAATCTACCTGCGCGCCGATCAGCCCGGAGTGGTGACCAGCGCCATGATCGAAGCCGACGGCGATGTCGAAATTCTCGATAAGGAAGTCTATATTGCGACGGTCAGCGAAGGCGGCCGGCTCGATATGGAAATGCGTTTGAAGCGCGGCCGCGGCTATGTTGCCGCCGATAAGAACTTCGACGACGACCTGGGCATCGGATTCATTCCCATCGATTCCGTGCACTCGCCTGTACGGAAATGCAATTACACGGTGGAAGCTGCGCGTCTCGGACAGATCACCGATTACGACAAGCTCACGCTGGAAGTCTGGACCAATGGCTCGATCACTCCGGGAGACGCTCTCGGCCTGGCCGCGAAGCTGATTAAAGATCACATGAATATCTTTATCAACTTTGAGGAAGAGATCGAAACTTCGTCATCGAGCGAAGAGCGGCGTCCCGAGATCAAGAACGAGAATCTGAATCGGTCGGTCGAAGAGCTGGAACTCTCCGTGCGCAGCTACAACTGCCTGAAGAACGCGAACATTCAGACGATCGGCGAACTGGTGCAGAAGACCGAGGCCGAGATGCTGAAGACGAAGAACTTCGGGCGCAAGTCGCTGAATGAAATTAAGGAAATCCTGTCTTCGATGGGCCTGAGCCTGGGCATGAAGATCGACGAGCACGGCAACGCGGTGCCCGGCCCGACTTCGAACCAGATACTGCCCGCATCGATGTACGGCGACAACGATCTGTAGAACAGTGCTTAGTGGTCAGTGGCTAGGGGTCAGTAAGACCGACAAGCTCACTGACCACTGAGCACCAGCCACCAATCACTGAGGTTTGCATGCGTCACAAAGTTGCAGGATACAAACTCGGACGAACCACATCGCACCGCCGGTCCATGTTCCGGAACATGGTGACTTCGATCATCATGGAAGAGCGGATTGAGACGACGGCCATCAAAGCCAAGGCGATCCGGCCACTGGTCGAAAAGATGATCACGCTCGGCAAGAAGGGCGACCTTTCGGCGCGCCGTCAGGCCGCTTCATACTTGATGACGGACGCAGCCGTTCACAAACTATTTGACACCGTGGCGCCCCGCTTTGGCGACCGCACCGGTGGCTATCTACGCATTGTGCGCACTGCATGGCGCAAAGGCGATGGCGCAGAAAAGGCTTTTATCGAGTTGCTCGGCAGCGAGCAGGTGCTCGATGAGAAGCGCCAGAAGCGAGCAGAGCTCAGGGCCAAGCGCGCCGAAGAAACGCGGAAGGCAATGGAGAACGACGAAGCGCAAGCTCAGGCTGAACGGGTAGAGGGCGAAGCCGAGATCAAGGAACACGAAAAGAAAGAATAGACGAAGATAGTTCGTCGGGATTAGAACGTACCAAGACAAAAAGGGCGTCCGCAATTGGACGCCCTTTCGCATTTTTACCGTGCATTATTGCCCAATTGGGCCGGCTGCGGTTCCAATGTAGCCGGTCTTGCCGTCGAGCACGGCAAGCCGAAGTTCCGCGGCTCCGGCAGGTACGTCGACATCGATCGGCACCATCATCCCTTTATCCAGAATCTGCTGATAGGTTGCCGCATCGAAGGCGCGGTCTATTTTGGTGCTGCGAATGGTGAGATCCTTACCCCCAGAGTTATACAACGCCGCATAGAGAGTTACGTTCATTTTTCTGTTGCCGCCAGAATCGTCAACGCTGAGTGTCTTTGCATCCACCAGAAAAATAACCTGGACCTTGTTCGGCCCTGAAGGTTTGGCCTGTGCGCGGAAGGAGACTTGGGTAGCAGGCGCATTCAGCGCGAGCGCCGCTGCTACATCCGGGCCGTAGTTGTGATCCTTCGTTTCTCCGGGATCAATGGCATAGTAGCCTTTGCGGCAACGGACCTGGGTGTCGGGTTGATTCGATTTCACTTTGATGGTGCGATACTTTCCATCCCACTTCTTATTCTCGGGATAGTAGCCGATCGAGTAGGAGGCCTTATCGTCGGAGGCGGCCAGAGCGATCCCGAACTTGATCTCGTTCTGGTTGGTATAGGCCTTGCCGCCGGTCTCCGCTGCGATTTCCTCCATCGTTCCTGAACTGGCGGCATCAATGCCGGAAGTCATAAGTCCGCGCATGTCGACTGGATAGATGGCAATATTCGCGCTCGCCAACTGCGACTCCGCCTGCATAATCTCGCCGCCGTGCAACTGTCGCGACTCGGCCGCGAGTGCGCCAGAAGCATTTACGCCGACCATGCGCTGGCTGCCCTGGCCGGGTAAATCGGCCAAGTACTCGGCATCGGTGACATTGCGATCTTGGGGAATCAAATCGAATGGAAATTCCGATGTAAGCCACACAACATTCTTTCGGCCCGGAAAGCCGGCTAACAATCGTGAAAGATCGCGCATTGCCTGAACTGTAATCACAGTGCGCAGTTCCAGGTTATAGCCAGTTACTAAGCTTTGAAAGCCGGCTACTTCCGCTTGAGCAATACTTACCGCGGCGGCCATTCCCGGACCTGCCGAAAAGGACGTGGCGCCACTCGACGCTACAGAGCCGGGCGCATCCTCCGGTTGCAAAGTCTGTTCCTGCGGTTTCAGATTTCGGATCGCAACTGCCAGTACTTTGGGATCGCTGGTGAACTCCTGCAGCACATGCAAGCGATCGGTCAGCGCCACAACTGCCATGGGCGTTCCTGAGTTCGATTGCTCTGCAACATATTTCAACATTTGAAACCGGCCATAGGATTGATCCTTGAAATGCGAGTTGGCGGCATCAAGAAGGAGCACTGTCGGATTACCTGCAGGCCGCAGATATTCAGGCCGATTTGAAAGTAAGCCGGGGGGAAGCGGCTCGGCGGGGACTCGTGGAGCACCGGGAGAAGTGAACGTGGCAATGTGCTGTTTTTTGCCATTTTCCTCAATCATAAAATCTTCCGCCTTCAGACCCGTGACCGGCTGCCCTTTCTTGTCGGTGACAACCACATCGAGCACCACGAGCCGTGTGCTTGTCCGAATTGTGATGGGCGGAATGTCAGCGGATGGCGCTTGAGCGTCCAGCAATGTGGGACTGGCTGTGAGGCTCATCGCCAGAATGGCCGCGGCGCGCATGCGGAAGGGCGAATTGGCAAACATACAAACCTCCAGAAAAAGTGACGATCTGCGGAGTTAGAGAGGACTCTATCCTCTTTCCTCGCTGCTTGGCAATCTGCAATCTGTTTTCGGCCTCTATTGCGCGTCTCTGGGCGGTCGAAGTTTTGCCGCTCCGCAGTTGCTCCTGGCCGACTTGCTCCCTACAATAGAAGTTTATTCCCGCAATCTTATGATTCATTTTCCGGTTCCTGAAGCCCTCACTTTTGATGATGTCCTCCTCGTTCCCTCACGTTCTGAAGTTGTGCCTGCGAGTACGAATACGCAGACGCAACTCTCGCGCAATATCCGATTGAATATTCCGATCGTCAGCGCCGCCATGGACACGGTCACCGAGTCGCACATGGCCATTGCCATGGCGCAGCAGGGCGGCATGGGAATCATTCACCGCAATCTGACGATCGACGAACAGGCGAACGAGGTCGATAAAGTGAAACGCTCGGAGAGCGGCATGATTGTCGATCCCGTGACCATGTCGCCTGATGCCAAGGTATCCGACGCTCTGGAAATGATGAAGAAGTACAAGATTTCCGGCGTCCCCATCACGCAAAAAGACGGCAAGCTGGTGGGCATCCTGACCAACCGCGATCTGCGCTTTGAAACCCGCTTCGATATTCCCATCAGCAAGGTGATGACGAAGGACAATCTGATTACGGTGCCCGTAGGTACGACGCTCGAGCAAGCCGAAGAAATTCTGCACGAACATCGCGTCGAAAAACTTCTTGTAGTCGACGATAAGTACAACCTGAAGGGTCTGATTACAGTGAAGGATATTCAGAAAAAACTGAAATATCCTCAAGCGGCGAAGGACGATCATGGCCGCCTGCGCGTGGGTGGGGCCATTGGCGCGACCGGCGATTTCCTCGAGCGCGCTGAGGAACTGGCCAGGGCAAAGGTTGACGTGCTGGCGATCGACAGCGCTCACGGGCATTCCGGCCTGGTGCTTGAGGCCGTGAGAAGGGTGAAGGCGAAGCTGCCGGAAATCGATTTGCTCGCGGGTAATATAGCTACTTTTGACGGCGCATGCGATCTGGTGAAAGCTGGGGCTGACGGCGTGAAAGTGGGCATTGGCCCCGGTTCGATCTGCACCACGCGCATCGTGACCGGTGTCGGTGTTCCACAAGTCACCGCGATAGCCGAGGCGGCACGCGCGGTTCGCGACGCCGGCGTTCCTCTGATCGCCGATGGCGGCATCAAGTATTCGGGAGATATCGTGAAAGCACTGGCGGCTGGAGCATCCGCGGTGATGATCGGTTCTCTGTTTGCCGGAACCGATGAGAGCCCGGGCGAACTGATTCTGTATCAAGGCCGCACTTTTAAGTCCTATCGCGGCATGGGTTCCCTGGGTGCCATGGCTCACGGCTCAAGCGAGCGCTATTTCCAGAATTCCGATGGCGATGCCTCCATCGCCGCGCCCGTCGTTGGAGAGGCTTCGAATCGCCTCGGCAAGCTTGTCCCCGAAGGCATCGAAGGCCGGGTTCCGTATCGCGGGTCGGTTTCAATGATCGCTTATCAGATGGTTGGCGGTCTTAAGTCCGGCATGGGCTATTGCGGTTGTCACACCGTGAGCGAGCTGCAACAGAAAGCGCGCTTCGTGCGCATCAGCGCGGCGGGCCTGCGCGAGAGCCACGTGCATGATGTGATGATTACGCGCGAAGCTCCCAACTATGCGGTCGAGTAGCAGAAAGGATCAATTGTCTCCTGCTCGTCCCACAATTAGTCCCTTGCGCGCCTGGTGGCCGGCTGCGGTCTGGATCGGGCTCATCAGCATTGAGTCCACCGACATGTTCTCATCGCAGAACACCGGCAGTCTGCTTTATTCCTTGCTGACGCGCTTGTTCGGCGAAATCAATTTCGCGGCCTTCCTTGTTTTTCACTTCTATCTTCGCAAGACCGGACACGTCATTGGCTATGGCATTCTTGCGCTTCTGTTGCTCCGTGGATGGCGCGCCACGCTTGGCTCTGCGCGAGAGTGGCTCTTCCGGACTTCGCTCCTGGCATGGATCGGCACGGCGTTCGTTGCCTCCATGGACGAGTGGCATCAAAGCTTCATCCCATCGCGAACAGGAACCATACATGACGTGGTGCTCGACAGTGTCGCAGGATTTATATTCCTGTCAGGCGCAAATTTATGGCTGCGGCGATCTGGATTGGCCGAGCAGACCTCTGATCGGCAGTAGTTCTCACCAAACAGAAGAGCAGCGTCGCCTCATCCGCGCGCCCTTCATCGCATGTTATGATGTCTCTCCTCAGGTAGTTGTAACTGCGCCCAATCCTAAGTTATGCCTTTGCCTGCCTCCGAACGAAACTCCGCCGTCGACACTGTGCAGCTCACCAGTGTGCGTAAGTGCTACGACAACTTTGTCGCTGTCGATAACCTTTCACTCCGCATCAAGCCTGCCACAATTTATGGATTGCTCGGTCCGAATGGTGCCGGCAAGACTAGTACTCTTCGCATGATGATCGGCATCACCGTCCCCGATTCGGGGCAGGTACTGATTCTTGGAGAACCACTGAGCCGCGCTCATACTGGCCGTTTCGGCTATTTGCCCGAGGAGCGCGGTCTGTACAAGAAGATGAAAGTGTTGCCTCATCTTATTTTTCTCGCTCAGCTTAAGGGGTTGACGAACGCCGAGGCCTCCGGGCGGGCTCGTCATTGGTGCGAGCGTCTCGAACTGAATGCCTGGATGGACAAGAAGGTGGAAGAGCTCTCGAAAGGCATGCAACAGAAGGTTCAATTTATCGGGGCGATCCTCCACGATCCGGAACTCATCGTAATGGACGAACCTTTCTCCGGGCTGGATCCCTCCAGCGCGTTGTCTTTGAAAGACGCTCTGCTCGACCTGGCGAAAAACGGTAAAACCATCCTTTTATCGACGCACCGCATGGATCAGGCCGAACGTTTATGCCAGTCGATTTGCTTAATTAACCATGGCCGCGCAGTCCTTGAGGGCGACTTGGATCAGATCAAGGCCAACTATGGCCATTGCAGCATCCAGATAAAGTACGACGGCGATGCCGCCTTCTTGCGGGAAGCGAGGCTGGTGCAATCCTTCAATGACTACGGAAACTACGTGGAAGTGCGTCTCGCGCCGGGCGCCGATACGCAGGAACTTCTTCGGCTGGCATCTTCCAAAGCAAGATTGGATAGGTTCGAGGTGATGCAACCTTCTCTGGAGGAAATCTTTATCGAGGCCGTGAGCAAGCCCAATGCATAAGACCTGGCTGATTATCAAGCGCGAATACCTGGAACGGGTGCGCACGCGCTCGTTTATTGTGCTCACGCTGCTGGCGCCTGTGATCATGACCGCCCTCATGATTCTGCCCGCAAAGCTGGCTACCATGGCGGGCAAAGTTCAGCATATTGTAGTGGTAACTTCAACGCCGCAATTCGGCGAGATTGTTCGCCGGCAATTGTTATCCGCCGGCGACGATGAGGATGACGCGTCTGCATCGAGGACGGACGCTGCCAGAAAGACATCCGACAAGCCGTACATTATCGACTTAGATTCGAATCCAATCGAAGCGGAACGCATGGCCCTGCGCGATAGAGTGAGCTCGAAAGCCATTGATGGATATCTCTGGCTCACCGATGACGCGATTGCCACCGGCAGGGTCACGTTTGCGACCCGCAGCCTGGCCAACTCAACTGAACGGTCGCGTTTAAGCGAAGAACTGAGCCGCGTCATCGAGAGCGAGCGGCTTTCCAAGACGGGCTTATCCGCCGATCAAACAGAGCTCTTGCTTAAGCCCATTAAGGTTGAGGCCATTCGTATCGAGGAAGGGCGCGAAACCAAAGACAGTAGCGGAAAGAAATTTATCGAAGTCATCGTAATGGTCATGCTGATTTACGTCTCCGTGCTGCTTTACGGCATATCCGTAATGCGCTCCGTGCTCGAAGAAAAAAACTCACGCGTCATCGAAGTATTGCTTTCGTCCGCGACATCAACTCAACTTATGATTGGCAAGATCTTCGGAGTAGGGGCGGTTGGCCTGACGCAGATCATTATCTGGGCGGTGATGGCAGGCATCCTAGTCTTTCCTTCGCTGGCAATGAGCGTCGATCTCAGCCAGCTCACCGTGCCACCGGCAGTTCTGCTGGCGTTCGTGGCTTTCTACTTGTTGGGATATCTGCTGTTCAGCGCTCTTTATGCCGCGATCGGTGCGATTACAACGACGGAGCAGGAGGGCCAGCAGCTCCAGTTTGTGGTTGTGATTCCGCTGGTCCTGTCAGTGTTCATGCTGAGTTCGGTGGTGCGTACGCCCGATGCTCCGGTCGTGGTCTGGATGTCGATGTTTCCATTCTTCGCGCCCGTACTAATGTACGCGCGAATCGTCATACAAACGCCTCCAATGTGGCAGATTGCCCTCTCGTTATCATTGTTGATCGCCACAATTGCAGGAATGTTGGTGCTGTGCGCGCGTATCTACCGCGTCGGCGTACTCATTTACGGAAAACGTCCGACCCTGCCGGAAATTCTGAAGTGGCTAAAATACGCGAAAACCTAAGCTTCTGAAGAAGAGAGCTGACTACGCCGTTTTCTTCACTGTTGAAGATTCACGATGTGCCAGCAGGGCAATCGCACTCAACGCTGCAATCCCCGCCGAAAAATAGAAAGGAACCGCCGCCCCATAAACCTTCCACAACGCCCCTGTAATAACGCTGGCCAGCAAAGTGGTCACGCTGGTGACAAAGAAATAAATTCCCAGTGCGCGCCCACGCACGTCGCTTTCCACGGATTCAACCACCAGCGCTTTCAGTACTGGATTCGTAAGCGCGTAGAAGAGGCCATAGAATGCCATGGTCAGCCAGATGGCCCGCCGCGAGGGCGCGAGCGCGAACATGAAATAGACGATCGCAAATACGGCATATCCGCCGGCCGCAATCGTCGAGCGCGAGAAACGATCGCTGAATTTTCCCGCGGGCCATGACATCAGCGTGAACGTGACATTAAACACCAGCCCCAGCAGCGGAGATTGCGACGCCGGAATCCCCACACTCCCCGCGCGCAAAACCAGAAACATATCGCTAGAATTCGCCAGCGAAAAAAGTGTGACCACCACCAGCACGTAGTAATACCCGTATGGCAAGTGAATTCTTCTCTCCGTATTCGCGGCGGACATTGCGCCCATCCGCGTTGTTTGCGGATGAGTTGGGGTCGCGTTGCGCGCGTGGCCCACTTCTTTCACTCCCACCCACGCGACCAGCACGCACAACGCTCCTGGAAACGCCGCGGCCGCAAACACGCCGCGCATGCCGTAATGCGCGATCAACGCGAGTGCCAGCAAAGGACCGGCGATTGCGCCCGCCGAATCCATCGCCTGAATCAACCCATACGCCGAGCCGATCTTCGACGGCTCAACCGAATCCGCCACCATTACGTCGCGCGCCGTACCCCGCACGCCTTTGGCGAAGCGGTCAAAGAAGCGAATTCCAAGAATCTGCCACCACGCCGAAACCAGCGCCAGCAGCGGCTTTACGGCGTTAGCCACCACATATCCGCCCACCACCAGGGGCTTGCGCCGCGACACGTGATCGGCGAGGTATCCGGAAAAGAGCTTGGCAAAGGAGGCCACGCTTTCGGCGACGCCTTCGATTATTCCAAGCTGCGCCGGTCCCGCTCCCAGAGAAGAAATAAAGGCTGGCAACACCCAATACGCCATCTCGCTGGCGGTGTCATTCAAGAAGGAGGTCAGGCCGAAGGCGTAGACGTTTCGAGGCGTGGGCTGGTCGCACACGTAGCGAACATAGCATGACGAGGAGGTCTCAGGCGTCAGGTCGCAGGCGTCAGGAAAGGCGATTTCTGGGCGACTGAAATCGGTGGATCAAGCCGTTCAGAATCTTTCCTAATTCTGTTGTCTGCGCCTGGATGCGCTTGAATTTGAACAGCTCGATGTAACCCAGTTCATGGGCGATCTCTAATTGAGTTTCCAATTCCAGCAGGGAGCCACGGGCGTGATAGAGGAACTGCACCAGTTCTTTCGGGGAGTATCGTCCCTTGCCTTCGGCAATGTTGCTCGGGACGGAGATTGCGGCGCGTCGCATCTGGGAAGTCAATCCGTAGGTTTCCGCCTTCGGAAATTCGCGAGTGCAGATGTAGACGTCCAGGGCCAGGGCTTTGGCCTTTTGCCAGGCAATCAGGTTCCGATAATTCTCCATGATCCGTACCTGATGGAGCCTAGAACCCGACAAGAAAGTGGGCGGTGACTGTTGTCACCGCCAATAGGTTCGGTTTTGCTTTTCCTGAGACCTGAGACCTGAGACCTGAGACCTCTTAATCGGCTAAAATAGACCTAATGTCCGAACGTACGTTTTTTCTCGACGAAGCGCAGATGCTTCTTCCCGTCCTCGAGTCGCTGCTTAAGCAGGCGATCCAGGGCAAGCAGTTGATCGAAGAAGTTGACGCCGAGCTCCAGAGCGTGGCGCACCGCGTTTTTCTTAATGGAGGAACGTTTCTCAACGTGGCCCATCTGGCGCGGCGCAGGGCGGAGCGCGAGAAGGCGATCCAGCGTGTAAAGGACGCACTCGGTGAAATCGACGCCACCGGCGTGCAGGTGAAGGATATCGACATAGGACTGCTTGATTTTCCCTGTAAGGTGGAAGGCGAGATCGTGCTGCTGTGCTGGAAGCTGGGCGAGTCAAAGATCACACATTGGCACGGAACCCATGAAGGTTTTGCCGGCCGCAAGGCAATTGACGAGCGCATCGCCAACGCCGGAAAAAAGAAAAAGTAGCTCTCCCGGTCGTAGGGTCTCCTACCTGTTAAATCCGTCTGGTTGGCTTGGTGGCGAGCCGCGCAACGTAGCTTGTGCGTACTGGCTATAGCGCCCAACCCCAAAAAAACCGCAAGAGAATCCAAAAGCTTTGCAAGTTTTCAGGTCAAGGACGTTCGTAATGTGAACGACCAGGGTATTCCCCGCTGCCTGGCCCAGTTCCTGATACCCGGTTCGCGAGATGAAGACGAAGCCCTTATGGCACTACTGGGGCGAGAGCCGTAATAGAGCATTCTGCTAGAATCACAACTATCCGAGGCGATACTTTTATGGCGACTGAGCGCACGTTCAATAGGAAAAGACTGGCAATTATCGCGGCTTTTGGTGTGTTACTAGTAGGGGCATTTGGAGCGGGCTGCAAGGGATTTTTCGTTCAGCCAACCCTGACCTCAATCACCATCAATCCGAATGCTCCGAACGTTCTGGTGGGTGGTACGACCACTTTGCAGGCTTATGGGGTATATAGCGATAGCACAGGCAACTATTTGACCAGCGGCGTCTCCTGGTCGACCAGCGATCCAACCACCGCAACCGTCACGGGTACTGGAAGCGCGAGTTTGGCTGGGGTTGCCGTTGGCACAGCCACGATCACTGCGGCCTCGCAAAGCGTCACCAATACGGCGACTGCGACGGTGTACATCAACGTCTCGTCAATCTCCATAGCGCCATCAACGGGCCTCACCATATCAGGGACCAGTGGTACCACTGCCGCACCGTTCACAGTTTCTGCGGTGACGTCGAGCGGCACGATTGATATAACCAGCGGAGCGACCCTCACGGTGTACACAACATCGTCGGGCGGCACAGTATATTCGCCGATCACCTGCTCCTACGACGCCTCGGGCATCGGCACTGCCGGTCCGGGCCAATACTGTACAGCCAGCAGTGCTGTTGACGGTACGTATTATGTAATTGCCAGCTATACGGGGACGACGATTGTGTCGCCCGCAGTGACGCTGACCGTGAGCGGCACCTAGGCTGAATCGTATAAAGATGGTTCGACCGTGCGGGCGGGCGCTCTACCCTCCACTCGCTCCGTTCACCATGAAGCGCTAGCAAGAAGTGACAATAGCGAAGGCGTTGATCGACGCACATCCTGACGCCGACGAAGGTGTTCGCCCTTCCGCTCATCCCTACCTTCGTGTGACCGCGTTATCATGATCGGTTGCCGTTGTTGCAAACTTTGTTCACCTTAATCGGCACATCATAAGAAGGATTGGGCGCTCCCGAATCTGCCCGCACCATCATGTCTGATATTCGTTGCATAGGAATCTGCACCGGCGGCGGAGACGCTCCCGGCCTCAATGCCGTCATTCGCGCAGCGGTTAAGGCTGCCATCCTTAAATACAAATGGAAGGTCATTGGTATTGCGGATGGTTTCGACGGCATTATCTGGCCCGAGCGTTCGTTCGAACTGACGCTCAAGCACGTCAGCGGAATTCTGCCGCGCGGCGGCACCATTCTCGGCACCACCAACCGCGGCAATCCATTTCATTACAAAACCATTGAGAACGGCGTCGAGGTGACGCGAGACATCTCCGATGAGGTGATTGCAAATAGCCGCAAGCTTGGCATCGACGCCGTCATCTCCATCGGCGGCGACGGCTCGATGAAGATTGCGCACGAACTGTTCTTGAAGGGCATGCAGATTGTTGGCGTGCCGAAGACGATCGACAATGATCTTTCGGCGACCGAGGTTACATTTGGATTCGACACCGCGCTGCACACCGCGACCGATGCGGTCGACAAGATTCATACCACGGCCGAATCGCATCATCGCGTGATGGTGATCGAGGTGATGGGCCGGGATGCGGGATGGATTGCGCTCGAGGCTGGCCTGGCTGGCGGTGCGCACATCATCTTGATCCCCGAGATTCCATTCACCATTCAGAAGCTCTGCGAGCACCTGGAAATGCGCGAACGATATGGCAAACGGTTCACCATTGTGGTGGTGGCCGAAGGAATCAAGCTGCCTCCGGAGATGAAGCACATGGTGCGCAGCATGCCCGTGGGCAACATGGTGGGCGATGCGATTTCACTGATGGCGCGCAAGGATGTGCGCGTTAGCGTGCTTGGGCATATTCAGCGCGGAGGATCGCCTTCTCCGTACGACCGCATTCTTGCGACTCGCTTTGGCGTGGGTGCGGTTGAGTTGATTGCTACAGGCGGCTTCGGAAAAATGGTCTGCCTGCAACAGGAATCGATTCGCGCCGTGCCGATCGCCGATGCGGTTGGCAAAATGAAGACTGTCGATCCGCAGGGAGAGATCGTGCGCACGGCTCGCGCAATCGGCATTGGATTCGGTGACTGAAAGGCAGTGGCACGGTGGTCAGTGGTCCGTGATCGGCGGCCAGTTGTCAGCACCAGTAGGGTGTTGGCCCAGTTCCATCGAACTCGTCGGCTTCACGGACGTTCCCATGTCCTCTACCCGTCAATCCCCCACCATCACGAACCGCGTTATAGTGAAAAACGACCCGCTGATCCCGTGAAGTTCCTGCCCCAATCTTTGCTGCGTGCTGCCGCCGTCACTCTGTGCGCGGCCGGAATCGTTTCTTTTGTCAGTTGTAAACACAGCGGCGGCAAGGTGCTCGAAGTCGCCTATGTCTCGGGAGTGCAGGTGAATCTGCGCGACCGGGTTGCGGCGGTCTATACGAAGGCCGGAGTCGTCAAAAATGGCGACCGCGTGGAGGTGTTCGATCACGACCGGCGCTTCTCCAAGGTGCGCACGTCGACCGGGCAAATGGGATGGATAGAGCAGCGCTATCTGGTCAGCCAGGAAGTGTTTGACGAGCTGCAAAAGCTGACAGCCGACAACGCCAATGATCCCATGCAGGCCCAGGGTGTGACCCGCAATGACACTAATCTCCACGTCGAGCCCGGCCGCGAGACCGAACATCTTTATCAGATTTCAGCCGGAGAAAAGCTGGCGCTGCTAAAACGAGGCACGGCAGAAAAAGTGACAGCGGCGCCTCCGTCTCGAAATATGAGCGCGCCGTCAAAGCCCGAAGCAAAGCCCGAAGAAAAGCCCGAAGAAAAGTCCGCGGTAGGCTCCGGCGAGAAATCTGAGGACAAGGCGGTTGCTGGTGGCGAGCCCCCGCATTCACCGCTCGAAGACTGGTGGCTGGTGCGCGACAGTCACGGGCGTGTGGGTTGGGTGCTGGCGCGCATGATCGACATCGATATGCCCCTCGAAGTTGCGCAGTACGCCGAGGGCCAGCGCATTGTGGCTTTTTTTGTTCTTAATCAGGTCGAGGACGATGACAAAAAAGTGCCGCAATATTTGACCGTCCTCACCGAACCAAGAGATGGATTGCCGTTCGACTTCAACCAGATTCGCGTCTTCACCTGGAACGTCCGTCGGCATCGATATGAGACCGCGTATCGGGAGCGCATGGAAGGCATGTTGCCGGTGACTGTGTCGCAGGAAGATTTCGGAAAAGAAGGCATATTGCCCGTTTTTGCAATTCGAGTCCTAGACGAGAACGGCAAGCTGAGCGAGCGCAAATATAAGCTCGATACTCCTATTGTGCGGCGTGTGCTCGCTCCGGGCGAGGAGCCGGGACACACAGTTAAAACCAGGCGAACCGCCTCCAAAAAGACAGGGCGCAAGAAACGGTAGGGGGCCAACCCTATTAAAGTGTTTTGGCCAAAGCATAACCCTCCAATCCAAAAGGATACCCAGCGGTAATCATCGCGAGGGGTTCATTATCTCTCTCAATTAACGAAGGAAGCGGTCCACACTCTGGCTGGGTGGTAGAGGAAATGCCGACTGAAGCCGATAGACCTTTCAGGTGGATCACTGAGCGCTTTTCTGGCTCTGCGGGCTCTCTGGCTGCTTCATTTGAGAAAGACTATGTATCGACGCGCCATCTTATTGCTGTACTTTTGCCTCTGTGCAGGCCGGGTCGGGCTCCGCGCGCAGGAGTTCAAACTCTTTGACCGTGAGGTCCAAATCCACGGCTTCGCCTCGCAGGGATTCGTCCACACCAATGACAATAACTGGCTGACCATGAACACCAGCCATGTGGGCAGCGGTGAATTTACGGACTTCGGGCTCAATGCCTCAACGCAGATTCGCGACAATTTTCGCGTCGGTGCGCAGATTTTCGATCGCAATCTAGGGAAGCTCGGGCGCTGGCACCCTTCACTCGACTGGGGAGGAGGCGACTGGCGGATCAAGCCCTGGCTGGGAATTCGCGGCGGCAAAGTCAAAACGACTCTCGGACTTTATACCGACTCACAAGATCTGGATTTTCTCCGCGTCTTTGTGCTGCTACCGCAGAGCGTTTATTCAACCGATGTCCGCGACGCCACCATTGCGCATACGGGCGGCGACATCTACGGCACATTCCGGCTGACTCATGATCTTGGCGATTTGGCCTACACGGCCTATGCCGGGCACCGCAATGACAGCACCTATAGCGGCTATCCCTATATTATTTCCCAGTTTCAGGTTTACTTCAAAACCTATGGAGGACTGCAATATGGCGGGGATATTCGATGGAACACTCCGGTGAAGGGCTTGCTAGCCGGCATATCTCGCCTGGATGAGGACATCAGTGGGAAGGGTTCCGCGATCAACCCCTTTGATCCTGCTTCGGGCTTATATCCATTCTACGAACACTCAAGAGCGGACTGGACGAATCAGTACTATGGCGAATACACCGCCGGCAAGTTACGGATCGACTCGGAATACCGCCGTTATCTGCGCGACGAGGCTTTCTATCTCACTTCCTATAACATCACCGATGTGCGCGGCTGGTACATTTCGGGAGCGTATCCACTCAGCAAACGGCTGGCGCTTGGTTCCTACTACTCCCGCTACACGATCGTCAGCATTATTGGAGGCCCCGTTTCTGCGCTGTATCCTAACCAGACAGATACCAGCCTGCCGGCCAACCATATTTATGACAAAGTTATCTCCGCTCGATTTGACCTGAAAAAATTCTGGAACGTGAAAGCCGAAGGTCATTTCATGAACGGCAATGGGGACAGCATATATCCGGATGGATTCTATCCCCAGCAGAATCCTGAGGGTTTCAAGCCCAACACCAATGCACTGGTTCTGAAATCCAGCCTGTATTTCTAAATCCAGTCTGAATAGCGGGGGCGAGCGCACCCGCCGGCTTACGTGCTCAGCGACCCTGGGGGCCATCACGAATAGAATTCGGCAATATTTTCGACTACGCACCGGATCTCAGACTCCGTCAATTCAGGGAACATTGGCAGGGCCAGCACCTCCTTGGCGGCCTGCTCGGCCACGGGTAGATCTCCTTCCTTTAATCCGAGATAAGAAAACACGGGCTGGAGATGCAGCGGCAGGGGATAGTAAATCTCCGTTCCGATCTTGCGCGCGGCGAGAAACTGACGCAGATCGTCCCGCCGTTCGGCGCGGATGACGTACTGATGAAAGACATGTGTAGCCTCCGGCGCGCGCGCCAGGAGGCGAACGGGAGTGGCCGATGCGCCCGCCGACTTGGCTGAGTCTGATCGAGCCGACGATGATGTGGGCGAAGTTACAGACCGGGTCAAGCCTGATTCCGCAAACAGTCGATCATACGTTGCAGCATTACGGCGCCTGGCTTCGTTCCATTCGCCAACGTGCGGAAGCTTCACGCGCAGCACCGCCGCCTGGATGGCATCCATGCGGCCATTCCATCCGAACTCATCGTGATAGTAGCGGCGCGGGCTGCCATGATTGCGCAGGCGCCGCATGTGCTCCGCCATCTCAATGTTAGTCGTTGTGACAATGCCAGCATCTCCGTAGGCGCTGAGGTTCTTCGTCGGATAGAAACTAAACGCTGCGGTCGCGCCCAGAGATCCGGCTCCGCGTCCCCGCCAGCCTGCGCCGATCGCTTGCGCCGCGTCCTCAACAATGGCGATGCCAAATTCCTGTGCGATCCGGTCGAACCAGTCCATGTCCGCACACTGCCCATAAAGATGAACCGGCAAAATGGCGCGAATTGTTCTTGGCTCGTGCGATTGTCTCTGAGTTTGCTTTTCGCCCTGTCCTGCCAACCGTATCTTGTTTTCCGCTTCCGATTCTGCCGGCGATCCTTGTAATCCGGCGCTAGCAGAGCCTTTGCGCTTGAATTCGGCCCGTAGTCTTTCCTCCACAAGTCTTGGATCAAGATTGAGCGTGCCGGGATCCACGTCCATGAGAATCGGTGTCGCGCCTGCGCGCACAATGGCGCTAGCAGAGGCGAAGAAGCTGAACGCAGTCGTGATGACGGCATCGCCGGGCCTGACGCCCGCCGCGACCAAAGCCAGCCACAGAGCTTCCGTTCCGGAGGCGCACCCGACAGCCGCGGCCGCTCCCGTAAGCGCGGAGATTTCCCGCTCCAGCGCCTCAACCTCGGGCCCAAGAATAAAGCCCTGCGAATCGCACACGCGGGCAATAGCGGCCAGCACTTCGTCGCGTAGGCCGTCATACTGTCGCCGGAGGTCAAGCAGAGGAACGGGAGCGGTCGAATTGTTCAGAATCGTCGAATTCGAGTTTTTCACGACGCCGATTTTAGCAGGCCCGTGTGAGGCTGCGCCGTGAGGGCGCACGGTGCGTACAGTGATCACCGGCGCGTCGACAAAGTGCGACGCCGAACGGTCTGAAGGACGTGATCAGCGGTCACAACCGCCCCACGATCCGGCCGTCTTCCCCGTCGCATTTACATCAGCTATACGGCTTTCCATAGACCTCGCCGAAGCATAGCTCCCAAAAAACGTATTGGCCATTAGACGCCTCGCGCTAAACCGCTGACATATAACAAATTAATTTGCCTTGTCTTTGGAATACCGATTGCACTACTACGTTGTTCACGCTCTTGGATTTTCTGGGGAATGTGTGCCGGAATTCGGTTCCCCTAGGTAGGTAATGAAACTTAAACGGATTTGCGGTTTTGGGTTTGACGAGTCACAAGGAGAGAGATCAATGCAATCTGCCCTCAGTAGCACTTGGAAGAGCATTATTCTGGTAGTGGCGGTTCTGTCCCTTTGCGTGGGAGTGTTCGCGCAAGGCGGCCAGAGCGAAATCACGGGGTTGGTTACCGACCCGAGCGGCGCGGTGGTATCTGGCGCGCCAGTGAAGTTGAGCAATACTGCCACCGGAGAAGTGCGCACAACGGTCACCACGGCTGGCGGTGCTTATCGCTTCCCGGCGCTGCCGGTTGTCGGCACCTACGTTTTGGAAGTGACTCCGAAGGGGTTCAAGTCGGTAAAAGTCGAGAACATCATTGTGACGGTCGGCACTATTATCACGCGCGACGTCAAGCTGGAGCTTGGCGCGGCCACCGAGCAGGTGACTGTAGAGGCGAATGAGCAATTGGTGCAAACGGAGGATGCTTCGCTCTCGAACGATGTTGACCGGCGCGTGTGGCAGGATATGCCGCTCGAAGATCGCAGCCAGAACGAATTCATCGCGTTGCTGCCTGGCGCCGAGCCAGCGGCCAATGCCGACCTTGGAACCGACCGTGGCGCTGCGGTCAACGGCACGCGCAGCGGCGGCGGCAATTTCATGGTGGACGGCTTTACCAATAACGATCAGGGTCTTGGTGGCGCAGGGTCTATCGGTACCGGCCCAGGCGGAGCTAATACTACGATCTCGCCCGACGCTATCCAGGAATACCGTGTTATCGATACGCCTTCGGCCGAGTATGGACAAGCTGGCGGGTTTGTGACGGATACGGTGCTCAAGAGCGGAACGAATCAGTGGCACGGATCCTTGTTCGAATACAACCGCATGCAGTCGCTGGCGGCAAATCAGTGGTTCTCGAACGCCGCAGGCCAGATCGACCACCTCGTCCGCAACCAATTTGGTGGTTCGATTGGCGGCCCGATAATCAAGGACAAAACTTTCTTCTACTTCACGATAGAATCCCAGCGTTTGCGAAGCAGTTCACCGATCTTGGCCAACGATTACACGCCTGATTTCCAGAGCTTCGTTTCGAGCGGCGCGTTCGAAACGTTCATGGAAACAAATCCAAACGGATTCTGCGAGCTCGCTACGGGCTCTACCTGCCCGGGAACATTCGCCGCACAGAGCGCTCTTGGATCTGCGTATGCCAGCATGATGGCCGCTCAGAACCTTCCCCTTTGCGTGACTGGAGCAGCTAATTGCAAAGAATCCAGCTCCGCAAATGTTGCGCAGAACCTCTATCCCAGCCTGGTCGGCGTTGTGTATCCGGTTCCGGTGTATGGACAACTTACCGTCCCGTCCGCCGAAGTGCTAAACCAGATGCGCTATACCGCAAAGGTCGATCACAAGCTTAGCTCTAAGGATCAGCTCAGCGGTTCTTATCTCTATGACAATGCCGATGCTACCTTCGGCTATGAGGGTGGAGGCAACCTGCTTGGACCGAACGAGCTCAACCACGGGCGGGCCATGAACGCTGGCATTACCTGGTCGCACACATTTACCCCGACTGTTCTGAATCAGGCGCGCTTCTCGTACGTTCGAAACACGTCGAACTTCCCGGATCCGTCGAACGTTCAGGATATGACGTCGGTGAATACCGCATTCGACTCGATCGCGTGCTGCAGCGGCGTCACGCTGGGTGAATCCGGTAACTTGCCGCAGTTTTTTACCGAAAATGAGTTCCAGTGGAAAGATGACCTCTCGGTGACTCACGGTAAGCACAACTTCAAGGGCGGCGGCGAATTCCGGCGCACGCGAAATGGCAGCAGCTTCGACGCCGAGAAGTACGGTTACTCTCTTGTCGACGGCGTGGAGGATCTGCTGACCGATGCAACCTTCAGCGAAACAGTCATAAACAGCCCCAACTTCGCATCGGTTGTGGGTTTCTGCGAGTCGGTGCTGCCAGCGGCATATTGCAACAGCTCTATTCCGGTTGGCGTGCAATCGATTAATCCCTCGGCACCTACTGCTCAGTTGCCAATCTATTATCGTGGGTATCGAGCCAATGAAGCGGCAGCGTATATCCAGGATGACTGGCGTGTGAGCACCAGGTTGACGATGAATCTTGGCTTGCGCTGGGAATACTTTGGCCCCCCGCACAACTTCCAGTCTGGAATCGATTCCAACTACTACACAGGCATTCCGGAAGCGTTTACAAATCCGTGCTTGCCAAATGGAGCGGGAATATGCTCGACGACCGGGCTTCCTGCCAACCCGTTTATGCCGACGAACAGTCCATATTACGGTTCGTTCGCGACTGGTACTTCGCTAGTCAGAAATCACGATATCTGGAACAAGGATCTGAATAACTTTGGTCCACGTTTCGGTTTCTCATATGACGCGCTGGGGAACCAGAAAGCGGTCATTCGCGGTGGATTTGGAATCAACTATGATCGGATGTACAACAATATTTTCGAGAACATTCGATTCAATCCACCATTCTTCTCATTTGCAGAAATCGGTGGCTTGGGCAACGGCGTACCCATCGGTGCGGGCGCTATCAATCAGCTCTATAGCTACCCCTACGTCGGCGTTCCAGCCTATGGTGGTGGCGCATCTGTTCCTGAATCGCGCGCCATGGATGAGAATCTTGTGACCGCATACTACGAACAGGCGCACTTGGGAGTTCAATATCAAGTGGCCAAGGATATGGTCTGGGAGACGAACTACGTCGGAACCTTCGGCCATAAGTTGCTCGGAATCCTCGGGCGAAACACGTTCGACGGGCTGTATGCCCCAGGGTTTGACGAGACGAGACCGAATCCGAATTATGGCAATATCAGCTTCCGCACCAACTGCTGCGATTCCAACTATCACGGATTGCAGACGACGTTGCGCAAGCGGTTCGCAAATGGCTTGCAATTCAACGCCAACTATACCTGGTCGAAGGCAATGGACGACGTCAGCGATGCATTCACAACTAAAAACGCTGGTGCCGCTGCTTATCCGACCGACAGTATGGATCCACACCTCGATTACGGGCCGGCCGACTTCGACGTAAGGAACCGGATTGTGGGAAGCTTTGTTTATGACCTGCCGTTTGCCAAGGGTAACCGGTGGCTTGGCGGCTGGAATATCTCGGGCATTACCTCGTGGCAATCAGGTGCTAACTTCTCGGTATTTGATAGCAACGGCGGAGTCGATAGCAATGAGGATGGGCAGAATAACGACCGTGCGAACTATATCGGCCCCGGCAGCATAAAGGACGATATCAACCACAACGTTAGTCCGGCTCATGGCTACTTGAATTCCGGACCCAACAACTGGGGAATACTAAACACCAATTCCTCGACGCCCGGCGCAGGTACCGCATTCACGCCGATCGCTTGTCCTGCCAGCGTGAATGGCGGCTACTGGTGCGAGGGACAGTCGCTTGGGCAAATGGAGCGCAACACGCTAGTTG
>JBAWBR010000016.1:0-24522 GCA_049589875.1 Terriglobales bacterium
CGGCTTCTTGCCCGCTCCCTTGCGACCCTTGACCTGACCTGTGTCGCTCGTGATCGTCGCCGTGAAAGTTGCCGACTGACCGTAGGTGGTTGGACCGCTAGTAGCCACGCTCACGCCGCCATTGGCGGCGGCCGCGGCTGTCGTTTCCGTGACTTCAGGTGCCGCCGAGTAATTGGAGTTGCCTGCCTGATCCGCGATCACCGAGCAATTGCCGCTCGATGCCGTCATGGTGTAAGTCGCGCCCGAGTTGCTGCAAGCGCCCGCGCTCGTGTAGACGATCGCGTTGCCGCTTGCGCCGCCCGTAGCCGCCACCGTGAAGCTGCTGCCGTATTCCGCGCTCGCCGGAGCCGGCGTGGTGAACGTGATCGCCTGGCTTGCCTGACTTACTGTCTGGCCGCCAGCCAACGTTCCCGTGCTGCCGTTGTTGCCCGAATCGCCCGAGTACGTTGCCGACACTGTGTGCGATCCAGCTGAGAGCGACGAGGTGCTGCCCGAAGTAGCCGAGCCGCCCGACAACGTTACCGGCGAACCGAAGTTGGCCGAGTCAACCACGAACTGCACCGTACCGGTCGGGGAATTGCCCGTCACCGTCGCGGTGAAGCTCACGCTTTGACCATACGTCGAAGGATTGGCGCTCGAGGAAACCGCCGTGGTCGTGCTCACCGTCGGCGTGTACGTGACTGTGGTTGCGCTCGACGTCGATGGACCGTCGTTCGCGCCATCGCCAGGGAAATAAGCAATGATGCTGTTGCTGCCCGATGCCAGCTGCGTGCCCAGTACGTTGAGCACCGCCGAAGCTGTGCAGACCACGTTTGGCGCCGTTCCCGTGCAAGCGTTCGCCGTCAGAGGAGCTGTACCAAGGTTGGTGCCGCTCGTGCTGCCGATGTAGAAGGTGACCGATCCGGCCGGGACGCCTTTTCTTTGCGTCGCCGTCACAGTGCCGGTCAAGTTCGTGCTGCCGCTGGGGCTGGTAATGCTGGTCGGATTCGCGGAGATCGCGGTCGTCGACGTGAAGGTCGATGAGAACGAATTCCAGCCGTTGACCAGGTTGGTGATGTTGATGCTGCCCAGACCAGTGGCCAAGTCATAGCCCTGAGCCGTGCGATACGCGTCGTTGAACGTGGTCGGGTGCGTGCCGCCTGTGGACGTGATGCCGTAGCTCTGCGAGGCGCTGCGCCAGCAGGGGTTGGTCGAGCTGCGGATACAGAAGTTGGCTATATCCGAGCCGATTTCAGTCGAGGTCAAAGCGCCTGATCCCGACGTGCCGCTGGTGCTGGTTCCGCACACGGTTGAGCCAGTGAGGCAAGGCGTGTCATTGGCGATATCCCGGAAGATACAGGAGCTGCCAACGGACGGGCCAAGGTTGGATCCCGAGCAGTTTGCGATGCTTGCGCTCGGACTGCCAGTGGTGCCGTATTCCGCGGCTGCCAATTTGTACAGAGTGTAGTTCGCGTTGCCCTGACGGCCATATTTCTGGACGATCAAGCCCATCAAGCCATTGACGGGAGGCGCGACGAATGACGTTCCGCCGGCTACCATGACGCCCGCAAAATCATTGGGGGTCGAGTAAACGCAGGACCCGCCGGTGTCGGATTGGCAATACACCAGCGCGTGACTCCACCAGCCGCTCGAAGCGAACATGGCGACGTCTGGCGTGTTACGCAGAGTGGTTGAAACGTTGCCCTGGTTCCCGGTTCCGTTGTAGACGCTTTGGTAGGTCGGGATTGAGTTGTAGGCGCTGACGCCACCGCCGCCGCCAACGGCAGCATACAAGCCGTCGTTGATCGAGTTGGTGTTGTTGCAGATGGCGATCGGCGTGTAGGTCGAGCCAAACACCGTCGTGGAATTGGCCTGCAATTCGGAGGCGAAGAGTGGGTTCGCGCAATAAGCGCCCCACGAAACTTCTGGGATGTAGGAGAGAGCCGACTCGAAGGTCGAACTATTGGTCGTGTTCCAGTAGGTGCTCGGCGTTCCGCCCTTCACCTGATACACGTCGGAGAAGTCCGTGCCGCCGGCAGCGATGTTATATGCGGAACTGGACATTACGTTAACGGTTAACGCGTTGTCGGCGGTTGTGTAATAGCCGACATACTCGTTCTGATCGCACTGGTTCGCGCCGGCGTCACCAGTGGAGATGACGTGCGTGATGCCTTCCGCCGCGCCCTGCTGCCAGAGATTGGCATAGTAGGTTGCGCCAGAGGAGCCCGCCGCAACTTCGCACTCACCATAACTTAAGCTGGTGGAGGACACGGTTGAAAACAGATGGTTGACGATGAAAGTGGCCGAAATGTCGGTACCAGCTGCGCCGATTCCGCCGCTGCCGGAGGTGGCGCAGGCCACGTAGTCGATAATTGCGTTCGGGGCGCCCGTGCCGGCCCATTCTGTATCGAGCAGCGCTTCGCCTTCTTCATCGGTGCTGGTGGGTGTGGCCGCCGCCGTGCAAGCCGGGCTGGCGCCGCTGTTGCCGTTCATGTAGTTGATGCCGCCGACGGTGGCGTTCGCGCCGCCGCTGGTGGGATACGCCGGAAGGCCGAAGGCCGCGCGGAAGCTCTGAATATCAGTGCTGCCATAGCCCGCCGTGGTGTTGCCATTGAGTCCGGTTTCTTCGATGACCGCGATGGTCACGCCCGCGCCGGTAACGCCGGCGCCAAGCGCGGAGTTCGCATTGTAAATTGTGTACCAGTCCTGCGGAGTGACATCCCAATCGGTGTATCCGCTATAGCTATAGGTGATGGCGGGAGCTGGGCCGGGGTTCTTCATTCCCGGAATGGTCACGAATCTGCCCGTCGAGTTGTCCACCTTGCGAAGGCCGGCTTTGGAGAGCAGCGGCTTCGGGCGGAAGTCGTTCAGTCTGTGGAAGCCGCCGATCACCGGTGCTAGCGCAGCCGGGACCATTGGGTCGCTCATGTTGGACGTGTGCTGCTCGCCCTTAACATTTAGGTAGTGGATGGAGGTGTGGAACGCATCCTGAACCTGACCCACGGTGCCGCTGAAGAAGATAACGGTGCGGCCGGGAGTGACTTCTTCAATTGTGAAACCTTTGGACTGCAGCCATCCGGTGACCTTAGCCAGGTCGCTATCGGTGGGGCCGAAGTTCTTGCCGAATTCTTCCGCAGTCAGCCAATTGTGATAATTGGGCGACTTCGGGTCCTGCTGGTTATCCATGAGAGCGCCGAGGGCAGCTGCCTGCTCGGGAGATCTTTGCAGCAGCATAATGATGTGGCCGGTCGGGGTATTGGGGTCGACCGGGCCGCGATCGTGCTTTGCGTCTGCCAGGTAAATCGTATTGCCCTTCAGTTGGATCAGATTCGATTCATCGATCGGCTGAGTGATGCGCGACTGAGGAACAAAAAAAGTGCGGGTGTGGGAGTTTTGGGCTACAGCAAATGAAGTCAATCCCATTGTGAGCAGGGTCAAGACAATCAAGCTGGATACGAGAGATAGCGAGAGAACTCGTCGCATTGGAGGGCCTCCTTGGGGAATCTGGAAGAACATTCAAACCGTACTATTCGAGCTCGTACAAAACTGCTTGCGCAGCCAAAAGGGCGCCTTGGGGCGACACTTCTCCCTCACTCTTCAATTTGTTTGTGGGATGGGGAAGTTGAGTGCTGGTGGGCACCAAAACCGGACTCGTTCGATAACCGTGTCTCCCTGGGAACCTGTTGCCTGGATTTTTGGAACTAATGAGCTGGTAGCTCAAACTATCGGATAGTCCCATTGCCGCGCCATTTGGAATCCCGCGCAGGCCCGGACTACCCACAACAGCTTTGTCTGGAAAAACCTAGATGCTCGGCGAGGAGCAAAAAACGAACGCCAGAGTATTTACGCGAGTATTGAAATGTTTGTCAACAGTTTTTTTGTTAATTCGCGTTCATAATCGTCTCAATGCACTTTCGAGTACACTTTCTTGCGCAGCCAGGGGTGGCAAGAGCGCCGGGGGAGGGGCAGGGCTGTAAGCAAGAGCGGCAGAAGCGGCGTGGGGTGAGCACTGCCGAGGGTCTTAGGCGCAAGGGATTAAAGTCAAACGGTTGAGATGGCGGGAAAGCGTGGCCGGCCAATGTGGTCTACCTTATTGAGCGGCCGAGGGTTCGCAGTCGGATGGCGGTAATATCACATCGCAAACAATTTAACCAGCAATAAAATAAGGGAGCACGGTGTGCTCCCTCCTTCCTCCACTCTGACTCTACCTGCACCCACGAGCACTGCGGATGATCGTCTGCATGACGATCGCCCGACGGATGCCCCCCTACTTTTCGCTGTCGCTCATTGCGGCAGCGGCGCGGTCCGATCCCCCGATCGACAATGCCGTTTTCTTTCCCGCAAAGCGAATCTCCGCAACCGACGCTTTTCCATTGCTGTGATTGATGACGGCCGTATCCGTGGAGGGCGCCTGATTAAGCTGAACTTCCTTCGCCGAGGTTTTGGCGACTTCCTTCTTGCCCTGCATAAAACTCACTTCCACGCTCGATCCGGTTCCCTGCCAGCGCACCTGATAATCGCCCGCCGGTAGCTGCTGGCCGTTCACTTCGAAGGTCTCCGTAACGCTTAAACTTCCTTTGTTGCTCGCAAATGCGCCAGTCGCAACCAGTACGGCCACTCCGAGCACCACCGTCTTTGCCAGATTGTTCAGTTTCATACGATCCTCTCTGCCCGGCTTGTGGCCGGAACTCAAGGGCGGCTGGTTAAGAACGGCGATTCGGAGACTTGCCTTTCCGCGGCAAAAGTCTACAATTCGCCTTGTCAGGGTGACGCAAAAAGACGCGGGCCTCAAACTCGTTCTCTTTGCTAACTCGGCTCATCAGGGCCGCCAAACCATGCGTGAGCCGAGTTCCGTCACCCTGCAAATTTTTTCCGGGATATCGGCGGCTCGCAGATACTATTTAGCGCCCGCCTCTGCCCCATTTGAACTCACTTCAGATTACGAATTCCCGGTTAGTAAAGTTCCCGGCTTCGCCAAAATTAGCGACTCAAGATGCTTGATTGGACGAGTTGGCGCGCGCCACGTTAGCAATGTCGCGCGCACTGTTGCGGATGATTTCGCGCTGCAACAGTCCGCATGTGTCTAGTGAATGCAATGATTAAGTCACTCTTCGGGAACGGCACGCACAAAAAATCTTGCGCGGGATCAGGAAGGATCGCCCTTGCTTTTACCGAAAAATCAAAAATAAAGAAATGAACAGTGCCTCAATTTACAGAGGCACATTCCCTACGCTTCACGAAATCTTCAGCACAATCTTGCCGTAGTTCTTCCCTTCCTCCATCAGCTTGTAAGCGTCGCGCGCCTGCTCGAGGGGAAATACTTTTCCGATCACAGGCTGTAATTTTCCCGCCGCGATCCACTCTGAGAGCTGCTTCCAGGCCGACTCCATGAGTGATCGATTCTGACTTAGATAAGTCAGCCAGAGGCCATGCACGCTCGCGCCCTTGGCATAGAGCAGACGCGTATCGAGCTGCGGAGTTTCTCCCGTGGCCGCGCCATAGACAATCACGCGCCCGAAGTCGCGCAGACAACGGACGCCTCTGGCAACGTGCTCGCCGCCCAGCATTTCAAATACGGCGTCCACACCTTCGCCGCGAGTCCGTTCCTTGATCGCGTCGACGTAATCTTTCTGCTTGTAATTAATACCGTGCTGCAGGCCCAGCTCGCGCACGCGCGCCAGCTTGTCTTCCGACGAAGAGGTCCCATACATTTCCACGCCGAGTATTTTTCCGATTTGCACCGCGGCCGTGCCAACTCCGCCAGCGACGGCTTGAATCAGCACGCGCGTGCCTGCAGGTTTCTCGAGAAGCCCCGCCTTCCAGAATGCCAAATAGGCCGTGAAGAAATTAACTGGGAAAGCGGCGCCCTGCTCCGCGCTCCAACTCGCAGGCACCGGCCAGATCATCGACCGGTAAGCCGTGGTTTGTTCGGCGAACGCGGCCCACTGCGCATATCCCATCACGCGCCGCCCGTTGGCATCAACCCCGGCGAATTCGCGCCCCGCAATCAATGGAGGCTTGGGCGTCCCGGGATATCCGCCGCGGGTAGTCATGAGGTCGGCAAAATTCAGCCCGCCCGCCTCCACTTTGATGAGCGCCTGGTCCGGTCCGGCATGGGCAGCGGGAGCAGTCTGTACTTCCAGAACCTCTGGTCCTCCGAAACGTGGGATCATGAGAGCTTTCATGCAATAAGTGTAATCGCATTGCAGAAACAGGCGCGAGCCACTTACCTGAATTCCGGTACATACACACCCCTCTACACCGATATAATCGATATGAGTTTCCGACCCTCGCCGCCTTGGGAGACTGTGGCGGCGCGGGCGAGGGAAGGCAAGCTGAATGTGCTGGCCATCCCAAGGGTGCAGGGGGAAACGCCTGTGCCTCCCGTGTTTGGAAAGGAAACGCTCGCAGAACTGCCCTGCCTGCGGTTTCCTTGCGTGCTCCCTTAATGACTGACAACTGATAACAGACGACCGACCACTGGCGACGAACCCTGTGCCTCTCACCGACAAATTCGGGCGCTCCATCCACGATCTGCGGATCTCCATCACCGATCGGTGCAACTATCGTTGCGTTTATTGCCGCACGGGAACCAATGGCGCAGCATTTGCTGAGCTTCCATTCGCCGATTACCTGCGCATGGCGCGTATTCTGGTCTCGCTCGGGATCACCAAGATTCGCCTGACCGGCGGCGAACCGCTTCTCCGCAACGGCATTGTCGACTTCGTCCGTGATCTTGCCAGCCTGCGCACCGTTGACGGCGCGAAGCCTGAAATCGCCCTGACAACTAACGGCCATCTGCTGGCCGAGATCGCGCAGCCGCTCAAAGATGCGGGCCTCGATCGCGTAACCGTCAGCATGGACGCTGTCGACCCCGCTCGCTTCGCTCGCATCACCAGGGTCCCAAACGGCTACGACAGCGTGCTCGCAGGAGTGCGGGCTTCCCGCCGCGCCGGCCTCGATCCCGTCAAGGTCAACTGCGTTCTGCTGCGCGGATTCAACGAAGATCAGATCGTTCCCTTCGGCATGTTCGCGCGCGATGAAGGCGTGGTTGTGCGCTTCATCGAGTTCATGCCTCTTGAAGAAGACCGCTTGTGGACACCCGAGGTCGTCGTCACCCTCGATGAAATCGTGGCTGGCATGTCCGAGTACAAGCGGATTGTCGAGATCGAGCACGGCCGCAGCGAAACTGCGCGCCGCTATCGCTTCGACGACGGCATCGGAGAATTCGGCATCATCGCTCCCGTGTCGCATCCATTCTGCGGCCATTGCAGCCGCATTCGCATCACCTCGGACGGCAAGCTTCGCACGTGTTTATTCTCCGCCTGGGATCATGACCTGCACGAACTCATGCGCCGCGGCGCGCCTGACCAAGAGCTGGTTGAATTCATCCTGAAGGTGATTGAGAACAAAGAAGAGCGTCACCACATCGGCGAACCCGGTTTCGCGCCCGCCTCGCGCACCATGGTCCACATCGGGGGATAGAGCATTGGCCGGTGCTCAGAGGTCAGTGGATAGCAATTCGTTTCGTCGTCTCATGCGGCGGCGCGGAAAGCTATCAAGGCAAATTCGCTAACCCAGTGACCACTGATCGCTATCCACTGGCCACTGCCTTAATAAAATGCGTCGTACTTGGTAACTACCCATCCTGCATCTTTCTTTTCTTCCGTCACCGAAAACAGGTCTTTGTAGGTCGCATCGTGCGCTGCGCTGGAGTAGCGCTGTCCTCTGTAATAAAGGATTACGAGCGGCGGCATATCTTCGCGTTCCACCAGGTTCCAGCCGATCAGTGGGTGCTGTGTCTCCGAGGTGCAAATAAAGTCGGCGCGCTTCTTCCGGTAATCCTTCTCCCACGCGGAAAGCAGCTGTGTACAGTTGCCATCTCTCATCTGTGCAATGAAGGCGGCTGCGGTGTTTTCAACCGTGCGGTCGCGCAGCGGATTCATAGTAATGCTCAAGGGCATCTTCGTCAGGGGATCGCGCTCCGCCGACCGCGATAGAACGGGTGGTTGATGGCTCAGCCATTCCACATAGCCGAGAAAAATCGCGATCAGCAGAAACGCCGTTCCCACGGCAATCGCCAGATGTGTCTTGGATACCTGCATTAAGAAAAGTCTGGAGGAAGGGTAACCAAGATGCAAGGTTACGATGGACACGGCGAAGGCAAACTCGGGCGCGGCGCACTTGGGGCTTTTTCTGGATACTAGCTTACTGGCAACTGGCTACTGCTTTCTCACGCGCTCACCAGCGACCCGATCTTTTCACCCAGCACGACTCTGCGAATATTGCCATGCTCGTTGAGATTGAAAACAAGGATCGGCAGATTATTGTCTTTGCAGAGCGAGATGGCGGTGGAGTCCATCACCTTGAGGCCCTGCTTCAGCACGTCCATGTAGGTGATCTGGGAAAACTTCTTGGCGTCTTTCACCTTCATGGGGTCGGCGTCGTAGATGCCATCAACTTTTGTCGCTTTCAAAATTGCATCCGCTTTGATCTCCATGGCTCGCAGCGACGCGGCCGTATCGGTTGAAAAATATGGATTGCCTGTCCCGCCGGCGAAGATCACAACGCGGCCCTTCTCCATGTGCCGGATGGCCCGGCGGCGTATAAACGGTTCCGCAACCTGGTTCATTTCAATCGCCGACTGGACGCGTGTATAGACGCTCTGCTTTTCGAGCGCGTCCTGGAGTGCGAGCGCGTTGATCACAGTGGCCAGCATACCCATGTGGTCGGCGGAAACGCGATCCATATCCTTGGCCTGATCAGCGACGCCGCGAAAAAAATTTCCGCCACCAACGACAATGGCCATCTGCACGCCCAGCCGGTGCACTTCTGCAATTTCGCCGGCAATGGAGTGGATGTGGGCTGTGTCAATGCCGAAGCCCTGATCGGCGGCCAGCGCCTCGCCAGAAAGTTTCAGCAGGATGCGTTTGAAGACGGGAGAGGACATGGAACCTCAGATTCAAAATTTCAGAGTTTCGCAGCTTCAGAATTCAGAGTCGAGAGCTCAACGATTCAAGGTAAACCCATTTTGCTTGTTTTACCAACCGTGGCCTCTCGAAACTCAATCTAAATTAAAAAGGGGCGCCGCAGCGCCCCATGGATCACTTTGCGTCCGGCCCGGGCGCTTCGCCCTCATCGGGCTTGGTCGCTGTGAATGCCACGGTCGCCGTCGCCTCGCCCACCTTGAATCGTGCAAAGCGCCGCACCGCGATATTCTCGCCCAGCTTGCCGATTTTGGCGGCGATGAGCTGCGAAATGTTCATGGTCTGGTCCTTAATAAAAGGCTGCTCAAGAAGGCAAACCTCCTCATAGAACTTTTCCATCTTTCCGGTCACCATCTTCTCGGCAATATTCGCCGGCTTGCCGCTGGCAATCGCCTGCGCCAGGAAGATTTCCTTCTCGCGGGCGAAGTCCGCCGCCGTGACGTCTTCCTTGCGAACGTACTTCGGGTCGCTGGCCGCGATGTGCATCGCAATGTCATGCACCAGCTCTTTGAAATCGTCTGTGCGCGCCACAAAGTCGCTTTCGCAATTGACTTCGACCAGCACGCCGATTTTGCCGCCGGCATGGATATAATGTGCAACCGAACCTTCGCTGGTCACACGCGCCGCCTTCTTTGCCGCGACCGACACGCCCTTTTTGCGCAGGATCACGACCGCGTCTTCAAGGTTGCCCTTGGCCTCGGTCAGCGCCTGTTTACAGTCCATCATCGGCGCTCCGGTTTTTTCGCGAAGCTCTTTTACCTGGGAAGCTGAAATGTTTGCCATAGTAGTGCTCATGAAAACCTCGTTTCAAAGTTGCAATCGCTTCAAGGTTTCGGAGTTTCACAGAAGAATCGGGAGGCCAATCGTTGAAGCCTTGAAACTTTGTACCCTTGAAACCTGCCTTGATAAAACTTGACCCGCGCACAGACCGGCTACGCGGGTCAGATCCTCGGAGTAGACGTTAACTGCAAGCCGTGACCTGCCGGATGCGCTCTGCAGGCGCCCTTACGACCGGCGCGTTTCCGCCTGCAGCTCGTCAATGTCTTCCGCAATCGCCGCCGGACGCTTGCGTGTCCCGGCGCCCAGCACGTCTTCCATGCGGATCTCTTCGCCTTCTTCTGGAACAGCAGTCGCGGCGGCAACCGCGCCATCGCTGGCCGCCGGCTCACCTTCGGTGGCTTCCGGCACTTCAGCGCTTTCCGGAGCCGCGATATCCGCGACAGCCTGGATCTCAGCCATTTGCTTGTCGCCGATCGCATTCACGCCTTCGGCAATCGACTCGGAAATCTTCGAGGTGAACAGCCGGATCGCACGCAGCGCGTCGTCATTGCCGGGGATCACATAATCCACTTCGCTGGGATCGCAATTGGTGTCGACGACAGCAACTACGGGAATGCCCAGCTTGCGCGCCTCGCGGACGGCAATCTGCTCTTTGTTCGAATCGATCACGAAAATCGCATCGGGCAAGCGCGCCATATTCTTGATGCCGGCCAGGTTGGCCTGCAGGTGCTTGCGCTCGCGCTCGAGCTTGATCACTTCTTTTTTCGGCAAGAGATCGTACCGGCCATCCGTGGCCATCTCGTCGAGCTCTTTCAGCCGCTTTACGGATTTCTGCACCGTGACCCAGTTGGTCAGCAGTCCGCCAAGCCAGCGCTGGTTCACATAGAACATCGAGCAGCGCTGCGCCTCTTCGGCGATCGCATCCTGCGCCTGCCGCTTGGTGCCCACAAAGAGCACAACTTTGCCAGAGGCGGCCAGTTCCTGCACAAACTTTGACGCCTCTTTGAACATCTTCAGCGTCTTCTGCAAATCGATAATGTAGATCCCGTTGCGCTCGCCGAAGATATATTCCTTCATCCGCGGGTTCCAGCGCTTGGTTTGGTGCCCGAAGTGAACACCCGCTTCGAGCAACTCTTTCATGGTGATATTAGCCAATCAACCTCCTTATTTGGTCTGCATCGGGCTTTGCCAGTCGTCAGTGCTTAGTTGTCAGTGAAACTCCACTGAAAACGGCTGCTGACGCGACGGCTCTTCCCGATTGCCATTCCCGTCCCACCCATCTCAGGGGAGGTGGGGGGATGAATTGAACACATAAAAATCAGTTGCGAGTAACCAGTGGCCAGCAGGCTTTCACTGGCGACTGGCAACTGGGTACTATCTCTTGCTGAACTGGAAGCGCTTGCGTGCGCCCTTCTGTCCATACTTCTTGCGCTCTTTGGCGCGCGGATCGCGAGTGACCATACCTTCGGCCTTCAGCTGCTTCCGCAGTTCCGCATTAAATTCCATCAGAGCGCGGGTGATGCCCAGGCGCACCGCATCGGCCTGGCCGGCCACGCCGCCGCCGCAGACGTTGGCGAGCACGTTAAAGTTGGCTCCGGTTTCCGTCAAAATCAGCGGCGATTTGGCGCTGGTCCGCTGCGAGGGCGTCACAAAATATTCTTCGAACGCCTTGCCGTTAACCTTGAATTCGCCGCTGCCCGGACGCAGAAAAACGCGTGCAATCGCCGCTTTCCGCCGCCCTGTTCCGTAGTATTGAACTGTCTCTGCCATTTTTAGCTTTGAGCCTCGAGCTTCGAGTTCCGGGCAACCATGGCGCGGAAACTGAAACGTTTGGCCGATTAACCTTTCAAAAGATCTAAAACTTGCTTGCTCGAAGCGCGCAGCTCATGGCTCGCAGCTTCTTTCGCAGATTGCGGCTGCATTTTACGCGAACACTTTGGCTTCCGGTTTCTGCGCCTCGTGCGGATGCTTGTCGCCCTTGTACACCTTGAGCTTGGTGAACATCTGCTTGCCCAGTTTGTTCTTGGGCAGCATGCGCGAAACCGCGTCCTCAATAATGAGTTCCGGCTTGCGCACCAGGCGCTTCTTCAAATCCTCCGAGCGCAATCCGCCGGGATAGCCCGTGTAATGGTGATACGCCTTCTGTTCGACCTTCATGCCGGTGATCTTCACCTGTTCGGCGTTAATCACAACCACGTGATCGCCGGTGTCGATGAACGGGGTGTACTTCGGATTTTCCTTGCCGATTAGAATGCGGGCGATGCGCGAAGCCAGCCGCCCGAGCGGCTGCCCGGTGGCGTCCACTACAAACCACTTCCGCGCAATATCCCCTTCTTTCGGGAAATAGGTTGACATGCAACTCTCCCAAACTGAAAACGTAATAATTGAAGACCGCTGAGTGCCCTGAGTATTTCGAAGAAAGACTAATCGAAAGAAAGATCAATCCACGAAAGCAATTGCACGCAGAACGCGCAAGGTGTTCCCGGCGGGCAGCCGCAGGACTTCCAAAGGAATCTAGGATAGCCCACGTCTCGCGCACTTGTCAACGAAGAGATTCAGCGGAAAGGGGTTAGAAAACCGCCCGTCGCTTTCTGCCGTCATCTCTAGTCCCCACTTCCAGTTCCCGGTCGCCAGTTCCCGGTCCTTAGTTCTCAGTGCCCAGTTCTCAGTTCCCGGTCCCCAGTTCGCCGGTGCTGTACTATACTGATCGCCCGATCTATGAAGGTGTTTGTCATCATTCCCGCGGCCGGACTCGGCACGCGCATGGCTCCTTTGTCGCCCGGCAAGCCCCGAAAAGAGTCGCCGAGCAAGCAGTTCAAAGACCTGGGAGGCGTGCCGATTCTGGTGCGCACGATGCGCCAGTTCGGCGCCACGCCCGCTGTGCACGAAATTGTCGTCGCCCTGCGCAAGGATGAGATCGCTGGCTTTCGCACGCAGATTGAGAAGCAGTATCCGGAGCTGCTGAAGAAGCGGCTGCAACTGGTCGAAGGGGGCGAGCATCGCCAGGATTCTGTCGCCAGCGCGCTGCGCAGCCTGGCCGCGAATCCGGATGACATCGTGCTTGTGCACGACGCCGTGCGGCCATTCGTCAGCGCCGAGATCATTAACGACGTCATTGCCGCTGCCAAGAAACATCATGCGGCCATCGCCGGCTTGCCTGCTGTCGATACCGTGAAGCAGGTGGATCGCACCGCCGATGGCGCGATCATCAAGACGACGATTCCTCGCGCGGGAGTGGTCATGGCGCAAACCCCGCAAGGCTTCCGATATGACATTCTGAAGAAGGCTTTCGATGAAGCGACCGCGGACGGTTTTGTCGGCACCGATGAAGCTTCTCTCATCGAGCGCAGCGGATTGCCTGTGATGGTCGTCATGGGCTCGGCGAAGAATATTAAGATCACAACTCCGGCTGATATGGAACTGGCCGAGTTTTATTTGAAAAGCAGTGGTTAGCCGACTCTGTTATTGAATTCTCACCGCCGAGACGCCGAGGTCGCGGAGAAAAGCGGAAAATGGATTCTCGGCGCTCTCTGCGTCTCGGCGATGCAACTTGGTTTTCACTAGCCACTGACCACTGACTATGACTCCTCAACTGCGCATCGGCTACGGTTACGACTCGCACGAGTTCAAGGCTGCGATTCCGCTGATCATTGGCGGCGTTGCCATCCCGCACGACAAGGGGCTTGGCGGACATTCCGATGGAGACGTTCTGCTTCATGCGATCACCGACGCGCTGCTGGGCGCGATCGCTGGTCCCGATATCGGCACGCTTTTCCCGCCTTCCGATCCGCAGTGGAAAGGCGCGGATTCGGCCGTCTTTCTTCGCGAAGCTCTCAAGCGCGTTGCTGCCGCTGGGTACGAGTTAGTCAATCTCGATTCGGCGCTGATTCTCGCTGCACCCAAAATCGGTCCGCACGCTGCCGCGATTCGCAAGCACGTCGCTGGACTTTGCGGCGTTGGCGAAGATTGCGTCGGCATCAAAGCGAAGACTCCCGAAGGCACAGGAACGGACAATGCGGCGATTGCGCATGTGACGGTGCTGCTGCAACGCTCGTAGTCTGCGTTTAGATTTGTCATTCCAAACCCGAGCGGCTTCGCTGCTCAACCGACTGCTCGCGGTTCGCTCGCGCCGCTGCCACGAACGCCTTGAAAATTGCGTGCGCCGATTCCGCCAGCTCCGGCGCATCGTTGACCGAGCGCTCGGGATGCCACTGCACGGCCAGCACGAAATGATCGGGCTCGGTTCCTTCGAGCGCTTCGATCACTCCATCTTCCGGTGAGCGCGCTACGATGCGCAGGCCTTCTCCTGCGGTCTCGGCCGATTGATGATGCGAAGAATTCACCGCGATCGGCTCGCCATCGCGCACGCCCACAATTTCCGCCAGGCGCGATGCGGGATCAATCGTCACCTCGTGCGCCTTCGGAACGGCGCGGCCGGCGCTGTGATTGATCGTTAATTGGAGATTCTGGGCTTCAAGATTCTGCGATTCGATATCCTGCACTAGCGAGCCTGCGCGATACACGTTCAGCGATTGCAATCCGTAGCAAATTCCGAGCACGGGTTTGCGCGCGCGGTAGGCATGGTCGAGCAGCAGGTGATCCAGGTTGTCGCGCTTTGAATCCAGTTCGACGGTTTTCGCATGGCGCGCGGCATGATATTTCTCCGGATCGACATCGGCGCGGCTTCCCGGGAGGAGCACGGCATCGCAGCTCGCGAGCGTCTTCTTTACTTCTTCCGCACTTTGATTGAAGTCGATGCACACGGGCTCGCCTCCGGCTCCGCGGACAGCTTCTTCATATTGCGGCAGCGCGCGCTCGGCGTAGGCGCGATCGCCGGAATGCGGCATCGGAATGGCGATGCGGGGAATCATTCGGTCATTGGGTCAAGCTCGTTGCTGAAAAAATCATCTGCTCTCATATTGTCCCGCAGCGGCTGAAGCCGTCATTGAGAACGCTGCGCTTATCGCAGCGGTGAACCGCTGCGCCACCCAAAATCGACCTCCGAGCGTCATAGGGTGATCGGGTCATTCGGTCATTGAGTGATCGAGTCATTGGGTCATTGGGTCATTGAGTCATTGGGTCAAGCCGGTTGCTGAAAAAATCATCTGCTCTCATATTGTGCCCGCAGCGGCTGAAGCCGCATTGAAAACGCTGCGCTCGTCGCAGCGGTGAACCGCTGCGCCACCCAAAATCAACCACCGAGCCGAGGGCGAGCCGCCCCTTCGGCAAGGTCAGGGCAGGCACTCGGAACTGCCGATAAGTTGCCGGCCCTCGGTTTAACTTGCGCGTTCGATCGCGGCCAGCGCTTTATTCTGACGATAATTCCTTATCTCGAGAACCAGCATCACGATCAGCACAATCGCTCCCACGGCGATCGCGAAGGGAAACGCGATATGCCGGTACGCGTACCGTAGATTGGGCGCCACGTGCTCGACCTGCGAGTAAACGATCGTCCCGAGAATGCTCAGCAGGAGCGCGACCGCGAACGAGAGCAGGGTAAAAAGAAACGTAATCGCAAATGCGCGCACAGGCACGCCGATCCAGCGCGGCTTGGCAGATTCTGTATTTGCCATCACTCTAAATTACAACAAGTCGGGCTTGGGCTTTGGGCTCTGGGCTCTGGGCTTTGGGCCCTCATGAGATGTCAGTTCACATATTCGACTCTTTCTTCCGACCTCTTTTCGCGCCGGGGCATTCTGGCGCAGGCCTGGATTGTGCCGGGCGGCAGATTGTCGTTGGAGTCGCTGCTAACCGGATCTTGATTTGAGTCGCCACTGGCGGGATCTTGAGATGACTGTGCTGCGGGATCTTCAGAGGTCTGGAGCGCGGATTTTTCCGGCATACGAGTTTCGGATACTTCCGATTTCGGCATCTTGGATTCGTACTCGGAGACACCTTTCTGAAGAATGGCAATAGCCGCGCGCAGCCGATCGACGGGGATCAGAGACCGTTCGAAGTCAGGATAAATACAGACTTGGACGGATTCTTGACGAATGACTGGCGGGGGAGGAGGAAGTTCTTCCGGGATTTCTTCGTCCGCCGCGGGGCCGCCCGAGTCATTTGCGTCCGCCGATTCGTCCGGCTCATCGAAGAAATCCGTTTCGAGCGGAGTTTCCGCGATCTTATCGAGATCGATGACAACCTGCTCTGGCTGCGGCTTTTCATCATCCATACGATTGAGGTTGGAGGAAGCGATTTGCAGCGCATAGAGAAGGAGCCCGGCGGTTTTAGAGTCGAGCTTTTTCTGCACGAGCGCTTGCATGATCTGGCGGATGGCGACCTGGATGGAGTGCGCATCCTCGAGGACGGGGATGAGAAGTTGCGGGTCGCCGGAGGATTCGCTCCCGGCATTGTTTTCGAGTGGACGGGGAGGGTTCTCCTGGTGGTAGTAACAATATTGCTGGCCGCGCAGAGCGGGTGAACCGCATTGCGTGCCGGCGGTGTGAAGGTGCTGGCATCGAGTAACTGGAGTAGGTTCCATTTATTATTCCTTTAAGAAGTTATCGGTTCTCGTTAAGTGAGTAAGTAAGTAAGTAAGTAAGTAAGTAAGCGGCTTATCATTACTTATTGCTTATTGCTCACTGCTCGTTGCTGATTGCTCATTGCTTATTCGTGTGTTTTGCGTACCCCTCCCCCACCCGGTCTATTGGAGTCAAGACTTTGCGAACAAGGTTTTGCAAAGTCTTGCAATGAAGGGAGTTGCGGGTAAAGTCTTGATTCTTCACGCGATAGGATTTATTGCTCCCCACTTTTCTATTGGCGGCATCCCGCGGGAGGCCACTTGTTCGCAAAAAGCGCGACCAAGTGTAGACCCAACTTTTCTTAGTTCAAGGCTCGATGCCGAGAATAGTGTTGATCGATTTTGACGCGTCCTTGTGGGGATGTCTATGACATGGGACACAATGAAATTGTGATGAATCGGGGTGCCGAAATGGGACAGCGGGTGCGATGATCCGATTGCGACTCACTGGCAACGGGCGCACGATTGGGGTGTTTCTGGCGAAGGGCCGCCCGGTGCGGAGGTGGAAGCGGGGACGCTTCGGTGGTGGCGGGACTGCGCTTCTTTTGTCTCCGCTTCGTTTGTGCGGCTGGGCTCAGGAGAACCAACCATGGCGGACCGCCGGGCTACCCGAAATCGTAAAAAAACGCGGGTACACTTGTTGACCCTGGTGGACAATTTCTCATCAGAATAGGTAGTTTGTCATGACTGGTAATCTTGGGGGATGGGAGTTCGACCATGAAAAGGTTTTATGCTACATCGTTCGCGCTGGGAGCGGGAGTGATGCTGACATTCGCACTGGGCATGGTGCCCACTTTGACGATGGCGCAGGAAACACGGCCAATCGTGGGAGACTGGAGCGGAACTCTGAATCCGGGCGCCCAAGCGAAGAAGCGAATTGTTGTGCACATTTCGGCTGCGCAGGACGGAAGTCTGAGTGGCACGATCGACTACCCGGACCAGGACACGTCGGGCATTCAACTCACCGCTATTACCTACAAGCAATCTGCGCTGCACTTTGAAAACAGCGCCAGCCTGACGGTGTTTGACGGAACCATGAACAAAGACGACTCGGCGATCACGGGCACGCTGAAACAGGCGGAGACGAAGATGGATCTGGTTCTGAAGCGGACGCCTTAGGGAGCGGGGCCGAGGGAGAATTTCGTGGACTGCCGGGCACCCGGCCGGAGATCCGCACTGAGCGGAACTGCGCTTCGGGCGTCCCGCTTCGCTCACGATAGGCCCTGAAGAACGAGCACGAAGAAGGGACACCGAGGGCTAGCGCTGGGCGGCGATAGCTGTCGGCAGCTTTTCATACGCTACAATACGGGCATGTCGCAAACCGCATCGACGATCACACGCAGCCCCGCGGAGATCGTACAATCGAGCCCCGTTTCGCAAGCGCCGAATGGCATCTGCTATGCCCGCGCGGGCGAGGTGATGATCGCCGAGAACGATCTGGACCGCATGATTGCGGCGGTGCCGGGGTCGATCGCCTCGGCGCTGGCGCGCAAGGCATATTATTTTGTGCCGCTCACGGTGAGCCAGGGCGAGGAGACGCTGATTGCGGAGCGCTATGACGTGGTGCTCAGCGACAGCGCGGTTTGCCATCGCAACCTTAGTATTGGCGATGCGCAGTGCGTTTTTATTTCGACGCGGCTGATGGACGACAAGTTTTCGGTGGCGTTCGAGTTTTTTATAAATGTAGGACACGCGCTGGTGGAGCGGGCGGGAGTGTCGGCGACCTTTGCCGATCTGGCGTGGCAGCAGGTGGAAGCGGGAGTGCGGGGAGAGACGTCGCTGGATGCATGGGAGTCGCGGAAGATGGCGACGGCGCCGGGTTCGGATGCGGAGAAATATAAGAACGAATATCTGGCGGCGAGTTTTGCGGATGCGATCTCGATTTATCTGCTGGCGGTTTATCTGGACGTGGACTACTACGATTTGCGGGAGAGGGATTATCCGCTGCTGGCGCCGGCTCCCATGGCGGAGCGACTGCGGAAGGTGGCGGAAATTTTCCCTCCGAATACGGGGTTTGAGTTCAACATTTATTACCGGCGGCGGCCGTAGGGCTGAGGCAGGGCTTTTTTTGATGACAGCTTTCGCGGGCGAGGGCGCCCGCGCCACACACGACACTTGAATCGCACGCTTGCGGCTGTCCAGCTGAGGCATTACTTTCAAGCGACTCTTGCACACCTTTGTACCATTGGCTTCGCGAAACGTTTCGCTTATTCTGGAAGCGATCCCACAACAGGTTCGGGCTGCGATCGTCGATGATTACGCTTCGTCTTTATACATTCGTATTGTGCGCGGTTGGAGTGGCTCTGGCCGGCTATGCGCTGCTGCGCCGGAAACCGAAATCGGCGGAGGAAGTGGAACTGGAACGCCGCAACTGGCTGAACACGATTGGCCGCATCACCGATGGAACCGTGATCGACGTGCAGGAGTTGCCGGACAATGGACAGCGCTCGGCGACGATGCTGATTTATCAGTATGACGTGGCGGGCGTTTCGTATGAGGCATCGCAGGATGTGACTTATCTGCGTCAGTGGATCAATCTGCATTCGTGCCGGCTGGGGCTGCCAACGTCAGTGAAATACGACTCGCGGAATCCGGGGAACTCGATGGTGATTGCGGAGGGCTGGACTGGGCTGCGGCAGTAGGCTGCACGGGCGCTGCGGCGAAGAGCTTTTCACCACCTGCGAAGGCATCCGCGCCACACTTTATTCAGAATCCTCTTAGAACCTTGCTGGCCAGATGGTCACTGCGATCAGGTAGGCTGCCTGCGCGGCGGCGAGGCCGATCCAGATGCGGCGGCGGATGGTGGAGCGGCGAATATCGCGGAGAAGATCGGCGGCAGTGGGATCGCGGGAGAGAACGGGTTCGAGGGGCGCGGGCGCGGGTTTTGGACTGACTGCGCGGGGGGCTTCGGCGGGCTTCGGTTTATCGGGATAGAAAATCTTGGGGCCGTCGATGGTCTCCGACCACATGGGCAGCAGGATCCAGGACTTCGCAATGATGTCTGGGATTGGCTTGGCGGTGAGTTGAAGAGTGGGCAATGACTCCGGCGCGACGCGATCGGCGAGATTGCGCAACAACGAGCCCCACCACATGTGACTGAGCTGGTCGGTGATGAGTTCGCCGACATCCACGGGACGGGATTCGAGTTCGAGCGGCGGCAGAACCTCAGGCGAGAGCACGTCGCCGATATTGGTGAAAACGGTGCGAAACCAGGGCAGGCGGAGCTGGTCGCCAAGCGGCAGCCCGACGTTGACCGGGCGCGAAGTGAGCTGAAGAGGCGGCAGTTTTTCGGGCGCGAACGTGTCGCGGAGATTGCCGAGCAGGGATTTCCAGAGCGAGCGGCTGAGTTCGGGCGGGGGAAGAAGATCGATGGGGATGGAAACGGGTGACTCAGGCGACTCGGGATACCACTGTTCGGCGGCGCTGGATTGATAAGTCATGAAATAAGACGGTGGATTGCGGACGTGCCTGGGAAGTCCCGAGCTCTACAGAACCCACATTGATTCTAATCATAGCCTAATCCGGGGGCGGGGGCGGTTGGAAAATCCATGGTTCGCCAGCGGCAAGAGCCGTTATCACGTTTTGAGCGGTTGCGGCGCGAAGGGCGTACGTTTCAAAACGACCATCCGAGATGACTTTTTCAGAAGGCTGTTAAGCCGCCACGGGGAAGGCGCGTGCCGCAGCGCGGGCTAACGCTGCGCCATCCAAAATTGGTTAAGCAAACTCTTTGGCGATTCGAGGAAGCAAAAGCGCATGCTGCGATCTTTTGCGCACTCGTACATGTACGAAAGTTGGTTGGAGAATTGAGTAGGCTGAAGCACAATCGCTGGAAGGCCGTGAATAATTCTCCGCGAGACGCGTTTGTTGCCTAGGCAGGATGCGCGGTTGCAATCGGCTGATTACCATTCCCCCACAGGAAATCCCTGTTGCTCGGAAAGTTAATATCATCAGATAACAGGCACGTGTCTTATTGTCATCGAGTAACACGCACTCCTTAACACGCAGTCCTTAACACGCAGCGCGCGGGCCGGAAGGCCGGACTTACAAAAGGGGCGGATTGATCAAGAACGCACCAAGCACGGAAGCATATGCCCGGGTAAGGCGCTATCCCCGTTACCGGTATGACGCCCGCATAGAGCTTTCCTTATTTCGCGATGGTGTAACCATTCCTTTGTGGGGAAGAATCAGCGAGTTTGGAGGGGATGGGCTGGGAGCAACGGTTACAGGGGAACTCAAGGTGGGAGAGGTGGTGTCAGTGAATTTTTCGATTCCGTTCCCGCCGATGGCGATTGCAGTGCGGGCAATCGTCCGATATAGCAGAGGGACGCGCTGCGGGTTTCAATTTCTGGTATTGACGAGCGAGCAGCGGGCGACCATTGAACGGCTGTGTGAGTTACTGGCCAGTAACTCGTAAGGGCTCCGGCCCACACCTTGACTTGACTCATGGGTAGCTGGCTGGTTAAGACTATCCTGGCTGGCGCACGACATTGTTTTTGGGTGCTGGCTTTTCGCGGGCGGGGGCGCCCGCGCCACACACACCACACATGGACTCACATGCATGGACTCACACATGCATGGGCTCAAGGTGCCCCACTCTGGGACTTCCTGCTCCTGATTACCGGGGTAATTACCCGCGGGAAATCCTCCTCGAATACCATCAAAAGCAGCCTCAAACGCGCTGGAGAAGGACTGAATGCGGGAGAAAGAGGCCATCGCGGCGGGTTCCGGAAACCTGCCGCAAATTGAAGTGCGCCCGAAGGTTGTGGCGAGCGAAACACCTGGAAAACCGGGGAGCACGGCAGCGCCGTCCTTGAGTGCTGCGCAGGAAAATCCGGGCGCGGTCACGGTTGAACAAGCCTACTTTCATCAGCTGATCGAAAACGTTCCCGAAGCAATCAGCATACTCGACGAAAACAATTGCGTGATCCGCGTGAATAGTGAGTTTGCGCGGCTGTTCGGCTTTTCCAGCGATCTGGCGGGGCAGCCGATCGACCAATTGATCGTGCCTCCCGACCGCCATGCGGAGATCGCGTGGATTGCGGAGAATCTTAACGCCGGCAAGAAGCTGGCGCTGGAGACGCGGCGGCGGCGGCGGGACGGATCGCTGGTGGATGTGCTGCTTTCGAGTTCGCCGGTGATGCTGAACGGCAAAACGGTTGGGACATGCACATCCTATCGCGACATCACGGATCAGAAGCGAGCGGAGGAATTGAGCGCGGTGCTTTATGCGATTGCGTCGCGCAGCCAATCCGCGGAAGACATGGGGCAATTTTATGCCGCCATTCATAACATTGTGGGGCAGCTGATGTGCGCGCGGAATTTTTACATTGCGCTGTACGATCCGCAGTCGCAACTGCTCAGCTTTCCTTACTTCGTCGACGAAAAGGATGAGCCACCGACGCCGAAGCGGCTGGGCCGCGGCCTGACCGAGTATGTGCTGCGGACGGGAGAACCTTTGCTCGCAACGCCGGAAATATTCAGCGAATTAATGGGCAGCGGAGAAGTGGATTTGATTGGATCACGGCCGCTGGACTGGCTTGGGGTTCCACTGAAGAGCGGCGCGACCAGCATTGGGGCGCTGGTGGTGCAGAGCTACACGCAGAACGTCCGGTTCCGGGAGCGCGACCGTGAGATTCTGCAATTCGTTTCTCAGCAGCTGGCGGTAACGATCGAGCATAAGCGCTATGAGGAGGCGTTGCGGAGATCGGAGGCGCGGTATCGTTCATTGATCGTGAGTGCGGTTTTTGGAATTTACCGTTGCACGCTGAGCGGGAGATTCCTGGATGTAAATCCGGCCTTGATCAGCATGCTGGGGTATGGATCGGTAAAAGAAGTGCTGGAGCTGGACGCGCGGCGGGATGTGTATGTGAATCCGCAGGAGATTGAGCGCCTGACCGAAGAGTACCGGCGCGCGGGATGTTTGAATGGGGTCGAGGTTCCCTGGAAACATAAGGACGGACGCCTGATCCACGTGCGACTGAGCGGGCGGGCGGCGAGCGGGGGTGAAGACCAGGAAGAGGTTCTGGAGCTGATTGCCGAAGACGTGACCGAACGGCGGCAGCTGGAAGAACAATTCCGGCAGGCGCAGAAGATGGAGGCGGTGGGGCGGCTTGCGGGAGGCGTGGCGCACGACTTCAACAATCTGCTGATGGTGATCAACGGGTACACAGAGGTGCTGCTGGAAAAGATGGAAGCGGGCAGCGAAATGCATCAGAAGGTGGAGTCGATTCATCAGGCGGCGGATCGAGCGGCGGTGCTGACGCGTCAATTGCTGGCCTTCAGCCGAAAGCAGCTGCTGGAATTAAAAGTTGTGGACTTGAACGCGATCATTGGCAACATGGAGCGCCTGCTGCGGCCGCTGATCGGTGAGAACATCGAGCTGATTACCAGGCTCTCGTCGGAAACAGGACACACGCGGGCCGATGTCGGCCAACTTGAGCAGGTGATCATGAATCTGGTGGTAAATGCCAAGGATTCGATGCCGGAAGGCGGGAAGATTGTCATCCAGAGCGCGAATGTGCTGGTGCGGCCGAACACAGGCGAACACCGGTTTATTCAGCCGGGACATTATTCGGTGATCTCGGTGGCCGATACCGGGCATGGCATGGATAAGGAGACGCTGTCACGCATCTTCGAGCCATTTTTCACGACCAAAGAAAAAGGAAAAGGAACGGGGCTGGGGCTTTCGACGGTGTATGGAATTGTGAAGCAGAGCAATGGATATGTGATTGCGGAGAGCAACGTCGGGCTGGGCACGACCTTCTATGTTTATTTGCCGCGAGTGGAAGAGAGCCTGGAAGAAACTCCGGCAATGACGCGGGAAGCGGACAAGGGCGGATGCGAGACAGTGCTGCTGGTGGAAGACGAGGAGTCGGTGCGCGAACTGGTGCGGCTGACGCTGAATTCCCGCGGCTACAAAGTGCTGGAAGCGGAGAATGGCGAGGCTGGGCTCCGCCTGGCCGAAGAAACAAAAGAGACGATCGACATATTAGTCACCGACGTGATGATGCCGGGGATTGGCGGGCGTGAGTTAGCGAAGAAATTAGTGGCTATGAGACCGGAGATATGCGTTCTCTATCTTTCGGGTTATACCGAAGATACGGTTGTTACTCCGGGAGGGCTTGGGCCGAGAGCGGCGTTCCTGCAGAAACCATTCACGCTGCAAAATCTAGCGAAGAAAGTAAGAGAAGTGCTGCGCTCGAAAGGGCTGGCGAAATCGGCATCCTCCTACAACTGAAAGCCAGCTGGAATTCCTGCCTTCGCCGCAGCGCGTTGTAATTCTTATCCTTGCTGTCATCATTCTTACCGTCGTGCCATCTTTTGTGAAGCGATGCGATGGAGCCGGACATCCAATCGTTGTGATTGGAGGTTTTATGTACGTTGTTCTTGGAGCAAGCGGACACACAGGACATGTTGTGGCGAAGAATCTTCTTGCGGCGGGAGAGAAAGTCCGCGTAGTGGGAAGAAGCGCGGACCGATTACAGACTCTTGCGGGTGAAGGGGCAGAGATTTTTGTTGCCGACGCGGCGGATGCGGCCGCTTTGAGCAAGGCTTTCAAAGGGGCTGAGGGTGCCTACGTCATGGTGCCACCGGACGTTACCGGCAACGATTACCGGGGCTTTCAGGAGCGCGTGAGCAACGCCATCGCGAGCGCGGTCCGAAACGCCGGCGTGAAGAATGTGGTTGCGCTCAGCAGCTATGGCGCCGATAAATCGAGCGGGACAGGACCGGTTCTGGGTCTGCACGATCTTGAACAGAAGCTCAACCAGATTGACGGCGCAAACGTGCTGCATTTGCGCGCCGGATATTTCATGGAAAACACTTTGCCGCAGGTGGGTGTGATCCGCATGATGGGAAGCATGGCGGGGCCGGTGCGGGCGGATCTTAAACTTCCTCTGATTGCGACCCAGGATATTGGAGCGGCAGCGGCGGACGCGCTTTTGCGGCGGGAATTCCGCGGCAAGCAGACGGCGGAACTGCAAGGGCATCGCGACCTTGATTACATAGAGATTGCTTCGATTATCGGCAAAGCGATTGGGAAGCCTTCTCTTGGGTACATTCAGGCGCCGAACGAACAGCTGCGCGGGGCGATGGTGCAGATGGGGATGTCGGCTAATTTCGTGGAGCTGATACTGGAGATGGCGGGCGCTCTGAACTCGGGACACATGAAGGCGCTGGAGCCACGAACGGCTGCGAACACTACGCCCACTTCCTTCGAGACATTCGTGGAGGAGGAGTTTGCTCCGGCGTGGCGGG